>JBBDSC010000139.1:0-122419 GCA_040905145.1 Anditalea sp.
AAAGTAAGAAAAATTATATAAATATGCTTGCTTTAAAAGACAGTACCTCCCGTCTTCCAGCTTGCTTCTTTCTTCCAACTTACCTGTTAAGTCTCACATCTTATTCTAACTCCTGTTCAAACTCCAAGGTATTGATCAAGTGCATCATATCCACTTTAATGTATTCGATGATAGGGGCAAGGGAATCATTTTTCACGGCTGTATGGAAGTATAAGGCACCACGGAGAAAATTTTGTGTGGAATCGGTGACAAAAAACTGGAACTGGGTGGGTACTTGTCCACTGAGTTCGGCAACCATTCCTGTATAACCATTCTTGGTTTTCACCACCCCTTCTTCTATCCCATAGGCTTTTACCTGGTGCTTGGCCGTCAAGGACATCGCATCATCTAAATAGGCTTTCAGGTTTTCCTCTTTTCCCAAAATGGGTTTGTAAGTCAAATGTACCCTGGCCCCCAGCTCCTTATAGTGTAAATTGATCCAGGTCTTTTCATCCAGATTAAAAGAGTCCGGTTCTATCTGGCTATACTTGGAATGTTCAAATTGATAAGGTAGATCCCTTTCTAAACTTGTGAAAGCATGTTCGGGAATATCAATGCGGTTATACCCTTTAGGCTTGGGAAGGTAATCGTCTCCGCAAGCAAAAAGAAGCACCAAAGGAAGGAAATAAATTTTTCTCCAGGACATATTAGTATGTAGTATTTAGTATGTAGTATTTAGTACAAGGTACAAAGTACAAGGACAGAGACTATATACTATATACCAAATACCTCGGTATCTTAAAAGGTAACATGGTCTAAGTACAAGGACAGATGCCATATACTAAATACCATATACCATTTAACGTACCCATTTCACTTTATCAGCAATAGGCTTTCTTTTGCCTACAGGCCATCTGTCTATTGCCGGTTTGGCTATGTGGAAAAAACCCATGAGCATGTCCTCCTCGCCCAAGCCAAAATAGGCCTTGGCTTCAGGGTAAAAAGTGGGGCCGCCAGTGCCCCAATAGGCAGCCAAACCATGGGCGCTTGCTGTTAAGTACATGTTTTGAACTGCCATGGCCACAGAGGCAATTTCTTCCATTTCCGGAAGGTTGGCTTTTAGATCCCTTTTCATAGCTATGGCAATGATATGCGAAGCTTTTAAAGGATTCTCCTTAAATTTTTTGAAAGTTGCTTCGTTAAAATTCCCGTTTTTCTCTGCCCTTTCCTTGTAAAGAATAGCTTGGAAGCGGGCAAGTTCCTTTAAACCTTCCCCGGTAAAAACAGTAAAGGACCACGGTTCGGTCAACTTATGGGTGGGGGCCCAATTGGCATTTTCAAGCAATTCTCCAATAATATGATCGGCTACCGGATCATTTTCTTTAAACTGTGCCACAAACATTGAGCGGCGGTTCCTGATGATTTTGTTTACTTCCTCGATGTTAAAAATAGGTTTGTCCATATAGTTGAATAAGTTTCTTTTATTTTATTACTAATGCGAAAACGACCCAGTAAGTTTCATTGAAAGGGTACTGAGTACTAAGTACGATGTATCACTTTTACTAATACCTGAACCCGACCTTTAGACCCCCAAAGTAATTTCTCAAGGGGGCCGGCTGAAAGTACCTGCCACCGAAAGCATTCAGGTCATTGCCCAGGCTGTAAGATTCATTCAATAAATTGTCAACCCCACCATAGATTTCAATATCCCACTGGAACCCTAAAGTACTTTTCCAACCTACTCTGGTATTGACCAAATTGTAGGGATCCTGGTATACTGTATTGGCATCGTTTAAAGGAATTTCATCCACCCATTGATGGGTGAAATTCAGGTAGAATCCGGTTTTGGTGCGCAGGTCCAATTGATTCACCAAGGTATGGGGAGCTACTCCGGTCAGATCATTACCGGAAAAATCGTTCTCATTTTGTTGATAATCCTTGAATTTAAAAAAATGTCCGGTATAGGCATGGGTCAGCTTTAATTCCTGGACAAAACCCAATTGGCTTCTGATCAAGGCATAATCAAACAGGGCCTCTATGCCCTTCTGATCAGTGGCACCGGCATTTCTAAAAAGCACTACGCCCTGATTATTGGTAAATGAGGTAATGGTTTCATCCAATTGAAAATAGAAGAAATTGATGTCTGTATTGATGAGCCCTTGCCTGTAATTCGCACGATAGCCCATTTCATAATTGATCCCTTTTTCAGCTTCCAAATCTAAGTTTATAGAGCCTTCATTGGTCCTTACTTCATCGATAGTAGGAGGGGAAAAGCCGGAACTGAGGCTTCCATAAAGAGCGGAATTGCTATTTAATTTACCGGATAGGGCGATTCTGGGAACAATTACCGGCTCAAATTTTCTTTCAGCCGAGGAAGGGATACCCGTACTGGCATTGATGTTCCGATCTATGTCAAACCGGGAGAAGTTTTCACTTAGGCCCACGGTTGCCCGGATGCTTTTGCTTAAATCCACTTCCAGTTGCTGGAACATAAAGGCCTGGGTAGTGATCAAATCATCACTGAAGCGGATGGTATCGGCCTGACCGTTTCTATTCCCGTAATTTTGCGCCGCTGTTTTTCCGAACTGAAATTCTCCCCCGGCAACAAGCCTGATCGGAAATTTCCCCCAATGATCATTAAGGGTGAAATTAGTCCGCCCTCCATAGCCATATTGCGTTTCCTTTTTATAATCCAGATTGAAGGGGTTTTCAAAATCAGTGGTGTTGATATAAAGGGAAGTTTTATTGGAAAATCGGTCGTTGAATTGATATTCATGGGCCAAGGTGCCATATAGAGATTTCTGGGTGATGGAGGCATTTTGTGCCGCTGAGCCGGGCCTGGCTTGATGGCGGTTTTCTGCCAGTTGCTCGGCAGTCAATGCTCCAGGCAATTGGTAAAATAAATCCGCATAAAGCAATTGGGTAGAGAGGGTGTGTTTGTCAGAGGTGAAAAAATTCCCCGCCATTTGAAACACTTTTCTGTCCATGGCTGTATGCTCCCGGTGACCGTCGGATTTTAGTTGCACATAGGAAGCGCTTAAGCCACCATTTACCAATTGCTGATCAATACCGATTCTGTATCTGGTCATCCCAAAGTCGCCAAGGCCAAAATCAGCACTTATCTTGTTCTCAGGGATATTCTGTCGGCTGGTAAAACTGATCACACCGCCATTTCCGGCACCATAGATACTGCCCGCCGGGCCTTTAATGATTTCTGTATTTTGTATATTGGAAAGATCCAGGATGTTCAATGGGGTAGTCCCGTCAGGGGCAGTAAATGGAATATCATTCCAATAGACCTTGACATTCCTTACCCCAAATGGCGCTCGCAAAGAACTTCCCCGGATAGAGATCCTATAGCTTGCCGGTGCCCTTTCTTCCACCCGGATTCCCGGCTTGGTATTGAAGGAATTGACAATGGAAGTTTCATTGAACCGGTACAGATCGCTTTCCGGTATCCTGGTGATAGCCGCCGCTTGTTCCAGAAGCGGCCGTTCCGTTTCAAAAGAAGAGACTACCACTTCGGTTAAAGAAACCTCCTTTCTATCCAAAAATATTTCCGCATTTTTATTGGGGGCAACGTTAAAGGATTTGCTTTCATAAGCAATATGATAGGAAATCATTTCCACGGTATCTGTAATTTGGATGCTCAGCTGCCCCATTTCATTGGATATGAAGTTACTTTTATTGCTGGTTTTGACCAACACATCCGGGACAGGGGCTTTGGATTTTGAATCCAGAAATGAAACAACAGTTTGTGCAGGAAGAAAAAAAGGCAGAAATAATAGGATTATCAGTAATTTTTGCTTCATTATTAATAGGATTAATGAGGTTAAGGAACAAAATTACTGAATATTATTCATTTTGATCCATATATTTGGAGATGATTGCCGCTTTGATTGACCAGGTTTTTTGCTCTGTACAGTCTCTGATGGACGAATATTACCAATTATAAAAGGAAGGGCGGCAAAATATAAATAATACATAAAAGAAACTATCTTCGTTTTCAAATTAAAGAAAATCAAAAATCATTATGGACCGTCGGATAGCCTTAAAACAATTGGCGTTGATCACAGGAGGATTAATGGCAATTCCTGCATGTGATTTTAGCAGGGAAAATATTCTCGCCGCCTATGATAAACTTAAAATCAATGCAGATCACAGGAATTTGCTTTCTAAAGTGGTGGAAACCATCATTCCAGGTGGGGAAATATTAGGGGCAAAAGAACTGGACATCCAGGATTTTGTATTGGTCATGGCCAATGACTGCCTTAGTGAGGAAGATCAGGGGACCTTTACGAATGGATTGAAGCAATTTGACCAATATGTACAGAAGGAATATGGAAAGCAGTTTGTAAAAATGGATCAAGCCAAAGCGGAAGAAGTGTTCAACAGCATTGTAAATGCAAAAGAGGTCCATTCAGAAAATCAGGTGAAAGAGGACTTTAATAGGGATGAATTAAAGCATTTTCTGAATACCACCAAGCGTCTTACCCTACATGGTTACCTGAATTCTGAATATTTTATGACCGAAATTATGCCCTATGAACTTATTCCTGAAGGTTTTCAGGGAGAGAAAATCATTGATCCATCAGAAAAAATAAATACCAATGGCTAATCTTAATATTAAAAGTGTAAAGGAAGGGACATTTGAAGCCATTGTCATTGGTTCGGGAATGAGCGGCGGATGGGCTGCTAAGGAATTGACGGAAAAAGGCCTTAAAACCCTGGTACTGGAAAGGGGAAAAGAGGTCTCCCATATCAAGGATTATCCCACTACCACTATGTTTCCGTGGGAATTTGAACACAAGGGAGAGATGCCTCATGACATCCAAAAGGAAAATCCGGTAGTAAGTAGATGCTATGCCTTTAAAGAAGACTCCGCCCATTTTTTTGTAAAAGACACCGAACATCCATATGTGCAGGATAAGCCGTTTGACTGGATAAGAGGCTATCAGACTGGGGGTAAATCACTGCTTTGGGCAAGGCAGGTTCAAAGATGGAGCGATATGGATTTTGAAGGGCCGGCCAGGGATGGTTTTGCCGTGGATTGGCCGATCCGCTATGCGGACCTTGCTCCTTGGTACAGCCATGTTGAAAAATTTGTAGGTGTTTCCGGAAATAAAGATGGCTTGCCCAATCTTCCTGATGGGGAATTTTTACCGGCCATGGAGCTTACCGCAGTGGAAAAATATTTTAAAAGCTTTGTAGGGGAGAATTATTCCGGCAGGGATGTAATCATTGGTAGGTGTGCGCATATTACAGGCAATTATGAATACTATGCAAAGCAAGGGAGGGGACTGTGTCAGCACCGGAATCTTTGCAAAAGGGGTTGTCCTTTTGGGGGCTATTTCAGTAGTAATTCTTCCACTTTACCTTGGGCGGCCAATACAGGAAACCTGACCATGAGGAGCAATGCTGTGGTCCATTCCATTATTTATGATGAGAAAAAGGAAAAAGCTACAGGTGTAATCGTGATCGATGCCCTTACGAAAGAAATTACGGAATATTATGCTCCTGTGATTTTTGTCAATGCCAGTGCATTGAATACCAATTTGATATTGTTGAATTCTACCTCCAACCGCTTTCCTGATGGACTGGGCAATGACAACGGCCTCCTTGGAAAATACGTGGCCTTCCACAATTACAGGGCAGGAGTCTCAGGGGAATATGAGGGGCTGATGGAATATACCACAGCGGGAAGAAGACCCAACAGTGGTTATATTCCCCGGTTCAGAAATCTTCAAAAGCAGGAAACTGATTTCCTTAGAGGTTACGCTGCTGGTTTTGGAGGGAACAGAAGCATAGAAACAGACCGTTCTGGAATAGGCACCGAACTTCAAAATCAATTGCTTAATCCCAAATACGGCACCTGGAGGGTTGGTTCACATATGATGGGTGAAACCATTCCAAAAGAAGATGGTCAGGTGACTTTGGACAGCACACAAAAGGACCAATGGGATATCCCACTTTTAAAAGTGTCCGTAGATTATGATCAGAACGATGAAGATATGATCAAGGATTATCTGGAACAGATGACGGAGATGTTTGAGTCGGCCGGATTTAAAAATATCCGGACAAGAGACGATAAGCGGGCGCCAGGTTTGGATATCCATGAAATGGGAGGGGTCCGCATGGGCCTTGATCCAAAGACGTCCCTGCTCAATAAATGGAACCAACTTCATGCCTGTAAGAATGTTTATGTGACTGATGGGGCCTGTATGACTTCCACCAGCACCCAAAACCCCTCCCTCACCTATATGGCATTGACGGCGAGGGCTGTGGATCATGCTGTGAAGAACCGATCATAGAAGGCGTCGAGTCCCAGAAATTATAAAAAAGGAACCACATGAAAAAAATATATGAAAATATGTGGAATATGTGGTGAAAAAGAAGAAATTCCTACTATTCAAATAGCCTTTCCAACAAGGGGAGGGGCTTTGTATCGAAGAATTGGTTTTCAAGGCAGGCGATATAGGCGATACCTGTCACATTACTGGTGAAAACCTGATCGGCTGCCATCAGATCTTCAACCAAAAATTCTCCCTCTACCATATCAATGCCTTCGTTTTTTAGTACTTCCATAATTTTTCTCCTGCCTACACCGGCTATGCAATTGCAGGAGAGTGAGGGGGTGTAGAAAACATCCTCCTTTTTCCAGAAAACATTGGCCGCACCCGCCTCAGAGATAAGCCCTTTTTCACTCAATAAAATCACCTCATCCATTCCTTTTTCCATCCGTTCTATATTGGCCATTACATAGGGGAGACTATTGAGGGTTTTGCAATGGCTCCAGAGAGAAGGGAAAATACTTACATTCTTGCTGATATAGGCGTTTGGTTTTATTTTGTCTGGCTTATCCAGGGATTGGATTATGATCAAATCCACTGCTTGATGACCTACAGGGGTATATTTCCCCAAGCCCCCACGATAGACATTCCATCGGATCCTAAAGGGTTTTTCCTGGCTGAAGTTTTGCTTTATAAATTCCTCCAGTTCCTGAACCGTCACGCTTGATGATTCTATTTTCAAAAGATTTAGTCCAAGGTTCAGGCGTTCCTCATGCTCCCCTGCAAAACGGATCTTGCCCTTTGAAAAGATCATCGTCTCAAAAACCCCATCCCCAAAAAATGCTGCCCGGTTAGCCAGACAGCTTTCTGCCTTTGTAAAACCCTCTTTTGCCAATTTTTGAAGAAAGACTGTATTAAATCCGTGCATATTTTTGTTCATTTACGAACACCTTGTTAAAAAGACCTTTTAGATAGAGCAGTTAAAATTAGTTAAATTTATTACCACGAGAGACTGGACATGCAATATGTTGAGGATTAATCAATAAATTATAAATCTAAATAGTAGTTTAGCATAAATGTTGGCCATCAGGCTTTTTATCTGGTTGTAAAAAAGCAGTACTGATATAATAGTCCAAAGAATAAAATATCTGAAAACCTTCATTTGGATTGGCTGATATAGCCTGCTATAGATTTATGGAACATGAAAAAAGATAATTTTTTATTGGGAATATTTTTGCTGGTTATAACTTCGACTGTCTGCGCCCAAGAATACAATATCTCTTCCATTTCTTTGGAAGAAGCTGTTGAGATAGGGGTAGAAAATAACCTGACTTTAAAAAGGAGCCAACTAAACCAAATAGGTACGGAAGCGGGTTTGTTAGAGGCAAAGGGACAACGGTTGCCCTCTTTCTCAGCATCCGCATCTGCCCGTTATAATTGGGGCAGGTCCATCAATCCTGTGACCAATTTATTTGAAACCAGAAGAATAGGGAATATCAATGTCAGTGCCAATTCCAATGTCACCATTTTTGCTGGACGGCAAATTACCCATTCAATCCACCAGGCAGGGGTGGATGTGGAAATAGGCAAGCTGAATGTAGCGACTACTAAAAATGACATCATCTTAAATATTATCAATCTTTTTGTCAATGTGGTTTTTGCCAATGAACAGGTAGGAATAGCTGAATCCCAGTTACAAACCTCTTCGGATCAACTGCAGCGTACTATAAGGCTAGTGGAAGTGGGTTCATTGCCTTTATCAGAAAGGCTGGACATGGAAGCCCAAAAGGCAACCAGTGAACTGGAAGTGATCAACGCCTCCAACAATTTAAGATTGGCCAAACTGAATTTGTCCCAGGAACTTCTTATTCCTTATTCTGAAGAATTTGATGTGTCTGTTCCTGATCTCAATGCAGAAGATTACCCCTTGCCCAATGTGGATGTAAAAGAAATATTCGCTGTTGCCCTGGAAACTATGCCTCAAGTGCGGGCAGCTGAATTGTCTGTAATAAGTGCGGAATATGGGATTAAAATAGCAAAAGGAAGTTTTTATCCCACCTTGGGATTAGGGGGGAATTTATTTTCCAATTATATAGATCAATCCGCTTTTGGGAACACGGAAGGTTTTAACACGCAAATGAATAACAATCTTTCCCAGGCATTGGGATTAAATTTAAATATCCCTGTTTTTTCTAACTTTAGGAATAAAGCCAATCTTCAAAGGGCAAGGGTGCAAAGAAACCTGAACGAGGTGCAGGAGCTAGAAGTCAAAAACCAGTTGAGGCAGAATATCGAGACTTCTTATACCAATGCGTATGCTGCCAGGCAAGCTTTCCTTTCTTCCTTGTCCCGTGTAACTTCCTTGGAGGAGGCATTTAGGATGGCTCAGCAGCGGTTTGAGGTGGGAGCTATCAATTCTGTAGATTTTCAAGTGGCACAAAACAACCTGTTCAATGCGCAGGCTGACTTGCTAAACTCTAAATATGAGTATATATTTCGGGTGAAAGTTCTGGATTTTTATTTAGGAAATCCAATTACACTATAATTTTATATCATGGCCAGGAAGAAATCAAACAAACTAATTTATATTCTGCTCGCAATACTAGGGTTCTTGATTCTTTTTGTGTTCGTAGGTAGATCTGCCGGATGGATCGGTGGTGAAAGTGAATTAGAGGTAGAAACTACAGCCGCAAAGAATACTACTATTATTGAAAAAGTAAGTGCTTCAGGTGTAGTTCAGCCGGAAACAGAGATAAAATTAAGCCCTGATGTGGCGGGAGAGATCATTGAATTGAACGTCCAAGAGGGGGATTCTGTGAAAATGAATGATCTATTGGTGAAAATCCGTCCGGATAATTTCATCTCAGCTTTGGATAGGACTAAGGCCAATTTGAACCAGCAATTGGCTAATTTGGCCCAATCCAGGTCCTCTTTGAAAAGAGCAGAAGCACAATTTACCCGTGCTGAGCTTGAATTTGAACGGAATCAGAAATTATATGCAGATAAAGTTATTTCCGATTCGGATTTCGAACAGGCAAGAGCTGACTTCCTTACTGCTCAAAACGACCTTGAAGCTGCTAAACAGACAGTGATCGCTTCGGAGTATGTCATCAAAAGTTCTCAGGCTACTGTAGAGGAAGCCGAAGAAAACCTGCGGTTAACCAATGTATATTCACCAGTCAATGGGATTGTTTCCAACTTATTGGTGGAAAAAGGGGAAAGAGTAGTAGGGACCGCCCAGATGGCAGGGACAGAGATGTTAAGGCTCGCTGACCTGAATCATATGGAAGTAAGGGTAAATGTCAACGAAAATGATATTGTAAGGATTTCAAATGGTGACACGACCATCATTGATGTCGATTCTTATGCTTACAGCGGAAAAAAATTTACAGGCGTTGTGACTTCTATTGCCAATTCTGCCAATGAAAAGGCCAGTCCGGATGCTGTTACGGAATTTGAGGTCAAGATCAAGATTTTGAACAGTTCCTATGCTGATTTGGTTACGGAAGAAAACAGGTACCCCTTCCGACCGGGTATGACCGCCAGTGTAGAAATAATCACCCAGAAGAAGGAAAACGTACTTTCTGTACCACTGGCTTCCGTTACTACGAGGGAAGATATGAACATCACCTCGCCTGATGAGACTACCAGGCCAAAGGAATTGGTTTTTGTGGTAGAAGGGGACAGGGCTAAAATGGTGGAAGTGAAAACAGCGATTTCTGACTTTGAAAATATAGAAATTACCGAAGGAATTGCAGAAGGCCAGAAAATTATATCCGGCCCCTATTTTGTGATCAGCAAGGAATTAAAAGACGGAGATCTGATTAAATCCACTGATCAGTCAGCGGAGGTAGCTGAGAAATAAATGGAATAATGGAACCAAAAAGTGTCAACTAAATTCAGGACGTGACACTTTCATTACCAGTTCTTTAGTTCTTCATAGATCTTATGGACGGGCAAACCCATCACATTATAAAATGAACCTACCATTTTATAAACGGCCACATAGCCTATCCATTCCTGAACACCATAAGCACCAGCTTTATCATAGGGTTTATATTTGTCAATATAATTGCTTATCTCCTCTTTATCCAGCTTCTTGAAATGGACTTCAGTGAGGTCATCAAAGGTTACTATTTTATGTTTATCCATCATGCATACTCCTGTGATTACTTGATGAATATTTCCGGAAAGTTGTTGGAGCATCTGCAAAGCTTCTTCTTTATCCTTTGGCTTGTTTAAAATTTCCCCGTTTATTATAACCACTGTATCAGCAGTGATGAGAAGGTCATTGTTTCCCAATTCCTGCTGAAAAGCCAGCGCTTTCTTTTCAGCCAGATATTGGGCAACTTTGGTTTTTTCCAGATCCTTTGGAAAATCTTCCTTCACTTCTTTGGTCTTTACCGTGAAATCCAGGCCTAAGCCGTTCATTAATTCATTTCTTCTGGGGGATTTTGAGGCCAGGACAAGGTGTTTGTTTTTTATTGATCCAATCATAAAAACATCTCATAGGGGAATTTGAATTCATCTTCTGCAATGGATCCGAACATTAGTCCAGAAATTGCTTTTGGGTAAAAATAAGTTGATTTTTGGGGCATGACATAGCCACATTCAGCTACCTCCATTACCTCTTTCATCGTGACACCTTTAGTGATTACCGCAAAGTCAGCTTCTCCGGAAGACACTTTAAGATGACATCTGTTCAGATTTCTTTCGTAATCGACTTTATTGGAAAAACGTTGCTTTTCCCTGGGAATTCCCAATACCTTCTCAATAAAGAAATGATGTAAAACCTCTACATCAAGTTCTTTTACTACTTTAGGAATATCATCGGCACGTTTTTCGACCATTTCAGGCTTTAGGCGGATTTTATAGGCGGAGTATTTAAAGATCAAGCCAAAGGCCCATGGTTGGTTAATGATCAGATCACCGATCTCTTGGGGGTCACTGACTTCTTTAATTGTAAAATAAGCAGACAGCTTCTCGGTCAATTCCGCTTCTGAAAAGTGAATATCTTGGAACAGCCTATGGGTAGGAAGGATCTTAAGCCCTTTGGCTGCGGCATTTGTGAGGTACATCATGTGGTAATTGTACCCTTCCCTATCATTATGCGAGGGATTGGATGCTTTTTGCTTCTTTCTATGTGCTATGGCACCCTCTAGGCGATGGTGACCATCTGCCAATATTATTTTTTTCCCCTTAATCAACTGACAAAATTTATGGATGATTTTGGCATCGTGGATAACTCCTAATACTTCCCTTACCCCCTGATAATCCTCTATATCATACAAGGGATCTGAAATAGCCTCATCCATATAATTTTCCAATAAAAAATCCGGATCATCATAAAGGCCGTGGGTGGGGCTGGTTTGAAAGGCTGTTTCCCGGAGAATTTCAATCCTGTCATTGACCGCTTTTTCGATGGTATTTTCATGCCTAACAATCATCTTTTCATCCCAATCATAAGCCTTGATATGGCTGATAAAGCCTTTTCTGCAAAACTCTTTTTCCTCTCCTGATAAGGTGAAATATTGATAGTAAACATAAATGCCGGGAATTTTATCCTGGAGGATCACTCCTTCATTTTTCCAGTTTACCAAAGTCTTTTTGGCTCCAATTGCCGGATTCTTGCCTTTGGGAACAGAGAGATGAATGCTGTTTTTGTCATTTTTATAGAGGGCTTCCCGCTGTTTGGGTGAAACCACATCAAAAAGAGGGGAAGTTAATTCTTCAATCTGTGCATTTAGACCAGGATTATATCTCCAGGCTTTGATCGGTAATATTTCCGCCATTACTTAAGTCTGTTTTTCCATTTAGATGGCGCGGTCGTAGACAATGCTGCAGGTACCCCTACATTGTTTTTGCTTTTTTCATATAAAAGCACTCCCATAGCCGCTAATAGTTCTATTTCTTCTTCAGAGAATTCAGCATCTTGATCATCGGGCGAAAAATATCTCTTTATAAAGTTAGTATCAAATTCACCACTTCTGAATGCTTTATGCAGCATTACAAACTTACAAAATGCCAAAGTTGTTTCTAACCCTGTGATTTGATACTCATCGATTGCCCGGATCATCCGCTCAATAGCTCTTTCCCTGGTTTCATCATATGCCACTAATTTAGAGATTAGGGGATCATAAAAAATGGGGATATCCATTCCTTCCTCAAATCCATCATCTACCCTTACTCCGGGCCCTTGAGGTCTTTTATAGGTAATCAGCTTCCCGATATCCGGCAGGAAATTATTTTTCGGATCTTCTGCATATACCCTCACTTCTATGGCATGGCCGTGAATTTTCAGATCTTCCTGCGCAAAAGATAGACGCTGTCCTTCAGCGACAAGAATTTGTTCTTTCACCAGATCTTTACCAGTGATCATTTCAGTGACGGGATGTTCCACCTGAATCCTGGTGTTCATTTCCAGGAAAAAGAAATCAAGGTTTTCATCTACAATAAATTCAACTGTCCCGACGCCGTAATAATTACAAGCTTTTGCCACTTTGATAGCAGCTGCCCCCATGGCCTTTCTTTTTTCTTCACCAATGACTGAAGAAGGAGCTTCTTCAATTACTTTTTGATGCCGTCTTTGTATGGAACATTCCCTTTCAAAAAGGTGAACCATATTTCCATGTTGGTCTCCCAATACCTGTATTTCAATATGACGGGGAGAGGTGACGAATTTTTCTATAAAAACACTGCCGTCTCCAAAGGCTGATTCTGCTTCGCTGATTGCCCTTTGCATTTGTTCATCAAAATCCCCTTCTTTTTCCACTATCCTCATTCCCTTACCCCCGCCACCTGCACTGGCTTTAATTAAAATGGGATATCCTATTTCTCTAGCCTTGCTTTTTGCAACAGGAATGTCGGAAATGGCTTTGTCTGTCCCTGGCACCATTGGAATACGGTATTGGGCAACGGCCTGTCTGGCAGCCAGTTTATTGCCCATAACCTCTATCGATTTGGGAGAAGGCCCAATAAATATCAATCCCGCGTCAATGACTTTTTTTGCAAATGAAGCGTTTTCTGAAAGAAACCCATATCCTGGATGGATGGCATCAACTTTCAAATCCTTGCTTACCTGAACGATCTCATCACCGAGAAGATAGGATAGGGAAGAGGAAGCAGGCCCCAGGCAAACGGCTTCATCCGCAAACCTTACATGTAACGCTTTGCTATCTGCTTCACTGTATACTGCTACTGTTTTGATCCCCATTTCCTTGGCAGTCCTCATTATTCGGAGGCTGATTTCACCTCTATTGGCAATTAAAATCTTTTTAATTTTTATCATTCGTGAAAGATTTATCTACAACATCAAACTTTACGAAATAAATGAAATTAAACGAACTATGAAAGATAATTTGAAAACGTCTTGATATTTTGCGTTATAGTGCAAAAAGTATTAGTTTTGAGGGTTTTAATGTCAGATTCATTGGTATTAAATCTTTTAATTTAAAACAATTGGAGCATTGGATATATTCGAAAAGTTACAAACAAACCTTGGCCCCCTAGGCAAACATGCAGGGATGTCCGAAGGATACTTTATGTTTCCCAAGCTAGAAGGTGAAATAGCACCAAGGATGAGATTTAAGGGTAAAGAAGTATTGACCTGGAGTCTAAATAATTACCTTGGGCTGGCCAATCATCCCGAGGTAAGGAAGGCGGATGAAGAAGCCGCTAAAAAATGGGGAGCCGGCTATCCTATGGGGGCCCGGATGATGTCGGGTAATACAGATATGCATGAGGAATTGGAAAATAACCTGGCTGAATTTGTAGGCAAGCAAAAAGCCTATTTATTGAATTACGGTTATCAGGGTATAATGTCCGTGATTGATGCCATTATAGATAGAAAGGATGTGATTGTTTATGATGGGGAATGTCATGCCTGTATCATAGATGCCCTTCGGATGCATATGGGTAAGCGCTTTGTTTATCCACACAATGATATGGAAAGCCTGGAAAAACAACTGCAAAGAGCACAAAGGTGGACCAGGGAATCCGGTGGAGGTATTTTGGTGATTACTGAAGGAGTCTTTGGTATGACCGGAAACATGGGTAACCTGAAGGGAATCGTAAAATTAAAAGACAAATACCAATTTAGGTTATTGGTAGATGATGCACATGGTTTTGGAACTATGGGCGATAGTGGGGCCGGAGTTGGCGAGGCTCAGGGAGTTCAGGATCAAATTGACCTATATTTTTCCACATTTGCTAAGTCAATGGCCAGTATTGGCGCATTTATTGCGGGAGCTGAAAATGTTATTCTTTATCTTAAGTATAACATGCGTTCTCAAATATTCGCAAAAGCTCTCCCAATGATCATGGTAGAGGGTGGTTTGAAGCGGCTGGAGCTTTTGAGGGACAAGCCTGAACTGAAAGAGAATCTCTGGAAAGTAGTTCGGGCCCTTCAGAACGGCCTGAAAGAAAAGGGATTTAGCATAGGAACCACTACCTCTCCGGTGACACCTGTTGTACTTAACGGTACCATAGGGGAGGCAGCCACCCTCAGTAAAGACTTAAGGGAGAACTACAATATCTTCTGTTCTGTGGTGATTTATCCTGTAGTGCCAAAGGGAATGATCATTTTAAGGTTAATCCCTACAGCTGCGCATTCCCTTGAAGACGTAAGGGAGACCATAATTGCCTTTGAGGCAATTAAAGAAAAGCTCTCAAGTGGTTATTATAAAAATACTGAGTTGGCAACTGCCTTTGGTGAATAAGTCATCAAAAAACTATCTTGAATTGTTGTTTTATAAACATTATACCTATATTGAACCAAAAATTAATCTTATCATCAATCTAAAAATTAACTTTTATTATGAACAGATTTAGCGAAATTAAAGATCTTATAACTTCTTTGGAAGACGACTTTGAGAAATTCTATGACAAAAAGAATCAAGCTGCTGGTACAAGAGTAAGAAAAGGAATGCAAGACCTTAAGAATTTATCACAAGAAATTCGTAAGGAAGTTCAAGATATCAAAAATGCAGAAGGATAAAAATAAAAAAGGTGATCATTTGATCACCTTTTTTATCAAAAGCAGTTCAGAATGGATGCTTTTTATTTTATCCTTTATACGCGCAAAGAGGCCTCTTTGATTCTTCTGCTTAAAGACTCACTTGCCTGGAGTAAGGGTAATCTTACCTCATCTCCACATATTCCCAGATGCTTCATCAAATTTTTTATCCCAACAGGATTGCTTTCGGTATACATCAGGGGATTGATTTCCAACAACCTGAAGGTGGCTTTCATAGATTCTTCAGGGCAACTATGGATGATGGTTTTAAAAATAGTGGGATAAGCATTGGCCATTACTGAAATAATGCCTTCCCCGCCTATAGCCCTCATGGTAGTGGCCATCATATCATCTCCAGAAATCAGGAGGAAATCATCGGGTTTTTTTGAACCTATCCACATACACTGTTCCAAATTTCCACTTGCTTCTTTTATTCCAATGATGTTTTGATGTGCTGCCAAAGTCAAAGTGGTATTCGCTGTTATGTTGGACATTGTTCTTCCCGGTACATTATATAATATGACCGGCACTGGACTTGCATCGGCCAACTTTTCATAATGTGCTATAATGCCTTCCTGAGAAGGCTTGTTATAATAAGGACTAACGGAGAGGATAGCGTCTATTCCTGTAAAATTGGTTTGGCCAATCTCCTCCAATAAAGCTTGGGTATTGTTTCCCCCTAGCCCATATACTATTGGCAATCTTCCATTGTTCAATTTTACTGAAAAAGCAAGTACTTCTCTTTTTTCGGATTTAGTTAAAGTAGCTGTTTCCCCGGTCGTCCCCTGCATGACCAAATAATCTATTCCGCCTGATATCACATGTTCAATAACACGCTCTAAACCCAAATAATCAATGGATTTGTCTTCATGAAAAGGAGTGACCATTGCTACACCAGAACCTTTAAATTTTTTCATTTTAAAATCACCTGCTTTAAATATTTTATTAAATGTTCCATATTCTCTTTTGGATCTTTATCTTCTTTGGCCAACATCAGGTCTAAATAAGGTTTATGGCTTTCCTGATAAAATCCAATAGAATAGGCTTGAGGGTTCAAATATAGAAGATATAAAGAAAAGCTATTCAACATTTCTGAAGACGCTATGATTATATCGGGTTTTATGGCTAAAAATTTCGCGACCTTTTCCTTGGGGTTCCCTAAAAGAGAAAAATCCTTGTAAGAAAAAGCTTCTTTTGCCTCAGTACCCTCACCATAGAAGAGACCATTAAATTCAATGTGTTTATTCAGTTCTATCTTTAAGATATCTTCAGTCTCATGCAACTCTACCAATGATGGTGCAATAATACTGATATTTTTAATGCCCCCCTTTAGCGGGGATTTTTTTGCTGCTTGATCTTCAGGCGATTTTTTTAGCACATTTTTAATAAAGTACTCTGTGATCCACTTCATGTGTTTTATAATTAGGAAGACTGGCCCACCATTTTTAAAAATTCCTCTTCAGAAATAAGTTTTACCCCTAATTGTTTTGCCTTTTCTTTTTTGCTTGGGCCCATGTCTTCTCCTTCTATGATGAAATCAAGGCTTTTTGATACGGCTTTTATATAGATTCCACCATGTGATTCTATAAAATCAACAATTTCGTCCCTTTTGAAATGATTTAATTTACCAGATGCCAAAATTTTAAGGTGTTCTAATTTATTATTTGTGAAGATAGTTTCTTCTTGATTGAATTCAAATTGTAATCCATGCGCTTTTAGCCGCGCTAGGATCGAAAGGTTTTCCTGCTGAGAGAAGAAGTCCTGAATACTCCACATTAAAGTTTCACCCACACCATTTATTTCAAGCAAAGCTTCAGCACTTGCATTTTGTAAGTTTTCGATGTTATTAAAATGCCGCGCTAGCAATTTGGCAGTGTTTTCACCAATATTCCGGACTCCAAGGCCGAAAAGAACTTTTTCAAAAGGCTGGTCCCGGGAGGCTTCTATTCCTTGAACCATATTTGAAATAACACCTTCCTGAAAAGTATTGCCTTTTAATTTTTTCAACCTTTTATAAAAGTCCTCCGGGAATAGCTGTTTTGAAGCCAATACCATGTCATGTAAGGTATTGTGGTGAAGGGAAAGTTGTTGGATTTCCTCATCTATGGTTTCCCTATTGATCAAAATGGAAATGACTATCGCCACGGGGACGAAATCTTCAATGACATCAAAGCTTTCATGGGACAAGAAGGTGATCAGCTTTTGAATCAAGCGGACATTTTGTCGTACTTTTTTCCCACTCTTTTCAATTAATTCAAGGAAAAGCGGAAGTTTATCTTCCTGATCTATATCCTCATATTCTTCCAAGAACCGATCAATAGCGGTTAATGATATCCCTTCTGTCAAACCGAAAAGTACTTTTCTAAGTGCTATATATAAATAGCCCTCACTGTTTTTGATATATTGTTCCGGATTGATCTCCAGCCCCAAGAGAGCATCTTTTTTATGGATTAAATCATATATATCTGCGGGATTGAAGATATAACCATGATCGATTAAGGCCCTGATTCGCTCGGTACCCAAGGAGTCAATGTCCATGGCTCTTTTGGAAACAAAATGTTCTATTCTTCCCAAAACCTGTGGAGGACAGGAGTGTGAATTTGGGCAGTAATGTTTGGCTTCCCCCTCTTTTCTCTCCAATGCTGTATCACATTCGGGACAATGGGTAATGTAAGGTACAGGCTTACTATGCGGCATCCTTTTTTCTAAAATTACAGCGGTAATTTTAGGAATTATTTCGCCGCCTTTTTCCACGTATACAGTATCTCCTTCATGTAAGTCTAGCCGTTTTATCTCATTGGCATTATGCAAAGAGGCACGCTTTACCGTAGTACCGGCCAAAGAAACAGGGGATAAATTGGCCACCGGGGTGATGGCGCCCGTCCTTCCCACTTGGTAGGTAACAGAGAGCAACTGGCTTTCTGCACTTTCTGCTTTATATTTATAAGCAATGGCCCAGCGGGGAATTTTGGCCGTGAAACCCAATTTTTCCCTTTGATCATAATCATTGATCTTTAATACCACCCCGTCTGTATCCATAGGAAGTTCATGCCGTTTGTCCCTCCAGGTCTCAATATAATGGAGGACAGATTGAAGATCTGTACAGTTTTTATAGGAAGGGGAAACATTAAACCCCCACTTTTCCAAGAGTGCTATGGCTTCATGATGATGTCTTACCCCTATATTTTCTCCAAGAAGTTGATAAACATAACAATTCAGCCTTCGCTTTGCGACAATAGCACTGTCCTGCATTTTTACAGTACCTGAGGCTGCATTCCGCGGATTGGCCAATAAAGCTTCCCCCTTGGCTTCCCTTTCGGCATTGATCTTTATAAATTCTTTTTTTGGCAAGAAAATTTCTCCACGTACTTCAAACTTTGCCGGAACATATTCACTACGGATATATAAAGGAATATTCCTAATGGTCTTGGCGTTTTCGGTTATATTGTCCCCCCGCACCCCGTCTCCACGGGTTACGGCCCTTAACAACCGACCGTTTTCATATACGAGACTGATAGCTACGCCGTCAAATTTCAATTCGCAAAAATAGGTGTAATCCCTGTGCCCCAGTATTTTGGCCACTCTTTCGTCAAAAGCCAAAAGTTCTTCTTCAGAATAGGTGTTTCCCAAAGAGAGCATACGGTAGCCATGAAGGGCCGTCTCAAATTCCTTGGTTATGGTTCCCCCCACCCTTTGGGTAGGGCTGTCTTCCTGTAGAAGTTCCGGGAAATCCTGTTCTAAACGGGAAAGTTCTTCCATTAATTGATCGAATTCAAAATCAGTTATTTCAGCCGTATCTTCCTGATAATAAAGGTGATTATGGAAGTTGATTTGCTCCGAAAGTTGGGCTATCCGAAGTTGGGCTTCTTCTTTTGAAATAGGGTTCATGGAAATAAATGCTTAACTAGGAATTAAGAAATTCAAATCTACTGTTTTTGTTTCAAAAACCGGCGCAAAGCAAGTCTGATTGTTGGTCTTTATTATAGAAGAACACCAAATTTCATCAAATCTATTTTCAATGACCAAGGGTGATGCATCCTCCTCCCCAACCGATCTTTATTGGTAGGGGAGGGGAACCTGTTAAAATCCATTCACCGCACATTCAACCAAACCATTTTATCCCTCTTCTCCAAAAGCCTTAAGGATATCTTCCTCTGTCATCCTTAGTTTTAGCTTACAATCTTTAATCAAACCACTGGCTTCTTTGACCAGTGCGGAAAGTTCATCTATACTTTTGTTATCTTCTTCCAGTTGTCTGACAATTTCTTCGATCCTATGCAGGGCCTTATCGTAACTGAGTGTATTGTTATTTGCCATATTTTTCTATTGTTGCTATTTTGCTTTTTATTCTTTTTGTCAGGGTAAAAGTGGTCAATTCATCCCCGGATTTGATTTTTGCCTGATTTACGGGAATCCCATTGATCTCGGTCCTTGTATATCCTCTTTCTAAAAAATAATTTGGATTTAACCGGCCCAAGTCTTTTTCTAAACCTTGAAGGTTGTTTTTTTCCTGATCCAGCCTTATTTGTACATTTTTTTTCAGATAGGTTTCAATGTTACCCAAAGAAATGGCTTGCATTTTAATTTTATTGTGGGCCAAGGAAAGTATCTGCTGGGTTTTGCTATTGAGTTTTTCTTTAGCGGCACCTGCTTTACTAAGGAAAAGGTTTTTGAGCATGTGTTCTTTGTCCCTGATCAGCCTGTCTTCCCTTTGGAGAAAGTAACCTGCCGTTCGCTCGATTCTTTTTAATTTTTCCTGCAATTTTTCTTCAAAATCCCTAAAGCCTGAAAGGACGAATTCTGCTACGGCTGTGGGTGTTTTCATTTTGGTGTTGGCGACAAGATCGGCTATACATTCATCCCTTTCATGCCCTATCCCTGTGACTACCGGTAGAGAAGTATTGGCAATGGCCCTTGCCAGATCATAATCATCAAAACAATCCATATCTGTTTTTGCCCCCCCTCCTCTGATGACTACCAATAGATCAAAATCTTTCTGCTGAAGGTCAGCTTCAATGGACAAGATGGCATTGATAATTGAGGAGGAGGCATCATTTCCCTGCATAGTTGCCTGGTAAAGTTCCCAATGGATCTGGTATCCATGGGCATTGTGCTCAAGTTGATTGATAAAGTCCCCAAAGCCTGCTGCCGTAGATGAACTGATTACCGCCAGGCGTTGGGGTACCTGAGGTAGAACATATTGCTTGTTGAGATGCATCAAACCTTCCCGGGAGAGTTGATCAATGATTTCCTGCTTTCTTTTGGCCCTTTCTCCCAGGGTATAGTTGGGATCTATGTCTTTAATATTGATGCTTAACCCATATATTTCGTGGAACTGTACATTGACCAAAGCCAGGACCTTCATTCCATTGCAGATGTTCTGGCCGGTGGTGGAAGCAAACCTGCTTCGGATCCCCTGATAGGTGTAGGCCCAAATGTTGGCCTTTATTTTTGCTATCAATTGATCGCCGGATTTTTCCACCAGTTCAAGGTATGCATGTCCTTTAGCGGAATCCCTTAGCTCTCCGATTTCTGCGGTTACCCAATAGCTTGGAGAAAGATTGCTGTCTAGGGTGTGGCGGATAAGCTGGTTTAATTCTGATAGGGAAAGCGGATTTTGCATAGAGGCAAATTAATAAAAAAGAAGGGAGAGGTAAACATTTAAGACATTAAGTTCTTCAGGAATAGGAAGACACACCTCTCCGATTTTTAATTTGTTCCAATGGCAACTGAATAGGGCTTAGTCAGAAGGTTTTTTATTTCGTTTTTGCATCCGGTAAATATGTCTGGTAAATTTCCTGTTCGCTTCACCAAGTTTTAAAGCCTGAACAGGGGAAATGACTTTGATAATGTCTTTAAGAAAGGCTTTTTCTAAATCAAGTATTTCTTGTTCAATTTCAAATTCTTTGTCGATCAATTCTGTGGCTCTTTTATTGGTGATCTCCTCTTCGTCGATTTTTACCAGTTCATAGATGTTTTTCATCAGTTTTCTTTTGTCCTCATTATGCTGATTGTACAAGGGCCAGAATTTTTCTGCCTCTTTTGGCGTCAGGTCCAATCTTTTGCTGATAAATGCAACTTTAGCTGATTCCAGCTTTTCTTTGTTATATGATGGATTTTCCACTTTTTGTGCCAAAGCAGGCATGGCCAAAAAAAGGAGCAATAGAGAGAATATTATGCTTTTCATTTATTTTTGATTAATACCAAATTTCTTCCTCTATGGAATCCTCCTTGATTGTATAAGTAGACCATTCTTCTGCAATGATTGCATCCAAAAGTTCATCTGGATTTTCTGAAAAAATTAAAACGTCTTCGGCGTTCCAATAACCACTGTTGATGTACAATTCCACTTCTTGGTCCATTTCGGCCTGTAAGGAGACTTCATTGATGATGGGCTTTTTAAAGATAAATAAAGCAATTCCAATAACCAAAACTGCAGCCGCAGCCATTCGGGTATACAACATCTGTCTGTTAAGGATGCTTCTTTTATGGATTATCCGTTCTGATAAGTTATCAAAGTACCCTTCAGGCTCTTCATAAATATTATATTTTGGAATATGTTTCATGGTTCAATTATTTAGACAATCTTAATTCCCAAAGGTTTATTTTGGTTTCGTATGTATATAATTTTCTTTCAGTGGTCACAACTGGTCCCGCCTCAGAGAGATAGTCTGCCCGATTCTTTGACGGGGGATCTTGCTAAAATATTCACATCGGAGTGTAATAACTTTTTTCATGTAATCATTTGTCTTTATGGGATCACCTGCTTTTGATGTTTCCCGGAACTGAGAACGATATTCATTCCCCGTTGGTGTGAATTCCATTCATTTTAATGGATTGTTCAATTTTTTTTACCGCATGGTGATAGCTGGCTTTCAGTGCACCAATAGAAGTATGGGTTATCTGGCTTATTTCCTCATAGCTTAAATCCTCATAATATTTTAAATTAAACACCAAACGTTGCTTTTCCGGAAGTTTTAAGATAATCTTTTGCAATGTTTTTTGAATTTCATCCCCACTGATGTAGGGGGAATTATCCAGATGCTTTTCCATCGCTTGCTGGTGATCTTCCATTGAAAAGAAGTAATGACGCTTCTTTTTTTCCAGAAAGTTTAGGCTTTCATTAGTAGCAATGCGGTAAATCCAGGTAAATAAAGTAGAGTCTCCGTTGAATTTATTGATGTTTTTAAATGTCTTAATGAAGGTGTTTTGAAGAATATCATCAGCATCCTCATGAATGATTACCATTTTTCTGATGATCCCATATACTCTCCTTTGATAGTTTTCTGTCAAAATTTTAAATCCTTTGTCCCTGGTGGCCGGATTCTTTATCAGCTCTAGTAGTTCAAGGTCACTTAATGGGATCATTCTTAGACTGATAAGCTAAACATTAGTTTAAAACAAGGAAGAATTTAATCGGAATTTTATACCAGATGTACTCATGCCGGCAATTTCATACTTGCATATTAAAAAGAAAATATGGTTCTACCATAAATGGAAGATGAAAGCTTAAAGACATAGAAACTGATAACCATGGGAAGACATTACAGGCTGGGAGGACCGGGACAAGAAGTCTTTGTACTTAAACATTATGCTGGTTTCAGCTTGTAATAAAACCAAATTATATGATAGGAATGGAGCAGATAATCAAATAATCAAAATTAGATTTGCACTGCATATAATAACTGGCTATTTTTGCTGTTCTATCCAGCGCACGTGGTGAAACCGGTAGACACGCCACCTTGAGGGGGTGGTGCCTTAATTGGTGTGGAAGTTCGAATCTTCTCGTGCGCACAAAGAAGCTCCAAACGAATAAGTTTGGAGCTTCTTTTTTTTAAATAGAAATGTTTTTTCATGCCCAAACCATTCCGTATACTTCCTTATCTTTGGACCAAAATAACAGGCACTCCATCAGTAAGGGAAACATTGATGTCAAAATATGAGAACAGTAAAAGCGGAAATAATAGCTATTGGGGATGAATTGCTCTATGGCCAAGTCATTGATACCAACAGTCACTGGATAAGCCAAGAACTGGATAAAATTGGCGTGAAGGTAATGAATCGAAGTACGGTGGGTGACGATAGCGGCTCCATTCTGGCCGCTCTTAAAAATGCAGGACAAAGGGCCGACATTATTCTGATGACAGGGGGCCTTGGGCCTACGAAAGATGATCTTACCAAACCATTGCTTGCCGAATTTTTCGATTGTGGGATCGAATTGGTGCCGGAAGCTTGGGAAGCTGTGCGTTTATTTTTTAAAAAAAGGGGGAAGGAGTTTAGTGATCTAAATAGGCTTCAGGCCCACCTTCCTACAAAATGTACTTATATACCGAATAAAGTAGGGACAGCTCCTGGTATGTGGTTTGAGGAAAATGGGGCAGTCTGGATGTCCATGCCTGGTGTGCCCCATGAAATGAGGAAACTGATGACCGACTTTGTCCTTCCGGAATTAAAAAGAAGATATGTCCTACCTGTCATTTATCATAAGGTGATCAAAACAGTGGGAATAGGGGAAAGTTGGCTTTCTGACTTATTGGAGGATTGGGAGGAAAACCTTCCAGCGCATCTCAAACTTGCTTATCTACCTTCCTTGGGGGAAGTGAGACTCAGGCTTACTGCAATGGGGGAGGATCACAATTTCCTTGTCAACGAGGTAGCGGAGCAAATCCTCAAATTACTTCCTATAATAAGCCCATACATCTATGGTTATGATAAGGAAACCCTTCATGAGGCTGTTGGTTTGCTTTTGATGAATAAAAATAAAACATTAGCTTTAGCGGAGAGCTGCACTGGAGGGTACATTTCCCACCTGATCACCAGCATTGCCGGAAGTAGTGCTTATTTTAATGGCTCTGTGATCCCGTATCATAATCAGTTCAAAAGTTCCGACCTCGGAGTGAAAAAGAGTACTCTGGAAACTAAGGGGGCAGTGAGTGAGGAGGCAGTGAAAGAAATGGCCAAAAATGTGCGGAAAAAATTTAAGGCTGATTATGGATTATCCACCAGTGGAATAGCGGGTCCTTCAGGTGGTTCTGAGGAAAAGCCAGTAGGTACCGTGTGGGTGGCTTGTGATCATAAAAGAGGAACGATTACTAAAAAACTTCAGCTTTCTAACGAGAGGGGTATAAATATTCAGCTCTCAGCTATTTCAGCATTAAATTTATTAAGAAGCTGTATAATGGAAAGTGAATAAATAATTGAATTCGTGAGAAAATTAGTTGATAATTCTCTAATATATCCAATTAAAAATAAGTAGCATGGCAACTATAAAAATGGTAATGCCCCAAATGGGTGAAAGCATTATAGAGGGTACCATCCTCACTTGGTTAAAGAATGAGGGGGACACTATCGAGCAGGATGAGTCTGTACTGGAAATAGCGACTGATAAAGTGGATACAGAAGTACCTGCCGTTCATGCAGGAACCCTTAAGAAAATACTGGCAAAAGAAGGTGAGGTTATTAGTGTGGGTGCTCCCATTGCTATTATTGAAACTGAAGAAGAAGTTGAGGAAATAGAGGATATAAAAGAAGATATAAAAAAAGAAAGACCCAGGATCAAAGAAGTAACCGCACATGAAGAAATATTTCCGCCCCACACAGCAACATTTCTGGCCCCATCTCCAGTGGTCCCAAATGTGGAGGATGAGAGGTTTTATTCCCCCCTTGTAAAAAATATGGCCAAGGAAGAAGGAATAAGTAAAATGGAAATGGCAACTATACCAGGTTCGGGCAAAGACGGGCGGGTTACCAAACAGGATATGCTCAGCTACCTTAAAAATAGAGGGCCTCAGAAAGCTTCATCGGAATCAATGGAACTTCCCAAAATAGAGACAAGCATTGGTGCAGAGGATGAAATCATTCAAATGGATCGAATGAGGATGATGATTGCTCAACGGATGCTGGATTCTAAGCGTATTTCTGCTCATGTCACTTCATTTGTAGAAGCTGATGTTACCAATATTGTACTTTGGAGAAATAAAATAAAGGATGCTTATAAAGAAAAAGAAGGGGAAGCAATCACTTTCACACCTTTCTTTGTGCACGCCATCACCAAAGCCATCAAAGATTTCCCCATGATCAATGTATCTGTAGATGGAAATAGGATCATTAAGAAAAAAGATATAAATGTGGGAATTGCGGTAGCCTTACCTTCCGGAAATCTTATTGTACCGGTAATAAAGAAGGCGGATCAGCTAAATGTAGTGGGGCTATCCAAAAAGATAAATGATTTAGCGGCAAGGGCAAGAAGCAATAAACTGTCTCCGGATGAATTAAACGGGGGAACCTACACCCTTTCAAATGTAGGTTCATTTGGTATCATTATGGGAACACCTATTATCATGCAGCCCCAAGTGGCCGTATTGGCAGTAGGAGCCATAACAAAAAAACCTGCCGTGGTAGAGACTCCCACTGGGGATGTCATTGCTATTAGACATAAGATATTCCTGTCCCATTCTTTCGATCACAGGATTATTGATGGTTCTTTGGGAGGGATGTTTGTAAAAAGGGTGGCAGATTATCTTGAAGCTTTCGATTTGGAAGCTAAATTGTAAAGTTGAACAGGACAAGTCAAAAGGAGCTGGGAAAAACACTTTTAAGAGGATCTGGGATAGCTTGAAAAATCAGGTTCCCCTACAGCTTCCTTTCTCATCCACAGAAATTTTAATTTAAAACACTTTAATTATTTATTGAGTCAAAACATTTTTTAATTTTTTTAGCTATTTCTTCTATTTTCACTGGCTTAGAAAGATAGCTGTCCATTCCTGCTTTATATGCCTTTTTGATGTCATCCCCCATAACATTGGCAGAAAGCCCAATTATTTTGGGGGTGTTGCCATTTTTAAGCTTTCTGATGGCTTGGGTCGCATCTATACCGTTCATTTTGGGCATTTGATGATCCATAAAGATGAGATCGTATTCCTTCTCTTTTACCATTTCTATAGCTTCAAGCCCGTTTACAGCGATATGAGGTTGATAACCCATTTGTGCCAATACCATGGTCATGAATTTCAGGTTGATAATATTATCCTCTACCAATAAAATGCGTACAGGGAAATTTCCAGCGAAGTTGTCAAAATTAACAATCTCCTGATCTGTGTTATTTTCCTGCCCCAAATCAAGCTTCAGTTTTTCGTCTGGGACACGCGCAATAATAGTAAAGGAAAATTCAGAGCCATTGCCCAATTCACTCTCAATTTGAAGGATGCCTCCCATTAGTTCAATTAACTTATTGGCTATTGCAAGTCCCAATCCAGTCCCCTTATGCTCCCGGATATCGCTACTGTCCACTTGAGTAAAAGGTTGGGTCAACTTTGGAATATGTGCGGAAGGAATCCCTTTACCTGTATCCTTCACCGCTATATAAAGCATTAAGTTATCAGAAATGATGACTTCTCCGGAGATATTTATTTCAATGACACCTCCCTTTGGAGTGAATTTGACTGCATTGCCTAGGATGTTAAATAAAATCTGTTTAAGTTTTTTCCTGTCCAGTACCACTAAAGCAGGTATTTTATCACTCACGGAAAGGTGAACATGGAGACCTTTCCCTATAGCCATTCCAGAGAAAATATCTACCACCTTTTGTACTTCATTTCTTAAATTAAAACAGGTTAGCTTCAACTCCAGCTTACCGGCCTCAATTTTGGAGTAATCAAGGATATCATTAACAATTGATAACAATGATTCGCCCGAATCCTCGATTATTGAAACAAATTTTTTCTGCTCATCTGTGAGCTTCGTGGTCCCAAGTAAGCCGATCATCCCCAGCAATCCATTCATTGGGGTCCTAATTTCATGGCTCATATTGGCCAGAAATTCAGATTTATGCTTATTGGCAGATTCTGCAGCTTCCTTAGCTTCTTTTAATCCATTTTCCCAGAGTTTTTGATCTGTGATATCCCGGGCCAGCGAGATTACTTTTAGATCATCCAGTTTAAAGAAGCGGATTTCAAAGAACCTTTTTCCCCCGCTGATAATTATATCGATTTCCTGGGTTTGTATTTTCCCGGTTTTTACTGCTTTGTTAAAAGTTTCCCTCAACTTTTCATTGAATGGATAGGAATACACTTCCATAATATTCTTTCCCATTAAATTTTGAGCGGGTTCAATCAGCAGTTCTTCATTCTGTACATGATAATCCAAATAGACCCCTTCATTATTATAAATAAAAATTATATCGGGAAGGCTGTTTAATACAGCCCTCAATCTATTTTCACTTTTGATCAATTCCTGATCGGCCAGGTATTTTTCATGAATATCGGTACAGATTCCTATGCTTCCTGTAAAATTCCCATGTTCATCATAAAAAAGTTTTTCAAAATTTTTGGTCCTGATGACAGATCTATCAAATTTAGTCAATCCAACTTCATAATAAATATATTCCCTATTATTTGTCAGAGCTTCCATTGCAATTGCTTGGATGCGGGACAAGTCCTCCTGAGAGAGCAATTTTTTACCTTTAACTATAAATTGTTCGGGAGTGTAACCTAAAACATCTGATACATTCTCACTGGCTTTAAATACTTTCCCAAACTCATCATGATAATATACAAACCCGTTTGACTGCTGGAGAAGCATGGTTTGTTGGTTAAATAGCTGGTTAATGTCCTCCGATTTCTTTTCAAGAAGCACTTTGTTCTCGTAGGTGCTTTTAAAAAATTTAAACATCAAAAAAAGAACAAAAACCAACAAAACGAACAGGGCGGCAAACAAATAAAAATAAGTGCGGTAAATATCAGAAACAATGCTTTCCTTCTCCTGAACAAAAATGAAAGCAAAATTTTGGGGTAACGGGCTAAGTGTAAATGGATATTGAACTATAAGGGCATCAGTTTCATACCTGTTGCTATTCGAACCCACATATAAACTGCCTACAAAATCTCCCCTTAAACCATCCCCGATTTCCTTATTTAATATTTCCAGAGAAGATGCCCGAAAAGATATGCCCTCTTTGATAGGCTCAGAATTGATATCGGTGAGCTGTCCGTCAGCATAGAAAAATTTATTGCCGAAGCTTCCTAAGTAATAATTGGATGCATAGTCTTCAAAAAATCTTTCAAGGTTGATTTTGACGGTAAGGTTTAATTTACCGGAATTTGACTTTACTGTTAAGCCATTAGCGTTGTTTAAATCCGGGATTTTCCCGGTAAAATTTTCTCTGATCAGATAATTGGTTTCCTTGAGTGTATAAAAATATTTTTGATCTTCCTTTTGAAAGTATACGGTATCAATTATCGAAATATAATTATTCAGTAGTCTCTTGATACGTAAATTATCATTGTTCTCTTCCTCTCCATCAGCCCCCCCTTTTTGGGATATACTGTTGGCATAATAAATCATGTCATCATGGAGACTGGCAAATTTTCTTTGAACATCATTGGATGCCAATTCCACTTTTTTATTCAGATATTCCCTTCTACTGCTTAACAGGTTGTTGGACAATGTCGAATAAAAGAAATAGGCAAGAAATCCGATCAATATGACAGAAGCTAAGCTTAACCCCGTCAACAGCCAAAATCGTTTTGAATAATTGGTTTCGTCTATATTTATTTTTCCTTTCACCTAGATATCCAGTTCTATAAGGTACCAATTTAATAAATTAATCTTGCGACAATAAGCATGATAAGGTTTTATTCCAGATTCAACAAGAAAAAAATGCTTCTTTTCCAATAAAAATCTTGATGCCATTTGTCTTACTTCTTTACTTTTACTTTTAAAAAGATTAAAATCTTCTTTTCTGAAACTATTGGAATTGATGGTTTGAATATACGTATGATTTCTTAAAGGAGGCATACTCAAGGCTTCTATAGATTCGGATTTTCCTGCCACGATAGTGCCTTTCTCGTCTATTATAAATATTTTTTTCTCTGATTTGTTCAGGAAGTTGTCCATCAGATCTGAGAGGGTAATATCAATACCCATTACACCTTCCAATTGTTTTTGATGGTAAACTGGATGAATCAAAGACAGTATCCATCCCCTGCCAGCAGGATCAATATAAACCTCTTTGACCCATACAGGCCCTTTTTTTGGATTCCTTGTTTCATCTCCGAGATAATAGAAGTTAAATGCTGTAATGTCTAAGTTTTTCCCTAGTGTGCTTAAATGATCATATGGTGGATATAATCTGGAATATTGTAACCTGGAATTAAAATAAACCTGGGATATCAAAGGGAATTCCTGGATGGTTTCATGAAATACAGAATCCATTTTTGCTGTATAATGCACCTGTCTGATCACTTCCTCTTTATTGGGGGAAAGGCTGGAAATATATACTGTGCTTTTGGTATTGAATTTATCTGACTGAAGAAAAGCAGAATCTTCCTTTGCCACTATTTGCCCTATATCTTCATTCCTTTTAACCCCCCCTTGGTTCTTGAATAGCAAGGAGGAAAAAGCAGCCATTTTCTTCATCTCATCTTCCAAAACGGAAAGTTCTATTTCCATGGACTCGATGATCGAGTCAAGAGCCGTCAAATGTGTGGTCTCTTCCTCTTTTTTTGTTGTTTCACAACTTGAAGATCCCAATAAAACGCTTATTACAACCAAAAAACTATACTTCATCTCTAAATAGTAAAATAACACCTTAAATTTAAAGATTTTCCAGTTGATTTCTTAGGGAATGGTGCATTTCATCAAATCTTTTTTGAACAGCCGATAAAAAGTCTTCTGACAGAAAGATGGATAAACCTTCTTCGCTGCCAATATCCATTTCATTGACTTTAAAAGTTTGTTCAATCATGCCTTGTTCAAACTTCAATAAATATTTGTTGTTCCATGAAAATATAGTAATCCGGATATCATTTTTTGTTATTTCTTTAACTACTCTCATGCCTGTCGGACTACCATGGATGAATAGGTGACTTCTGACTTTAAGGAAGATACCACAGAGCAATACTTCTCTACTGCGAGTTTGATTGATTTTTGGAACTCTTCCAAAGTGGCATCAGGAGAAGTAAGGGTGAATTTTAGATGAATCGATTTATAAAATGCAGGTATCCCCTCGTTTCTATCTCCTTCGGCTTCTACTTTAAAATCCTGTACTTCTCTTCTCTTCTTTTTCATCATCGAGACCGCATCCACCGAAGCGCAGCTGGCCAGTGCGGATAAAAGGAGCTCCATGGGGGATTGGTGTTTCTTTTTCTCACCATCATACATATCAATTGCCACTTTGTTTCCAGTGGCATTTACTGATTCATATTCATGATCAGAAATCATTTTTAAAGTTATTGTTCTTTTTGCCATTTGTTTTTGATTTATTATCGAGGTAATGACGTTTTTTATTGTATGTCACCGCCTGAAATTAGTTGACATTATTTGTTTAAATCAAGTCGGTGACTTGATCTACTGCCAGCGAATCACCGTCCATGGATGTAAACTTCCATCATCCGACTTCCGGCACCTATTATCACATATTTCTTCTATACTGTCCGCCAACCTCATATAAGGCATGGGTGATTTGGCCCAGGGAGCAATATTTCGTTGCTTCCATTAATCCTTCAAAGATGTTTCCATTTTGAACGGCAATCTGCTGAAGGCCTTGAAGGACTTCTACCGATTTGCTTTTGTTTTTTTGATGTAGATTGTTCAATGTTTGGATCTGGGCCTCCTTTTCCTCTTCTGTTGCCCTGATTACCTCCCGGGGGTTGACGGTGGGCGACCCTGTTGAGGATAGGAAAGTATTCACCCCAATGATAGGAAATGCACCGCTATGTTTGAGCATTTCATAATGAAGACTTTCTTCCTGGATTTTCCCCCTTTGGTACATGGTTTCCATTGCTCCCAAAACCCCTCCGCGTTCTGTAATCCTGTCAAATTCTGCGTAAACTGCCTCTTCCACCAGATCCGTCAGTTCTTCGACAATAAAAGCGCCCTGAATGGGGTTTTCATTTTTGGTCAGCCCCAGTTCCTTATTGATGATAAGCTGAATGGCCATTGCCCTCCGCACAGATGCTTCCGTAGGCGTGGTGATGGCTTCGTCATAAGCGTTGGTATGCAGTGAATTGCAGTTGTCATAAATGGCGTAAAGAGCCTGTAAGGTCGTCCTGATGTCATTGAAGTCAATTTCCTGGGCATGAAGGGACCTGCCCGAAGTCTGGATGTGGTACTTCAACATTTGAGAGCGTTCATTCGCCCCATACTTTAATTTCATAGCTTTGGCCCAAACCCTTCTGGCGACCCTTCCTATCACCGCATATTCCGGATCTATGCCGTTGGAAAAGAAAAATGACAGGTTGGGGGCAAATTTATTGACATCCATTCCACGGGACACATAATATTCTACATACGTAAATCCATTGGAGAGGGTCAGGGCCAATTGGGTTATGGGATTTGCCCCGGCTTCTGCAATATGATAACCTGAAATAGAAACCGAGTAAAAGTTCCTTATGTTCTGGTCTATAAAATACTGCTGCACGTCCCCCATTAACCTCAGGGAGAATTCTGTAGAGAAGATGCAGGTATTTTGTGCTTGGTCTTCTTTTAGAATATCTGCCTGTACGGTTCCTCGGACTTTGGCCAAAGTTTCCCTTTTGATTTTTTCATACACCTCCTTGGGCAAAACCTGGTCCCCGCTTATACCTAAAAGCATCAGCCCCAAATTATCATGCGCTTCCGGGATCAAGGCATTGTACTGGGGCCTTTGGTAAGGCTGATCTGCGTAAATAGCGTCAATTTTAGCCTCTATTTCTTTATTCAGCCCATTATCTTTGATATAAATCTCACATTGCTGGTCAATGGCCGCATTCATGAAGAATGCCGCCATTGTTGCTGCAGGTCCATTAATGGTCATTGAAACAGAAGTCATTGGAGCTGCCAGGTTAAATCCGGAATAAAGCTTTTTGGCATCGTCCAGGCAACAAATATTTACGCCTGAATTGCCTATTTTCCCGTAAATATCCAATCGATAATCAGGGTCTTCACCGTATAAGGTCACTGAATCAAATGCTGTGGACAATCTTTTGGCGTCCACATTTTTGGACACATAGTGAAAACGTTTATTAGTCCTTTCCGGCCCGCCTTCCCCTGCAAACATCCGGGTAGGATCTTCCCCTTCTCTTTTGAAAAGAAAAACCCCCGAGGTGAAAGGGAACTTTCCCGGAACATTCTCTTTTAATCCCCACTTCAATAGGTCCCCCCAAGCTTCATATTTTGGCAAAGAGATTTTGGGAATGCGGCTTTGTGAAAGGGATTCGGTAAATGTTTTGATCCTGATCTCCTTATCCCTCACCTTAAAAGAGTAATGGTCCTGTGTATAGGCTTCCACTTCCCCAGGCCATTCTTCGATCCATTTTTTGTTTCTGGGATCAAGCTCCAGCTCTACCTTGGCATACAGCTCTTGTAATCCTTGAATTAACCTTTCCTTGTCTGCTATCTGGAGGGCTTTAAGGGTCTCCAAGGTTTTATGGATGCCATAGAGCTGCTGGGCGATCTCTTTTTGATCATTCACCCATTTGTCATATTCTCTATTGTTTTCGGAAATTTCTGATAGGTACCGGACCCGTGCCGGGGGAATAATATGGGTTTTCTCCGACATTTCCGGGACAACTTCAAGTTTAATCGGCAGGTCCAGGTCTGCTTTTTCGGAAATTTTTGCAATCAGGGCATGGTAGAGATTGTCGATTCCGGGATCATTGAATTGGGAGGCGATGGTTCCAAATACCCGAATATCCACCTCGTTCACGTTCCACAGATTATGGGTTCTTTTATATTGTTTTTTCACATCCCTCAAGGCATCCTGAGCTCCTCTTTTATCGAATTTATTCAAAACGATAAGATCCGCAAAATCCAGCATGTCTATTTTTTCCAATTGGGAGGCGGCTCCGTATTCGTGGGTCATGACATAAAGGGATAGATCCGCATGCTCCACAATCTCCGAATCGGATTGACCGATACCCGAAGTCTCCAAAATCACCAAATCAAAACCAGTAGCTTTTAGCACATCCACTGCATCTTGTACAGACTTGGACAGTGCCAGGTTAGCCTGCCTGGTGGCCAGGGATCTCATATAAACTTGAGGATGATTTATTGCGTTCATACGGATCCTGTCTCCCAGTAAAGCTCCTCCGGTTTTTCTTTTGGAGGGGTCTACGGAAATGATGGCAATGCTTTTATCAGAACCTTGAGCCTTAAAATCAATTAAAAACCTTCTGACCAATTCATCTACCATAGAGGATTTGCCTGATCCACCAGTACCGGTAATCCCTAAAACAGGTGTTTTACTTTCTTTGGCAAGGGCTCTTATCCCCGTTAAAATATTGCCGTTTTCCTCCGGGAAATTTTCCGCAGCGGAAATCAACCTGGAGATTGATCTTTTATTGCCAAGTGTGATCTTAAAATCTGGAGCCAAGTTATTTCCAAGAGGGAAATCTGCTTGTTTCACCAGATCATTGATCATTCCCTGAAGACCTAAAGTCCTGCCATCATCAGGGGAAAATATGCGGGCAATCCCATATTCCTGCAGTTCTTTTGCCTCTTCGGGTAAAATGGTGCCCCCTCCTCCTCCAAAAATCTTGATATGGCACGATCCTTTTTTCTGTAGCAAATCAAACATATATTTAAAAAATTCGACATGGCCCCCCTGATAGGAGGTGATGGCGATGGCCTGTACATCTTCCTGAATGGCGCAATCAACGATTTCCTGCACTGATCTATTATGACCTAAATGTATCACCTCACAGCCTGTAGCCTGAATGATCCTTCTCATGATATTGATTGCTGCATCATGACCATCAAAGAGTGACCCTGCAGTAACTATCCTGATATGGTTTCTTGGTGTATATGAATCCGCTGATGCTGGCATAATAGGTGGAATTGTTTAAATATATTATTAAATTAAGACAATATTACTGGAAATTATTTTCAATTAAAATATAGCTATACAAGCTTTCAGACAACCTAAGATCCTCGTCATTCTTTTTCATGCTTCTTATTGAGTAAATTATGAGTAAATTGAGAAATAAGCAAGCAAAGTCAGCATCATGAAGTTTTCATTATACTTAGGTAAATATAAAGGGATCAAGGTCTTTATCCATTGGACCTTCTCCATATTGCTTTTGTGGATCATCATTGCAAATATCAGGTCAGGGGTAGCTTTAATAGATACTTGGTGGTCCCTGCTTTTTATCCTTGCCCTGTTTTTATGTGTGATCCTCCATGAGTTTGGTCATGCCCTCACGGCCAAAAAGTATGGGATCGGTACCAAAGACATTATACTTTTGCCCATAGGTGGCTTGGCCAGGCTGGAGAAGTTACCAGATGATCCAAAACAGGAATTATGGGTAGCCTTTGCAGGCCCTCTGGTGAATGTGGTGATTTTTATCCTTTTATCTTTTATCCTTGCTTTCACTGGCTTTGAATCCCAATCGCTTGAAGATCTACATCTGGATGGAAGCACCATTCTTTTATATTTAACCTCTGCAAATTTGATTTTGGCCATTTTCAACCTTATTCCTGCCTTCCCAATGGACGGTGGAAGGGTTTTGAGGGCCTTTTTGTCCATCAGAATGCCCAGGGTCAAAGCTACTGAAATTGCAGGAAGCATAGGCCAGTTTCTGGCCATGGGATTTGTTTTTTTTGGGCTGTTTTATAATCCTTTTTTGGTTTTGATAGGCTTGTTTATTTTCCTTGGGGCGCAGGCAGAAATGACACAAACCAAAAACGCCACTTTATTAAAAGGTTTTTTTGTGAAAGACGCCATCATGACAAAATTTCCCATAATAGCCCACGATGCACCTTTAAGTAAAGCAGTGGATAAGCTGTTAAAGGGGCAGGCAACTCATTTCGTAGTGGTTCAAGATGATGAGCCGATTGGCACCCTGAGTAGGGAAGAAATGATCAAAGGGCTCAAGGAATCGGGGGAAAATTTAGCTGTGAGGGAAGTAGCCACACTCAAGCCTCTCAAATTGGATTATCATCAAGCTTTGGAAGCGGCTTTTGAAATAATGGCTTCTCAAAACAAAAAAATAGCCTTGGTTTATGAAAACAACCATTTCCTGGGGATGCTGGACCATGAAAACATTACTGAATTCATTATGGTCAAGTCAGCTTTAACTCATTGATCCACAAGGAGACAACATTCGTTTTGTGATTATTCTTTATAGAAAAAACCGTTTTTCCAAATATGATTGCTTAAACCTTTTTGCATTTATAGAAAAAAATTAATATCAAATAAGGATTAAAAAGGAAAATTATTCAAATGTTGAATGATCGGAATGTTTATAAAATAAATATTGATCATGAGCTTCTTCATTGGGAGTAGCTATGGTTATTTAAAACCGAAAGTGTGGGCAAACCGCACAAATTAGAAATTCAAAATCTTATATAACTTTGCATTATTAGGTAAACCCATAAATACAAAAGTGAATGAAATATTTAGGTAGCTCTTTAATAGGCTTTCTACTTTTTTCCTCTTGTTTAAGCGATGAGGAAAGAAGATTGCAAACTGATCAGTCTTTTGAAGGAGAAGAAATGTTTAACATTTCCTTTTCTCTGGAAGAACATGTTTTCTATGCTTTTAAACCTTTTGATTTCTATAAAGACAGTACCAATTATACCACCATCTCCGGCTGTCCTCTGGTAACCTTTAATGAAGAAAGAAAAGAAGTAAACCTGATATTTGGAGAGGGAGATTGTATAACCAACCAGCCAGAAAGGAAAGGCAAATTAATACTGACCTACATTGATTCACTTTTTAACCAGGAAAAGCTTGTCCGAATAGGCTATGAAGAATATTCTGCAAGGGGAATCCAGCTTGAAGGGCATCGGTTTATCAACCAGATTGACAGCAGTTTCGCCCATGGGACATTTCGGGATGAACTAATTAATTTTATCATCAGGGATGACAATAATTCGACCAGTAAGGTAAATGCGGTCTTTAATCGTGAAGTGATCTTTTCCACCGATAGCATCCAAAATATTACTACTACTGGGTCAAGCTCAGGGAGGAACCTGGCAGGACGCTCATTTGGAATGGAGATTACACAACCCAAGCATCTAGACGGCGCTTGTATCCGAAATGGCTCCTTCGTTCCTAAAGCTGGTCAGGAAATCTGGACCTTTGAAAGGACGGTGGAACCTGATGTTGTGCATATTATCCACTATGAAGAAGATCCGGATTGTAATAATAGCGCCACCATTCAACTTGATGATGGCAGGGAAATGGTGTTGACCCAATAAAAAAAGCCACAGCTATGGTGGCTTTTTTTATTGGGTTGGATTAACTTTAATTAATACCTGTAATATTCAGGCTTAAATGGTCCTTCAGGTTTTACCCCAATGTATTCTGCTTGTTCTTCAGATAATACATCCAGTTCTACATCCAGCTTTAAGAGGTGCAAGGCAGCTACTTTTTCGTCCAAATGCTTTGGGAGTACATACACGCCTGGCTCATAATCAGCGGAATTGGTCCAAAGCTCCAATTGTGCCAAGGTTTGGTTACTAAAAGAGTTGGACATCACAAAAGAAGGGTGTCCGGTACCACAGCCAAGGTTCACCAATCTTCCCTCTGCCAATAGGATAATGTCTTTTCCATCCACATTATAAAGATCCACTTGAGGCTTGATGACATCCTTGGTATGTCCATAATTACCATTTAGCCAAGCCATGTCTATTTCATTGTCAAAGTGGCCGATATTACACACTATAGCCTTATCTTTCATTGATCTGAAATGTTTTTCACTGAGAATATCCTTATTTCCGGTAGCTGTAACTACGATATTAGCCTCTTTAACGGCATTTTCCATCTTTTTGACAGAAAAGCCGTCCATAGCCGCCTGAAGTGCACAAATGGGATCGACCTCAGTGATTATCACCCTGGCACCAGCACCTCTCAAAGAAGCGGCAGAGCCTTTTCCAACATCCCCGTAACCAGCCACTACGGCCACTTTACCGGCCATCATGACGTCTGTAGCCCTTCGTATTGCATCTACCAATGACTCTTTGCAGCCATACTTGTTATCAAACTTGGACTTGGTAACGGAATCGTTGACATTTATAGAAGGGATGGGAAGTGTTCCTTTTCTCATCCTCTCGTATAATCTGTGAACACCTGTGGTGGTCTCCTCGGAAATTCCTTTTACCCCTGAAGTCAGCTCGGGATATTTATCCAAAACCATATTGGTCAGATCCCCACCGTCGTCCAAAATCATATTCAAAGGCTCCCGATCTTCTCCAAAGAATAAAGTTTGTTCTATGCACCAGTCAAATTCCTCAGCCGTGAGGCCTTTCCATGCATATACACTGATACCGGTAGCGGCAATAGCAGCAGCAGCATGATCCTGGGTAGAAAAAATATTGCAAGAAGACCAGGTGACTTCCGCACCCAAGGCTACCAATGTTTCAATAAGTACGGCAGTTTGGATGGTCATGTGGAGGCATCCGGCAATTCTGGCCCCCTTTAATGGCTGGGACTTTCCAAATTCTTCCCTTAAAGCCATAAGGCCTGGCATTTCAGCTTCAGCTAACCTTATTTCTTTCCTTCCATACTCGGCTAAAGAAATATCTTTCACCTTGTACTTAACATACTTTTCCGATTTTGTTTCCGACATGGATGTTTAGTTTTTTTTAAATACTTTATTTTACCTTACAAATTTACATATTTGTTTAGATAAAATACAATTAGACTGCTCATACAAATTTCACTTCCTTAAATGCATATTGATGTAGAGATTTATTCTCTTTTTCAATAATCAATTTTCCCTGATCAGAAATACCAACAATCTCCCCGATAAAGTCCTTGCCATCATTGTAGTTGGACATTTTTCTGAACTTATATAAATGGGACTTGTATAAATCCCTGATTTTTTTCTCATGTCCTTTTTTCAGTAAAAGATAATATTTTTCAATTTTCGAAATCATTCTCCTGAATATTTCTTCCTTATCCATTGCTGCGCCGGCCAGTTGAGCGACTGAGGTGGCATTCGGAAAAGGGAAATGGGTCTGGTTGATATTTAAACCTACTCCCACCACTGAAAGCTCAATTCCTTTGTTGCTTATTGTGTTTTCAATGAGAATACCCCCGAGTTTACCACTTTCATCATGCACGATATCATTGGGCCATTTCACCTTTATTCCTGTCACATATTCTGAAAGGGCTTCTCTGATTCCTAAGGAAACGGCCATATTCAATCCAAATTGTTCACTTGCATCCAAAAAAAAAGGGGTAAGTATTAAAGAAAAGGTTAAATTCATTTCAGGTTCGCTGAACCATTGGCTTCCCCTCTGTCCCCGTCCTTTGATTTGTTTATCCGTGATGATGATGCTTCCCTCTTTGGCCTCTTTTGCTTTGAATTTTTGGTAGGCGATATCATTGGTCGAATGACATTCTGTCAGGATAATCACGTCTTTTCCCAAAAATATGGTGTTGGCAAGGATTTTATGCATACATTAATTAGTTATTTTGTTCCACAATAAAGATATTTAAACTTTTATTCTAACTGAACAAATAGCTAGCTAAAATTATAAACAAAAATATGACAGCAGAAGAGCTGAGTAAAGTGATAGTAAAGGGAATGGAAGAAAAAAAAGCTTCTAATATTGTGGTGATGGATTTAAGGGACATTAAAAATACGGTTTCCGATTTTTTCGTGATTTGTTCAGGGTCATCGGATACCCAACTTGAAGCAATTTCGGCCTCTGTAGAAGATGAAGTTTTAAAAAACAGCCAGGAAAGTCCATGGCGAAGTGAAGGTAGAACCAATCGTCAATGGATTCTAATGGACTACGTAAACGTAGTGGCTCACATATTCCTGAAAGATACAAGGGAATTTTATGGACTGGAGGAGCTGTGGGGAGATGCCAAAGTAATCCATATAAATTAATTACCGTTGAACTTTCATTTTTTAATATTGTTGTACCTAAAGTTATTGCCTTAATAATTGAAAGATGAGTGAGAAAAATAAGAATAAAAAATTTATACCCAAACCGCCTCAAAAGCCGAATTTTCAGCTTTGGTTAATTATTACTGCGGTAATAGTCTTAATCGGTGTTACCTGGTTTAATCAAAACAGCGCAGTAGTGGAAATAACCACCAAACGCTTTGAAGATATGGTGTTGAGTAACGATGTAGCAGAGGTTGTGGTAATCTACAACCAAAACTATGTAGAAGTTACACTTAAAGAAGAAGCCCTTCAGAATCAGCGATATAAAGATGAGCTAGAAGCTCAAAACAGATTCTATAATGTAACAGGTCCTCATTATAGAATAAATGTGGCCTCCGTAGACAACTTTATAGAAAGCTATGCTGAGATAGAGCAGGAGCTTCCCGAAGATCAAAGGATTGGTTATACTGCCAAAAAAGAGGAAAGCTGGGGCAATTGGATCTCAAGTTTCGGGTTCTTGATATTGATTTTCTTTCTTTTTTGGATGATGATGAGAAGAATGTCCGGGCCCAGTGGACCGGGTGGACAAATATTCAATGTGGGGAAATCCAAAGCACAATTGTTCGATGCGGAAAATAAGGTAAGGATTACCTTTGACAATGTGGCTGGATTGGACGAGGCAAAAGAAGAAGTTGAAGAAATCGTGGAATTTCTGAAAAACCCGGGAAAGTTCACCAAATTGGGTGGGAAAATACCCAAAGGAGCCTTATTAATAGGACCTCCGGGAACTGGTAAGACCTTATTGGCAAAAGCTGTAGCAGGTGAAGCTGGGGTTCCTTTCTTTACGCTGTCCGGTTCGGATTTCGTGGAAATGTTTGTAGGTGTTGGTGCCGCCCGGGTAAGGGACTTGTTTAAGCAAGCCAAAGAAAAAGCACCCTGCATCATCTTCATTGATGAAATTGATGCCATAGGACGTTCCAGAGGTAAGGGCCAAATGCCAGGCTCCAACGATGAAAGGGAAAATACACTAAATTCCCTCCTGGTGGAAATGGACGGATTCGGGACAGACTCTGGAGTAATTGTACTGGGAGCCACCAACCGACCCGATGTTTTGGATTCGGCTTTGTTGAGAGCTGGAAGGTTCGACAGGCAAATCAGCATCGATAAACCTGATATTATAGGCAGAGAGGCCATCTTTAAAGTCCATCTTGAACCGATCAAAACATCTGATGATATTGAGCCCAAAAAGTTGGCTGCACAAACACCGGGATTTGCAGGAGCGGAAATTGCCAATGTTTGTAACGAAGCAGCTCTTATAGCAGCCAGGAGAAACAAAGAGGCTGTGGATATGCAGGACTTCCAGGATGCTGTTGACCGGGTGATAGGAGGACTGGAAAAGAAAAACAAAATCATTTCCCCAGAAGAAAAGAAAATTGTGGCTTATCATGAAGCAGGTCACGCAGTAGTGGGCTGGTTCATGGAACATGCAGATCCATTGGTGAAGGTGAGTATAGTACCCAGGGGAATTGCAGCCTTGGGTTATGCCCAGTATCTCCCGAAAGAGCAGTTTCTTTATCAGACAGAGCAGCTAATGGACGATATGTGCATGGCTTTGGGTGGAAGGGCCGCAGAAGAATTGACTTTCGGCAAAATATCCACTGGGGCACTGAGCGATCTTGAAAGGATTACAAAAATGGCCTATTCCATAGTATCGGTGTACGGTATGAATGAAAAAATCGGAAACGTGTCTTTCTATGACAGTAAATCCAGTGACTATCAATTCAACAAACCTTATTCTGAGGCTACTGCCGAAACCATTGACGAAGAAGTGAGGAAACTGATCACTTTCGCCTATGAAAGGACAAAAGACCTTCTACGCGACAAAGAGGTGGAACTGGAAAAAATCGCCCAGGAATTATTGGAAAAAGAAATTTTGTTCCAATCCGATCTTGAAAAAATCATTGGAAGACGTCCTTTTGAAAAGGAAACTACTTATGAAGCCTTTTCCCGGAAGATAGATGCCAGAGATGAAGCGGAAGCTGCCATTAAGGAAGAGGCAGAAAATAAGGTCGATGACATAAAAGAAGATTAGGAGGAAATAATAAATAAGATGGAAAAGAAGCAGCGGCTTTAAGAGTGATTTATATTCACTATTCTACCGCAGCTTTTTTTGTTTTCAGCCCATTATCCATGGCCTTTGCGTTAAATTATGCAAGGGCCATTGTATTTTGCAGATATAGGGGCAATGAGGTTTTTGTTCAGCTTACTTTAATGTCTTAAGAAGGCCTTTTTTCCTCTCCCTATGACTTTCCACCTTAAATTCTAAAAAGATTCTTAAATTGAATTCTTAAATGGCTTTTATGAATATTTCTTTAAATAATAATCAAAAGGTTTTTTTTGCCTCAGACTTTCACTTAGGAGTACCTGATTACCAGTCCAGCAGAGTTCGGGAAGATAAAATAGTCCGGTGGCTTACAGCCATTCAAGATGAAGCCGCGGCCATTTTCTTATTAGGGGATATCTTCGATTTTTGGTTCGAATATGAGAAGGTAATTCCTAAGGGATTTATACGTTTCATTGGAAAGATTACTGCCTTGAGAGACCGTGGCATCCCTATTTTCTTTTTTACAGGGAATCATGATTTGTGGATGAGGGACTATTTCACCATTGAATTGGACATACCCGTTTTTTCAAACCCTATTGAGATGGAAATAAACCATAAGAAATTTTTAGTGGGCCATGGGGATGGTTTGGGACCCGGAGATAAAAATTACAAAATCCTGAAAAAGATTTTCACTAACAAACTTTGTCAATGGCTTTTCAAATGGGTGCACCCGGACATTGGTATTGCCCTTGCTCAAAAATGGTCTGTAAACAGTAGGATCAATAATAACCTTAATAACGAGGATACTTTTAAAGGCAAGGAAGGGGAGTGGCTTTGGAGGTATTGCCGTTCCGTGGAAAGGAAAATTCATTTTGACTATTATATTTTTGGGCACCGTCACCTTCCCCTTGAATTACCAGTGGGAAATGAATCCACTTATATCAATTTGGGAGAATGGGTCAGCCAATTTACTTTTGGTGAATTTGATGGGCAGGAATTTCACCTTAATACATTCAAAAAATGATCCGAAAGTGGGGCGTTCTAAGTTTAATACTGCTGTTAAGCTTTGATGCCACAGCGCAAGGCTCCGATTGGCATAAACTTGCCTCCATTCAGGTGGAGGACCTGGATCAGATATCAATGGATAACAGGGAAAATATTTTTTATGCAGATGGCGGGGGAAATGTGGTGAAGTTAAGTGCTAAGGGAGATTTAGTCAACCAATATTCTCCTTTATTTCAAGCTAAGGTGGATCAGTTGGAGGCTTTTTGGACCGTTAATATTTTTTTGTTTTCTGCGGATTTACAGCAGTTTGTAATGTTGGATCTTTTTCTAAACCCTCTTTCCACCCACTCCATACAGCAAGAAAATATGGGTATTGTCAAAGCCGCAACTTTAGGGAACAACAATATTCTTTGGCTCTTTGACGAAATCGGTCTTTCATTGATTCAATATGATTACCGAAGAAACGTCATTGTGCAGGAGCATCCCTTGTCCACGACTTTAGGCTATGAAAAAATAGAAGTGAAAGAATTAATGGAAAGGCAAAATCTGGTCTTTATGAACATAAAGGACCAAGGTATATTTATATTTGACAACCAGGGGAATCTATTGCAAAAGCTTGATCTCGACATAGAACAAAAGATAACTATTTATAAAGACAATCTTTATTTTATCAAAGATGGTTTTATTCACCGGGTGCAATTTTATACGGGAAAGGAAGAATTATTTAAATTGCCGGACCCCTCCTACATAAATATGCTGGTGAGTGCCAATAAAATTATTTTTTATTCTCCCACTTCTATTGATATTTATGATCGACCTATATTAAAATAATAAAATCGGATTTGTTAAAAAATATTATTCTGTGAATAAAATATTACATAATATTCGTAGTTTTTTGCAATTTGCATCCGCATGAAACAATCTTTACAAAGGACGTTATACTTTTCGCTTTTTATTCTCGTTAGCCTTAACTTTTTAATAGGTTCAATGCTTGGTTCTCAGGCCCAGAACATTTCAAAAAGGGTGGAGACAGGCGTTTCCTTTCCCAACAACCTTAATTCTTCCACTGTTGACTTCAAATTAAAATCTACCGGAGAAAAAAAGATTAAGGTGATTTTGGAAGCAAAAATATTGAATAATACCAAGGTCAAAATTTATGATATTGTGGGTAATTTAATTATAGAAGATCATATCAAACCTAGCGATGACAGTGAAAAAAGTTTTGATTTTTCGCATGTTAATAGCAAACTTTTTGTAGTAGAAGTGGGGAATTCCAAGTACAATAAAACCAAAAGTATTTATGCCCAGCCTCAGGGAAAGCCTAAAAAGCTAGTCGACACCGAATCTCAACAATAAAAAAGCCCGGTCTTGCCGGGCTTTTTGTTGAGTTGAGTAGGATCAGCTTATACAATCTCTACTAGTTTGATGTCAAAAGTAAGATCCTGGCCTGCCAATGGATGATTCGCGTCAAGCGTTATTTTTTCCGGATCAACATTGACCACTTTTACTGGCATAGGCTGGCCTTCCTGATTCTGAATAGAAAGATCCATGCCTACCTCTGGCTTTATATCGGCCGGCACTTGATCGATAGGAATATCTACCATCATTTCTTCCTTTTTTTCCCCATAGGCTTCATCGGAAGGAATGACCACACTTTTATTGCTTCCAGGTTCCATACCTTGAACAGCGGTATCAAACCCTTTTATCATATTTCCATCACCAACGGTGAACTCAAGTGGCTCCCTGTTTTCTGAAGTATCGAAAACAGTACCGTCATTTAATTTGCCGGTGTAATGAACCTTCACTTTGTTTCCTTTTGTTGCTACAGACATTGAATTGTTTTTTAGTTTATAATAACATAAAGATATTACTTTTTAAAAGAGATAAAAAACTTAAGCAAAACAGATTTAAAACTGTTCACCACCGATCTAATTCCGTGCGATAATGAACAGAAAACACTAAAAAAACCTGATTTTTCTGTATATTGAAGGAAATTTTTGTGGCACTGTTTAAGCATGTACAAAAAACTATGGAAGAACAAAAGCTTGGCAATATATTGATTATTGATGATAATGAAGACCTGCTCTTTGCAGCCAAAATGCTGCTGAAGAAACATGCCAATGAGGTGACCATTGAAAAAGACCCCCGAAGAATCCCTTTTTTGGTCAGTAATAACAGCTATGATGTCATCCTGTTGGATATGAACTTTACCGAAGATACCACTTCTGGTAAGGAAGGATTCCATTGGCTCAAACAGATAAAAGAAATAGATCCTAAAGCAGTTGTCATTTTGATTACTGCTTTTGGTGATGTAGAAATGGCAGTGCAGGCTTTGAAGGAAGGGGCCACGGACTTTATCCTGAAGCCTTGGCAAAACGAAAAGTTATTGGCCACACTTTCGGCTGCCGTTAAACTAAAGGAAAGTTATAACCAAGTGGATAAGCTTTCCAGAAAACAAAAGCAGCTTCAGTCAGACATGAAAAAGCCGTTTTCAGATATAATTGGCCATTGCTCCTCCATAAAAAATGTTTTTTCCATTATTGATAAGGTGGCAAAAACAGATGCCAACGTCTTGATATTAGGAGAAAATGGAACAGGAAAAGAGCTGATAGCAAGGGCGATACATGACAGATCTTTGAGGGCGGAGGAGATTTTTGTGGGGGTTGATATGGGGGCTATTACTGAAAGCTTATTTGAGAGTGAACTCTTTGGTCACAAAAGGGGATCTTATACGGATGCCAAAGAAGACAGGGCAGGAAGGTTTGAGATAGCAGATAATGGGACTCTTTTTTTGGATGAAATCGGGAATTTAAGCATGCCCCTGCAGTCCAAACTACTTACTGTACTACAAAAAAGGGACGTTACCAGAATTGGTACCAATAAAGCCATCCCAGTAGATATCCGGTTAATCTGTGCTACCAACATGCCTATCCACGAAATGGTCATGGAAAATACCTTTAGACAAGATTTGTTATACAGAATCAATACGGTGGAGATTTTTCTTCCCCCTCTACGGGAGAGACAGGATGATATCCCCGAACTTGCTGAGCATTTTCTACAGGTTTATTCCCAAAAATACAGGAAAGAATTCAAAGCGTTCAAAATCTCTGCCTTGCAGCTTTTACAGCGTTATAATTGGCCAGGGAATATCAGGGAATTACAGCATGCAATAGAAAGAGCCATTATAATGGCCGAAGGAAAGGAACTGGACAGCAGGGATTTCTTCTTCCTTTCTGCCAAGCCCACCAATGAAAAAATCAGTGCCCAGGCCACTTATAATCTGGATGAAGTGGAAAAAAATGTCATACAAAAAGCTATTGACAAAAACGGGGGGAATATCTCAAAAGCGGCAAAAGAGCTTGGGCTGACACGGGCTTCTTTGTATAGAAGGTTGGAAAAATATGGATTATAAGATTGGATTATTGGGGAGGGTTATTTTACTGGCCGGCACCTTATTTTTATTGGCCTATACCATTATCAATGATGCCAGGGTGTTTTCTATTTCCCTTTTCATTATTTTGGTGACTGCTCAAATTGTTCTCCTACTGAGATATGCGGAAAGCAGTTTTAAAAAAGTAAGGCAATTCCTGAACAATATTAAGCAAAATAATTATGCCACCGTCTACCCCGTAAAATTTGATGGTACTGAAACCGATGATTTGCATATTGAATTCAACGCCATTTTAGCAAAATTGAAAGAAGACCAGGCAGAAAAAGAAGCCAATTATCAATATTTTAGATCCGTATTTCAGCACCTTAGTATCGGCCTGATCACTTTTGAAGAGGATGGGCAAATTCAGATTTTGAATACTGCCGCTAAGAGAATGTTGAATATTCAACAACTCATTAATATATCAGGAATAGAAAAGGTCAATAAGGAGTTGTTCATGTCCATCAAAGAACTGAGGACAGGTGGCAGTGAACTGATTAAAATAGCGCATCCAGATGGGATTATGCAGCTCTCTGTGTATGTTATCGAACTGGTGTTGCGGGATGTTAAGTTTAAACTTGTTTCCTTACAAAACATCCAAAGTGAGCTGGAAGAGAAAGAGATGGAGGCTTGGCAGAACCTGGTCAAGGTTTTGACCCATGAAATAATGAATTCCATCGCACCGATCTCTTCTTTGGCCACCACCATCCGTGAAGATATCCAAAGTCTCCTTGACAAAAAGACAAATATTCCTGCAGAAGACATGGAAGATTATCTGATGGGCATCAATACCATAGAAAAAAGGAGTGAAGGGCTGATTAATTTTGTAAGTGATTTTAGAAGCTTGGCCCATATTCCCACGCCCCAATTTACGGCTATAAGAATTATTGAACTTTTTGATCAAGTTGAAATGCTTTTTCAGAACCAGTTGAAAGCAAACAATATTCACTATGAAAAGAGAATAGCACCTCTAGATCTACTTTTGTTTGCGGATAGTACGCTTATTGAACAAGTATTGATCAACCTTACTCAAAATGCCATTCATGCTGTGCAGGATATGGAGGATAAAAACATTTTCATCAATGCTTTTATTGATGAAAATGGGAAAATCATCATAGAGGTTTCTGATTCCGGAAAAGGGATAGAAGAAGAAGCATTGGCGAAAATCTTTATTCCCTTTTTCACTACCAAGACAAAAGGCTCCGGTATCGGGTTAAGTTTATCCAAACAAATCATGAGGAGGCACAAGGGAAACATCCAGGTACAGTCAGAATGGGGAAAAGGCACAACTTTTAAGTTGATTTTCAATGGGTGATTTCAGAAATTTTCCTATTTATGAGCTTCTTTGACTTTCCTTCCTGGGTTTAGCGCTATCAACTTTTAATTTTGGGTGGCTGAAGGTGTGAGAGGGAAGGGTAGGCGGAGCGCATTGACCTATTTTAGGTAAATTTATAATTATTCCTATTCTACGTTTTTTTACAATTTGATTTATCGGCTTTACAGATCATAAGGTTCGGAGATTTGTGTGCTTTTCTAAACTTTTCTAAAATTTTTATTAACAACTCTTAAGAAAAAAGTTTTATAATTTTTTTTCCTGTGAAATGCATAATATTTAATTTAAAGCACAAATATTAACTTGAATAATCATATTCTACAGGATGAAGGTAAATCAGTCTGTTTGGAGAAGGCAAATTATTGTAAAAAACCCGTAAATTCGGAACATTCAAAGCATGATGAATACCCAATGAACATAGAAAGGATAAAGCTTGAAGAAGACCGCGAGAGAAAAAAGCATTGGAAGAGATGGGGACCCTACCTTACTGAAAGACAATGGGGAACTGTCAGGGAAGATTACAGTGCGGAGGGGTCGGCGTGGGGAAATGTTACCCATGAGGATGCAAGAAGTAAGGCATATCGTTGGGGAGAGGAAGGTATAGGGGGGATCAGTGATCACAAGCAAAAACTCTGTATAGCCTGGGCCTTTTGGAATGGCAAGGATCCCATGATAAAAGAAAGGTTGTTTGGTCTGACAGGAAGTGAGGGGAATCATGGAGAGGATGTAAAGGAGCTCTATTATTATTTGGATTCCACTCCTAGCCATAGTTATATGAAAATGCTCTACAAGTATCCTCAGAGTGAATTTCCCTATGAAAGCCTCCGTAGAGAAAATGCTAAAAGGGGCAAAGAAGATTTGGAATATGAATTATTGGATACTGGTATCTTTGATGAGGATGCTTATTTCGATATTTTTATTGAATATGCAAAAAATGATGTCGAGGATATCGTAGGAAAGGCCACCGTGCATAACAGGGGGAAGGAGGCCGCTGATATTTGGGTGATGCCTACGATTTGGTTCAGGAAGACCTGGTTTACCGGAGATGAACCTTTTATGCCAAGGCTTTCCGAGATCAGTGAAAATAAAATCAAGGCCTTTTCCCCGAAATCGGGAAACCTCCAGTTCAGTTTTTCAGGGAAGCCAGAACTCCTTTTCTGTGATAATGAAACCAATAGGCAAAAGCTTTACCAAATAGAGAATCAAAAAAAATACCTTAAAGATGCCATTAATGATTACGTTGTTTTTGGGGAGAAAAAACACCTTAACCCAAAGAAGATGGGAACCAAATCAGCGGCACTTTATAAAATCAATATTCCTGCAGGGGAATCCGCTGAGGTCACCTTCAGGATGCAGCGCCCTACTGCTGAGGAATCCCATGTTTCCTGTGAAGAAATCCTAACTGAAAGAATAAAAGATGCCGATGATTTTTATGGGGAAATGCAACAAGAGGTGGATGATGATGATTTAAGGAATATCCAAAGACAGGCTTACGCAGGAATGTTGTGGAGTAAGCAATTTTATTACTACAATGTGGAAAGATGGCTTGAAGGAGATCCTGGGAGATTCTCCCCTCCATTGGAAAGGAAAGAGGGAAGGAACAGCCATTGGAGGCACCTTCAGAATTATGATATTATCTCCATGCCGGATAAATGGGAATATCCCTGGTATGCTGCCTGGGATTTGGCTTTTCATTGTATCCCCCTGGTGAGATTGGATCCGGATTTTGCCAAGAATCAGCTATTGCTTCTCTTAAATGACTGGTATATGCACCCAAATGGGCAAATACCTGCCTATGAATGGAACTTCAGTGATGTAAATCCACCCGTACATGCCTATGCGGTTGAACGGGTCTATGAGATTGATAAGAAAATGAATGGTGGTAATGGAGATCAGGAATTTCTGGAAAGAGCCCTTCATAAGTTAATGCTTAATTTTACCTGGTGGGTCAATAAAAAAGATGGCGAAGGCAAAAACATCTTTGAAGGTGGATTTCTCGGACTGGATAACATCAGTGTATTTGACCGGAGCAATGCTGACAAATACAGTGGTAAATTAGAGCAGGCTGATGCTACTTCGTGGATGGCCATGTTTTGCTTAAACATGCTTAGGATTTCTCTTGATCTCTGTGAATTTAACAAGGTCTACCAACATACGGCCACCAAATTTCTTGAGCATTTTTTGAATATTGCAGGGGCCATGAACAATATTGCAAACGAAAATATCAGTCTGTGGGACGAGGAGGACAATTTTTTCTACGATGTACTTCACCTGGAAGGAAAGGAGCCAAAAGTGATGAAAGTAAAGTCAATAGTAGGAATAACTCCATTATTTGCGGTAGAGCCCATTCCCCATCGGCTTTTTGAAAATTTACCGGAATTCAAAAAGCGGCTCGAATTCTTTTTGAAGGAAAAACCAAAATTGGCAGCCCTGGTGTCCAGTTGGATACAACCTGGACATGATGAAAGGAGGTTGTTTTCCCTACTTAGAGGTCATAGGATGAAAAGTATCCTAAACAAAATGCTGGATGAAGAGGAGTTTTTATCCCCTTATGGCATAAGGTCGCTTTCTAAAGATCACGAAGAAAATCCTTATTCTGTTCAGCTAAATGGAACTAAGCTTTCTATCAAATATGCCCCTGGAGAATCCGAAACAAACATGTTTGGGGGCAATTCCAATTGGAGAGGCCCCATTTGGTTCCCCATTAATTACCTTATAATAGAGTCATTAAAGAAATTTGATTTCTATTATGGGGGAGACTTCCCCATAGAATGTCCTACAGGTTCCGGTAAATTCGTAACTTTGGATTTAATTGCCAAGGAACTTTCCTTACGGAATATCAATATCTTTCGGAAAGACAAGCATGGAAGAAGACCGGTGTACGGGGAAAATGAAAAAATGCAAACTGATCCTCATTTCAAAGATTATATTTTATTCTATGAATATTTTCATGGAGACAATGGAAGAGGGATGGGAGCTTCCCATCAAACCGGCTGGACAGGATTAGTTGCAGAAATGATCCACAAATTCTATAATAAAAAAGAAAAGCACAGTTATGCTGCTACCTTATTTAGAACCTGATAGACTTGAAGCAGGATGTGACGAAGCAGGCAGGGGATGCCTGTGTGGGCCGGTCGTGGCGGCGGCGGTTATTTTGCCAAAGGATTATGCCAATGGCCTGATCAATGATTCCAAACAGTTGTCCAGCAAAATTAGAGAAACCTTGGCTCTGGAAATAAAGTCCAATGCAACCACCTGGGCCATCGCTTCGGCAAGCCCTGAAGAAATCGATAAGATCAATATCCTCAACGCCTCTTTTCTTGCGATGAACAGGGCAGTTGAAGCTTTGAAAATTCTCCCGGAGCATTTGTTGATCGATGGAAACAGGTTCAAGAGCTATCTGAGCACTCCCTTTGATTGTATTATAGGAGGAGATGGGAAATATGCCAGTATTGCTGCTGCCTCAATTTTGGCAAAGGTTCATCGTGACAGCCTAATGAATGATTATGCCAAAGAGTTTCCTGGATATGGCTGGGAAACGAATTTCGGCTATGCCACCCGGCAACACAGGCAAGGAATTGTAGAGTTAGGTACCACTGCTATACACAGGAAATCTTTTAGATTATTACCGGAGCAGCTGGAAATTGAATTTCCGCTAACCTGAAATGTAAGAGAAGTATATGTCCCCCTTCCGGGGCAGAAGCAATAGGCTGTACCTGCAGCCCATCAATTTAGGTCAAGCCTTTCTTCTATAGGTTAGGATTGAAAAATTAAATTTATTTTTTTCATCCCGGGAAAATTTTTCTTCCGAGATCTTTTCCCATTTTGAATAATCCAGAGGAGGGAAAAACGTGTTCCCTTCCGGTGAAGCTTTTACTTCCGTGATGATCAATTCATCTGCTATAGGCAAAGCCATTTTAAAGATTTCCGCACCTCCTAAAATGAAAATTTGATCAAGACCTTTTGAATGGCCCACCTCCAGGGCAGAAGCAAGGTCGTGGACAACATAATGTCCTTCTGGAACAGTATAGCTTTTATTTCGGGTGATGACAATGGATGTTCGTTTAGGTAAAGGCTTACCCATGGATTCAAAAGTTTTTCTGCCCATAATGACATGGTGACCTGAGGTGGTGTTCTTAAAATGCCTCAGGTCACCCGGCAAATGCCAGACCAGTTGGTTGTCTTTTCCGATAACGTTGTTTTTTGCCTTGGCTACAATAATTGAGATTTTCAAAATGAGTTTTTTTAGCAGTTAAAAGATTTTGTAAGGAGACTAAGCGTCAGGAGGGGAAATTACTTGAATTTCATCCTTTGAATCCTCACGGCATTGAAAATAGCAAGTAAGGCCACTCCCACATCGGCAAAAACTGCTTCCCATAAAGAGGCCACTCCAAAAGCACCCAATGTCAAAACAACTGCTTTTACTCCAAAGGCCATTCCGATGTTTTGCCATACCCCCTGCTTCGTTTTTTTTCCAATATGAATAGCCGTGGCGATCTTGGAGGGCTGATCATTCTGAATGACCACATCAGCCGTTTCAATGGCCGCATCCGAACCCAACCCTCCCATGGCTATTCCCACATCTGCAAGAGTAATGACAGGGGCGTCGTTAATCCCATCCCCTACAAAAGCAACTGTTCTGCCTTCTTTTTTAAGCTCCTCCACTTTGGCTACCTTATCCTGGGGCAGCAGTCCACCGAAGGCCTGATCAATGGAAAGTTTCTTAGCGACGGATTCTGCTATGGAAACCTTGTCCCCCGAAAGCATGATTATTTCTTGGATGCCCAGAGTACGTAAAGCTTTGAGTGCCTCGGCAGCACCTTCCTTGATAGCATCTGCTATGGTAATGTGCCCTGCATATTCACCATTGATGGCCACGGCCACTAAGGTATCCACTACATTATCCAGTTCAGGAGAATAGGGAATATTGAATTTTTTAAGTAAACTGACATTTCCAACCAACATTTCCATGCCCTCGACTGTGCCTTTTAACCCATATCCGGAAATTTCTTCTACTTCTGTAACTTTCCATTTTTTATGTCCATCCCCGTCATACTCTGTCAGGGCTCTGGCGATTGGATGGGTGGACTGACTTTCAAGAGCTGCTGTCAGGGATATAAATTTACTTGGTTCAATACTTGTATTTCCAGAGATTTCGATCTGTTGTACCTTAAAAACCCCTTTGGTCAAAGTTCCTGTTTTGTCCAGTACCACGGTGTCCACTTGGGTCATCAGGTCAAGAAAGTTGGAGCCTTTAAACAGTATCCCATTTTTTGATGCGGCACCTATGCCTCCGAAATAACCCAGGGGAATGGAAATGACAAGGGCACAGGGGCAGGAAATCACCAAAAAGACCAAGGCCCGATAAAGCCATTGATCAAACACATAATCGTCCAGTAGAAAATAGGGGACAAGTGCCAGGGCAACGGCCAGAAATACTACAACAGGCGTGTAAACCTTGGCAAATCTGGCAATGAACTGTTGGGTCTTTGCTTTCCTGCCACTGGCCTGTTCAACCAATAGCAATATCTTCGATAAGGTACTGTCTTCAAAAGCGGAGGTGACTTTAATATCAACCACTTTATCAAGATTGACCATTCCTGCCAATACTTTTTCTCCTTTCCGTATAGTTTGTGGCTTAGATTCCCCTGTCAATGCATCTGTATTGAAAAAAGAACTTTTGCTTAGCATTTCTCCGTCCAAGGGGATCTTTTCCCCTGCTTTTATTTGAATGGTTTCTTTTATTTCCACAGTGGAAGGATGTACTTTTCTTAGTTCCCCTTGACGTAACACATTCACCGTATCAGGTCTATTGTCAATAAGTGCTTTAATTGAGCGGCGCGATCTTCGGACAGCGGATTCCTGAAAATGTTCTCCTATCACATAAAACAGCATCACAGCAACCCCCTCTGCATATTCCCCAATATAAAACGCCCCCAGGGTGGCTATGCCCATGAGAAAAAACTCATTGAAAACATCTCCTTTTGTGATATTACGGGCGGCCTGTACAAGAACTTTACCGCCAACTGGTAAATAAGCTGTCAGAAACCATGCAAACCTGAGGAAGCCTGTAAACCATGTAGTATTATAATAATCCAGAGTAATGCCTCCTATAAGTAGTAAAAGGCTGAAAGTAGAAGGGATATAGGAAATATTGTGTTCATGGGCTCCTTTTGTTTTATTTTTAGTTTTCATCCGGATTAACTCTGAGTACAGCTATAAATAATAATGTCAAAATTACTTTAAATTCCATGCAAGGGAATTGCATTATTATATTTAAATCAAGTTATTTGTCCATTTTCCATAAAGAACGACCTTTGTGGCCGGACCGTTTCAGGAAAAGGGAGATAACTTAATCCATAATGAGTGGCAAGTAGTGAAAAACAAGGCAGAAGTATTACACTTCAGGTGTAGGTATAAAAATTGCTGATTATTCGGAGGATGGCTAAAAAATTCAAATTTTTAGAGCAAGAGAAACCTGTTAGGACAAACCACAGGGAAATGGCTTGCCAATCATCGTGTCTTAGGCTCTTATTTCTCAAGCCTTTACATTTTTCTTCTTATTCCTGTTGGGCGGATTCTTGCCCTTTCATCATATTGGGATAATCAGCCATAACAAAAGCATGGGTTTGGTCCTCATCGATATTAATCATACCCATTTTCATGGTAGTTTTATCCGTCTTGCTTTGATGGTTGATTTCCAAGATGTTACCATCAGGAAGTTTGTCGAAATATCCCTCATTCTTGGTTTTCATCTTTTTGCTCAAGAATGGGCTGTTTTTTCCCCAGAAGGAACTTATTCCATCTATTGGTTCTTTGGTGATCCAATAGGAACCTTTATATTCTTCGGTTTCCCCTATATATTCCTCGCATAGGTGCCCTGCGATATTTTTGGTGTTTCCCGATTTTTCAAATGTGAATTCTTGTTTGTCAATTTCCAATGAATCGGCGTAGGCTCCTTCACTGATGGATTGCCAGTCCAACCCAATGGCCATACTAGATTTTTCTCCTTCATTTTCCAGAAGGATGATAGACGCATTATTCTTCATATCAAAAATCATAATGGTTTTTTCCAATGCATCTTCTTTTTCAGCAGGGGCAAATTCCATGGCAGAATAGTCACTGTTTTCATGGAGGAATGTTTTCATTAGAATTGGATCGATTGGTTTCCCATTTTCATCGGTTCCGGTAATTTCCATTTCCGCAACCCCGGTAAAATCGTAGGAATCTTCCGTTTGGATATTCATGTTGATTCCTTTCATCATGTTGCTGAAATCATAATTTCCTGACGGATCGTCAACAGAGGGGCCATAAAGGTCTGCAAAAGCTTTCTCCAGTTGCCGTTGTGCGGCATTTTCCACTTCTTTCTCTACGCGCTTTTCAACAGCATTACTAACTCCCTTCTCTGCAGCACGCCGGATTTTATTCAGAAGTTGGGCTTCTGATACAAAAGGAATGGCTATAAAGAGTAAAGCCAAACAAAGAGAAATCTTACGTTTCATAGGATTGGAATTTGATGGAAGATTTTAAAATCAATAAATAACTGTTGTACCTATCAAATATACCTAAAGAAATGCAATTCACGCAACAATTTATGTATTATATTTCCAAAATGTATTCTAATATTCCGGCATTTTTGCCTTTGGGCCTGGTGACGAGCAAGGGGATTTTATCGTTCAGTTGGATTAATCTCTCTGCCATACTCCCTAGAAAAAGTGCGGTGGCTGCTGTACGCCCTTTTGCACCTATTATAATGCTGTTTGCATTGATTTCAATGGCTTTGTTTATAATGTCTTCTACCGGATCATCATCCTCATCTTTGGTGTAAACAGGGGTGATTTTTATACTTTTGGTATCTATTTTCCTGATAAATTTTTTGTAGTTGATTTCTGCCTGGACCTGCATAATAGCCGCAAATTCATCATAGCTCTTTCCCGTAAAGTGATAGCCTGAGGGTATAGTGAATACATTTTGGCAGATAATCTCTATATCTTTACCACTCTTTTCTGCAATGAGAATAGCTTCTTCCAAAGCATCTTTGGAATAATCAGAAAAATCACTGGGAACAAGTATTTTATTGATTTTCGGGATGCTGTTTTCGGGAATGATCATTAGCGTACAACTGGCCCTTCGGGCGAGGCGTTGAGCTCCCACTCCTGATCCAGGCAATGTCACTTTCCTTCCAACCAAGATCATATCAGCAGATTTTTCATGGGCCTGCTTAAGGATTTTTTTAGCAAGTTGACCTTCTTTTACCACAAAAGAAATTTCAGTTTCCAAACGGTCATCCCAATTTTTATCAACAAGCTCCTTCATTTGAGCCTTTCTTTCTTCCACCATATTATCAATAAGGTTAGGGAATTCTTTAAGGACTTCTTTTGGTATATTAAGGTTTCTTATGATGTTGGTAAAATAAATTTTTTTAGTTTGGTTGATTTCAGCAATAAAAGCAGCAAACTTCACCAAGGTTTCATCCATTGTTGTTTGATCCAGGCAAACAATAAGTTTCTTAATCTGATACATAGAATCAATGATATTTACCCCCATTTAACGTTGGATGGGGGTGGGTGGGAATTTCGGCAAATTAAAATTAATATAAAATAAAATACGGCAATATTATATATTTATTTCTTGATAATCATAAGCATCCGGCAAGAGTTGTAGGAAGGGTGGGATTTTAAAAAGGTTTTTCTTTTCAATTTGGACTATCCCCATACTAATTCGTATATTTGTCTTGAGTTCGGGTCTAAGACATGTTCAAACTTCACAATTTAATTAAAATGCCGAGTGAAGCTTTGTTTCAAAATCAGGCCTCATCCCGCAAGGGACCTCGTTTCTTCGAAGCAGGTTAACAGTGGAAAATTGCGAAATGTAAGCAGCTCAAATCTTGTTTATAAGGAGGTTTGTAACACTCCGAAGCCCGGACTCATTTTTTCCCTTGTAGTAAAACTTAAGACTTGCTCCTTTTTAAATTTTACCCTAATTCCGAAGATTTCTTTCAATACCCCTTATATCCCTTAAATTTCAATTGTTGCTTTTTATTGTCAGCCTGCTTTCATAAACCTGGAAGGTTTTCGGATTTTAATCAATATAGCATCCTAAACCGGATGGTCTCTTCAATGTCCTTCAAAGCTTCAATAACATCACTGGAGTATGCTTTATCAATATCTGTGATGACATATCCGATTTTCTCATTGGTCTTCAGGTATTGACCGACTATGTTGATTCGGTAATCTGCCAGGATTAGGTTAATCTTGGCCAAAACCCCGGGTTCATTTAAATGAATATGGATAAGCCTGTGCGCATCCTGTAAAAAAGGTAATTGGATGTTTGGAAAGTTTACGCTGTTATAGGTATTTCCCGTGTTTATATATTCTATGATTTTTCCCGGTACAAATCGGGCGATATTTTGCTGGGCTTCCAAAGTACTGCCTCCAATATGTGGGGTAAGGATGGTATTGGCCAATCCAATCAATTCGGATTGGAACGGTTCGGAATTGTTTTTGGGTTCTGCCGGGAACACATCCACAGCTGTACCTGCAAGATGGCCACTTGCCATCGCATCTTTCAAAGCCGGTATATCCACCACATGTCCCCGGCTAAGATTTATGAGTATAGCTCCTTTTTTCATTAAAGCTATTTTTTCCTTGCTGATAATGTTTTCATTTTCTTTCCTGCCATCCACATGGAGGGTGACCACATCACAAGTACTTAATAATTCATCCAGCGAATCCAGTTTTGTGGCATTGCCCAATGCCAGTCTTTCGATCACATCATAGTAAAAAACCTTCAGTCCCATATTTTCTGCCAATACAGATAATTGGGTGCCGATATTCCCATATCCGATTATACCTAATTTCTTCCCGCGGATTTCAAAGCTACCTGTGGCCGATTTGTCCCAAATTCCCTGGTGCATCTTATGGCTTTTGTCATGAATATTTCTCATCAGAAAAATAATTTCAGCAATCGCAAGCTCTACCACCGAGCGGGTATTGCTGAAGGGGGCATTGAACACAACTACCCCTTTTTCCTGACAGGCTTCCAGGTCGATTTGATTGGTGCCTATACAAAATGCACCAATAGCAATGAGTCGATTGGCATTTTCCAGTACTTTTTTGGTGATCTGCGTTTTGGAACGGATCCCGAGCACAGACACGGTTTTGATCTTTTCGCAGAGCTCTTCTTCTGACATGGCAGAAGGGACTACTTCTACATTATAGCCCTCCTCTCTCATCAGTTCCACCCCTAACGGATGGACATTCTCCAGGAGCAATACATTGATACGGCTTTTTGGGTAAGAGAATTTTTTGTTCATTTTATTGACATACAAAATTTCATCTAAACTCGGCGCGATATGGTCGGCTTTTGAAGTGACTTTAGGCCGTGAAATATTTTCGGTAAAAGCATAGAATTTGTTGGCCACTCCCGAAGCTTTTATTTCATAATCCGTATAACCGTCCCCGATTACATAAATATCCCCTTCCAGCTTTAGGTTTTTGATCGTGGCAGGTTTGCCATTGTTTTGGGACAAAAGATTGTCCCTGTTGAAGTCTATAATGTTGTCATTTTCGTCATAAACAAACTCATTGGCAAAAATATTTTCCTCCTTTAGGCCATAAGGGGTAACTATGGGCGTAATGAAATCTTTAAAACCATTGGAAATGATAAAAATGTTTTCCGCATTTTCCTGAAAAAACTCCTTGTTTCTTTGGAAGGACATCGAAACTTTATTTTTCAAAGCGGTCACCAGTTCTGAAATCTGTGATTTATTGGCTTTGAGGATATCCATCCGTTGTTCAAGACTTTCCCGAAAGGAAAGTTTCCCTTCCATACCTTTATCAGTTATATCTTTAATGGCTTGGATTTTTTCCTCCCTTTTGGGATCTTTCTTTAAGCTGATCTCACCCAAAATGTCCAAAGCCTCTACCTTTGTAAAAGTACTGTCAAAATCAATGATGAATTTTTTATTAACGGTCATTATGAAGAAGAAAATTAATGATTCGGATGCAAATCTAAGTGTTTTATTAAATATTATGAAGTTTAGTTGGGTAAAAACTTAAATTATTCTTCTCTGTCTTTTTCTCCCAATTTGCCCTATTTTGTGGCCCGGATCCAATTTTCTAATTTTAAAGTGAGGAAATTGATCTTTTCATAAATTTTGCCTTTTCTTTTGTAGCTTGTGTCTTTCAGGGGAAAGAGGAATAAAAAAACTCAGGAGTGATCTGATCAGGCAAACTATTGCCGGAATTGAAGTGTCTATAAGTAGTGAAATGGGGACTTCATTTGAAGCATGGCGATATCTATGGAATCCCAGAAAATTACATTCTTTAAAAATTAGTTAACTGAATATGCCTGTAGCCTTGGACAACCTTCGGGTTGGGAGAATATATAAATTGATAAATTATGGGGAGGAAAGACATATTGAAATTTTAGCCAGATTAAGCGGGGAGAATTTCAAAGTCAAAGACCTGGCTACCCTGGAAGTATACGAAATCGAAGAACTTTTAAGATGGGGGATAGGGGCGGATTATGACCTGGACGAAGTGAGATGAAAGTCATGTTTCCTCCTTTATTTATAAAGATAAAAAACGGGACAAATCCGAGACTGTAAAGATAGAATTGTTTTTATTTGCCTATCTCGTTTTTGGCGTCACCATACAGGGAAGCCTGCTGGCCTTTTTCACCGTCTTCTTCGCTGGGCTCATGGCTTTTGCGGGCGTTGCCGTTATTGCTTCCTCAAGGGTCAAAAACACCCAGGCAGGGAACGGTGTCATCAATGCCATTGTACTTCCCATGACCATAGTTTCGGGAATATAGCCATTGTACTTTTTTTGGTTGCAGCCCAATCATCTTGGATTACAGGACAAGTGACAATGGTTTCAGGAGGACATCATATTTAAAATTCAGATAATATGGCTAAAAATGTTTTTGGAGAACCCCTATTGCTCTGTGGTAAGGAAGGGGATCGTTGGTGCTTGTGTGCTGGCAGATGGCTTGAAGCTTATCAAGCGGGGGTGGCCCCAAAAATCATTTTGGAAGCGACCAATGAAAAGACATTGGAATATATTTCATTGGAAGCCTTGGTTCATTATGCTTTTAGGTGATTTTTGTATGGTTTTTGATATTGATTTAACTCAAAGATGAATCTATGTTTTTTAGAGTACTTTCCTTTCCATTTCGATATGCATTTTCAAAAATGAAAAAGGCGGTCGGTAAATTGGACCGGGTAAGAATTGAGCCTTTGTATGCTTTTGGTAATGAGGACACGGTTTTCATAAAAGGCCGTATCATAGAGGCCTATAAACAAAGCAAGCCTTCCCCCAGAAAAAATCCTTTTGTAAATGTGCTTGGAACGATTCGTAGATATGCCGGCAGTAGTGTTGTGGAGGCCAAAGTAGAAGTTACCTACCAAAAAATCACCAAAGTAGTGGTAAGTGATGGGGAAGGGATATTCGAAGCCAACTTTCAAAACATTTCCACTTTAATTCATAAAAAGGAATATGTCAATTTTAAACTCCAGGAGGAAGAGGGTTTGGTTCCGGAAAAGAAGCATAGTCAAGTGAGGGTAATGCGGTATCCCTCCAGCTATCCCTTAGGCATTATTTCAGATATTGACGATACCATCCTTATTTCCAACGCTACCCAAATCGGAAAAAAATTCTGGCTTTCCATTTCAAAAAACGCCTACACTCGCAGGCCGTTTCCCGGCGTCAGCGAATTGTACAAGATATTAACCGACGCTGGAAAGAATCCTGTTTTCTATGTTTCAAGTAGTGACTGGAATCTGAATGATTTGATCAAGGATTTTTTAAATTACAGGCATATCCCTGCCGGACCTCTATTGTTGAAAGACCTTCATGTTAACCTCAGAAATATTTGGAAGTCCGGCGGGGGGAGCCATTCCCATAAGGAAGAAAAAATACAGTTGCTTTTGAATCTTTATCCGGGGATGAAGTTTGTCCTGATTGGGGATAGTGGCCAGCACGATCCAGAGATCTACGCTTCTTTAATAAAGCGCAACCCTGACAGGGTTTTAATAGTTTATATCAGGCAGATCAAAGGCAATGATCACCAAAGAAGAGCAGGTATGGAAAAAGAGATACTTCCTGAGGAGATGCCCGAAATAGTATTCGTAAAAAGCACGGATGAGGCGATTGCCCATGCAAAACAAAAGGACTTGTATTTTATAAAATGAAAATATGGATAAAGAATTTTTATTGATTATCAATCCCATCTCAGGAAGCTTGCAAAACAAGTCTGAAACGGTGGCACAAATCCGGGAAACCCTGGAAAAGCATCAATGCCAATTAAAGGTATGGGAAACTACGGGTAAAGAGGACCAGGAAAAGATACTTGCCATGATAAAGGGAAACCCTGTTGATGCCATATTGGTAGGGGGAGGGGATGGGACAGTCAAAATGGTGGCGGAGATTATTGTGGATTTGGATCAGCGGGTTGGGATTATTCCCTTGGGTTCGGCCAATGGATTGGCTACCAGTTTGGAAATAGCAGGAATGGAAGAAGCCATAGAAGCGGTAACTAATGGAGAAGAAATTAAAATGGATGCCATCAGGATCAATGGTGAGCTGTCCTTGCATTTAAGTGATTTTGGATTTAATGCCAGTTTGATCAAGAAATTTGAAGATGGGGGAGAACGGGGAATGTTATCCTATTTTAAAAGCACTTTGGCCCAACTTTTTGATATGCAGCCTTACCGGTTTGAAATCATTATGGATAACATTATAGAAAGGATTGAGGCTAAAATGCTGGTTATTGCAAATGGGAACAAATATGGTACTGGTGCGCTCATTAATCCTGTAGGAAAAATAGATGATGGAATTTTTGAAATTATTGCTCTGAATCCCGAAAGTTTCGAGGATTTAGTAAAGATATCGATCGCTCTTTTCAGAGGTAACGTGAATGAAATGGAATCCGTGAAAATCTGGTCTGCTTCAAAAGCCGAGATCAGAAACCTGGACCAGGCAGACTTCCAAATTGATGGGGAATTAATGGGAAAAGTAGAAAAGGTAAATGTGGAAGTGGCACCAAATTCCATTCGGTTTTATAAGGGCAAAGACTATGGGATAAGTGTTGCGGAGCGTTAAATCCATCAAAAGGTAGGCCGTCTTTCTTCATCTGTATAGTTTGCTTTTCCAAGGTCATATGCCTTATATTCATAGCGGTGTGCGATAACTTTTTATCATGCTCGATTTTAAAGGAAATTTTGAAAGGACCGGATCATGGACAAAATTAGTGAGGGTCCGTGAAAAATTTAATTTTTATCACCGGTTCCTTTGATCAATCCCAAGCCTGAACTAAAGAAGATAAGCCCCAATAGAAAAGCAACCAGGATGGGTTTCCAATCATTGCTTTCTTCATTCAAAAAAAGATAGGCGCCATAAATCAGACCAACAATGCCAATGATGGTAAGGAGGGTTCCAAAAACATTTTTCAGATGCATGGCAATTGATTCAAATGGTTAATAAAATAGATGATAAAACAAATGTTATTTTCCTTGTAATAATACATACCTCCCTTGAACCAAACAAATACCAAGCCATGTAAAATGGGGCCTTTGGATTTTTAAGTCTGTTCAATTGTGTGCCCCTGAGGGCTTTTCCCTCCATTTTAAAAAAGGGAGACCGATGCCCATCAGTCTCCCTTTTTCAGGATCGTCTTACCCTACGGCACTTTTATCCCCCATCAATAAAACCTCATTGACCTGTATTTCGGTAATGTACTTTTTTACCCCGTCCTTACCGGTGTAGGAGCGGTTGATCAATTTGCCTTCAATGGCAATTTCTGAACCTTTGTCTGTATACTTGTTGATGATCTCTGCGGTTTTGCCCCAGGCGATGAGATTATGCCATGTGGTTTCTTCCACTTTTTCCCCTTTGGCATTTCTATAGGATTCATTGGTAGCCAAGCTTAATTTGGCTACGGCCCTGCCTCCGTCCAAAGTTTTGAATTCGGCTTTGGCCCCTAAGCGGCCGATCAACTGTACTTTGTTTTTTAATGCATTCATGATGTTTGAATTTTAGTTGAAGATTTGTTCCCATCCGCTGCCGTTGCCGATAACGAACCCTCCAAAGTTGGGGATAGCCGTAGGGATTAGTCGGTTTTTTTTCGTTTCGTTCCATTTGCAAACGTTTGTAAGCACTTGTGATATAGCATTTTATTGTTATCTTGAATTGGATTTTCACTTACCCCTCATTTTTATGCAGCAAGAGAAGAAAACCTGTCTAAATTGTGAAAGAACAATCCAGGGCCGATCGGATAAAAAGTTTTGCGATGATTATTGCAGGAACAACTATAACAATCAGCTGAAAGCCTCCAGCAACAATCTGGTTCGTAATATTAACAATGCCCTGAAGAAGAACCGGAATATATTGGAAGCCATCTTGCCTGAAACTGAAGGCACCGCCAAAACTACCCGGCAAAACCTACTGAACCAAGGATTTCAATTCAAATACAATACGCACACCTATACCAATAAAAAAGGCAATACCTATTCATTTTGCTATGATTATGGCTATTTGGAATTGGAAGGAGATTGGTTTTTATTAGTGAAGGTAAAGAATGCTAAGAGGCAATAGGCCAATATGATATGTATTCCCCGCCCGGAAATTTTAATTTAAAGAAATTATTAGTACCTTAACGAAGTATTTTCTCTTGGATAAAATGGATATAGAAATTCCACCAATAGTATTGATTTTTTGGCAGATTTTTGCGGGCATAAGTTTACTGCTCTTTGTTATTTCTTTTATTTTTATTTTCACCAACAAAAAATTGCGTGACCTGGATAAGATCCTCTGGTTGCTCGGCACTGTTCTTTTACCCATTTTGGGCCCTGTTTTGTTCCTTACCTTGGGGAGACATGGGAAGTAACGGGATTACGTGGACAGAATGGGTATAAGCTACTCATTTTTAAGGAGTAGTATAAATTGAGATCTAAAATTATGAATGTTTTTCCTACAAAACGTCCGTTTTATTGTGGCGGCATGTATTTTGTTTATGAATGAAAGATATTAAAAATTAATAAAAATTTCGTTCAATTTTTATGATAGATTTTGAGAAAAAGGAAAATAACAGGTTGGAAGCCCTGCACCGTTTTGATATTTTAGATACTCCCCCGGATGGGGCTTTTGATCATGTTGTTAAGCTGGCGGCCAAACTTCTTGAAGTCCCGATTGCCATAATTTCTCTGGTAGATAAAGATAGGATTTGGTTTAAATCCAGATTAGGTGTAGATCTTCCCCAAGTTGAAAAAGAAGAAGGATTATGTGCATCGGCAATTTTTACTGATGAGATTTATTTAGTGGAAGAAGCAAGCAAAGATCCCCGGACACTTGCCAATAAGCTGGTAGCCGGAAGTTTTGGGTTGGAATTTTATGCAGCCGCACCGCTTGCCACCAAAGATGGGTATAATCTGGGGACTTTGTGTGTCATAGATAGGAAACCCAGAAATATCACAAATGATCAAAAAGAGACATTGAAAAGTCTTGCTAAAGTGGTCATGAATCAAATGGAACTGCGCCTTCAGGCTAGGACGGCCATTAAGAACCAAACAGAACTGACTTATCTGCTTACCCACAATTTAAAAGGTTTCACCAACAATATCCCTGCTTTTATAGAGGTCTTGCGGGATTCAAAAAACAATCCTGAGGATTTTGAGCGGATTCTAAAATTACTGGAGAATTCTGCACTTAAAAATGCCAAGGAAATCAATGAATTTTTAGTTCGGTCGGCTCATGACAATGCAACCTCTTCCTATGCCTTCAAAAAGGTGGATTTTACCGAAATAGTCAGACACACCGTAAAAACGAATCAAATTGCAGCAATAGATAAAAATCAGCAATTGAAACTCAATATTGATAATGATGTATTAAAAATTAATGCAGACAAAAACAGGTTGACGGATGCCGTAGATAACTTGATAAACAATGCGATTAAATATTCCCCCTATAATTCCACCATTCAAATAACCACCTATAGCAAGGGGAAAAAAGTGATATTGGAAGTGCAGGATGAGGGGCCAGGGTTATCAGCTGCAGACAAGGAAGGGCTTTATAAGCCTTTTAGTAGACTTAGTGCCCAGCCGACCGGCAGGGAAATATCATCAGGCATAGGTTTGTGGATAGTAAAAGAAATTATCAGCGCCCATCATGGCAAAATTTGGGCCCTAAGTGAAGGACAGGACCAGGGGTCTACTTTTTCTATTGAACTGGATTTGGTGGAAGAATAGTGGCAGACTTATTTTTAAGATTTTTATTTAAGAAAGCATCCGTTTGACCTATTTGATATTCTGGTTGTTATTGCCTTGATCTTCATAACTCACTTCTTTTACTTCTACCAGTACCGCGTGTTTCTTTGGCCTAATACGTCTGCCTCTTCTTTCTGTGTTTACTTTTGTAAATTCCGCGCCCAGGAGCATAATTATGGTAGAATAAAATACCCACAATAATATGGCCGCCAAAGAACCTGCTGCCCCATAAGTGGAGGCAATGTTGGTATTTCCCAGGATCAGACCGATTATATATTTGCCCAGGGTGAACAATAATGCGGTGACAAAAGCACCAACTCTTACATCTTTCCATTTGATCTTCGCATCGGGAAGTATTTTAAAGATCATGGCGAATATAAAAGTCACCACAAGCAGGGGGATAAGAAAATTAAGTACCTGCATGAGATGGCCTGTATATCCAAACAGCTTTTCATTGATATAATCACGGAATATTATGAGGATGGCATCTATAATAAGGAAAACCAGCAAAAGTAGACCCAATGCAACTACCATGGTAAATGAAAGAAGCCGATCAACTATAAATTTTACAATACTTCTTTTTGGCTTAGGTTTAACACACCAAATTGAGTTGAGGGCTTTTTGAATAAAGTTAAAAACTATTGTGGCACTAAAAAGAAGGCCTGCTACACCTATTATAGTCGCTAAAGTCCCGGATTCTGAACCATCAGAATTTTGAAGGATTTCATTTATCTGATCCGCATTTTTTTGGTTAATCAGGGTCTGAATCTGTGAAGTAATTTCACTCCTGACAGCCTGTTCGCCTAAAAATCTGCCCGCCACCTGTATAATGATGATCAGCATGGGGGGTAATGAAAATATGGTAAAAAAAGCAATGGCAGCACTATAAACTATGGGTTTGGACTTCTGAAATTTCCGTAGCGTTTCTTTTGTGATATCCCACGCACTTTTTAATTTAGATATAATCATAATTAATTGTAGTTAACTTGGCATGTTATTCCTCAAGGCCTTTATTTTCAATATACTTGTATTCGACTAATCAATAGGTAGAAGTTTTAGAAGCCGAAACAGTGAAAGTTTCTGTAAATTTATACTAGATATTTATCAGAATTATTTATTACTACCGATAGCTGTCTTATTTTTGAGGTATGACAATAAGTGAACCAGATTTATCACCTCAACTGACCCAACTCGCCAGAAAGCTGGAAGGGGATTTATATTTTGATCAATTAAGAAAAACCCTTTATGCCACTGATGCCTCTGTTTACAGGGAATTGCCACTGGCAGTGGCTTTACCGAAGTCTGGCGCGGACATCAAAAAACTCATTGACTTTGCCAAAAAGAATAAAACCTCTTTGATCCCAAGGACAGCAGGGACTTCACTGGCCGGTCAATGTGTGGGTGATGGGATAGTGGTGGATGTATCCAAATATTTTAATAAAATTATAGAATTCAATAAAGAAGAAGGATGGGTAAGGGTACAGCCTGGAGTAATAAGGGATGAACTCAATGAATTTCTAAAACCCCATGGCTTCTTTTTCAGTCCGACCACTTCTACAGCCAATCGCGCCATGATCGGGGGTATGATCGGGAACAATTCATGCGGGACCACCTCTATTATTTATGGTTCCACCAGGGAGCATGCCCTGGAGTTAAAAGTTGTTCTAAGCGATGGTTCAGAGGCTGTTTTTGGTCAATTGACAAAGGAAGCCTTTGAAGAAAAGCTACAAATGCCGGGAATGGAAGGTGACTTGTACCGGGAGATCCATCAGGAACTCATAGAACCTAAGAATCAAAAACAGATCAGGGAGCATTTCCCAAAAGCCACCATTCACCGCCGCAATACCGGTTATGCTGTGGATTATCTTTTGAATACGGAAATTTTCACGGATAGGGATACGAAATTTGATTTTTGCAAATTGCTCTGTGGATCGGAGGGGACTTTGGCTTTTACCACAGAGATCAAAATTCATGTGGATCCGTTGCCGGACCCTTTTGATGTAGTAGTAGCGGCACATTTCGACAGTATCAATGAAAGCATGAAGGCCACACAGATTGCCATGAAGCTTCAGCCTACCGCATGTGAGTTGATGGACAAAATTATCCTGGATTGTACCAAAGAAAATATCGAGCAGAACAAAAACCGGTATTTTGTAGAGGGTGATCCCATGGCTATTTTAATGATCGAGTTTAGGGGAAAAACATTGTTTGAAGCGGAGGAGCAAGCCTATAAGCTGATAGAAGCCTTAAAGGTGGCTGGTCTTGGCTATGCTTTTCCTATAATCTTTCCAGAAAACACAAAAAGCGTCTGGTCGTTGAGAAGTGCTGGTTTGGGTTTATTGGCCAATATTCCGGGGGATAAGAAAGCAGTGGCTTGTATCGAGGATACAGCGGTGGATATCGATGATCTGGCCAATTATATTGAGGATTTTGCCCAAATCATGGAAAAGTTTGACCAATATCCCGTGTATTATGCCCATGCCGGTGCGGGTGAAATCCACCTTCGCCCGATTCTGGACCTTAAAAAGTCAAAGGATGTAAAAGAATTTTATTTGATTAGTGAAGCGGTGGCCAAATTGGTCAAATCCTATGATGGATCACTCAGTGGCGAGCATGGTGATGGCCGCGTCCGGGCAGCCTTTATTCCTTTGATGGTGGGACCGGAAAATTATGAATTGTTTAGGAGGATAAAAAAGGCTTGGGATCCGGACAATATTTTCAATCCAGGTAAAATAGTGGATGCCCCAGCCATGAACACCTCATTACGATATGAACCCGATATGGTTGCCCCAGAGATCAAAACCATGTTTGATTTTGGCAGTACCGGAGGGATATTAAGGGCGGCGGAAAAATGTAATGGCTCAGGTGACTGTAGGAAATTACCTGTTTCGGGTGGTACCATGTGCCCAAGTTATATGGCTACCCGAAATGAAAAGGATACCACCCGCGGAAGGGCCAACACCCTACGGGAATTCCTTACCAACAATACCAAGGAAAATCCTTTTGACCATCCGGAAATCAAGGAGGTGATGGATCTGTGTATTTCCTGCAAGGGCTGTACCTCGGAATGCCCCTCCAACGTGGACATGTCCACGTTGAAGGCCGAATTTCTACATCAATATCAAAAATCCAATGGTATACCCTTTCGTTCCAGGGCCTTTGCCTATATTAATTCCCTAAATGAACTGGGAAGCATCGTTCCGGGGATTTCCAATTTTTTTCTTAACAACAAAATGACGGGCAATTTCCTTAAAAAGATGCTGGGAGTGGCCCCGGAACGGAGGTTGCCGCAGATCAGCAAACTGAGTTTGAAGAAATGGTATATAAGAAAATATGCACAATTACCGCAAAATCCCCATCCTCACAAAACGGTATTCTTATTCTGTGATGAGTTTACCAATCACAATGATAGTGAAATAGGCATTAAAGCGGTCAAGCTCCTCCATTACCTGGGCTATGAGGTGAAGATGATGGATCATGCTGAAAGTGGAAGGGCGGCCATGTCCAAAGGTCTATTGGACCGGGCACGGGATCTGGCAATACGGAATGTTAAAACTTTCAGGGATTTGATCTCAAAGGATAGCCCCTTGATCGGCATTGAACCATCCGCTATTTTGGGCTTCAGGGATGAATATCCAAGGTTAGTGACCCCTGATCTGGTAGAGGATGCCAAGAAATTAAAGCGGAACTGTCAGCTGATCGATGAGTTTTTGGTAAGGGAAATGTTAGCGGACAATATAAAATCAGGACAATTTACCGATGATAGGAAGAGAGTAGTCCTCCATGGTCATTGTCACCAAAAGTCCCTTTCTTCCATCAGTTTCTCCTCAAAGTTGCTTTCCTTGCCCCGCAATTATTCAGTGGAGGTAATCCCATCAGGGTGTTGCGGCATGGCAGGTTCTTTTGGGTATGAAAAGGAACATTATGATGTCAGTCTACAAATAGGGGAGTTGGTGCTCTTTCCGGCTATCAGAAAATTGGATGAAGAAACATTGATTGCAGCTTCGGGCACCAGTTGTAGGCACCAAATAGCGGATGGAACAGGTAGAAAAGCCTTGCATCCTGTAGAAATTTTATTTGAGGCGGCCGGTTTAGACTAAAGGTAATGAAAGGTAAAAGATGTTGGAATTAAGTCCATAGGGTTAAAAATCCTTTGTTTTAATTTTATATTTTGAGCTTCACAGCAATATTGACTAGCCGATAGGTGTTTTCTGGTGTAACTTTAAGGTAATGCCTGGCGATCATCTTGGTAATTGGTATTCTAGTTATGCTTTCTAGCTTTTGCCTTATTTTTATCATGTATTTCCATAGCAATCGGTTTTTTCCTGGTCCCCATTTATAATAATCTTCAGCAAAAAATCCTTTCTTCTCACAAATGAAGAAGCAACCTAAACTGGAAAAACCTGTACTTTCCACCAATTGATTGAACATTAGCTCATCATATTCCCGTGCATAGAAATTTTTTGTTTTCTTACTTCTTTCATATACTGCTCCATTTGTATATACAATATTACTTTGGGATTTATAGGGAACAGTCATTAAAAATTCACCTTCTGGTTTAAGAACACGTTTAATTCCACTGAGGGCTACTTATATCCAGGATTTTTAGGGACGATTTTAGTTCAAGAAATTTAAGAATTGCGTCAAATTCACCAAATCTAACATAACCCACAGGATTTTTAGAACATTCAAGCGCAACCTTGTAAGCCGGATGGGAAGCAGAAAGTTTTTTCATGGCCTTCAATGCCAGTGATTGAATGCAATTGGATGCTTGCACCGCATTATGAAGATTAGTCATTTATTGAGTAAATTATTATGTATTATATTAAAATAACGACTGTAATATAAGATTAAAAAATCAGCTCAACTAAACTTTTTCCCAAAGGAGGAAACGGAAAGTCCGCTTTTTTATAAATTGTTCTGGGAATTTCATCTGAATGTAAAGTAAAAAAGGTGAAAAGTATAGATTTAATTTTATAAAAGTAGGCCGTACCAGACTCGAACTGGTGACCTCTGCCCTGTCAAGGCAGCGCTCTGAACCAACTGAGCTAACGACCTATAAAATTTGATTGCAAAGATAAAAGAATAATAAATATTTCAAAAAATTTTCCGGCAAATATGAAGTAAAGTAAATTCCCGGTGTGAGGATAAATTTAATATCTTTTCGCCAAGCCATGATTCTCACTACATCATCAGTATATTTTTTTTGGAAGATGTGGCATCTTATTATTTCGGGGAGCTAGTTAATCCCCATAATATTTTTCTAATTTTTCAGGGGTTAGAGGTTTCTCTATAAATCCTTTCACATAATCATATTCCAGGGATTTTTGTCGATCTTGATAATTTATGGAGCTCGAAAGCATAATGATCAAGTCCTTTCTCTTATTTTCTATTTTGGCATAATGACCCAAAAAATCCCATCCATTCATTACTGGCATATTGATGTCCAAAAAGATTAATGTTTGTTTCCTCTCATCACTAGAACAAAGGTAGTTCAGGGCCTTTTCAGCTTCTAAAAATTCTATGATATTGGGGGATAAATCTAATTTGCTTATCAACCTTTTATTAATCAGATTATTGATTGGATCGTCGTCAATCAGCACAATTAAATCAAATGAATACATTAATTAATCAAGATTATTGAATGATGTTACAATCACTAACAGACTGGTTAAGGATATATTTTGAAAATACGAATATAAAATTTTATTTTTAAAAGATACTAAAATGCATCTAAGAATTAGGTAAAATTCCTGTTTATGAATAAAAAAAGGGAAGTATAAAATACTTCCCTTTTTTTTGAAACACTTCGAAATAGGAGGATTACATCATTCCACCCATTCCGCCGTGGCCGCCGCCGCCCATAGGAGGCATAGCAGGAGCATCTTCTTTCACATCGGCTACTACACATTCGGTAGTCAACAATAATGCAGCAATGGAAGCCGCATTTTCCAATGCTAGACGGGTTACTTTGGTTGGGTCAATTACCCCAGCGTTGAATAAATCTTCAAATTTATCCGTTCTGGCATTATAACCGAAGTCACCTTCGTTTTCCCTGATTCTGTTAATGACCACTGATCCTTCTTTACCAGAATTGCTCACGATAATCCTTAAAGGAGCTTCGACCGCCAATCTGATGATATTGATCCCAGTATCTTCGTCTTCATTCAAACCTTTTAGATTGTCAAGTGCTTTGGCTGCTCGTAGTAGGGCAACACCGCCTCCAACGACTACACCTTCCTGTACTGCGGCCCTAGTGGCATGAAGGGCATCATCTACACGGTCTTTCTTTTCTTTCATCTCCATCTCAGTAGCTGCACCGATATATAGGATAGCCACACCACCTGACAGTTTGGCCAATCTTTCCTGCAATTTCTCCCTGTCGTAATCCGAAGTGGTTTTTTCAATTTGAGATTTTATTTCTCCAACTCTGGCCTGAATAGTTGAGGATTCACCCGCACCGTTTACAATGGTGGTGTTGTCTTTATCAATATTGATTTTTTCAGCAGAACCGAGATATTCAACAGTGGCATTTTCCAGTTTATAGCCTCTTTCTTCCGATATTACTGTACCACCGGTCAAAGTAGCAATATCTTCAAGCATGGCTTTTCTTCTGTCCCCGAATCCCGGAGCTTTGACAGCAGCTACTTTTAATGCACCCCTTATTTTATTTACTACAAGGGTAGCAAGCGCTTCTCCGTCCACATCTTCGGCTATAATTAATAAAGGCCTTCCAGACTGGGCCACAGGCTCAAGAATAGGAAGCAATTCTTTCATGGAAGAAATTTTCTTGTCATAGATCAAGATGTAAGGATTCTCCAATTCCGCTTCCATTTTTTCAGTGTTGGTCGTGAAATAAGGAGAAAGGTAACCTCTGTCAAACTGCATACCTTCCACAGTCCTAACTTCAGTTTCTGTACCTTTTGCTTCTTCCACGGTAATAACGCCGTCTTTCCCCACCTTTTCCATCGCATCAGCAATCATTTTACCAATCTCTTCGTCATTATTGGCGGAGATAGTGCCTACTTGGGCGATTTCCTTAGAAGTGGATATTTGCTTGGAAGTGGCTTTTAATTCATTGACTACAGCTATTACTGCCTTGTCTATGCCTCTTTTAAGATCCATAGGGTTAGCGCCTGCAGCTACGTTTTTGATACCCACATTAAAAATTGACTGGGCCAACACCGTAGCGGTGGTTGTTCCATCCCCTGCATCATCAGCAGTTTTGGAGGCCACTTCCTTTACCAGTTGAGCCCCCATGTTTTCAATAGGTTGATCTAATTCAATTTCCTTAGCTACCGTTACACCATCTTTAGTGATGGTAGGAGCGCCGAATTTTTTATCAAGTATAACATTACGACCTTTAGGTCCTAATGTAACTTTAACTGCATCAGCAAGAGTATCAATGCCTTTTTTAAGCCTGTCTCTTGCGTCTGTGTTGAAAAATAATTCCTTAGCCATTTTTGATTTGATTTTAAATGTTTAATTTGAATAAAATGATCAGAGATTAATTAAAGAATAGCAAAAATATCAGCTTCTCTCATAATCAAATAATCGTTACCTCCTACTGTTAATTCAGTTCCTGAATACTTACCATAAAGTACCGTATCACCTACTTTTACAGTCAAAGGCTCGTCTTTTTTGCCGTTTCCAATTGCTACTACAGTTCCTTTTTGTGGCTTTTCTTTAGCAGTGTCGGGAATGTAAAGACCTGAAGCAGTTTTCTCTTCAGCAGCAGCAGGTTCAACTAAAACCCTGTCTGCAAGAGGTTGGATGTTCACTTTTGACATTTTTTACGTTATTTTAAAGGTTAATTTTTCTTGATTACGGGTTTCCCCATTGCACTTATTGTGCCAAAGCCGTTTTTCTATTACTTTATGACATAAAGTCGTATAAACAGCCGCTGATGACAGGCTTGGATTTGTTTTTTTCTTCTTTCTGTCAATTTTACTTTGGGGTGCTGTTCAAAATGTCAGGGATTGCCTGATGCAGAAAATTTCACCAGAACATCCGATATCCTTCAGGAAAGGGATATCTGTTGGAATATTATAAAGTAATCAAGGCTCCTGTGTCATTAAACTAATGAAAAACCCGACAAAAGCAGGACTTCCATTAATCTTCTTTATTAAGAAGTGATGTTTCGTTGGACAGTATGGGAGAGGGAGCTGAAGTCAGGTTTTTAACTGGATTGGTTTCTCCTTCATTGGCTTCCTTTCCATTCCTCAACCTTTCTTTTGCCAATTCACGGTTTTTAATGATCTCAGCACCGGGTTTATCAAACAAAATTTGAAAGACTTCTTTAAAGCTCTCCGCTTTTTTAAGGTCCTTGACTATATCTATCCATTCATGGAAAACCAAAATTACCGGATTGTAAGAGGATATGTTTTTTGTAATTCCGTAAGTTGGCCTTTCCCCTTCAGGCATGAAGGTTCCGAACATACGGTCCCAGATTATTAGGGTAGAACCATAATTTTTATCCAGGTAATGTTCATCACTCCCATGGTGGACTCTATGATGGGACGGAGTGGTGAAAATATATTCTATTGGTGTCGGCAATTTTTTAATATATTCTGTATGTATCCAGAATTGATATAAGACGGCAATTTGGTGACAAATGAAGAACACAAAGGGATCAAAACCCAACATCACTACAGGGATAAAGAAAATAAATTTGATATGTTGGGTCCATCCTAGACGGAAAGAAACGGAAAAATTGTACTTTCTGGAGTTATGATGGGCAATGTGGGTGGCCCACCAAAACCTTTGTTCATGAGATATCCGGTGAGCCCAATATCTGGCGAAATCAATGGCAATAAAACAAGGAATAAAAGACCACCAGATAGGGGGAATTTTCCACGGCACAATATTCCAGAAGAAGAGCACTGCCCCAAAAGTGGCCACTTTGACCAATGCACTGATTCCGACATTCACCAGGCCAATGGCTGCTGCAGCCATGGAATCCTTGCCATCATAAGCATCCTTATTGTGATAAATACTTAACCCCCATTCTAAAAAAACCAATAAAAACATCACGGGAGCTGCCCAAAGGATGATATTTGGCCAATCCATTGCACCAATATCTTCTAGTGTGAGATAATTTTCAAACATAAAATAAAATGAATTAGATGGAACTTCAAGTTAGCCAAAAATCATACCATATCCAATATTTCATTTTTGATAAAAGCGGGGAATAAATGGTTTGGAATAAATTGCCAAACAAAAAAAGGCTGCCTTTTTGAATAGGCAGCCTTGGTGGTTTATAAGAGACTTATTATTCCCCCCCTTCAGTGGTATCATTTTCTGCAGGCTCTGTAGGGAGATCCTCTTGAATAGGCAGTAAACTTTCCGAATCGTCAAAAGAAGGGGTAATCATTTGTTTGCTGGCATTTTCTATATTTGGGGATGAGTAACCTGGACTGCTTGTGCTATGAAAGGCAGAGGAAACCAACGATAACAGCAAAACACTTACTGCCAATACCCAGGTTGATTTTTCCAGGATGTTTCCTGTTTTTGTCACGCCCATGACTTGTGATGCGCTCCCTCCAAATGCAGCACCCACACCTCCTTTTGAATTTTGGCCCAGGATCACCAAGATCAATAATACAGAGAGGATAATGATAAAACTAATGATGATAGTAAACATGGTATAATTAAGTTAATCTTCTAATTTCTTTATCAAGTCAGCAAAGTAAGCTGTTTTATCCGGGAATTTCAAGATTAATTTTTGATATATTTCAATGGCTTTATCCTTTTTGTTCTGCTTGATCAGCAGTTTGGCAAAGGATTCTGAAACGAGCTTATCGTTAAATACTGTACTTACCTCCGATAGATCCGCTAAATGATCGGTGTCCTCATTTCCCCTAAATGCTAATAGATTGATCTTTTTTTTGCTAAAAGCTTTGATGATATCATTCTGCTCTATTTTACGGGCATCCAATATCACCTTTTTCTCTTTCTTTTTGATAGTCTCTATCAGGTCCTCCCCGGCTGAACTTCTTTTTGGAGGTCCCCCAGGTGGTTCAAGGTTGGGGTCATCTAATTTTTCCACCGGTTTTTTGGGATTCTTAAACCTTTTGAGATTATCCTCTAACTTTCTCAAAATTTCTGCGCGGCTAAAGGATGTTTTTGCTGCCTCCTCTTCTTTGGCAGAATCCTCAGGTCCCTGGATATTATGGTTTTCTGTTTGGTCTTCTTCAGCTTTTGCTTTTCCAGATGGTTCAGCGGCTGTTGAAGGGGGCAAGAAACCAATGTTGTCTTCAATCAATTTTTTGAGCCAAGCCCTGTCAGGGCTTTGTATGGAGGCCCAGTGTAGAAGTTCCTGGGATTCTCCCCGGGTCTTTGCCAATTCATATTTAGCAGCCAGAATTTTTGGAATTGAGAAATAGGGGAAAGTTTCATGGAGCTTTACCAAAGCCTGAAAATCCTCCTTTTGCAGGGAATTCCCTTTGTTCAATAAGGTTAAAAATTGCATTGAGTTCACCGGATTATTCTAGTTTGGTTACCTAAATTTAATGAATTTTACCAATTGGCTACCGTTGTGGTGAAAATATCCTGAATGATATTTTCAAATATGACTTCAATGAGTTCTGTTTCTACTTGAAGCAAGGAAGTGACCCTGGGATCATAATCCTGATAAAAGGAAAATGTCTGGCTCAAATTCTCTTCCTCATTGATCATGTTAGTATAATCTACCTGCACGGCTATGTTCAATCTCATTTGCCCGGCACGGTCGGGAGTATTAGGATCCTGACTCGATACGGTTGCTTGCGGAGATATGGTGTATCGGGTAATGGCACCAAAAAACTGCAAGTCCCCATTGTTCCTGATCAGTTCCAATTGGGTATTCCTTTGAAAGTAGTCTTTAAGCTCTTCTGTAAACAGCTGTCCCATATTTGCCGGTCCACCACCTGAATCATTGAAGAAATTATCGATGGAAAATGTTTGGGTAATATTGTAATCTATGGTAGTTCCAGTAAAGCTATATTCTACTTTGCAAGCGGAAAGAAATAGGACCGGACAGATTAAAGCAATATAGAGCAGTTTCTTTTTATTCACTGATGTCATATTGTTTTATTTTACGGTAGAGTGTCCTCTCTGAAATGCCTAAATCCATTGCAGCGTATTTTCTTTTATTATGATGCTTTTTCAAGGCTTTAGCAATAAGTTCTTTTTCTTTTTTTTCAATGGACAGGGAAGCCTCGTCTTCTTCGTGCATGATGTCTTCAATGGAGTTGTCTTCGTATTTATCCTCCTCCTCCTCATTCCTTTCATTGTTGTGGGAACCCAATATCAAGGGCAATGAGGAGGAGTGATTTTGTTCCTCTTCAAAGGAGATAGTAGATTCCATGTCTTCAAACAATGTTTGATGCTTTTTTATTATATTTTGGTTCAATCCTCCAGAGTGAAAAGAATCCAATACCAATTTTTTTAGATCTGTCACGTCTTTTTTCATGTCAAAGAGAACCTTATATAAAATTTCCCTTTCAGAAAAGTCACCAGATTCCGTACCGAATCCCGAAGGTTTTGTATAGGTGGCGGGGAGTCTTGACTGTTCCGTTGGGAGGTATTTGAATAATGTCTCTGCATCCACTTCCCTATCTTCTTCCAATAACGAGATTTGTTCTGCTAAATTTTTGAGTTGCCGGATATTTCCTGGGAAAGGAAATTTTATTAGCAATGCCTTGGCTTCTTGATTTAATGAAATGGGCCTGACATGGTATTTTTCAGAAAAGTCAGTGGTGAATTTTCTGAACAACAAAACTATGTCTTCTCCCCGTTCCCTGAGAGGGGGGACGTAGATGGGGACGGTATTCAACCGGTAATACAGGTCTTCCCTAAATTTCCCCTTATCTACCGCTTTGATAAGGTTCACGTTGGTGGCTACGATCACGCGTACATCTGTCTTAAGTACTTTTGAGGAGCCTACTTTAATGAATTCCCCGTTTTCCAATACCCTCAATAGCCTTGCTTGTGTCCCCAAAGGCATTTCCCCTATTTCATCCAAAAAAATAGATCCGCCATCGGTCACTTCAAAATAGCCCTTTCTGGCCTCATAGGCACCGGTGAAAGATCCCTTTTCATGGCCAAAAAGTTCTGAATCAATTGTTCCTTCAGGTATTGCCCCACAATTTATAGCTATGAATTTCCCATGCTTTCTGCTACTCAGGGAATGGATAATCTTCGAAAAAGATTCTTTACCACTACCGCTTTCACCCGTAATAAGGACAGTCATATCTGTGGGCGATGCTTGCATGGCCACCCGAATAGCATGGTTTAAAAGGGGGCTATTGCCAATGATGCCAAAACGCTGTTTAATATTCAGTACCTCTGAATCTGTTATCATGTTTTTATTTGGACAAAATTAATTGATCAATTCACCAAATAGAGTTGCAGGGGTACAGTCTATTATTTTCACGTCAACGTAGTCCCCTTTCTTCAGATTGACCTTAGGTAAAATAACCATCTTGTTGGCTGTGTTTCGGCCTCTTAGTTGTTCATTCGAACGCTTGGATAACCCTTCTATTAAAACCTTCTGGACTTTCCCTATGTCTAGTTTGTTCCGTTCAAGGGAAAGTTGGTTTTGCTTGTCAATAATTTCCTGCAGCCTTCTTTTTTTGGTGGCCAGTGGGATATCATCTTTGTATTTTTTAGCGGCCAATGTACCCGGTCTCTCTGAGTAATAGAACATATAGGAAAAGTCATACCTTACCAATTCCATCAAAGAAAGGGTGTCCTGGTGTTCTTCTTCTGTCTCGGAGCAGAAGCCCGATATCATATCTGAGGAAATACCACATTCCTCTCCGATGATTTCCCGGATTTTAGCTGTCCGTTCTAGATACCATTCCCTGTCATAGGTACGGTTCATCATCTTCAATATCCTGGAATTGCCACTCTGTACAGGCAGATGAATATAATTACAGATATTCTCGTGTTTCTTAATGGTATATAATACCTCATCTGTTATATCCTTGGGATGGGAGGTGGAAAACCTTACCCTCAGGTCAGAGCTTATCAAAGCTACCATTTCCAGCAGATTGGCAAAGTTCACCACTTCAGAAACCTCCTGCTTTTTATTTAACCTGGCTTTATTGTTTTCTTCAGCAGACCACTTATAACTGTCTACATTTTGTCCCAAAAGGGTCACTTCTTTATATCCCTGATCAAATATTTCTTGCACTTCCCTAACAATGGAATAAGGGTCGCGGCTACGCTCCCTTCCCCTGGTAAAAGGCACCACACAAAAAGAGCACATGTTGTCACAACCTCTCATGATGGAAATTAGGGCACTGACACCATTTGAATTAAGCCTTACGGGGGAAATATCAGCATAGGTCTCTTCCCGGGACAAAAAAGTGTTGATCCCTTTATTGCCGTCTTCAGCTTCCAATACCAGCTTCGGCAAATCCCTGTAGGCATCTGGCCCCACCACCATATCTACCAACTTCTCTTCTTCCAAAAGTTGGTCTTTTAATCTTTCAGCCATACAGCCCAACACCCCAATGGTCATTTCCGGTTTTTTCTTTTTAAGGGAATTGAATTGGGTCAACCGCTTTCTTACGGTTTGTTCCGCTTTGTCCCTTATGGAACAGGTATTCAAAAAAATGACATCAGCATGCTCAAAATCCGAAGTAGTGTCAAATCCATTATCCTTCATGATGGAAGCCACTATTTCACTATCGGAAAAGTTCATCTGGCAGCCATAACTTTCAATGTAAAGTTTTTTGTTTTTACCTGTATTTTCTTCCAGAGTGGTCTTGAAATCACAAGGTTCTGCTTCTTCGGAAGCCATTATGTCTATATCTTTAATTAAGTTTTCCATGCTTCACCCTTTTAACTTTCTAAGGTGCGAATTTAGTAAAATACCGACAAAATGACAGAGAATAAACCATAAATTATTTAACCCCACCACTCGAAAAGGATGTAAGTTACTTTCTGAATCATGAACATGAATGGGAATATAGCTCGTAAATTAAATGAACAGCTGAAGAGTTTGTAAGATTATAGTGATAGGTCTACAAGGCCCCATTTTAATTATGGTATTGTTTTTGAAATAATAAAAAACCGGTCTACTCTTTTTATTTTGATTTAAAAAGGAAATTAAAATTAAAAAAGATTTATGATTGAATATTGATAAATTTAAAGTTTAATTTTTGTTTTTCCATTGAATAAAGCAGCGAAGATATCATTTAAGGTTTTAAAAGTAATCGGTTGGCTACTTTTGGCTTTGGTGATTTTAGTGGTAGCACTTTTATTATTTATAAGAAGCCCTTGGGGACAACAGGTCATAGTGGATAAAGCAGTTACCTACGTGTCCAATAAAACCGAATCTAAGGTTGCTCTGGATCGGCTTTTTGTCACTTTTTCAGGGAATATTTATTTAGAAGGCCTATACCTTGAGGACCAGCAGGCAGATACGCTATTGTATTCAAAATCTCTGGAAACAGGTGTGGCCTTTTTGCCCCTTATCAAAAACGGAGCCATTCATGTGAGTAAACTGGAATGGAATGGATTGAAAGCAAATGTTTTTAGGGATGCTGAAACAGAAAGATTTAACTTTGATTTTATAATGGAAGCCTTGGTGACGGATACAGACACCACTACAAAGGCCGAACCTACCGCTACCGATAACACCGCCTCCTCTTTTCCTGATATTGAGTTGGGCCCTATAAATCTGAAGGACTTTGACGTTTCCTATCAGGATGAGGTGATGGGTATTGAAGGAGAGTTTCAACTTGGGCTTTTGACATTGGATATGGAGAGGCTGGATCTCAACAAAATGGATTTCTATATCAAAAGCTTTGAGTTTAACAACTCCCATATCTTTTATAAGCAAACCAAGCCTTTTGAAGCATCAGAAGAAGATACGACCTCAGCACCTATGCCCTTGGTCATCATAGATCAAATGGCCATCAGCAATGTCATGGCCTATTACGAATCTGAACCGGATGGAATGATGGCCGAGGTCTCATTAGGGGATTTTTTGGTAGAACTGCCTGAAGCAGATTTGGGTAAAAACAAAGTGATGTTAAAGACGCTTAGGTTGCATGATTCCGAAATAATTTTTAAGGTAGCACAACAGGAAATCCAGCAAAACTCAGAAGAGAAACCTTCCCCCGAAGGGAGCTTTGAATGGCCTGATTGGACCATCGAAGTGGATCAAGTTTCCTTGGCGGAAAACCGGATACTTTATCAGTCGGGTGGGGAAAAGCCCCAAGAAGGGTATTTTAATCCCGAGGCCATCGATTTGCGTAATTTCACCTTTATGGCCAACAATATTTTTTTAAAAGAAAAAAAGGCGGGTATTAACTTGGAGACATTTTCTTTCGAAGAAATCAGTGGATTTAGGCTTCAGGAGATGACATTGTCCCTTGGTTTGTCCGACCAGGCCATGCGACTTTCAAAACTTCAGGTATCGACCAACAGGAGCGATTTGTGGGGAGGGGTAAATCTGGAGTATGTTTCAATAGATGAACTTATTAACTTCCCGGAAAAGGTAAAAGTTAATCTGAAAGCAATGGTGGAAGCGGATATAAAGGATGCCTATTATTTCATTCCCGATCTGAAGAAGAACCCTGATATAGAAGCTGTTGCTCAAAAGCCTTTTGCTGCCGATATGGATCTAAATGGCACATTTTCTTCATTGAATATAGCACAGGTTATTGTGAATTGGGGAAATGACACAAGATTGGATGCGAAAGGTACCGTCGGCAATCCCATGGATGCAGATCGGCTATTTTTGGATTTTTCTACTTTAGACTTTAGGACCCAGCGGGAAGATATGCTTCATTTTGTAAATGAAAATGATTTGGGCATCCGTCTCCCAGAAGAAGTGTTGATAGAAAGTGAGATTAAGGGAAGCTTAGATGATATGGTTGCTGAGGTATCGCTACAAATGCCGGAGGGGGAAGTGCGGTTGGATGGGCGGTTTGTCAATACCGAGCAGATTGCTTTTAATGCAATTTTGCAGGTAGAGGAGCTTCAACTCAATGAGCTGCTTCAGAATGAACAATTGGGAACGATGACTTTTGAAATACATACTGAAGGAAAAGGCAGCAGCCTGGAAAATCTAGATGCTATTTTGACTTCCAACTTTAAGAAATTGGAAATTAACAATGCGGATTATTCGGGCCTTTCCCTTGAAGGGGAAATGAAAAACGGAGAAGGGGAAGTTGATCTGAGTCTTCAAGGTGAAGATCTCGATGTGGACCTGCATGCACTGGCAAACCTGGATTCGATATCGCCGAAATACCAATTGATCATGGATCTTCATGGAGCTGATTTGTTTTCATTAGGGGTTACTTCCAGGGAAATAAGGGCCAGCCTCAAATTGGATGCTACTTTTGAGGGAAATCCCGAAGAATTTGATGTGACAACCATTATTTCAGATGGCATGGTCGTATATGATCGGCGACCATTTCAACTTGGCCCGGTTGACCTAACTGCCAGGGTAAGGAATGACACTACAAGCCTGGATTTAATGGGGGATATGTTGGATATAAGGTTGAGATCCAATGCTTCTCCTGCAGAATTTGGTTCAGCTATTCAAAGGCATATTAGCACCTACTTGAGTGATTCCATCTATATGGATACAGTGGCACGTGGGGTAGAGATGGAAATGGATCTCGCCCTACGTTCAACCCCTATTCTTCAGCAAGTGTTTTTAGAGGGATTGGAGCAGTTGGATTCTGTCCATATGAAAATTGACTTTAAAGAAGAAGACAAATTGTTGACAGCCAACATTGACCTGCCCTATGTACTGTATAACAATATTGAGATTGACAGTTTAAAATTGAGGATGAATGCTGATGAGGAGAATTTACAAACTGAGTTTGGTTTATTGTCCCTTGTGGCAGGGCCGGTTTCCATGGGAAGAACTTCGTTGTTGGGGGAGGTGATGGACGAAAGGCTTCAACTGGATTTTATTTCCTATCAGGAAGAGGAAACCCTCATTCACGTGGCGTCCAGTGTGGGAATGGCAGGTGATACCGTCAACATCCAAATTGATCCAAATGCTTTGATTTTGAACAGGAATGAATGGTCCATTCCTGAAGATAACAGCATATTGGTTGCTGAGAATTTTTTGAGGTTTGAAAATTTTATTTGGAGTAGGGACAATCAGGAACTTAGGGTGAGCAATGAGGTAGAAGGAGTGGAAGAGGAGCATTTGGGAATATCCTTTCAGGATTTTAAACTTTCCTCCTTTACCAGCTTATTTAATCCGGAAGAGCTGATTGCGGAAGGTTCCTTGGACGGGGAATTGATTTTGGAAAATCTTTTTGGAGCAACCGGAATCATAGCTGAACTTAATGTGGATAGTTTAAAAGTGACCCAGGTCCCTTTGGGAAATCTTAGTTTGGATGCCAAATCTACAGGAGACAAAGGGTATGACTTTGATCTGGCGCTGAAGGAAGGAGATATAGACCTGGATTTAGTGGGTGATTATGTGGCTGCTGATAGTGGGGCAAATCTGAATTTGAACCTGGCCCTGAATGAATTGAAACTTATTGCCTTAGAAAGACTTTCCGATGAACAGATAAGGGATTCAGAAGGTAGCATTTCCGGTGATATTCATTTATCGGGGACAACAACAGATCCGACTTATGAAGGGGATTTTCAGTTCAACAATGCAGTTTTTACCGTCAGTACCTTAAATTCCCGGTTTAATCTTTCAGACGAATCCGTAAGCATTGATAATTCGGGCTTGTACCTGAACACTTTTAACATCACTGACGAGGAAAATAACAATTTTACCCTTGATGGGGAAGTGTTGACCGAAGATTTCACCAATCCTATTTTTAATTTATCCCTTAATGCGGAAAATTTTCAGGCACTTAATTCATCCCGTGAAGACAATGATCTCTTTTATGGAAAATTTAATTTAAATGCAGACATCGACATTTCAGGGGATTTAAACCAGCCCATTATAAATGGGAAATTACAAATAAATGACGAATCGGACCTGACATTTATTATTCCTGAGACCCAAATGGATATTGTGGAGCGGGATGGTGTGGTTTTATTTGTGGACCGTGAGAATCCCGATGAGATACTTACCCAAAATGAGGAGGAACAAACCTCTTCGGAACTAACAGGAATTGAATTAAGTGCCATTATTGTGGTGCAACCGAATGCCGTGTTCAATGTGGTGGTGGACGAAGCTTCAGGGGACAATCTTCAATTAGGGGGAGAAGCCAATCTCAGTGTAAACATGGATCCAAATGGCAGGATTACCTTGTCCGGAAAGTATGAGGTAAACAAAGGCCATTACGAAATGAGCCTATACAATCTGGTGAGCAGGAGATTTGAGATAGAAGAAGGAAGTACGGTAACCTGGGGTGGGGATCCTATGGATGCCCTATTGGACATTCGCGCCATTTACCGGGTGGAAACTTCGGCAAGCGAGCTTATGGCCTCTCAGGTGAGTGGTGCGGATACGGATATAACCAACCAATTCCGCCAGGAACTGCCATTTTTGGTATATCTCAATGTTCAAGGAGAATTGTTACAGCCCCTGATATCCTTTGGGTTGGACATGCCAGAAGATGAGCAAGGGGCGATTGGTGGAAACGTATATACCAGGGTCCAGCAGGTCAATGCCCAGGAAGACGAACTTAATAAGCAGGTTTTTTCTTTGCTGGTTTTAAACCGGTTTTTTCCGGCCACTGGAAGTGATGGCTCTGGAGGGGGTACTACGGCCATGGCAAGGTCCAGTGTGAGCCAGGTGCTTTCCGGACAGCTGAATGCTTACTCCAACAGCCTTTTTGGAGGATCTGGATTGGAATTGGACTTTGATTTGGACAGTTTTCAAGATTATCAAGAGGGAACAGGCCAAAACCGGACCCAGTTGAACGTGAATGCACAACAGAGATTGTTTAATGACAGATTAGTGGTGCAAGTGGGTAGTCAGGTTGATGTGGAGGGTAGTTCCCCTGAATCAGAGAGGGGAAATCCTGTATTCGGGAATGTTAGTGTGGAATATCTATTAACCGAAAATGGTCGGTATAGGTTAAGGGGCTTCAGGAAAAACCAGTTTGAAAGCATTATAGAGGGGCAACTCATAATTACTGGCTTATCTGTAATTTTTAATCGGGAGTTTAATAAGTTCTGGGAATTATGGAAAGGCATTGACCCGGAAAATGAGGAGGATAATGGTCCCAACAGCGAAAAATCTTCAAAGCCCGGGAATGAGAATGAAGAGGGCCAGCAAGGGAGAGGGGACAGTACTTCAGCAGTAAGGGAGGAAAAAAACACAGGTATCATAAGGAATGAATAGACTATTAATTATATGGGTATGGGTAGTTTTTATTGTTGCAGGAATAAATTCCTGTGGCGTCAAAAAATTTATTCCCGAAGGCGAGCAACTTTATACAGGGGGGGAAGTAGAAATAGAGTCTGAGGTCAAAATAAGGGACAGGAAAGAAGTGGAGGGAGAACTGAACGAACTCCTTAATCCTGAACCAAACAGTAAAATCTTGGGTATGAGGATTGGTCTCTGGGCACATTATAAGGGAAGCCAGGAAAACCCGGGTTTTATCAACCGGTTTTTGAAGGATAAATTAGGAGAAGAACCGGTTTATTTCTCTGAAGTAAGTCCTGAAAAGACAGAAGAATTAATCTATAACCGTTTGGAGAACAGAGGCTTCTTTTACAGTATGGTGGAGTCTGAAGTGTTCAAAAAAGAGAAGTTTACTTCCGTACAATATCATGCAGCATTGACAGAACCTTACCTTCTCGAAAAATATGAAGTGGGAAGGGATTCATTGCCCGTTGAAAAAAAAATAGCGGAATTACTGGAGGAAACAGATATAAAACCAGGAATGAGGTTTGACCTCAATGCTTTGAAAGATGAGCGGGTCAGATTGGATGAGGCCTTAAAACTGGAAGGATTCTATAATATTACCCCTGATTTTTTGATTTTTGAAGCAGACACCAATAATTATGAAGAAAAGAAATTTGACCTTTTTGTAAGGATAAAGCAGAATGCTCCAGAAAAGTCAATTATTCCTTATGTCATAAAGGACATCAATGTTTACCCCAATTATTCCTTGCAGGGCCAAGAAGAAAATCCAGACACTGTTGAAGTTTCCAATATAAAATTTATGCAGGACGAGCTGGTTTTTAAACCCGAACTGCTGGAACAGTATATATTGTTTGAGCCGGGACAGAAATACAGTTCACAAACCTCCCGCCGTACTAGTAGCAGATTGACCTCGATCGGATCGTACAGGTATGTCAACATTCAGTTTGATGAAGAGGATACGACCAGATCAGGTGATGGGGAGGGGTTACTGGAAGCAAATATTTTTTTGTCACCGTTAAAGAAAAGAACAGTACGTGCGGAACTTCAGGGAATCTCAAAATCCAATAATTTTGCTGGGCCCGGCGTGTTGCTTACTTTCAGAAACAGAAACCTGTTTAAGGGAGGTGAGACATTTAATCTTTCAATGAACCTTGCCTATGAGACCCAAATAGCTGGAGGGGACCGCAGTGGCCTAAGTTCTTTTGATGCAGGGATCAAGGGGGATCTCATTTTTCCCAGGGTGGTTTTTCCTATTTCTATAAAAGAACGGTTCAGCTATTCGGTACCCAAAACAAAGGTTTCCTTAGGAGTGGAATTTATGAACAGGGTAGGTCTGTACCGGTTGAATTCCATTTCAGCCTCCTACGGTTATAGTTGGAACGCCAACCGATACGTCTACCATGAAATCAACCCCATCAATTTAAGTTATGTCAACCTTTCGAGAACATCCCCGGAATTTGAAGAAATATTGGACGGCAACCCTTTTTTAAGGAGAAGCTTTGAGCAACAGTTTATTGCTGGAGTGAATTATATTTTTAATTATAATCAGTTGGGAGATCCGGAGCGGACCCACAGCATATTTGTTGGAACAACTTTGGATTTCGCAGGAAATACAGTTAATCTGCTCAATCAAGCATTTGCTGGGGGAGAAAGAAGTTTTTTGGGACTTGAATACGCGCAATATGCCAAAGGTGATGTTGAATTAAGGTATCATTTCAAGCTTAGCGAGGACCATGTGATTGCCAGTCGGTTATTTGGTGGGTTAGGACTTCCTTATGGGAATTCATTGTCTCTCCCTTACGTTAAGCAGTATTTTTCCGGGGGGCCCAACAGTATCCGGGCTTTTAGGATCAGGTCTCTGGGGCCGGGGACTTTTCGCCCAGCTGAATACAATATTGGGTCTTTCTTTGACCAGGCTGGAGATATCAGGATTGAAGGAAATCTGGAATATCGGTTCCCCATCGTTTCCATATTACAAGGCGCCGTATTTACGGATGCAGGGAATATTTGGCTTGCCAATGAGAATGAAGCTTTACCAGGAGGTAAATTTACTTCTGATTGGTTTAATGAACTTGGGGTAGGGATAGGATTCGGACTCCGGGTGGATATTCAATTTTTTGTGATCAGGTTTGACTTGGCTTCTCCAATAAGAAAACCCCATCTTCCCGAAGGGGAACGATGGGGGAATGACTTTGCTCTTCAGGATAAAACCTGGCGAAGGGAAAATCTGATATTCAATTTTGCTATAGGTTACCCGTTCTAATATCCTGTTTTTTTGTTTCAAATAATTCACCTCTTTTTGCTTTTCCCAAAGACAATAAAGACAGGAGCATAATAGGTGTGGATATGACAAATATGCCAAATTTACCCCAGCCACTTGCACCTTTCATGGCCAAAGTTGCGGCAATTAAGGTTAATGGAAGAACGTATTTTACACCGACATCGAAATATTTCTCATTGGAATTCATGAAATTTAAAGTTTAGTTACGCCCATCTTAACAGCGATTACTATGCCAAAAGCCTTAAAAGTTGAATAGTTTAAAAGTGGAGAAGTTAGGGAGTGTGAGTCTGGCGAAGCAAACTTATCCACTCATAAACCCATTCACTTTTATCCACTTTAGATTCTTTTTTTATTTTCTGTGCAGCACTTCAAAAATAGGCTGTGCTTTGAGCAGACATTCTTTATATTCATGGACAGGATCTGCATCGAAAGTGATGGCGCTGCCCACTGCGAAAAACAACTGGCCTGTTCCTTTATCCATAATGATACTCCGGATCACCACATTAAAATCAAAATCCTGATTGGCTGATATATATCCAATAGCACCGGAAAACCAGCCCCTGCGGAAATTTTCATAGCGATCGATTAATTCCATGCACTTAATTTTAGGAGCACCTGTCATGCTCCCCATCGGGAAGGTTTTTTCAATAATCTCCTCAAAGCTTATTGGATCCTTCAAGGTGGAGGATACGGTTGATATCATTTGAGAAATACGCTGAAAGGAATAGATTCCAAAAAGTTCTTCTACCTTGACTTTTCCGATTTTGGAAATCCTTGACAAATCATTGCGCATCAAGTCTACGATCATCAAATTTTCCGCCCTTTCTTTTTCACTGTTTAGCAACTGTAGCCTGAGCAGCTTATCTATTTCTGGGGTAGAACCTCTTTTCACAGTGCCTTTAATGGGTTGGGCTATTATTTTTGAACCTGATCTTTTTAAGAACCTTTCCGGGGAAGCTCCGATCACATATTTTTTATCCCCCTTGAAAAATGTGCTAAAGGGCATAGGGGATTTCTCTGTAAGTTTAAAATAGGTTTGTACCGGATCCAAGGTATTAAAAGTAGCCTTGAAAGCCATGCAATAATTCATTTCATAGATGTCTCCTTCTATAATGTGATTTTTGATTTGCCGGACGTTTTGTATGTATTCTTCTTTGGTTGTGCAGGCTGAAATTTTAAAATCGCCGGGTAAGCAAGGAGTTTGGGAGAAGCCTTGGATCTCCTCAAAAATTTCCAGAGCCCTGGAATGAAAAATTTCCGCTTTGCCATCTTTAAATTTTACTTTCAAAGTGGGGATGAAAAACAAAGAATCAGGACAATTTACCAAACTCGGGTTATTGCTCTGTAGTCTTTCAAATTGGTTTTTTAAATCATAGCCTAGGATCCCTACTTTTACCTCCTTATCCGGAAACTCTTTTATTTCCGCTAGCGGGAAGGATTCTTCCCCTGAAAAGAATATCTGTTCAAATCCATTATAAGGAAAGGGAATTGAATTAGGATTAAAGTAAGCCATATAGGGAAATTTGTTGTCTGCCCAGGCCAATAATCTTTTTATCCAGTGGAGGTCAATGGGGAAACTCTCCTTATACAGTTTTTCCATTTTGGCGAATTAAAAATAAAGGTTAAAATAAAAAGAGGAACCTAATCTGGTTCCTCTTTGCATTATGTTCCTTTTTATCTTTGCATTATGTTCCTTTTTAATTGAAAAGGGTATCAGTTTGCTTTTATATCAAAACCTACGTTTACTGTATTGTAGATAAATTGATCTTGGGCTTTATCCACAGCACCGGCTTCATCGCCATAAGATAATCCCCACTGAGTTCTGTCAATATTGAATCCTGCCTGGGCATTTACTGAACCATTTGATACAGAAACAGCTGCAGGGAATTTGATGTTTTTGGTATTTCCCCTCATGGTCAAATTGCCACTGATCCAATGGGTGGGATTGGAAATCATCTGCTCACTAGCAGTATTGGGGGTGTTTTCAGTTTCGTATTCCTCTTTATCTTCTACTGAACCAGCTGAAGAATAAGGTTCCACTGAAGTTATTTCAAAGGTGGCTTCAGAATGATTTGCAGCATCAAAGAAATCATCAGATTGAAGATGCTTTGTTAATTTGCCATGGTCTTCGGTTCCTTCTTCCAAATCATGTACCTCTAAGCCAGTGACCATAAAAACAAAATTACCACCGGTGATTTCATCCCCATCAACTGTTATCTCACCGGCTGTAATGGGGATAATTCCGCGATGCTGGCCAGTTGGCTTATAACCTCTCCAGCTAACTTCACTCGCAGGGGTGTCTATTTGAAGGGTTTCACCTACAGCTTCACCTGCTTCTTTTGCATCTGTAGTTTCCACTGTTTCTGTTTTGTTGCCACATGATGCTAGTATCAATGTAGTGGCAAGGAATAATCCTGATGTTTTTAAAAATCTCATTGGTGATTTTTTTAGTTAAGGTTCTTATTTTAAAATAATACATACCAAAACTAATATAAGGAAAAAAAGTTCCTTTTGATAAACTAATTTAATTTAATTTTGAAATGCAAAAAAGATAATTCTTTGTAAAAAAATCAGTTTTAATATATGGCATTGATCAAAAGCGTAAAAAATATAGTTCCCCAAATTGGCAAAGGGTGTTGGCTTGCCGATAATGCCACCTTAGTGGGAGATATCATAATGGGAGAAAATTGCACTGTTTGGTTTAATGCGGTCATCAGGGGCGATGTTCATGAAATCAGGATCGGGGACAATACCAATATCCAGGATGGAGCGGTCATCCATTGTACCTACAAAAAATCAGGTACCTACATAGGAAAGAATGTTTCTATAGCGCACAATGCAGTGGTCCATGGCTGCACCATCCACGACAATGTTTTAATAGGTATGGGTGCGATAGTGATGGATGATGCTGTAATCCGTGAAGGATCGATAATAGCCGCAGGGGCAGTGGTCTTAGCGGGAACAGTCGTGGAGGAAAATTCCATTTATGCAGGCATGCCCGCTAGGAAGATCAAAAATACCGGATCCAAAATGAGAGAGGTGATTGAGAGAACAGCAAACAACTATCCCATGTATGCCTCTTGGTTTGAACAGGATTGATTAAAATTGTTCACAAGGCCTAAAGCGAATACTTTCAGGATAGGGGAAGGCATGAATTAACTCGCCCCTTTTTATTCTCTTTTGTATTCCGGTCCAGTACATTGGATCAAAAATATTTTCATGAAATTTGAAAAAATGTTCCTTTACATCTGCCCTGCCTATCATGAATCTTTTGAAATCTTCAGGGAAAACATCATTTCTGGCAATTTCATACCAAGGTTCTGACGCATAGATTTGATCAAACGTTTCTGCTTTAGGTTTTTTTCTAAAGTTCATATCCACCAGGAATTCTATTTCATCATAATCATAGAAGACCACTCTTTTCTGACGGGTGACCCCAAAATTCTTGGTCATCATGTCCCCAGGGAAAATATTGGCTTTAGCGAGTTGAAGGATGGCATTGCCATATTCCTCTACGGCAAGCATGGCCTCTTGAGTATTGCATGATTCAAGGTACATGTTTAAGGGGGTCATGCGCCTTTCGGTATAAACGTGTTTTATGATAAGCATGCTCCCCCGGATTTCCAGCAAAGAATTGATCGTATTCCTTAATTCCTTCATCAGGGAGGGGTGAATTCTATTCAAGGGCAGGTGAAAATTCTCGAATTCGTGTGTGTCTGCCATTCTGCCTACCCTATCATGTTGTGACACCAATTTATATTTTGCCCTGACCTGTTGACGGGTCATGTTCTTAGGGGGATCAAAGTGATCCTTGATCAGTTTAAAGACAATATTATAAGAGGGTAAGGTGAAGACGGTCATCACCATTCCCTTGATGCCGGAAGCAGGGATAAACTGATCATTACTGGAATGTAGGTGATTTAGAAAATCCCTGTAAAATTCTGTTTTGCCATGTTTGTTAAACCCTATGGCATTGTACAACTCATGTTTTTTTTTATGGGTAATGACAGCATTCAAAAAGCCAATAATTTGAGCAGGAACGTCTATTTCCGCCATAAAATAGGAACGGGTGAAACTGAAAATCCCACTCATAATATTCGGATCAAAAATAAGAGTGTCTACAAAAACACCCTTTGGCCCATGCAAAAGGGGGATGATAAAAGGCATCCATTTATTTCCGATATAGATCCTTCCAATTATATAAGCCGCTTTATTTCTATAAAAAACAGATTTTAAAACCTGTAAGGTGGTCTCTGTAGTTGGATTGTACCTGCTTAAAATTACTTCTTTTACTCCATTTACCAGGGATTGGATGTCCTCTTCTTTTTCATAGTAGGGAACGCCGAAATCAAAATCTTCCAGAATTTTTCTAAAGATGTTCTCCAGACCCGCTTTTGGTGGATAATTATAAAAAAGATCGTCCTGCGGGTGGCTATTACAGGTTTCATCATCCCCATAAACAAACATTAGCTGCTCATCTATGAAAAAATCGGGTACAGTTTTCCGTATAATGGAATTAAAGAATGTTTCTGCCAGCTCTTTGTCTTTTTTGCCCTTAATCCGTGAAGAATAATCTTTTTTTAATTCAGACCAGAGTTTTCGGTTACTGACATCCTCCAAAAGAATTTTTCGGCAATTTCCCACAATATCCCTGACCCGGTCCTTGTATAGTCTTAATCGATCTTGATGGGTGGATTGCATCCCATCCCAATTTCTTTCTCGGAAATGCTGCGGAGCCTTCTTGGTCAATTCCCTAAAGGAAGCCATGTAGGCCTCAAATCCTTTGATAATTTCATCAACAACTTGTTGCCTTATGTGATTCATGAAAAAGATCCCGGTGTTATGACTTTAATATTTTCTAAATATAAATATTTTAATTTTTCTTCATTTTGCGATAGTTTGCGATTTGAGAAATAATTTTTACCTTTCTATAGTTATTCACAAATTGAATAACCAACAATAGGTTTGATAATAAAAAAGGTGCGGACATTGTTCGAACCTTTTTTAGTTTTTGAGGTATAATCCATGAATGTAAAAAATAAGGAATCGCAGAATCAGCTATATGGGACAAAAAATAATTATTTATACTTTCTTTTTTAATATGCTCTTTATGGCAGTTTTTTCCTGCTCCACAGAAAAGGTGGAAAAGGAGGAGGCTGTTTCCCTAAGATCGGATGAACCTACTGAAGATCAATTGCTTCAGATAGGCATTCAAAAACTTGGGAAATGGGTGGATTATTGGGAATCAAAGGGGGCAAATTTCAATGTCAGCAATTTTGACCTGAATCAGGAGCATCTTTATGAAGTGATCGAGTGGCCAGAAGAAAATGTTATTTCCGATGATAACCCGCTTAAAGGACACCAAATTCCAAATCCAAATTCCAAAGGTGTGGTGGATATTTATCAGTATAAAATTTTAATCGACGAAGCAAAGCAGGTTGATTTTAACCCTGATGCTGAAGTTATTTATTTTAAAAATAACGGGATGCGGGAAAGATTGCTGTTTATTGGCCCTTCCGGAGTTTTTGAAGATGCTGTTTGGATCAGTGAAAGCCACTTGCTGGTATCCGGGCATATTCAAAAAGAAGAAGGGTTTGTGCCGGTAGTTTGGCTTATTTTGCCGGAAGAACATAGATATTCCGTTTATGAAAACAGTTTTTCAACGCTTGATTATTCACCGGAAAGTTATCTCAAGGAAAAGTTGAGTAATTTGAAGTTTTTGAGATGAAGTTGGAGCAGGTTGTCCTTATTCTTGAAAAAAAGTTAAAAAAGACGCTTCCGGGAAGAAAAGGGCAGATTCTGATGGCTCCAACGCCTGTAGACGAAGCACGCTTTACATCCAAAGCACCCCGTATGGCTCGAAAAGGAGCCGTTTTATTGCTGTTTTACCCGGGCGATAATGGCTGTGCCATACCTTTCATCAAAAGGCCCACCTATCCTGGTATCCATAGTGCACAGGTGGCATTGCCCGGAGGCAAATGGGAAGAATCAGATGGAAGCTTGGAAGTAACTGCCATAAGGGAAACAGAAGAGGAAATCGGCATTGACCGTAACAAAGTTCAATTGATCGGTAATTTATCCAATCTATATATTCCCCCCAGCAATTTTCTGGTATCCCCTTTTCTTGGTTTTGTCAGGGAGAGACCGGAATTTATCCTTGATCCCCGGGAAGTGGACCGGATTATCCATTGTGATTTTGTCAACTTGGTGAATAAAAAGATAAGGAAGAAAAAATCAATTGAAATAAACAATAAATATAGCGTAGTGGCCCCTTATTTTGACATTGAAGATGAAGTGGTTTGGGGAGCTACGGCAATGATGCTTAGTGAATTGATGGTGATCTGGGAAAATCCCCAATAAATAGAAATGTATACGAAATCATAAATTATGCAGGATCAAGCCCCTTTAATTATCAATGATGCAGTTGTCTTTGGTATTTTGATGGCCATTTTGGCTCTTATATTCACCACTTCTGCCAGTAAAAATCCCTTTTGGACTAAATTTTACAGAGTGGTCCCTTCGCTTTTGTTATGTTACTTCATTCCTGGCCTCTTAAATACTTTTGGCTTAATTTCCGGGGAATATTCAGGCTTATATGGGATGGCGTCCAGGTATTTATTGCCGGCTTCATTGGTTCTTTTTACCTTAAGCATAGATTTTAAGGGGATCCTTAAATTAGGGCCGAAAGCATTGGTGATGTTTCTTACCGGCACAGTTGGGATTGTTTTAGGAGGGCCATTGGCAGTGGTGATGGTGTCTTTTATTACTCCCGACGTAGTTGGCGGAACGGGGCCTGATGAGGTTTGGAGAGGGCTGGCGACCATAGGGGGAAGCTGGATTGGAGGAGGAGCAAACCAGACAGCCATGTTGGAAGTTTTTGGGGCAAGCCCTACCTTGTTCAGCCAAATGATCGCCGTTGATGTAATCGTGGCCAATATTTGGATGGCCGTGTTACTTTATGGTGCGGCAAATCCCGAAAAGATCGATAAAATCTTCCATGCCGACAGTACAGCCATTCAGGAATTGAAGGATAAAGTGGAAAAATACAGGGAGGGGATATTGAAAATCCCAACTTTGGCAGATACAATGATGATCTTAGGGTTAGGCTTTGGAATTACAGGCGTTGCACATTTTTTGGCAGGAAACATAGCTCCTTGGATTGCGGAGAATTATCCGGACTTAGATCAGTATTCCTTGGATTCTTCCTTTTTTTGGATTGTCGTGATTGCCACAACAGGGGGATTGATATTATCATTTACTAAGGCAAGGAGACTCGAGGGAGTGGGGGCTTCCCGGTTAGGCAGTGTTTTGTTATATGTATTGGTGGCAACCATCGGTATGCAGATGGATTTGAAGGCAATTTTTAGCAACCCAACATTTTTTATGGTAGGGATCATTTGGATTCTTATACATGTGATCATTATGCTAACCATGGCTTATTTAATCAAAGCGCCTTTCTTCTTTGTGGCTGTGGGCTCCCAGGCGAATATTGGAGGGGCTGCTTCAGCACCAATAGTGGCTTCTGCATTTAACCCGGCATTGGCTCCCGTTGGTGTGCTTTTGGCTGTTTTGGGATATGCCGTGGGAACCTATGGAGGGTATTTGTGCGGAATCTTGTTGCAGTGGGCCTCTAATATGTAAATGCTTCAGTTGATTTCAAAGGTTTTTTTAACTGTTCCAAATGGAGTCCCACAAACTGAATTGTACCAGATTATCAAGAAAGATTGCCAGGGTATCCAAAAATGAAACAGGAGGTGCTTCAAAAATATTTATTTTATATACTTTGGGGCTCCTTTTCAGTTATGATTATCTGTAAATCACTAAAGGGTAAGGGGTTATGCCTTGGTTCCCCTATTGGCCCGGAACAAAAGATCCCCAGTCGTGGAAATTGCTTTTTTTTTTCTTAAACATTCTCTTATTTTTGGTTGTCACTATTTTATCAAAGATTCTTTTAGTTGAACGTTGATTTAGATATCTTAATATTATATAATATAAAAGAAGGTAAATACTTAGATATGGCAAAATTAAATTATTAAAAAAATCCTATTAAAAGGTAGATTTATATATTTTTGGTTCTGGAGAATGACAAATTTTAATGGGTACGATATTGCAAAGATTTTTGATGGATTTAATGATTTATTATTTGTATTCAACTCCAAAGAAGTAATTTATTATAATGCAGCAGCGAATGGGATTTTAGATACTCCATTGGACAATTGGAAGGTTATTTTTTCCAGTGATCTTGTTCAAGACAAGTTGGAGTTTTTTTTTAAATCGGGAAAATTACCTAGCAAGTGTTATACAAGGCTATTCAATAAGAAAGAGAGAGGAACAGTATGTCTGGAGTGGAGGTTTGAGAGCCTGACAGTCAAAGAGAATGAAAGAGTATGCTTGGCAATTGGAAGCACATGCTTAGAAAGCCTTTGTGATGATCAAGATGGGAAAGCCATCTCTCATAAAGGGCTGTTGCCGGATATCACTGATGACAAACGGGATAGGCTGGAAATGGAAGAATACAAGAACAGGTACCGGGTTTTAGCTTCAAATATACCCTGTACCAATATTTTTCTCATAGATAAAGATCTGAACTATATAGTAGCTGAGGGGCCGAATTTTAAATATTGGGGATTGGATAGCGCTTATTTTGAAGGGAATAACCTTAAGAAGGTCCATACCACAAATTTAGCAGAAATAGAGCCAATAGTCATAAGGGCATTTAAGCAAAAACAAACCGTAGTAAAAGAACTCTCCTACATGAACAGGGTTTATGATCTTACTGCTAAACCTATTATGAAGGGGGACGAGGTGGAATATATCCTGGGGATAGCCCGGGATATTTCAGGGGAAGACCGCATTAGGAAAGATCTTCAAAAAAGCGAGTTGAAATATAGGAATCTGGTGGAAGAATCAACAGAAATAATTTTCTCGATCAATGCACAAATGGAATTGACCTATATTTCTCCAAATGTTAAGCAGTTTTTGGGATACGAAACCTTTGAGGTGACCAGCGGGGGATTTACCGATTTCTTGCATCCAGAGGATTTGGATGTTTTTGGTACGAAAGAAGAGAGGGAAAAGGGGTTTTTTGAAAGGAATCCTTATGTTGAATTTAGGTTTCGACATAAGAATGGAGATTATAGGGTATTCAGCGCCAATGGCAAAGTAATTAAGGATGAAAAGGGCAAATTCAGGTATTACACGGGAATAGCCAGGGATATTTCCAAATTGAAAGAAGCTAAGAAGGAATTGTACAAAGCCAAAGAAAAAGCAGAAAAGGCTTCACTTGCCAAATCCCAATTTCTTTCCATCATGAGCCATGAAATCCGGACACCAATGAATGCAGTGATAGGTTTGTCGCATCTTTTGATTGAAGGGAATCCCAGGGAGGACCAACTTGAAAATTTAAAGACACTTCAATTTTCTGCGGAGAATTTATTGGGACTGATCAACGATATTCTGGATTTCAGCAAGATGGATTCCGGGAAAATCGAGTTGGAAAAAGTCAATTTTAATTTTGAAAATATCATTCATAGGATCATCCATTCTTATACTTATCAAATTAGGGAAAAATCACTGAGGGTTATTGTTGAAATGGATCCTAATTTACCTAAAGAGGTTTTGGGCGACCCCGGTCGATTGGGTCAGATCATCAATAATTTAATGTCAAATGCCATTAAATTTACAAATACCGGATTTGTCAGGGTGGGCCTTCAAGTAATGGATCAAACCAAGGAAAATGTGACGGTGAGATTTGTTATTGAGGATACAGGGATAGGTATAGCCGATAATAAGAAGGAGTCTATTTTTGAAGCTTTTACCCAAGCCAGTACGGATACTTCCAGAAAATACGGGGGAACCGGCTTGGGTCTTGCCATAGTAAAAAAATTAGTTGAATTATTTAAATCAGACATAGTAGTTAAATCAAAAAAAGAAGGAGGCTCATTATTCCAGTTTGACATTGTTTTCGAACAAGCCAAAAAAAAGGACCTGACCAGTAGCGGTGGTTCCTTATATTTTATTAAAAGCTTGAAAAACATCAATGTATTGGTGGCAGAAGATAATGTTGTGAACCAAATAATGCTTAAAAAATTCCTGGAAAAATGGGAAGTTGGTCAGTTGGAGTTCGCCAACAATGGGGTGGAAGCTATTGAAATTTATTTAAAAAAGGAATTTCACCTACTACTTCTTGATTTGCAAATGCCTGAGAAAGATGGATTTGAGGTAGCCCAATTTATAAGGAACCTACCTGATGAAAGCAAGAAAAATATTCCGATCATAGCATTGTCAGCTTCTTCCTTTCTGGAAGTAAAGAATAGATTGGAGGAAGTGGGTATCAACGACTATATTTCGAAACCGTTCATGCCTGATGATTTATTTGGTAAAATAGTAAAACACCTGGAATACGATAAACCACTTCTACGTAAAAGAGATACGTGAAAGATAAGTTATCCGGAGAAAAGAAATGGAAACAGATGAATGTAATTTTGAATCACTTAGGCTGTTATTCCTGATATAAAGCTTAATTTTGAATTCAATTGTCAATCCAATGAAATTCTTTTATATTTTATTAATAATATTCATAGGTTATCAGCCGGTAATGGCACAATCGGCCGAGACCCAACGCTCAAGCCTTTACTTCTTATCCGGCCCTTCAGGTGGCAATGTCAGGGCCTTTAATGAAATGCTCGCAAGTAAGGGCCTTTCTTCCTTACGGAACGGCTATAATTCTTTCGGAGTGAATTATCAAAACCGGTTCAATGATTTTGTGTTGGGACTTGAATTATTACATAATAATGGGCCTACCTCTGATTTTAGGGAGTATGAAATAGATTATCGCTCCACCCGTCTGTATTTTAATATTGGATTTTCATTTACTGAAGCAGATCAGCTTTTTCATTTGATTCACTATATGTCCATTGGTGTAGGCTCTCTTAATTTTGAAATGCTAAAGGAGCTAGGGGAATCGTCCTTTCCGGAGTTTTTGAATGAACCTGGACATGGATATATCCTAAGACAAAATGACCTTCATAAAGGAACTTATAATCTGGGGGGCTTTCTGACAGAAATTGGTTTCCAGCTTGGCTATGATCTTCCACTTCCTGGTGTGGAAGAAACCTTGGAACTGGTTACTAAATTTGGATATTCATTTAGCCCTTTTGAAAATTTGTGGAACAATAAAGGTATGGCTTTTGACAATATTCAAAGTGGGGCATTTTTAAGAATAGGAGCGGGCATTTCACTTCCTGACCAAAATTATTTTTATAGGGATGCCTCTTTGGGGGTGCATTTTTTTTATGGAGGCCACTTTACCCAACCAAACCAGCTTAATGGGCACTTGCAGGCTGCGGGCTATCATCAGTTCATCAAAAACCCCAAGAATTTCGGGATAAAAATAATGGGGGAAAACAGGGGAAAGTCATATGGCCTGGATATTTATAATGTAGCCCAAAATGGAAGTGCAAAAGAAAATTATACCCATACACTGAACAGTATCAGGATTTATGGAAATATAGGGCGTAAACTTTTTCAAAGAAGAAATTTAGAATTAGGGGTATTGGCTGGTATTGGTTTTGGTAATATCCGTTATACTTTGAATAATTTAAATAAACCCGATTTCCCTGCCCTTTTCGAGGAACCGGACTTTGATGGATATTTAAAGGATTGGGGTTTGATGTCAAAACCTGAATTATATATTGCTTACACCATGCCTATTTCAAGCAATAACATTTTTGATCTGGTCTATTCATTTCACACAGGTTATGAACTGCCATTGACCAGTTATAATTTGGCTGATGTAGACTTGAAAGAATACATGAGCGGCCCTTATGTACACTTTGGTGTAGGGATAAGGCCTTGATAAAAAAAATCTTTACAAAATTTCCAAATTGCCAAAGCTTTTCTAAATAAAGTTAGATAAGCGCAACAATAATCATATATTTGTGTTTGCTTATCGAGAAAGACCGAGGGTAGGGCCCTATGACGTCTTAGCAACCTGAACATACAAGGTGCTAACTCCCGTCCTGAACATGTCAGGAAAAGATGAGCGGTAGAAATATTACCATTTTTCTTCCGGTTGTTGCTCGATATAGTTTCCCAAAATTTTAAATGAGCATGCAGAATAGAACGGAATTATTACTTCAACAGCTTAAAAAAAAGATATTGATCATGGATGGTGCCATGGGCACTATGATTCAACAGCATTCCTTGGGAGAAGGGGATTTTAGAACCACCCAATTGGCAGATCACCCTAAATCGCTGAAAGGAAACAATGACCTGCTTTCTTTGAGCAGGCCTGAAATTATCAGGGGAATACATGAAGCCTACCTGAAGGTAGGGACTGATATCATTGAAACCAACACTTTTAGCAGTACTTCTATCGCACAGGAAGATTATGGCCTGGGCCATCTGGCTTACGAGTTGAATTTTGAATCTGCGAAAATTGCCAAAGAAGCCGCCCTTGTGCAGACCGAACTCACCCCTGATCAACCTCGTTTTGTAGCAGGGGCCATTGGACCGACCAATAAGACGGCCTCAATTTCACCGGATGTCAATGATCCGGGGTTTCGGGCAATTAATTTTGATCAGTTGGCAACAGCTTACGCAGAGCAGGTAAAGGCTTTGTTGGAGGGTGGCGTAGATATCCTGCTAGTAGAGACCATCTTTGATACTTTAAATGCGAAAGCTGCTTTATATGCCATTCAGGAGGTTCTTGAAGAAAAGGGTATCCCGTTGGATCCCGCTGAAGGGGGGATTCCCATTATGGTTTCCGGCACGATAACCGACGCTTCGGGGCGGACTTTATCAGGACAGACTACAGAAGCTTTTTTAATTTCGGTTTCTCATGTTCCTTTATTAAGCGTAGGATTGAATTGTGCGTTAGGTGCAAAGGAATTGAGACCTTATCTGAAGGTTTTGGCAGAACAAGCTCCTTTTCTGGTAAGTGTTTACCCCAACGCCGGTTTGCCCAATGAGTTTGGGCAATACGATCAGGGAGCGGAAGAAATGGCGGCCCAGGTGGAAGAGTTCCTTCAGGCCGGCTGGGTAAATATTCTCGGGGGCTGTTGTGGAACCACTCCTGAACACATAAAAGCGCTAGCGGAAGCAGCTTTTAAATACGCACCTAGAAAATTGGATTTTGAACTAAGAGAAGATTAATACTTAAAATGGGTAACCAGTTTGAATTGAAACTTTCGGGATTAGAACCCTTGATTTTCACTCCGGAAATCAATTTTGTCAATATAGGAGAAAGGACCAATATCACCGGTTCCAAGAAGTTTGCACGATTGATCTTGAATGGGGAATACGATAAAGCCCTGGAAGTGGCGGTGGACCAGGTGAGAGGGGGAGCCCAGATCTTGGATGTCTGTATGGATGAAGGGATGTTGGATGGTGAATTTGCCATGGTGAAATTCCTCAACCTTATTGCTTCTGAACCGGAAATAAGTAGAATTCCTATTATGATCGATAGCTCCAAGTGGAAGATCATTTTGGCAGGATTGAAGTGTGTTCAAGGAAAAGGGATAGTCAACTCGATCAGTTTAAAAAATGGGGAGGAGGAGTTTATCCATCAGGCCAAGATCGTCAAACGGTTCGGAGCGGCTGTGGTGGTCATGGCTTTTGATGAAAAAGGGCAGGCGGACACCTATGAAAGAAGGGTGGAAATCTGTAAACGAAGTTATGATATCCTCACCAAGACCGTGAAATTCAATAAAAATGATGTCATCTTTGATCCTAATGTTTTTCCTGTAGCCACAGGAATGGATGAACATAAATTAAACGCCCTTGATTTTTTTAAGGCCACAAAATGGATCAAAGAAAACCTTTCCGGAGCTAAGGTAAGCGGTGGGGTCAGCAATGTTAGTTTTTCCTTCCGTGGAAACAACCCGGTAAGAGAGGCCATGCATGCCGTCTTTTTGTATCATGCCATCAGACATGGAATGGATATGGGGATTGTTAACCCATCCATGTTGGAGATCTATGATGATATCCCCAGAGACCTATTGGAGCGTGTAGAGGACGTAATATGGAATAAAAGGGAAGATGCTACAGAAAGGCTGTTGGAGTTTGCGGAAACCGTAAAATCAAAAGATAAAAAAGAAAAGGTCAATGATGCATGGCGATCTGAGGACGTAGAAAAAAGAATAGAACATGCTTTGGTTAAAGGGATCATCGATTTTATTATTGAGGATACCGAAGAAGCCAGAATTAAGTATAGCAATCCGCTGAAGGTTATAGAAGGTCCCTTGATGGATGGGATGAATGTGGTGGGGGATTTATTTGGGGAAGGTAAAATGTTTCTCCCCCAGGTAGTAAAAAGTGCCAGGGTGATGAAAAAATCAGTGGCTTACCTGGAGCCTTTTATGCCAAAAGCGGGAGAGGTAGGTTTTGACGAGAATCAGAGATCCGGGATCAAGAAGGTTCTTTTGGCTACCGTCAAGGGGGATGTTCATGACATTGGTAAAAACATTGTAGGAGTGGTTTTGGCCTGCAATAGCTACCAAATTATCGATTTGGGAGTGATGGTTGAATCACAAAGGATCATTGATGAAGCAATAGCCAATAAGGTGGAAGCCATTGGCTTGAGCGGACTGATCACACCTTCCTTGGATGAGATGGTGGATGTCGCCTCTGAGATGGAAAGAAGAGGGATCACTATCCCCTTATTGATCGGCGGGGCCACTACTTCCAGGATCCATACAGCGGTTAAAGTTGACCCGGTATACAGTGGAATGGTCATCCACGTGGCTGATGCCTCGAAATCCGTACCGATTGTTGGGGAGGCCATTAGTGGAGAAACGAAAGCTGATTTTAAAACCCGGACCAAAGAAACCTATAAAGGGCTTCGTGAAGACCATGAGGCCAAGCAGCAGGTAAAACAAATGGCCACCTATGAGGAAGCAAAAGGAAATCCTACCTTCGTTGAGTGGGACTCCTATAGACCCATGGTTCCCGCCCAATTGGGAAATATAGTATTTGAAGAACTTGAGCTGGCGATATTAAGAGAATATATTGATTGGACGCCTTTTTTCAGTACCTGGATGCTGTCAGGGAAGTACCCCAAAATTTTGGAGGATCCAATAGTGGGAGTAGAGGCTAAAAAGCTTTTTCAGGAAGCCAATGAGATGTTGGACCGGATCGTCAGGGAAAAGTGGCTTCAGGCAAAAGCGGTAGTGGGTTTATATCCCGTTCGCAGGGAGGGGGACGACCTGGTTATTCTTTCAGAAAATCACACCAAAGGCCCTGTTCAATTCCACTTTCTAAGGCAGCAGGGAAAGAAAGGAAAAGGCGTACCTAACCGGTCATTAATAGATTTCATTCATCCTGAGCAAACGGATTATTTTGGCGGGTTTGCGGTGACGGCGGGCCTGGGGATCGAAAAGAAGCTGGAGGAATTCCAAAAGGAGGGAGATGACTATAATGAGATCATGCTCAAAGCCATGGCGGACAGACTGGCAGAAGCTGGGGCAGAATATCTTCACGAACTGGTGAGGAAAAAGACCTGGGGATATTCGCAACAGGAAAATCTGGATAATCAATCCTTGATCAAGGAAGAATATACAGGGATAAGGCCGGCTCCAGGATATCCGGCTTGTCCTGAGCATTCTGAAAAAAGAACATTATTTGATCTCTTGGAGGTAGAAAAGAATATTGGAATGCAATTAACAGAAAGCTTTGCCATGTATCCCACCTCCTCGGTCAGTGGTTATTACTTTGCCCACCCCGATAGTAAATATTTTGGATTGGGCAAAATAGGGGAGGATCAGGTAGCAAATTATGCGCTCAGAAAAGGTGTCCCTAAAGAGCAGGCCGAAAGATGGCTTTCACCCAATTTGGCTTATAGCCCCAAAAAAACAGTTATTACCTAGGATTTTCAAACTTTCCAGGAATTGTTGAGGAACAGTTTGTTGTTGGGGCCAAGCGAGTGAAACCTTCCAGGTTTTGTTGATGAACAGTTTGTTGTTGAATCCAAAGCGAGTGAAACCTGGAAGGTTTTATCTCCATTCTATTGACCGTTAAGAAATTAAAGTATATCGATGAAAATTACCGACTATATCAATAAATCAGATAAAACACTTTTTTCTTTTGAAATATTGCCTCCCTTAAAGGGACAGAGTTTAAATAATCTTTTAGAAGGGATCTCTCCCCTCATGGAGTTTAAACCACCTTTTGTGGATGTGACTTATCATCGGGAAGAGTTTATATATAAAAAGCATCCAAACGGCCTGTTGGAAAAGGTCAGTACCAAAAAAAGACCGGGAACGGTGGGGATTTGCGCGGCCCTGATGAACAGGTTCCATGTGGATGCGGTCCCCCATTTGCTGTGTGGCGGTTTTACCAGGGAGGAGACCGAAAATGCCCTGATAGATCTTAATTTCATTGGGGTACAAAATGTGCTGGCACTTAGAGGCGACGCCCCGAGAATGGAAGGCAAGTTTATTCCAGAAGTAAACGGCCATCACTATTCAGGTGAACTGGTTGAACAGATCATGGGCATGAATCACGGAAAGTATCTTCATGAAGAAACAGAAATCGGCTTTCAAACTGATTTTTGTGTAGGTGTAGCTGGATATCCGGAGAAGCATTTTGAGGCACCCAGCATGAAATTTGATCTCAAACATCTAAAGGCTAAGGTGGAAGCAGGGGCAGAATATATTGTCACGCAGATGTTTTTTGACAACAGCAAATTTTTTGACTTTGTGAAAAAAGTCCGGGAAGCCGGAATAGATGTTCCGATTATTCCAGGATTGAAACCCATTACCACCTTATCGCAAATAGTGAATTTGCCCAGGACTTTTTTCCTGGATTTGCCCGATGAACTCATGGATGAACTGGAAAAATGCAAGAACAATTCCGACGTCAAGCAAGTAGGGATCGAATGGGCGATTCACCAAAGCAAGGAGCTTTCCAAAGCAGGCATTCCCTGTCTGCACTATTATACAATGAGTAAAGCAGAGGCCACTTACAAGATCGCAAAAGAGGTGTTTTAGCTTGGATACTATAAATCAAGTCGCTGACTTGATCCCCATTGTCACGGGTCTGAAACAATGGGTCCCCGTAATCCCAGACCTTGGTCCCGGGATTTCGGGTATTATGAACGAGGCAGGGCAAAAGTCCATTGCCGTTCGGCTTTAGCCAACGGGAAAAAGATAGCTAAGCCGGTCCGTGGCTTGAGCCACATCCTCTCCAACGAGCCCATCAAATGTGGCTAAAGCCCCTTTACTTGCACTTTTGTTGACCGTCAGCTAAAGCAGACGGCAATAAATAAGCTTCATCAATAGTCCCATCCTATTTTCAATGGAACCCTAAACCATCCGATACTTTTTGCCCGGAATGGATTTGATGACGCCCTGGAATTCCAGGTTTAGTAGTTTTGAGGCCAATATCGACAGGGGAATATGGCTCAACCAACTGAGCTGGTCAATTTCCACTTCCTGATGATCCGATAGGAGCTGAAGGATCAACTGCTCTTCCGGCTCAAAGTCCCCTAATTCCAAGTGCCTGGATTTATGTGGGCTTCCTTTTCCTTTATTCCAGGACAGGGCTTCTTCGATCTCTTTTGGCCCCATATAAATTCCGGCCTTCATGGTCCTTATCAGGTTATTGCATCCTTCACTATAGTGGGATTGAAGGTTACCTGGTACCGCAAAGACTTCTTTGTTATAGCTATAGGCAATTTCCGCAGTGATTAAAGCGCCTCCTTTAATGGCTGCTTCCACAATGATCAAGGCATCAGAAAGAGCCGCAATAATCCGGTTCCTTTGGGGGAAGTTGGCTTTGTTAAGTTCACTGCCAATCCTATATTCTGTGACCAGCCCTCCTTTTTCCATCATGCTTTGGGCAGTACTTGTATGGCTTGCAGGATATATTTTATCCATGGGGGTGCCCAGAATACCAATAGTCGGCAGATCAAATTGCAGGGCAGCCCGGTGTGCTTCTATGTCAATGCCATACGCCAGTCCGCTTATAACCGTAGGACCGTAGGGAGCGAGATCTTCCACAATTCTTCTTGTGATGCTTTTGCCATAATCTGAGGCATTACGGGTTCCTACTATGCCTATGGTACGGTCAGGATTCAGGTTGATGTTGCCTTTGGAGAAAACAAATACAGGTGAATCGGAAAAAGGTTTTAACCTACTTGCATAGCTTTGGTCCAGATAACTATGGATCCGGATATCTCTTTTAATGCAGTCATTGATGATTTCATCAGCAAATCTTAGATATTCGCTTTTTTGTTTTCTAAGAAACAATAACTTAGGGCCGATTCCGGGGATCTTTTCGGCCTTTCCATTGGGCATCAAAAAGAAATTTTTGGAGGAGCCACTATAGCTGATAATGTTTTTAAATACCCCAGGCCCAATTTGTGGTATTAAGCTAAGGGCAATATTATATAAAAGTACATCATTTGCCGGATTCAACATTTAAATTGTCCCTTATTTCAATTAGAAACCCTTTGATCTGCAATAAGTTGTTCACCATAGCAGCTTTGTCAACTGCCAGATGAAGATCATTTTTAATGATTTCCTGAGCCCCTTGCAAGGTATACCCTTTCTCCTTTACCAAATGAAAAATCAGACGTATTTTTTCAATGTCATCTTTGGTAAAGCGACGGTTGCCTTTTTTATCCTTTTTTGGTTTGATGATCTGGAATTCACCCTCCCAATACCTGATCAATGAGGTGGCCACTTTAAACATATCCGCCACTTCACCTATGGAATAATACTTTTTCTCTATTTCCCTTTCCTTGTATGGCACTAGGATAGCGATTGATTTTCTCGGGAAGCCAATTCCAGGATCTTGTCAAATTCTGAGGGTTCAAGATCTTTGAAGAAATAATTGACCGGGTTTACATATTTACCTTCTTTCATTACTTCATAATGAACATGTGGAGCAGTGGATGAGCCCGTGTTGCCCACGGTTCCAATTTGATCCCCCCTTTTTATTTTCTGTCCCTTTTTGACTTTAAAGTCGTTCAGGTGGGCATATCTGGTAGAGAATCCAAAGCCGTGATCTATGATGATAGATTTCCCATATCCCCCAAATTCCGTCGAGATTCTACTGATTACCCCATCTCCCGTTGCATAGATAGGGGTTCCCTTAGCGGCCGAAAAATCAATTCCCGAATGCATTTTCCTTACTTTTAGGATGGGATGAAGCCGCATACCATAACCTGAAGCCAAGCGGTTCAATTCTTCATTATGCAAAGGTTGTATGGCGGGGATCGAAGCCCAGTATTCTTCTTTGTTTAATGCTGTTTTGGATAATTCATCGTAGGAAACAGACTGCACATACAGCTGTTTTTTTAACTGCTCCACCTTTCCCATCACGGAAATGATCATTTTCTCCTGGTTTAAACCTTTTTCCTTTATTTCCTTAAAACGGTCAGATCCCCCATAACCGGCATTTCTTATGGAATTGGGGATTGGTTCTGATTCGAATATCACACGGTATAGGTTGTCGTCTCTTTCTTGAAGATCGGCCATCATCATGTTTAATTTCGAAACTTCCTGATCGAGCATTTCATAATAAATCCTGAGCTCCTTGTTCTCTGTCTGTAGAAGAAGTTCTTTTGGGCTATCAAAATAATGGCTGAAAACCATCAATATCAAAACTGCAGTTATCGATGATAAAGATAAAAAACCAAGAACATTTAATAGGACATCCCATTTACTCTTGGTGAATCTTTCATACTTACAGGTTTTCGGGTCGTAGTAATATTTTATTCTACTCATTATTAATTGAAAGGTAATTCTTATAATTTTGTATCCCTATGAAGATGAAGGGCTGTTCTAATATTGACAAGCCACAAAGATAAATAGAACCATTGTATAATCCGAAATAAAAGCAGAAAAGTAAACATTATATGGAAGCAAAACTCATAAGAAGCACATTTATTGAATTTTTTCAGTCAAAAAAGCACCAATTTGTTTCCTCCGCTCCAATTGTGGTCAAAAACGATCCAACGTTGATGTTTACCAATGCTGGCATGAATCAATTTAAAGATTGTTTCTTGGGCAATGAAGTGCCGGTGTATACCCGGGTGACCAACAGTCAAAAATGCCTTAGGGTTTCAGGTAAGCACAATGATTTGGAAGAAGTGGGAGTGGACACATATCACCACACCATGTTTGAGATGCTGGGGAATTGGTCATTTGGCGACTATTTCAAGAAAGAAGCCATAGCATGGGCCTGGGAATTATTGACTGAAATCTATAAGCTACCCAAAGAGCGCCTTTATGTAACTGTCTTTGAGGGCGATGCTTCGGATAACCTGGGTATAGATAGAGAAGCCTATGATCTTTGGGCAGGTCATATCGGGCGGGAACGGATCCTTTTTGGCTCCAAGAAAGACAATTTCTGGGAAATGGGCGAAACGGGACCCTGCGGGCCTTGCTCGGAAATCCATATTGATTTGAGACCAGTAAATGAATTGGAAACTGTAGATGGGAAGTCGCTGGTAAATGCGGATCATCCGCAAGTCATTGAGATTTGGAACCTCGTATTTATGCAGTTCAACAGGCTATCAGATAGTTCTTTAAAAGAGCTGCCGGCAAAGCACGTGGATACAGGAATGGGCTTTGAACGTTTGGTGCGGGCAATCCAAAACAAAACCTCCAACTATGATACGGATATATTCATGCCATTTATTGAAGCCCTGGAGAGGATGTCGGGAACGCAATATGGCAAAGATGAAAAAACAGATATTGCTGTCCGTGTGATAGTCGATCATATCCGCGCGATTTCCTTTTCCATTGCAGATGGCCAGCTGCCTTCCCATAACAAAGCAGGCTATGTGATCAGAAGAATACTGCGAAGGGCTGTAAGATACGGGTATACCTTTTTGGGATTCAAAAAGCCATTCTTGTTTGAACTAATGCCTTTATTGTCAGAGACGTTTGGTGAAATCTTTCCCGAGATGGCTTCCCAACAAGCTTTTATAGTTAAGGTGGTGCAGGAAGAAGAAGCTTCCTTCTTAAGGACCCTGGATAATGGTCTGAAGAAGTTGGAGCAAATTAAAGCTGATCTGGGGGGAACCAACCCAACGGTTATATCCGGGAAAGTGGCTTTTGATTTATATGATACCTATGGATTTCCGTTGGACCTTACTTCACTTATCGCCAGGGAAAATGGGATTTCTGTGGAAGAGGAGGGTTTTGAGTTAGAAATGGAAAAGCAAAAGAAACGTTCCAGGTCAGCAGCGGAGCAAGAAAGAGGGGACTGGGTGACCCTCAATGAAGACACCGGAGTGGAATTTATCGGGTATGACAGTCTGGAATCACGGACATTTATCACCAAATACAGGGAGATAAAAGAAAAAAAAGGCAGTAAATATCAATTAGTATTGGCGCAAACCCCTTTTTATGCCGAAAGTGGCGGACAGGTAGGGGACCAAGGCCTATTGATCAGTGAAAAAGAAACGATCAAGGTGATCGATACCAAAAAAGAAAATGACCTGATTGTTCATTTAGTGGAAAAATTGCCCGAATTTCCAGAGGATGCATTTGCAGGGAAGGTGGATGCCAAGAGAAGGGCTTCTATCATGAACAATCATACAGCTACTCACCTTCTGCAGGCAGCATTGAAAGAAGTGTTGGGTGAACATATCCAACAAAAGGGATCTTTGGTCAATGAGGAATTGCTCAGGTTTGATTTTTCCCATTACACGAAGATGACCGATAAGGAAATTGCAGAAGTGGAAGACATGGTAAATGAGAAGGTCAGGGAAAACATTGCCCTTGAAGAAGAGAGGAACATGCCCATTGAGAAGGCCAAAGAATTGGGGGCTACAGCATTGTTCGGTGAAAAATACGGGGAATATGTGCGGGTAATTGCTTTTGATAAGGATTTTTCTATTGAACTTTGCGGTGGTACACACATAAGTTCTACGGGACAGATAGGGCTGTTCAAGATCATTTCTGAAGGATCAATTTCTTCAGGTGTGAGGAGAATTGAAGCCATTACCGGGGCCAGTGCCTTAGATTTCGTCAATGATCAATTAAATCTGATCAAGGACATACAGGGTCTGTTAAAAAGCCCGAAGGATCTTAAAAAATCCATTGAAAACCTTGTCCAGGATAAGAATGAACTGAAAAAAGAACTTGAATTGCTTTATCTTAAACAGGCAGTAGCTCTTAAAGATAGATTAATAGAGCAAGCTGAAAATATCAATGGGGTGAATCTTATCGTTTCCATGGTAAAGCTCCCCTCGGCCGATGCGTTGAAGAAGTTGGCTTTTGAACTAAAAAATGAAACAAGGTCGCTCATAGCCGTTTTGGCGGCAGAAATAGAAGGGAAACCTCAAATTGCGGTGGTTATCGATGAAGAATTAGTGAAATCGAAAGATCTGAACGCAGGGCAAATAGTGAGGGAATTGGCCAAAGCTATTCAAGGTGGTGGGGGTGGACAATCCTTTTTCGCCACTGCGGGAGGGAAAAAGCCGGAAGGACTCCAACAAGTGGTAGATAATGCCAAAATCATGTTTTCCTCCCTATAAGTTGGCCTTCATTATCAAATTGATTTGGTTTTGGTTTAAAACTCTGCCATTTTTGAGGTTCTTAAAAAAAATTTAGGAAAAACAATATGCTATCCGCAGAAATAAAAGATAAATACGAACTGGTAATAGGACTGGAAGTGCATGCACAATTGCTTACAGCAAGTAAAATGTATACCGCAGACTCTACCGAATATGGCAATATGCCCAATACGAATATTTCCGTAATTACCTTAGGTCACCCCGGCACTTTGCCCAAAGTAAATAAAAAGGCGGTGGAATTTGCCGTAAAAATGGGTTTGGCCTGTAATTCTACTATCACTAGAAGGAACGAATTTGCCCGAAAAAATTATTTTTATCCTGACCTGCCCAAAGGTTATCAATTGACCCAGGATAAGGGACCTATCTGTGTAGGGGGTAAGGTTCCGATAGCTTTGGCAAGCGGGGAAAAGAAATCCATAGCCCTTACCCGTATCCACTTGGAAGAGGATGCGGGAAAATCAATCCATTTGGCTGGGGAAGTGGATACTTTAGTGGATTTTAACCGGGCCGGAGTTCCCTTAATTGAGATTGTCTCAGAGCCGGATATGCGGTCTTCGGAAGAGGCTTATAATTTTTTGGTGGAGATAAAAAAATTGGTGAGATACCTGGATATCTGTGACGGAAACATGGAAGAAGGGTCATTGAGATGTGATGCAAATGTATCCGCAAGGCTTAAAGGGGCATCGGAACTCGGCAAAAAGGTGGAGGTGAAAAACATGAACTCCTTCCGTAATGTGGCGCGGGCGATAGAGCATGAATTTGAGCGTCAGATCGGAATGATTGAAAGGAGAGAGGTGGTCATTTCTGAGACCCGGACTTTTGACGCCACCACCGGAAATACAGCTAGTATGCGTACCAAGGAAGATATGAATGATTATAGGTACTTTCCGGAACCTGATCTAAGTCCAGTTGTTGTCTCCGAAGAATGGCTAAATAGCATACGGGAAACCATCCCTTCCCTTCCTGGAGAGCTGCATGAAAAATTTGTAAATACCTTTGGCCTTCCGGAATACGATGCGGGCGTGTTGACGGATTCCAAGGAAATAGCTTTGTATTTTGAGGAATTATGTGAGGAAACTTCTAATTACAAAGCGGCTTCCAATTGGATGATGGGTCCAGTGAAATCTTTTTTAAACGAATTGACCCTACACATCGCCGATTTCCCCATCACCCCCAATCAGCTTGCTGGATTAATAGCTTTGGTAGATGATGGCAAAGTTAATTTTTCCGTTGCCTCCCAAAAAGTTTATCCAGAACTGATAAAAAACAGCTCCAAATCACCTTTACAGATCGCTCAGGAATTGAATTTGATTCAGGAAAGTGACGAAGATTCATTAAAACCCATCATAGAAAGTGTCCTGTTGGAGAATACGGCCAAGGTAGAAGAATATAAATCAGGTAAAAAGGGGCTAATGGGAATGTTTATGGGACAGGTGATGAAAAAATCAAAAGGAAAAGCAGACCCAAAAGTGGCCAGTAAAATATTAACTGAATTGTTGGAAAATTAATCGTTATGAAAATATCAAGAAATATTATAGTAGTTGCGCTATTTATGGCCATTATTGCCTGTGGTGGCGAGGCCCAGGAATTTGATGGAACGGTAAAGATCACCGGGGAATTAAAGAACCAGCCTGAAGGAATGGTTTTATTGTCAGAATACATGGATGATAGAACGGAAATTATCGACACCCTCGGGATCAATAATAAGGGTGAGTTTGATTATGAGTTGAGTCTGGAGGGGCCTGGCTTTTATGAACTCAACCTGCATGATGAAAAAATTGCTAGGTTGGCCCTTTATCATGAAGATATAACAATAAATTATGATTTTGAGGATGAAGAGAGCTTATCAATTACTGGATCAAAAGACACAGAACAAATCATTAAAGTGGATGAGTTGGCTGAGGTATATCAGGAGGAAATAAACGAGCTTAATTCGGAATATTATGAGGCCATGAGTGCAAAAGATCAGGATGCCATTAAGGAAATTCAGGAAAAAGCCATGGAAATGGAAACAAAGCATACCGAGCGGGTAAAGTCAATGATCAGAGATATGGAGGGCAGCTTTTCTTCTTTAGCAGCTGTTGGCATGATTGATCCACGCAGCGATTTTCAATTTTTGGATAGTTTGATGACCGGCCTTGACCAGAAATACCCGAATACGAAAGCCATCGTCTCCCTAAAGCAACAATTAGATGAATTACGGACCTTATCCGTAGGACAGCCAGCACCTGAAATTGCCCTCCCCAACCCAGAGGGGGAAGTCCTCAAATTATCCGATTTAAGGGGCAAATACGTATTAATAGATTTTTGGGCGGCCTGGTGCAAACCCTGTAGGTTAGAAAACCCGAATGTGGTAAGGTTATATAACGAATATAAAGACAAAGGTTTTGAAGTATTTGGCGTGTCTTTAGACAGGACCAAGGAAGCCTGGGTTGATGCCATTGAGGAAGATGGATTGGAATGGACACAAGTTTCGGATTTACAGTATTTTAATTCTGAAGCAGCCGCCACTTATCAGATCAATGCCATTCCAGCTACTTATATGGTTGATCCAGAAGGTAAAATTATAGCCAAAGATTTAAGAGGGATAAGTTTAGAAAATAAGTTGAAGGAATTGTTCAATTGATTAAATTTTTGACCCATCTATATGTCTTCCCTAAAAACTAATCCTTGATAATCTGGATAAAAAGTTGCTATATTTGCAGCTTTTCAAAATAATAGTTCATATTATGTTTGGGCTTTAAAACAAATCCTGTACAATTTTCATCTTTCAATGATAATTAATTATTAATCCTTAACATATTTTCTATAATTTAGGGGTCAGCTCATACACGTCTATATTTGAACTTATTAAATTGTAACAAACTCTATATCCAAAAACAAATGCTTAAATCAAAAATGAAAAAAAGAAGCCTTAAATTCCCTTTAAAAAGGTTATTGACCCTGACCTTATTTTGCTTACTTGCCATGGGTGCATGTAAAAGCAAGAAAAAAATTGTAGAAGCAGCGCCTGAGCCTGCTCCAGTGGAAACAGCCCCATCGGAACCGACCACTCCTCCGGAACCTTCAGCTGATGAAGTGGCAGTTAGTGAATTGGAAAATTATTTTTCTGCAATAGCTGATGCCAACAATATGCAGAGTGCCAATAGCTCCATTCAAGAAGCACTAGCTATGTTCTCTAATCAAAACACGCCTGTTTTGATCGTGATTCATGAAGAAAGCGGTGTGAAAGATTATGATGAGCCTACTACCATCAACAATTATCTCAACTATTTAAAAGACACTAAGCAAAATTTGAATTTTATTAGTGACATAAGATTGGATGAGGATGGTAGAGTTTCAGAACTGGAATTGCGAAGAAGATAATTCACTAACTAAACAAAAGATTAAAATCATGAAAAAATATATTCCTTCTTTATTATTATTGTTTTTCGCAACATCTTTTATGGCTGTTGCCCAAACAGATGACCTCAGTCCCCAAAGAAAGCAAGCCATTGATTCTCTTGCACTTGAAAAAGTGAAGGATTTGAGTAAATATATCAGCATCATTGGAAGTAAAGAAACCCAGTTTTCTGAAGCAAACAGGGTGATGGACAGAGCGGAAGAATTATTTGCTCCAGATGCGGAAATGGGAGTTTCTTCGTTAAGTAGTAATGAAGTGACTTATTACGAGGTGCGAAGATATTTCGAAAGGTTAATGGCTTTGAACTATGACCAAGTGGACATTAGCTGGTATGATATTCACTATATCAGTGACCTGGAGAGGCAACCAGATGGAAGATACGTGGGAGTAGTGACCATTTACCAGCGATTTGAAGGTACCTCAGTTGAGAACAATTTAAATTATAGGGATACCACCAAAAAAGACATTACAATTTACGTTGAGAAAAAACAAACTCAGGTAGCCGGAAGAACCATTGAGTTCTGGGATGTAATGCTTGGTGATATCAGAGTGACTGAAACCTCCGCATGAGAAAAAAGATTCAATTATTAGTATTATTATTATTTATAATATCCATTCAGTTAGTTCCGGGGCAAGGTTTATACAGCCCCGGACAACCTGAAGATGACGGCAGATTTGCCGCTTCAACAAAACAAGTTAATCAATTTTTTAGAAGATTCAATGGTGAAGAAAGCGAGGGTGGCAACAAGAGATTTCATCCTGGTGACAAGGAATACAGGGATAGGGAACTTAGAAAAAAATTTATAGGTATACTTTTTGATAACGAAACCTCGGAAATTTCCAAAGAAGTAAGAAATGAATTTTCGAATAAAGTCACAGCTGAAAATTTTCCTCAATATCTGAATTTCCATGGCGGAGATTGGTTCGCTGAGGTAAGTTCAATATTTACATTCCAGGGGAAAAAGGAACTAGTAACTTTATTTATGAAGTTGCAGCCAGAAAGACTGGGATTTGAATGGGTGATCGATAAGATTTCCTTTGATCCTTTCATATCGGCATTTGACAAAGCGGAGGGAAGTGAAAAGAAATTTCTTCATCCCCTCAGCCATGAATTGGGCTTTATGAATCTAAGGAAAGCTTTACAGGATAATAAGAAACCTGAATCTTACACACCCAAAGATTTTGAACCTGATTATTTGACCTTATTCCTTTATGAAATAAAGAAAGGAAACATCAAGTTTGAAACGGTTACAGATGTGAAGTTTCATTTTTTTCAAATTGACAACTGGTATTTTGAACTGAGCCAGTTTAACAGACCAGGATTTAATACAGGTTGGTTGATTTCTAACTTGGTCAAGGTGACAGAGGGAGATAAAGAGGTAATATTGCAATATATTTATGATCAAGAATAAGCTTATAATATTTTCCCTGATTTTCGTTTTTTCCATTTCATATGGAAGGGCACAGGACCTTGGTGAATATACCAAAGAGGAAATAAAAGAATTTTCACAGAAAGTGGAAGATCAAATCCGGTTTTTGGAATTTTTTCTGAATACCGTAGGAAGCAAGGAGACTTCTGCCAGGGATAAGGATGTCATCATCAGGGATAGCTATAAGAAAATATTCAGGGATGGTGAAGTCCAGGTTGAGGATGATTTACTCCTCGATAGGCAGGTGATCACCAATAAGGATGTAACGGCTTACCTGAAGGACGTAGAATTTTTCTTTAAAGACGCGGAATTCAAATTCAAAATAAGGGAGGTAAAACCTTCCTTAACAGATAATAATGATCTCTTTTTTGTTGTTTCATTGGATCGGACACTTACTGCCATTGGTTTAAATGAGAAAGAGATAGAAAATACAAAGCCCCGGTTTGTTGAAATAAACCTGGACAGAGACTCGAATGAATTAAAAATTGCCAGTATTTATACCACTAAGCTTAGTAGGGACAAGGAACTTGCCGAATGGTGGGAATCTCTTTCTTACGAATGGGGAAACTATTTCAGGGAAAAATATAATTTTACCGAAGATTCCCTGACCATGGACCAAATCAATAAAATCAGTGACATGGATTCCCTGGATATTTCAGGGAATGGCCTTATTCGGGATTTATCCCCTTTGCATGCATTAAGGGAATTGAAATATGTAAACATAAGCAATACCCATATTCAAGACCTGAGCCCCATCAGTAATGTTACCTTCTTGAGCTATTTGGATATATCCAATACCCCCACCGAAGATATCCAATTCATTAAATATTCCGAAAGGCTCAGTTACCTTGATATTTCAAACACGAATGTATCCGATATTGATGAACTGAAAAACCTTGGCAATTTAAAGCATTTGAAAGTAGTCAATACCCCTCTTCTGGGTTTTGGCACTTTAAATGCATTCTCCGCGCTTGAAACCATAGATTTAGAAGAAAGCGGGTTCAATAATTTGGAAAGCATCAGTGCCCTGAAAAACCTGAGAGCATTAAGTGTGAAGGGAAATTATTTGATCAACTTTGAATTTATAAAGGAGTTAGAGCAGCTGGAATCAATAAATCTGGAGGAGACTAATATTATGGATCTTTCCCCGTTAAGTGGATTGGAGAATTTAAAAACCATCAATATTAATGGGACGGAGGTGAATAACCTTGATGCGCTAAATGGCCTCGAAAGCCTCCAAAGAATCTATGCTGACCGGACGAGCATAACGGAACAAGTTGCGGATATGTTTGCCAGGAAAAATAGATCTGTTTTATTGATCCATAATGTAGAGACCATACAGGCTTGGTGGAAAAATTTGCCAGAAGGTTGGGAAGCTGTCTTTAAGAAAAGCAGTCCAGAAATGGATGATAATCCTTCTATTGAAGAACTGTATACTTTGCTAGGTGCTGATTCACTCGATTTATCGGGAAGTGAAATCATAAATTTGCGACCTATTTTGAAATTCAAGAAAATCAACCATTTGGCTTTTAATGATACCAAAATCCATGATATAAGCCCTTTGTCCGAATTGAGGACTTTAAAGTCCATAAGTGGAAATAATAGTGGCATAACCAACTTGGAGGCATTGGTTCATTTAAAATCCTTGGAATCCTTGACCTTTAAAGCCACCAATATAGCCTCAATCGCCCCATTGAAAAGATTGGAAAACCTGTTATACCTGGATATCGATGAGACTGAAGTGTCAAAAAGTGAAATTCAGGGATTATTATTTGCTTTACCGGAGGCCATAGTGGTTTTTAGGACAGAGGAATTAAAGGCATGGTGGGATGAACTGGATGAAACTTGGAGCAACATTTTAACAGAGCAGTTTAATTTAGATTCCGATCCTTCTTCCAAAGAATTGCATAAAATAACCGCAAGTCCAAAGGTTGTCATTGAGAATAGCGGAATTGAAAGTTTGGAACCCCTGCTGGCGTTTATAAACCTGAAAGATTTGGACGTCCACAATGCCCCCTTGTCGGACCTATCACCGGTGTCCCAATTAGAATTACTACAAAACCTGAGGATTTCCCAGGCCCCAATTAAGGAGCTGGAACCTTTATCTTCTTTGAAGGAACTGAAAACACTGAATATAGCAAATACAGGGATTGACGATTTGAGGCCATTGGCCGATTTAAGTGGTTTAAGAAGTTTGGATGCATCAGGGACCAACATTAAAAGGCTGAAAGGTCTGGAGGAACTTTATGAGCTCAGGGAATTGGATATAGCAAGTACGAATGTTAGGAGCTTAAGACCTATTCGGGATTTGGTCAACTTGGAAAAACTTTTGTGCTTTAATACGCGGGTAAATAATCGGCAGATCAATAATTTTCGCCAATCCAATCCTGAATGTGAAATAAGATATTATTAAATTAAGCTGGCGGATTTGAAATCTGATAGCAGGTAAAAAGAAGTCCAAAACTTTTCCTGGTTTTGGACTTCTTTATCATAAAGGATTATTTAAGAAATGAAGAAAGCATCCAATGGTTGGATTCAATTGTTTTTATAAAAGAAATAAGCATATCTTCAGTTGCAGTATCTCCCAATTCAGCCACGTTTTCAGCACATTCGTTCATGTTTTCTGCTAAAATCTCAAAATCCTTTAAAATTTCAGTTACCATTGCTCTGGAATCCAAGTCTGTGCCTACTTCATTAATCTTGGAAAGGGCTAAATAATCTTTCATTAAACTCATAGGCGTCATACCGAATACACGGATCCTTTCAGCAATCAGATCTATATTGGAAAAAGCCTCGTTATAAAGCTCTTCAAATTTTTCGTGAAGATCAAAAAAGTCCCCACCTGTCACGTTCCAATGGAAATTTCTTAGTTTTTGGTAATGAACATGATAATTAGCCAATAATTGGTTCAGTGATTTTACAATATGCTCTGATTCATCTTTGTTATACCCAAGTTTTTTGAATATTCTTTTATCCGCATTACCCATAATTGTTTTTTTTATGTTAAAATTTAAAGGTTTTCCTTTACTTGTTCTTATCAAAGTTTTTGATCCCTTCTATGGTCATGTCTATGGTATTGGTGTCATATTTACTTTCAAGAAAGACAGCCTTTTCAGCAGAGATCATAATAGGAGTTTTAAGAGTGTGCATTTCCTCCTTGAGGACAGTCAATAAATCAGCTTCTTCTAAATCCTTACCTTCGATGTTGTCTCTATAATAAGAGGATTTTTCATCAAATAGCCTGATGATGGGTACGCCTAACTTTATGGCCAACTCTGACAGTTGTGTTGGTGTAAGTGAAGTTTTGGTAATATCCAATTCGTTTATTTTATGCTTATCTAAAGAGGATATATAACCATATGCTTCCCTATCATCTTTCTTTTGACTGTTGTACAGAAATTTGATTTCATTTTTTTTCATGTCAAACATAGTTTGGAGGGTTATGTAAAAAATATATCATAAACAATGCCAATATAAACATAATTACACCAATTTGGAATAGGGGGGAATGACATTATAGAGGTGTTTTAATAGAAAGGACTTGCATTAAGCTCAGCCGGAGTATTTGCCCCATATTCTTACAGTGAAGAAAAGCATTGTTCCTGTAGTGCTGCGCAAGGTCATTCTTCAAGGATGATATATTTTCCACGGTTGAAATGGTATCGTGTTCCATGCTATGGAGAATGTCCGCCATCTCGGTAAAGGATGATTTGAGACGGGTAGCGATTAGCGCCCTTTCTTCTCTTTGATATTGCACCATAGATTCGGGAGTGATGTGTTTCACTCCCAACTGGATCATGGCATTGTTTTGTTTAAAATACTGGGGCAGATAAATGGACTTTTTGCCTTCATAAGACTGCTGGTCAAAATCAATTGCCCTGATCCGAAAATGAGTGTCCTCAAAATCCGGAGTGACATCAACTACAAAATTTGAAGAATGCATGTCCCCCAATAACCTCACAAAACACCGTTCATTGAATTTCACAAATTCTTTGGCTAGCCTGATGGGATTCAGAAGGGGATCATGGATATGCAGCTTCATGAATTGTTCTCCCGGAATCCCTGCGATATGTTCTTCTATTAAGGAATCCTGATAAACCAAATAACTTATTCGGTTGGGGGAGAGCAAATGCTCCAATTCCAATCCATAAACCCTGGAAGCATCTGCATTTTTAATATAGAAATAGTCGAAATTATCATTGAACCTATTCACAATCCTCACCCGGAAAGGCTGGGTATTGCCGTAAATGCACAAATCCACCCGATCTACATATAGATGTTCCATTACAGACATATCACCCTCAGCTTTAAGGATGGCATATATTTTTTTGATGTTGTAGTGAATTTCAGCCCGATCTGATTCATCATAAAAAACTGTTTCCCAGAGCGTGTCATTTCCTTTATAGTCATATAAAGCAATGGAATTGCTAAAGCGCAACAGCTCTTTATAATGAATGGGGATGTCTACTTCCCTGCCATATTTGATCAGGTATCCTCTCAGGCCTTCACTGATAGGGTAGACGATTTTCTTTTTACTGATCAGCGCCATTGAACCGAAAGCATTATTTTTCTTTATTGATCAATTTTTCTTCATTCTTCAACTTTCTGTCAAACAAAAATGGGCCAAAGGGCAGCATAGAAGCCACTAGGGCCAGAAATGTTATGCTAAAGGTCCATTTGAGGGATCTACTGGTAGGAAATAAAATAAGGACATATAATATGAACAGGATTCCATGTATCCATCCTAAATATCTGACCATTTCGGGCATCCCAAATATCCACTTTAGGGGCATGGCTATAAAAAGCAATAAGACCAATGAAATCCCTTCTGCAATACTAATGATCCTAAATCTTCTAAGTGCTTTTAATCTGTCTACTTGGTTCATTGATTTTATTTGTTAATGTTAAAAAGAACCTGAAGACTGGACCAGAGTTTCTTTTTTAGAGGTAAACTGTCTGCTATTTCCTTAAGGTCATCAGCAAAGAGGCAAACTATTTCACCGCTTATGATTTCATAATTTTCATGCTTCAGCTTCATCATCGGATGGTTTATCGGACCGAATATTAAGCATTTATGGGGGTTCAACTGACTTATGCTTTGCTTAGGGAGTTCCTGGAGATGATTGGCGGAGACCAAGGCCACATCTTTGAGGGAACAATTCACAGCCCCCAGGATTTTCATGAGAAATTCCCCTAAACTGCCTTCAAGTTGGTTCCCCTGATAAATGATCAAGACACTTTTTTCGAAGTTGCCTTCATAATTGATTTTCAATAACTCTTCCAGATATTCTTCTTCAGGTTCATTTAATGAATCGGCTTCTGCCAACGTGTCGGATCCAAAAGCTGCCTCTTCTGCGTGATGTGCATGCCTGGCTTTTAGTTGTTCGGAGAGGTTGTGTTTCCTGATATCATCTTCGATGATCACAATTTCCTCATCGAGGAAGAGGCTGAGATGATTTAAATTCAGTTTTTCCATTGGGCTAAATTGCTCAAAAATTAGGCTGAAAACAACTCGGGGAGGGATAATAATAGGGGTTAATTTTTTTTCCCCTTAGGTGATTCCACCAACTTAAAAAGGGATTTAAGCTCCAGTGCGTCCTGTGGATCCATTCTGTTGGCAAATACCAGGCGCAGTTGTCTCCTTCTTAAGGCCCCTTCAAAAAGCCCCTGTTCTCTCTTGGTGGAAGGGAGGAGTTCAGGGACTTTAATGGGCTTTCCATTGGGATCTACTGCCACAAATGTATAAAAAGCTTGGTGGGTTTTTTTACTTTTGAGAGCGGGAATATCTTCTGCGAATACCTCAATAAAGATTTCCATGGAGGTGTTAAAGGAACGGGTCACCTGCGCCTTTAAAGTAACCACATTACCCAAGGCAATGGGATGATTGAAAGAAATGCTGTCAACCGCCGCTGTGACCACCATGCAGTTGGAATGTCTTTGTGCCGCTATGGCAGCCACCACGTCCATCCAATGCATCAATCTGCCCCCCATCAGGTTGTTCAGGGTATTGGTGTCGTTGGGCAACACCATTTCTGTCATTGTTGCTTCGGATTCTTTTACCGATTTCCTGTTAGCCATAATCAAAAAGATTTTATTGAAGGTGTACTGACCATTTCTTTTATTTATATCTGGATTTGTGCCTTGATCTTTTGGCTATTCCCAGCCTTCCTCACCCAAAAGGGGAACAAAGGAAAAATAATCAAATTCCTCCTTTACAATCTGGTTTTCTGATTTTTTGGTTAACTTGAGCATCTTCTGTGATGCCCGGTCTCCTACGGGGATCACTAAAATTCCCCCTACCTTAAGCTGTTTGGTCAGAGCTTTTGGAATTACCGGTGCACCGGCAGTCACAAGTATCTTGTCAAAAGGCGCTTTTTCCGGAATCCCTTGTGATCCGTCCCCTAAATAAAAGTTAATGTCAATCCCCAGTTGTGGAAGGAATTTCTTGGCTTTTTCATAGAGCTTTTCCTTAAATTCTATGCTGTTTACTTCTGCACCCATCAGGTATAGAATAGAGGCCTGATAGCCGGATCCTGTTCCAATTTCCAATACTTTGTCCCCAGGTTGGATCTGCAATAGTTCCGTCTGAAAGGCTACGGTATAGGGTTGGGAAATAGTCTGCCCTTCTCCTATGGGAAAGGCCTTGTCCTCATAGGCATGGGAGTGAAGGGCACTGTCAAAGAAAAAGTGCCTGGGAAAAGTGTTAATGGCCTCAAGTACCGCTTCACTTTTTATACCCTTTCTTTTGATCACTTCCACCAATGCTTTCCTTTGTCCTTTATGGATGTAGCTATCCTTTAATTTTATCATTTCACTGGATTAAACCTTTACAAGAACTCTTATTTTTACTAAGTTAATGCTTAATATGGCTTAATTTGAATTCCCAAAGCCATAAATTTGCTTTGGTCTGATTAATTGACGGATAAATTTTGATTTGGAGGATATGTTTACAGGAATAATAGAAACGGTCGGTGAAATTAAAGGCATGGAAAAAGAAGGAACAAATATTCATTTTGATGTTTCTTCCTCCATAACCCAGGAACTAAAGATAGATCAATCTGTTGCCCACGATGGTGTTTGCCTTACGGTAGTAGCCATTAAGGGTTCAATTTACAGGGTGACGGCAATTGATGAAACGTTGCAGAAATCAAGCCTTGGTACATGGGCCATAGGAAAGAAGGTAAACCTGGAAAGATGCATGCCTGCCAATGGCCGATTTGATGGGCATATTGTACAGGGCCATGTGGACCAGACCGCCGTAGTGGAAAACATTGAAGGGAAGGATGGGAGTTGGGTGTTTGTTTTCTCTTATGAGGCAGGCAAGGGTAATATAACAGTGGAAAAGGGCTCGGTTACCGTGAACGGGACCAGTCTGACCTGTTTCAATTCAAAGAAAGGGGGCTTTTCTGTGGCCATTATTCCCTATACTTTTGAAAACACCAATTTTCATCAACTCAAAATAGGGGACAAGGTCAACCTGGAATTTGATATAGTGGGAAAATATATACAGAGGATGGTTAAAGGATATGTGGAATAGTTGGTTGCTGGAGATGTCGGAAGTTTGATGTCAGATCCCGGGACAGGTTGTCCGAAGAAGGTGTCATGTGTTTGTGATCAGTAATCGGTAACCAGTAACAGATTTCGATTTAAAATTTAATTCTTTGAATTGAAATGGACATTTCGTTTTTAAACAGTATCCGTCGACTGTGGACTACCAATTGGCAGTGTCAAATTCAGGACATACATATGGGGTCGTAATTAAATATGGCATAATACTGGCTGTTCCAATTCCATGCGTGAAAATCAGATATACTTTGAAAGTTCAGTGACGGATTGAAAAAAAACATAGGTCATATCTCCCTTTTGATAGCTATCGGTGGATTGATCATCACTGAAGTGGGTATATATGCGGGGGCGTTACAAAACCAGATCTGGGAGATTCTTGCCACGGGTTTCGAGGCAGCCACTATAGGGGCACTGGCAGATTGGTTTGCCGTGAGTGCCCTGTTTCATGAAATCCCCATACCTATTATTAGCAGGCATACCAATATCATTGTCAAAAACCGGTCAAAATTAACGGAAGCTATCGTGGAATTGGTGACTACCAAATGGCTTTCCTCAGAGATCATTCAGGAAAAAATGGAGGGAGTCCCCATTGCTGAAGGGGCATTCAAAATATTGGAGAAACCAAAAAACTTAGAGCGGGCCATAGACTTTTTAAGGAGCTTGCTCAATCGTTTTTCGGATAATATGGATAAGCCACAGGTGGCTCAGTTGGTTCAAAAACTCCTAAAAGACCAAATAGCAGATATGGATATAGCAACTCCACTTGGAAGGTGGCTTGAAGCCATAATACAGGAAAAAGATCACCTACCGATGATGAATAGGTTGCTTGATGAATCTGTAAAAGCCCTAGATGAACCATCAACCCGTACAATCATCCAGGGGAAATTGAAATGGGCATTGGAAGCCTACGAGAAACAAGACTGGGTCAAGAAATCTGCCGTGTGGATCGGCAAGAAAACAGGGGGTATAGATTTGGATCTGCTTACAGACCGGTTGTTGGAGATGGCCAAGGTGCTGGCTATGGAAGCCCGGAGGGACCCTGAACATCCCATTCGACAAAAGCTAGACCATTCCTTACTCGAATTTGGCCAAAACCTTCAAAAGGGGGATCCTAACTATCTGGTATTTATTAATAACCTTAAGCGGAAATTGATTGAAGGTGAGCAGGCACAGTCCATGTATTCGGAAATTTTGTCCCGTTTTAAAACTACGGTTAAGGATCAGTTGGAAAGCAATGACACCACTTTTATGATGCTTCTTAGCGACAATGTTGTTCGCCTGATCAAAGAACTGAAGACTGACAAAGATACCCAGCATAAAATAGATGAATGGGTGAAGGAGACGATTGCGCACTTGATCGATAAATACCATCATGAGGTTGGGAATATGGTAAGATCGAGTTTATTAAAATTGGATGACAAAGGATTGGTATCCCAGATCAAAGATAAAGTAGGTGATGATCTGCAATACATCAGGCTCAATGGGGCTGTGGTAGGTGGTATGGTGGGTATTTTAATTGCGGTAGTGAGAATCCTGTTTTTACAGTAATAACTCAAATAACCTTTAACAATGGACCTGTGCTTGCTTTAGTGGGTTTTGGGTCAAACAGTCTGATATAATTTAGTCCTTGACTATCAGTAGGTATGGGAAAGATATCCGGTGATTCCGGGAT
>JBBDSC010000140.1:0-5997 GCA_040905145.1 Anditalea sp.
AAAGTGTATTGATTTATATTTCCCTGTATTCCGGGACCCTTAAGGCGCAATTGGGATGCCTCTGCTAAAAAACCTTTATGAATATACGGAGAAATTATTGCAAGTAAAAATGTTTTGTGGAGAAAGATGCTTGTTTTTTTAAGAAGATGAATTTGTTTGTATGTCAACTGGCAAGCCAAAAGGCATTTTTTTTGAAGGTGGAAAAAAATTGATAAAAAAATTATTTGGCCCCACAATTAGCCCCAGAGTTAAAACAAAAAGTCCCGGCCATTGATTCTCGCTGCCAATGCGCCGATCATGGCCACCAGGATAAGTTTGATGATGAACCTCATAGCTTTTTTCCGGATCCTGCCATGAACCTATATAATAGTGCCATCCTTTTCTGACTTGATGATGTAGACATCATAGGCCAAATGCAAAAAAAAAGCCTTGGTTCCCCAAGACTTTTCGCGGAATGGACGGGACTCGAACCCGCGACCTCCTGCGTGACAGGCAGGCATTCTAACCAGCTGAACTACCACTCCGTTTTAATTATTTTTATTGATAGACTCCAACTGAGGCCTTCCCGATACATCGGGACATTCTAACCAGCTGAACTACCACTCCGTTTTATTTTTAATCCTCCTCTTTTGAAGTGATGCAAAGGTAGTTCTTCTATTTATAATTGCAAAACCCTGATTGAAAAAAATTGTTTTTTTACTTTACTCACCTCAATTTCAACGAAATAATTTTCCTGATATTTGTTGACGGCATTTTTTTTTGATCCTCCCCTCTCCCATTCCATAAAATCATCCCGGCCACTTTTAAGATGGACTATGGATCCCCTCCTATTTAGCTCCGCTAAATCCATCAAAACAACCTTTTTTTCCGTTTAAGCTTATTAAAACAAATGATATACTTATGAAAAATAGAGACATAATTATTTTGATGATGGCCGGAATGGTTGCCATTGCCTGCCAGGAGGAGGGGGATCCTGCCCCCCGTGAAATAGAACTGATATACGATTTCCAAGAAAACGAGCAGGAATGGCTGGGAGGTTTTTCCGATTTGCCCGAAGAGGGACAAGATATTTATGAACTGGAAATCAGCCATGCCCCACTCCCCCCGGAAGCCAATTCCTCAGGCAATGCCATCCGGATCCAGGGACACAACCGAAGTGATGACCTGTTTATGTTTTTAAAAAAATATGTTTCAGGCCTGGAGCCCTCTGCCCGATACCGCATCATTTATGAAATAGAGCTGGCCTCACAGTATCCTGAAAATTCCGTCGGAATAGGAGGAAGTCCGGGAGGCTCTGTGTTTTTAAAAGCAGGTGCCGCCACCATTGAGCCAAAGGTAGAAGTGCAGGCAGTTGCCGGTACCAACTATTTGCGAATGAACATCGACAACGGAAATCAGAGCCAGGATGGAACAGATATGTACAATATCGGGACCATTGGCATCGAAGGTGAAGTATATCAGTATGAATTGATCAGCAGGGGCAATGAGGTCCGTCCTTTCGAAGTGTCTACCGACACAGGTGGTGGCTTATGGTTGATTGTGGGTACAGACTCAGGCTTTGAAGGCCTTACTGTTTTATATTATAATAATATTAAAGTGAAATTGGAAAAAATAGACTAGCGACTAATAAATTACGGAATAAAAATCACAATTTTATTCCGTATTTTTCCTATTAAAAAGTGTTAAAATGGATGCGAACTAAGCAGATGAAGGGCTTGTTCTCAACAAGTATTTTATTTTATAGTGGGATTGTTGGCATTCAGTGAATGAAGAAAAAGGAAAATTTTGTATTAGTGCTGATTTTAGGGGCTTTGTGTACCATCAGCCCTTTTTCAATTGATATGTACTTACCGGGTTTTCCTGCTATGGCCAAAAACCTGGACACCAGTATTGGCCACATTCAATTGTCCCTGACAAGTTATTTGGTGGGCATTGCCCTCGGACAGCTTATATATGGACCTTTATTGGATAAATTCGGCAGAAAAAAACCGCTGAATATAGGTTTGGTCATCTATATACTGACTTCAATTGCCTGTGCTTTTACCTATTCCGTGGACCATTTGATTATCATGCGTTTTCTACAAGCCATAGGCGGATGTGTGGGAATGGTGGCAGCACAGGCTTTGGTACGGGATATTTTTCCCAGAAACAAAACAGCACAGGTACTTTCACTTTTAACCTTAGTCATTGCCGTCTCCCCCATGGTTGCCCCTACAGTGGGAGGCTATGTGACGGCCCATTTTGGCTGGCAGATGGTCTTTCTGATCCTCGCGGCCATTACTGCTTTGATTTTGGTGGGGATCAAAGTTTACTTACCCATGGGCGCCGAGCCGGATCCTTCCATTTCGTTAAGGCCCGGTAAGGTGGTGAAGAACTATATCCAGGTACTGAAAAACAGGAAGTTCTTGGTTTACATGTTGGTAGGCGGAATTGCCGGGGCCGCTCCTTTTGCTTATATCGCGGGGTCGGCCGATGTCTTTATGAACAGGTATGGGCTCAGTGAAACGGCATACGGATGGATTTTTGCGCTTCTTGCGACAGCCATGATTGGCTCCACGCAGTTAAACCACCTATTGCTTAGAAAATATACCAGCGAGCAAATCATTAATGTGGCCCTGGTGTATCAATGTGCCATTGGGCTAATCATGATAACAGGGATCTGGTTGCAATGGTTTGATGTATATATCCTGATTTTTCTGATGTTTATCTTTCTTACCGGGCATGGCCTGAATTCCCCCAATACAGCTGCTCTCTCTTTGGAGCCATTTTCAAGAAATGCAGGGAGCGCAGCAGCCATGATGGGAAGTTTACGTATGGCCATGGGAGGTGTTGCTTCTGCCATCGTAAGCATTTTACATACCGGAACAGCCGTTCCTATGGTAGCCATGATGGCTTGCTGTTCAATTGGAGGTATTTTGGTGTTGGGGGCAGCCCGGTACAACCTCCGTTTTCATCCGGAAAATCAAGAAAAAAGACAGGCTGAAATGGCTCATTGCAATTCAAAAGAAGGGACTCGGAAAGATGGGTTTTTCCAGTAGTTTGTTCATTTCCATAGAAATTAGGGACTTAGCCGTAGAAATCATCACCTCTCTTCTTTCTTCAGCTTTAGACAAATTTAATTTGTATCTTTGCAACTTAATTATATTAAATAAGAAAAAGAAGCCATAAAATTTATGATTTCAGTAGATAATCTTTCCTTAAAGTTCGGGAAAAGAACGCTTTTCGAAGACGTCAGTTTAAAATTCACTCCGGGAAACTGCTATGGGGTTATAGGTGCCAATGGTGCAGGTAAATCCACATTTTTGAAGATAATTTCAGGGGAAATAGATAGCACATCCGGTCAGATCAATATCACCCCCGGCCAGAGAATGGCTGTTTTGTCCCAAGACCACTTTGCCTTTGATGAAGAGGAGGTTTTGAAAACCGTGATCATGGGCCATCAACATTTATATGCCATCATGACGGAGAAAGACGCCATCTATCTCAAGGAAGGCTTCACGGAGGCAGATGGTAACCGTGCGGCTGAACTGGAGGCTGAATTCGCTGAAATGGACGGCTGGAATGCAGAAAGTGATGCAGCCGCCTTCCTTTCCGGTTTGGGGATCTCAGAGGATCTTCATTCCCTGAAAATGAAGGAATTGGCCGGTAACCAAAAAGTACGGGTATTATTGGCGCAGGCGCTTTTTGGCAATCCGGATATCCTCATCCTTGATGAACCTACCAATGACCTGGATTCTGAAACCATCAATTGGTTGGAAGATTTCTTGGTGAACTTCAAAAATCTGGTCATCGTGGTTTCCCACGATAGGCACTTTTTGGATGCCGTGGCGACCCATATTGTAGACATTGATTTTGCCAAAATCAGGATATACTCCGGTAACTACACTTTCTGGTATGAATCCTCCCAGTTGGCGGCCAAGCAAAAAACGGATCAGAACAAGAAGGCAGAGGAAAAAAGAAAAGAACTGCAGGCTTTTATTGAACGTTTCTCTGCCAACGTCTCCAAATCCAAACAGGCTACCTCCAGAAGAAAAATGTTGGAGAAATTGAACGTGGATGATATTCAGCCTTCCACCAGAAAATATCCCGGCATCATCTTCAAACCGGAAAGGGAAGCAGGCGATCAGATTTTCATGACCGAGGGGCTGTCTATGAAAGACGAAAATGCCGTTTACTTTAATGATATAAACCTGATGGTGGATAAGGGGGACAAAATCGCTTTTATCTCCAAGACCAAGCAGGCTGTCACTAAATTCTTTCAAACGATCATGGAAGAAATCCCTGTTCAGAAAGGGGGTTTCAAATGGGGGGTAACCATCAATAAGGCATACCTACCCAATGACAATTCCAAATATTTTAATTCTGACCTGAACCTGATCGATTGGTTGAGCCAATATGCGGACAACCAGGAAGAGGCTTATGTCCGTACTTTCTTGGGCAGGATGTTGTTCACGGGCGAGGAATCCCTGAAGAAATCTTCTGTACTTTCCGGTGGGGAAAAAGTAAGGTGTATGATTTCCAAAATGATGCTCCAAAACCCCAATTTGTTGGTATTGGACGAACCGACCAATCACCTTGACCTGGAATCCATCCATGCGTTCAACAATGCCATTATTGATTTTAACGGTACGGTTTTACTCACTTCTTTTGATCATGCCTTTGTGGCTTCCGTAGCCAACAGGATTGTAGAATTCACCCCTAATGGTACCATTGATAAAAGGATGCCTTACGATGAGTACCTGGAGAGTTCGGAAATCAAGGCCATAAGAGAAAAAATGTACAAGGGGTAAGCAGTATTTTAAAATTGATCCTCAGTCCTTAATTTGATCTGTCCATAATGTCAGGGTCCCACAGATTCGCCAATCCACGAGATAGTTTGGATCTTCATCTGCAAAAATCTGACTGGCCGATAGGCAGATCAGGTGATCTGCGGGAAAATTTCCCTGAGCGTATAGTGTATAAACATTAAGATAAAATAAAAAACTGTTACCATTGGAAAAATTGGAATAGTTTTGGTAACGGGAATTCAATGCAGGGAATAAATGGAATTGACCTTGAAGCTGAAGTGGCCCGATTTTTATAAAATTAAACCCTATCAACAATGGAACATTTTGAACATACTGATACGTTGGATCATGAAAAGAAACCCGGTAAAGGTTTTTCCAAGAACGATATCCTTCAATTCTCTAAAAAGGATATCGAGGATTTTTACTTGATGGAACACCCTGCGGAATCAGCCGCCGACAAAAAACGACGGGAGGAGGAAATTGAAAAAGGAAAACAAACTGATCGAAAGGATCCACACAAAGGAGGTCCCAGACCTCCCCAGGAAGAAGATTTTCCTGATGAGGAAGACAAGGAGGATGATCCCCTATCTGAGGTTTCTGATCCCAATAAAAAAGATTAACCGGAACCGGCCCGTACCAATGGATCGGATTGAAAAAAAAACATCAAAGTCATGTTGCAAAAATCAGAAGAAGAATGGAAAAAGGAACTGACTCCAGAACAGTTTGACGTCTTGCGCAAAAAGGGAACCGAAAGGGCCGGGACAGGGAAATACCTGAAAAACAAAGAAACCGGGATTTATACCTGTGCTGCCTGTGACCATCCGGTCTTTATATCCACCACCAAGTATGAGAGCGGCTCGGGTTGGCCCAGCTTTACGGCACCTTATTCCGGGGATTCGGTAAAAGTATTGATGGACAGATCCCATGGGATGGTCCGGGAGGAGATTGTATGCGCCAATTGTGGAAGTCACTTGGGGCATAAATTCCCTGATGGACCCAAAGACCAAGGGGGCGAGCGATATTGCATCAATTCAGTGTCCATTGATTTTAAAAAAGAGGAAGAGTAAAATTCAGGACCTACAAGGTTTTTAAACCTGGTAGGTCTTTTTATAGACATTGTTCATTTAATAGGCTGGTTACTTCGTCTTTTAATTTCGGTAAATGATTTATCACCATACGCCATATCAAATCATCCGATATTCTATCATAT
>JBBDSC010000140.1:6097-33256 GCA_040905145.1 Anditalea sp.
CGGTAAATGATTTATCACCATACGCCATATCAAATCATCCGATATTCTATCATATTCGTGAATTATTCTGTTAGGTGTCCCGATAATTTTCTCCGCGTTGTCAGGTTTAAAGCTTTTGTCTTTTTTGAGGATTCTGTTAGCAGCTTCTCGAATTATCTCCCAATCACGCTCAATTGCTCTTTTTGTCTTAATATCGGAATTTTTCCAGATTGAAAGAAACATGATTGCCGCTTTTTCGAGTTTAGAGAGATTTTTCATAGGTTTTATTTAGACTAATAAGCTTATGGAAAAATCATTTAATTAAATGAAAAACATATTTTATTTATCCATCGGTAGAACTGTATATTTGCCAGTATAGCCTAAAGAAATATGACATACGATATCACCATCATTGGAGGCGGAATAGTCGGGTTGGCCACGGGCATGAAAATCAAACAGAAAAAGCCTGATTTATCCATCGCTTTATTGGAAAAGGAAGGTGAACTGGCCAAACACCAGACCGGAAATAACAGTGGGGTGATGCATTCAGGTTTATATTATAAGCCTGGAAGCCTGAAGGCCACCAACTGTATCAAAGGCTATCACGAACTCATCCAATTTTGCCAGGAAGAAAACATTCCTTATGAAATAACAGGAAAAGTGGTAGTAGCTACGAAAAAGAAGCAAATTCCCCTGTTGACAGATCTTCTGGAAAGAGGCTTGCAAAATTGTTTGGAAGGCAGCAGAAAAATCAGCCTGGATGAACTGAAAGAGCTTGAACCTTACTGTTCCGGTGTGGCAGCCTTACATATCCCCCAAACAGGAATTGTGGATTTCAAGAAGGTGGCACTGACTTTTGGTGAAAAATTTAAATCCGTTGGTGGAGAAATATTTTTTCATCAAAAAGCATTGGGTATCAGTCACAAAAATGGGATAAATTACATCAATACTTCAGATAAAGACTTTCAATCAAAATTGGTCATCAACTGTGCCGGGCTTTATGCCGATAAAGTGGCAGAGATGAGTGATGCAGGCCCTGGGCAAGTGAAAATATTGCCCTTCCGTGGGGAATATTATAAAATTAAAAAAGAAAGGGAATACCTGGTGAGAAACCTGATCTATCCGGTTCCCGATCCCAATTTCCCTTTTTTGGGAGTACATTTTACCCGGATGATGAAGGGGGGCGTAGAAGCAGGTCCCAATGCGGTCCTTGCTTTCAAAAGGGAAGGGTATAAAAGGATGGATTTTAACTTTAGGGAATTTAAGGAATCCATCTCCTGGCCAGGATTACAAAAAGTAGCCTCCAAATACTGGAAAACCGGATTGGGTGAATATTACCGGTCGTTTTCAAAAGCTGCATTTACCCAAGCGCTACAGGAATTGATTCCCGATATTCAGGAATCTGATTTGGTGGAAGGGGGCGCAGGAGTGCGCGCACAGGCCTGTGACAAAAACGGGGGATTGCTGGATGACTTCTACATCACGGAAAATACCACTACCATCAACGTTCTGAATGCCCCTTCTCCTGCAGCCACCAGTTCTTTATCGATTGGCGGAGCAGTGGCTGAATTGGCATTGAAGAGGTTCTAAAGTTATCTGCTTTGATGTTCGATTACAAAATCGTGAGGACTTTGTGGTAAAATATCAGCAGAAATTTTCAATTGATCAAATTAAGTTTTTAAAGTCGAACTCGGGTTATTAGTTAATGCACTCAAGTCATGTCCTTTAAAAATCAAATTTAAATAGCTATGAAAGAAAAGCTTTCCTTTAAAGGAGCCATTTTTGATATGGATGGTGTCATCACCAAAACAGCCAAAATACATGCAAGAGCCTGGAAAGGTCTATTTGACGATTTTCTTAAAGGCATACAAGGGGAAGAATATGAGCCATTTGACATCGAGCAGGATTACAAGCGCTACATAGACGGAAAGCCGCGGTTAGAGGGGATAAGTAGCTTTCTGGTATCCAGGGATATTTCATTGGAGGAAGGAAACCCAGAAAGTGAGGCTTCTTTGGATACCATCCATGGTTTGGGTAAGCGAAAAAATGAATCTTTTCTACAGCTTTTGGAGAAAGAAGGGGCCGAAGTATATCTTGATACCATCGAAGTGGTCAAAAGATGGAAAGGAAAGATGAAGCTCGCTGTAATCTCCTCCAGTAAGAACTGTAAACATATCATGGAATCTGCGGGGGTATTGGATCTGTTTGATATCCGTGTAGATGGCATTACTTCCGAAAAAAAGAATCTGAAAGGTAAGCCGGAACCGGATATTTTTTTTGAAGCCAGTAAACTGATGGGAATTGAACCTGCTCATTGCCTTGTTTTTGAAGATGCCATTGCTGGGGTAAAAGCAGGTAAAAAAGGGGAGTTTGGGCTGGTAATAGGAGTGGCAAGAGATGGTGAACAGGAAGCATTGATCAATAGTGGTGCAGACTTTGTGGTGGAATCCTTGGAAAATATAGACGAAAAGATAAAAAGCTATGCTTAAAGAAGCCAAAGACTTACCACATGCCCTATCGCATTTTGAACAAATATTAGACCTCATAGGTGAAAGAAAACCATTATTGGTCCTGGATTATGACGGTACCCTGAGCCCTATTGTTTCAGATCCTGAAAAGGCTATTTTGTCCGGGGATATGAAAGAAAAACTCGATCAGCTGTCCCAAGTTATACAGGTAGCGGTAATTAGCGGACGTGACCGTAAAGATGTGGAGGAAAAAGTAGGTCTTGGCCATCTTATTTATGCAGGAAGCCATGGGCTGGATATGGCTGGGCCGGGTGAACTGGAAATTCCTGAAAAGGTGAGCGGGGAGATACTGGATTCCCTTAAAGAAGCTGCCGGAAATCTGGAAAGGAAGCTCGGCAAAGTAAAAGGATGCCTTGTAGAATCCAAAAAATTTGCCATTGCGGTTCATTTCAGAAATGTAGCGGAGGAGGATGTAGCTATAGTAAGAAAAGCAGTGTCGGAAGAACTGGAGAAGCACGAAAAATTAAAAATAGGTACGGGAAAAAAGATATTGGAACTGAAACCTGCCATGGACTGGCATAAAGGCAGGGCTATAAACTGGCTGTTCGATGCTCTGGAGTTAAAAAAAGAATCGGGTATTCCTCTTTTTATAGGAGATGATATTACGGATGAAGATGCTTTTGCGTCCATTTACGGGCAAGGTATTGGCATTTTGGTAGGGACCCACGGAGAAAAAACAGCGGCCTCTTTTGCCTTGGAAAATACAGAAGAAGTAAGACAGTTTTTGGAACAACTTCATGAAGCAATAAGCAGGAAAAAATATGGCTAATTTTAAAATCTGCTATCCGGACTGGAAACCTGAAAAGCTGAAATTAAGGGAAGCTTTATGCACCTTGGGAAATGGTTACTTTGCCACCCGGGGTGCAGCAGAGGAAAGTAAAAATGATGACTATAATTATCCTGGAACTTATCTGGCAGGGGGCTATAACAGGGCACAATCCAAAATATCGGACAGGATAATAGAAAACGAGGATCTGGTTAATTTCCCCAATTGGCTTTATCTGAACTTTAGGCCCGAAGGGGGGGATTGGCTAAACCTGGCCCACTGTCAGGTGCATGAATACGAACAAAACCTGGACTTAAGAAAGGGGACATTACACCGTGCCTTTGTGGTGGAAGATAAACAGGGGCGTCGTTCAAAAATAGAAAGCCGACGGTTTGTAAGTATGAGGGACATGCACAACGCCGCACTGGAATGGACTCTCACTCCACAAAACTGGAGTGGGACCATTGAAGTGGCCAGTGAACTGGATGGAACGGTCATTAATGATGGAGTAAAACGCTACAAAGATCTTGAAAGTCATCACCTGGCACCCGTTGAATCCAAGGAGGTTAAGGAAGGTGGTATGTTGCTTGTCGTAGAGACTCAACAGTCTAAGTTGGTCATGGCACAGGCCGCCCGCACCAGGATTTACGAAGGGGGGAAAAGGGTAAATATCAAACCTGAAATCCAAACCCTTGAAATGGCAATAGCGCAGAAGTTCCGGTTGGAGGTCCAGGAAGGGCATGATGTAAAAATCGAAAAAGTTATCGCCTTATATACCTCTAAGGACAAAGCTATTACAGAACCTTCACTAGAAGCCTGTGATAATATAGCGATGGCAGGGGAATTTGACGAATTACTGTACCGACATGAACAAGCATGGGAAAAACTGTGGAAAAATTCGGATATTGCGCTTTTTAACGGGGATAGAACACAACAACTATTACGGCTTCATATTTTCCACATTTTGCAGACAGCCTCCCCTAATTCCATTGGACTGGATGTAGGGATCCCATCCAGGGGTTGGCATGGGGAAGCTTACAGGGGACATGTTTTTTGGGATGAACTGTTCATCACCCCTTTTTACAATCTACGTTTCCCCGAAATTACGCGTAGCTTATTGATGTACCGGTTTAACCGCCTGGATAAGGCCAGGGAAGCCGCCCGCAAGGAGGGCTACAAGGGGGCGATGTTCCCCTGGCAAAGTGGCAGTAATGGCCGGGAAGAAAGCCAGACAATACACCTAAACCCAGATTCGGGAAATTGGATTCCCGATAACACCCATCTGCAGCGCCATGTAAATGCCGCCATCGCTTATAATATCTGGAATTATTACATTTCTACAGAGGATCAACAGTTCCTCTCTTTCCATGGAGCGGAAATGTTCTTGAGCATTGCCTCCTTTTGGGCCAGCAAAGCCAGCTATAACAAAAAACGGGAACGATTCGAAATCCTCCAAGTGGTGGGACCCGACGAATACCATACCTCCTACCCTGATTCGGATGAACAAGGCCTGAAAAATAATGCCTATACCAATATAATGGCTGCCTGGGTCCTGCAAAAAGCTCTTGTTGTCCTTGATATTATTGAAAAAAGCACCAAGCAGGATCTGCTTGAGCGGTTGGAAATTGATGACAAGGAAATCAAGCATTGGGAAGAAGTTGGGAAAAAAATGTATGTTCCTTTCTTGGAAGGGAATATCATTAGTCAGTTTGAGGGATATGGGGACCTGAAAGAATTCCCTTGGGAGGAGTACAGAAAAAAATACGAGGACATCCAGCGGCTGGACCGCGTCCTGGAAAGTGAGGGTGACTCCCCAAACAAGTATAAAGCCAGCAAACAAGCAGATGTGCTGATGCTTTTTTATCTTTTTTCGACCCAGCAGTTGAAGGATATTTTTAATCGGTTGGGATATGATTTTGATGAAAATACACTAAGGCAGAATGTGGAGTATTACAGGGAACGCACTTCTCATGGCTCTACACTGAGTCGGCTTGTTTTTTCCTGGATATTATCCCGATATGATAAACAGGAAAGTTGGGAAAATTTCGAGGCCCTGTTGATCAGCGATTTTGAAGACATTCAGGGAGGAACTACTCCAGAAGGCATTCACTTGGGTGCCATGGCCGGATCATTGGACCTCATTCAACGTTGCTTTTGTGGAATAGAGGTTTCCCATGAAGCGCTTTGGATAAAACCCATGAATTTAAAACAAATTGATAAGATTAAGTTTAAGATTAAATTCCGGGGACATTGGATAGTTCTTTCCATTACCAAGAAGGTGCTCAGGGTATCTTTTGAGGAAGGATGGAGCAGTTCAGTCGCTATAGGGGTAATAGATCGGATCTACGAATTTAAAAAGGACGAAGTAAAAGAATTTCCATTGCATCAATAATTAAAAAAAGAGCCGTTTCAGAACGGCTCTTTTTTTAATTTAAAACCTTGTTTAAATCATTCAGGAGTTCATCCGCAGCTTGCAAAAACTTGCCCTGATGTATTTCCAGTTCATCAAATCCTTTGGATGAAACTAATGTCTTACCTTCCTGAAGAATGTCATTAAGCTTTTTCAATTCAAAAAGGCTTAAAGTGGGTTTTATTTTATGCCTTGCCTGCTGGATAATTTCTTCATTGTGCAAGGTTAAGCCCTCTACATATTTTTTTTTCAAATCCTGAATAGAGGTGTATATTGCATGAAGTAATTGGGACCGGAATTCCATATCCCCTTCAGCCATCTCTTCCACTCTATGAAAGTTTATATTATCACTGTTGTTCATAATCGTCTTCTAACTTTTACAAATTATCAAAACTAAAATCTTATTTTAGCTGCTTAAAAATTAAATACTCCTGTGGTGCTTTTAATATTGGTAGTATCCTACTATAAACCTTTTAGCTATTTACTTTATTGTGCTATATAATTTATTTATTTTTTCATTACTTTCAGTAATAGCCAACTTCTGTGAATGACATTTTAATATTAAAAAAACAATATAATGGATATGTATTGGAGTTAAAAATATTTTATTTTTATTACCTATCCTACTTATTTTTACCACCTCCTACAAAAAAACGCGGGATTTCGCACTTTCACCTCTTACTAACATCTGCGTGCTATTGGTACAGCTAAGTGCTTTACTTTTAGTGGACGTTTTTGTTACTGGAGTGAAATAATTTGAAACTACACGGTGCACCTCTCCCCCACCCGAAGCCTTGATGAAACTTATCCTCTAAACTTACATCTTACGATTGGCTGCGCCACGCCCAACAGACCATCACCAAAAAGGTCCAGCAGTATGCCGGGAATTCCTTTCAGCTATAAACATACCATTATAATTGAGAAAAAACAATTGGTTGGGTGGGAGATAATTTATGCATAATTATCGCGCCAGTTTATCTGAATTCCCTTTAGGCTGAATATCATTAAAAAATTTAACCAAAAAAGGAAAAGAAGTTAAAATAAATAAAACTGGCTAAACTAAATTGAAAATATCATTGAAATTTATCTTCTTTACACCTTAATTTATTTATTTCCTCGTTTGTGAAATGAAATAAATATTTCGCCCTAATCCGCATTACACATGAACCATAAAATCTTACTCATCTTTGCAATTGTTCTGACTATATCAATAAACAGGGGTTTTGGACAAGCGAAGCCCAATTTGGGCCAAACTTCAAACCTCATGAATAGAGCCATTGCCGCCATGGAGGCCAAAGATTTTGATAAAGCCAATCAATATTTTCGGGAGATCATTGACAGCAAAATAGCTATCCCCCACGAAATGCCCTATTATTTTGCGGAAACTTTATTTGAGCTAAAGCAGTATGACAACAGTGCCAATTTTTTAAACAAGTACCTCGAAATCAATGGCTTTAAAGGGGATAACTATGAATTTGCAAAAGACCTGGAACAACGATTAAAACAACCTTTAAATGAAATTAGATCTTGTCAATTGTGTGACAGAAGGGGCTACCGATATAAAACCTGTTTCACCTGTGAGGGTAGTAAAGAAATTGAGCAGGACTGTAATTACTGTAAAGCAAAGGGAATTGTGGGATGCAGCAGATGTGCAGGCTCCGGTCTGGTAACCAGAAAAAATATTTTTAATATTATAGAATATTTCGAATGTGAAAGGTGCTCCGGAAATGGAAGGCTAACATGTCCGACTTGTGAAGGTACAAAATTGGAAGTAAGTTCGTGTAAAACCTGTCAGGGAAGTGGCCGGTTAAATTCTGAAAAAATATGTAATCACCAGGAGGGTTCCACCTTGTCATTTAATTTAACCAAGGGCCAACATGATCATTGACCCTTGGTTTAATTGCTGATCTTTGGGCAGCTTTTGATTGGTTTTTCAATTTTTGATGAACCAACAGGTTTGCAGGTTTGCCAAGGTTACTGATTATTTACAGTACTGTGCTAATGCTGTGTTGGCCTGCTGATTATTAAAATCAATGGCCAATTTAAAATCCCCACAGGCTCCCTGCTTTTTATCCGTAACCAGTTTTAACATGCCACGGTAATAAAATGCCTGGCCAAACTGCGGATTCCTCTTTATCGCACTATTATATCCTTTCATGGCTTCCTCCGTATTGCCAAGCTGATGATAAGCCCTTCCCTTCAGGAGAAAGGCCATTGCTGGCGCTCCGTGTATTTCAGTGGCATTATCGGCATAGAGCAAAGCAAGCTCATGCTTTTGCATCTTCTGGTATAGATTGGACAGGCTTAGCAATACCTGAACATTTTTGTCATCCAAAGCCAATGCACTTTTAAAGTCTGTTTCAGCTTCATCCAACTGCCCCAATTCTTCATAAGATCTTCCCCTAGTGTATATTGCATTGATATTTCTAGGGTTATTTTCCAGAAAATCAGTAAAAGCCACAATGGCTTCTTCGTATTGTTTGTTGTTATAAAATTGATCGCCTTGATCAGAATCACTCTTTTTACAAGAGGTAACCAAGATTAAAGGGATGAATAAATAAATGATATTCTTCTTAATTCTCATTTTTCCTTTTTATACTGCTACATTATTTTCCCTTAAAGCTTCGTTGAGCGAAGTTTTTAGGTCTGTCGAAGCTTTCCTTTGGCCTATTATCAAAGCACATGGCACCTGGTATTCACCGGCTCCAAATTTTTTGGGAATCGAACCAGGGATCACCACGGACCTTTCTGGTACAAAGCCCCTGTATTCTTTAGGCTCGTCTCCGGTAACATCAATGATTTTAGAGCTTGCGGTAAGGGTTACCCCTGCTCCTATCACTGCTTGTTTGCACACCCTTACCCCTTCCACAATGATGGACCTGGAACCGATAAAGGCATTGTCTTCAATGATTACCGGGGCGGCTTGAATAGGCTCCAATACGCCCCCGATACCGACCCCACCACTGAGGTGGACATTTTCACCAATCTGTGCACAAGATCCAACAGTTGCCCAAGTATCCACCATGGTACCACTGCCCACATAAGCCCCAATATTTACATAGGAAGGCATCATTACTACTCCACTCGCAAGAAATGAGCCATATCTGGCAACCGCATGAGGAACCACCCTAATTCCCTGTTTAGCATAATTGGTCTTTAAAGCCATTTTATCATGGAATTCAAAAGGACCTACCTCAATGGTCCTCATCTTTTGAATGGGAAAATAAAGGATCACCGCTTTTTTTATCCAATCATTAACTTTCCAAGAGCCGTCTTCCAAAGGTTCCGCTACTCTTAACATCCCCGTGTCCAAATCCGCAATAACCGCCTTGATGGCTATTTGAACCTCTTTTTCTTTCAATAAGGCTCTATTTTCCCAGGCATTCTCAATGATTGATACTAATTCCATGGTTTAAATTAATTTTGTATGTTTATAAATCAGGATGAATAAGGCCAGAATCGTTATCGCTTCAGTACTAAAACCGGTCACCGAACCAAGGGCATTTGCTAAGCTGGCCCTTTCAATGTGTGAAACAAATAAATACCACCTTAACATCATAGGTTTTTATTCAAAAAAAGCACCAATTTTGGAAGACATCCAATTCACCTGTATTTTTAACCGACATAGATCCCATTTTTTTAGAGCATTGGCCCCCCTTAAATTCTTGGTGGAGATTTTCAAATACAAGCCAAACTTGGTGATTGTTTCCACCTACGAGCTTGTCCCCATGGCCCTTATAGGAAAGTTTTTTTTAAAGTATAAACTAATATATGATCTCCAGGAAAACTACCATAAAAATGTGTTGTTAAACAATACAGTTCCCTTTGGTTTAAGGCAGCTTCTTTCCCTTTTCATCCAAACCATCGAAAAATCAGCGCATCCATTTATTGATCATTATTTTTTTGCCGAACAATCCTATTCCAGGGAATTTCCGTACATCCTTAGGTTCACTATTCTGGAAAACAAATATCCGGGCAAGGTAAAAATGGAAGGTCCAAAACCCTTGGATGAAGATCGATCCACTTTGATTATTTCCGGTACCATCACCCCTGTCTATGGGATTGAAAATGCCATCCGATGGTTCCTTTCATTACACAGGGAATTCCCTGGACTTAGCCTAAAAATAATGGGACATGTTCCTCTCCAAAATTTCAAAAAGCAGCTTGAGGAACTGGCCATTCAGCATCCTCAAGTTAAGCTGAACCTATCCACCATTCCTATACCGTATCCAGACATTCAAGAGGAAATCCTTAAGGCTGATATTGTGTTGATGCCTTATGAAAACATTAGCAGTATCCAGTCTAAAATCCCTACCAAATTGTACGAAAGCATTGCCCTTCAAAAACCTATTTTAATTTCTACCAATCCTCTTTGGCAGGAAATTATTGATCCTTATCCCGCTGGTATAGCCGTTGACTTTTTAAAGATTTCAGAAGCAAAAACCATCTATAAAAAACTGATGACCACTCCGCTTTACCTAAAGATCCCGGGGCCAGAAGTCACTTGGGGGGCAGAGAAGCCAAAGCTATTACAGGCCATTGAAGGGTTACTTTTCAGTCAACAATAAATAGTGGTAGGTTACCGGGTTGTTAGTCGGTAAGCGGTGGACTTTTGACTGTGTGCCACGTCCTGAATTAAATTGACACTTTTTCCACTCTATATTTTTTCCGTTCAAGCCATAAAACTGTCAGCTGGGGAAACATTATAAAGTGCTTTTGGTCATTTATTCAATTGCCGTTTGGCTTTAGCCAACAGGAAAATGGATAAGTATCTTTTGGCTTTAGCCACACTATCCCCGCTGGGCCTTTAATTAATGGGGCTAAAGCCCAAACTTCTCTCCCCATTCCTTTCCCTGCCCTGAAGGACAGGGCAATTAAATCCTTGGCAACTTCTCCACTGTAATCAGTAATCAGTAATCGATAATCGGTGAATTGTGGAATGTTCACCAGTTTGAACCCCTATTGTTTCCCCCTCTATGGCTCTGCTTTTTTTCATAACTATAGGAACCTGCCACAGAGTGGGATTTGGCCAGTTGAATTTTCACTCTGCACACTTACTGATCACTTGATTACGGATTACCAAAGTCTATTGATAATTTAGATTTGCCTATTTAAATTTTTAGATAGACTAAATAAAGTATCCACAAACAGTAAGAAGTTATCCACACCCCCTTTAGGTATAAGTGAAATTATTTTTTAGAATCAACTAAATTATTTATACTTGCGCCTAAAGAATATCAAACCCATTAATGATGATACTCACCTACGCTGAAGAGAATTACCTCAAGTCCATATACCATTTATCTGAAGGCGGCAAGAAGAGTGTTTCCACTAACGACATTTCCAATGAAATGAAGACCAAGCCTGCTTCGGTGAGTGACATGCTAAGGAAGCTGGGGGAAAAACTGGTCATTGATTACAGAAAATATTATGGGGTAAACATTACAGAGGAAGGAAAAAAAATGGCCCTCCAGATCATTCGGAAGCATCGGCTTTGGGAAGTATTTTTGGTGGAAAAATTAAGGTTCAGCTGGGATGAGGTTCACGAGGTGGCCGAGGAATTGGAACATGTAAAATCCCCTGTCCTGATGCAGCGTCTGGATGAGTTTTTGGGACATCCCAAATTTGATCCTCACGGTGATCCAATTCCAGATGAATTCGGGGATTTAAAATCCAGGCCCCGCCTACCCCTAAACGAGTTGGAGGTACACGATGCGGGGCAGATAGTGGCTGTTAAAGACAGCAGTGCCGCCTTCCTCAGATATCTTGATAAAGTAGGAGCTTATATTGGTGCCCGGATCAAAGTGCTGGACAAGGTTGAATTTGATGGTTCCCTGGAAATTTTAGTTGACAATAAAAAGAATTTGTTCATGTCTAAGGAGGTGGCCGCAAATATTCTTGTTCTTCAATGATGCAAAAGTGCTTCTCTTATACTGCTCCGCTGTTATTGCTTCTGGCCCTTTTTTCCTGCAAATGGGACAGCGGAGAATTGAACGGTAAATATAAAATCACCACCACCACCAATATCATGGCAGATGGGGTCAGGGCACTGGTAAGGGATAGTGCGAAAGTCACACCCTTGATGGCAATTGGTGTGGACCCTCATCTTTACAAAGCCTCCCAAAGGGATTTGGACCTGCTCTTTGAGGCCGATTTAGTGATCTATCACGGATTGCATCTGGAAGGTAAAATGACCGAAGTACTGAGGAAATTTTCCCGTACCAATGAGGTGATCAACCAAGGGGAACATATACCCGACGACCTGCTTATCATAGATCCTGAATTTTCCAATAGCGTCGATCCCCATATTTGGTTTGATGTCTTCCTTTGGAAGAAAGCCATGACTGCTATTGCGGCTCAGTTGATAGAAAAGAAGCCTTCCTGGAAAGAATACATAGAAAAAAACCTGTTGGAATATCAAAGGGTCTTGGATACGCTGGATAACTATACCAGACAGAAAATAAGCCTGCTAACAGAGAGGGGTCAAGTTTTGATAACGGCACATGATGCTTTCTCGTATTTCGGTAAAGCCTATAATATTGAAGTGAAAGGGCTCCAGGGATTGTCTACCCTGAGTGAACCGGGTTTGAATGATGTCTCCCGGTTGGTTACATTTATAATTGAGCACCAAATAAAGGCCATATTTATAGAGCAATCCATTTCCCCAAAAGCCATAGAAGCAGTGGTAGAAGGTTGCAAAAGAAGGGGCCATCCCGTAAAAATGGCCGGTCCTTTATATACGGACAGCCTCGGGGATCCGGATGGGGAAGCAGGAACTTATATCGGGATGGTGAAGACCAATGTCAGAGCTATTGTGGATAATTTAAGATAAGATGATAGAAAAAATAGATGCTCCGGTAGTTGAAATCCATGACCTCACGGTGAGTTATGGACAGAATCCTGTACTCTGGAATGTTGACCTGACCATACCCCAAGGTGCGCTGGTGGGTATCTTGGGACCCAATGGTGCCGGAAAATCCACCCTGATCAAGGCCATCATGGGATTGGTGGATGCCAACAGTGGTTATGTAAAAATATTTGACCAAGAGCTGGACAAAATCAGGAAAAAAATCAGTTATGTACCCCAACGGGAATCCGTTGATTGGGATTTCCCCTCCTCTGCCCTGGACATCGTGATGATGGGCACTTATCACAAATTAGGCTTATTCAAAAGACCGGGAAAAAAAGAAAAGGCCTTGGCTTTGGCATGTCTTGAAAAAGTGAACATGATCCCATTTGCCGATCGGCAGATAAGTGAATTATCAGGGGGGCAACAGCAAAGGGTTTTTATAGCCCGTTCATTGGCTCAAGAAGCGGATATTTATTTTATGGACGAGCCTTTTGCGGGCGTGGACATCAGTACGGAAAAAGCCATTGTCTCCTTGCTCAAGGAAATGACAGCAGCAGGAAAAACCGTGGTGGTAGTGCACCATGATATTTACTCCGCCAACAAATATTTTGATTGGCTGATCATGTTAAACATGCATTTGGTCGCTTCAGGCCCCACAGAAAAAGTACTGACAGAAGCCCTGCTCAGGAAAACTTACGGGGGTAAACTATCCCTTTTATCAGATGTGGGGGAATTGATCAAGAAAAGCAGCATAGATCCACTAAAGAGTTAAAATGGAAGATTTCGTCTACTTCTTTTCTTTTCAGGACCCCAATGTGGTATTTGTGGTCTTGGGGATTTCTTTTCTTTCCATTAGTGCCGCCATGGTAGGTACTTTTACCTTCTTGGATAAAAAGGCTTTGATTGGAGATGCCATTTCCCATGCCGTTCTTCCAGGGGTGTGCCTTGCCTTTATGTTTGCGGGGACCAAAAACCCCTACTGGATTGTTGCAGGAGCCTTTACTACCGGAGCTTTGGCCACTTATTCGATCACCTGGATCAGTACAAAAACAAAATTGAAGGAAGACACTGTCATTGCTTCTGTTTTATCAGTTTTTTTTGGTGTGGGAATAGTATTTATGACCAAACTTCAACAAACTGGCAATGCGGCTATTTCCGGGTTGGACCACTTCCTTTTTGGAAATGCCATTTCCATTGTTGGGGAGGACATTTGGGTCTATGGCACCCTCGCCCTCGCAACGATAATCATTTTATTGACCTTTTATAAGGAATTTAAACTGTTGGTCTTCAATAAAGCATTTGCCGTAACGGCAGGTCTTCCCGTTAGGAGATTGGAGTTCCTCTTCAATTCCTTAATGGTATTGGCCGTGGTGACTGGGATACAAGCCATCGGGGTAGTTCTCATGGCTGCTTTGCTGATTACTCCAGTGGCCGCTGCCAGATTCTGGACCGATCGATTGGGAAGTATGTTAATGATTGCCGTGCTGTTTGCTGTCTTTTCGGGAATTACAGGGGCCTATATTTCCTTCACCCTGCCCAATATGCCCACAGGCCCTTGGGTTGTGGTGGTTTTATCTTCCGTTGCATTTTTCTCCTTTTCCTTTTCACCCAAAAAAGGATTGATCACCCGCTGGTATTCCAAGAAAGTTTATCAAAAAAAGATTCACACGGATCATATCCTTAAATCCTTATACAGTGCATGGGAAAAACAGAAAAAAGGACTACCCATTGCCGCGGTCAAAAATTATTTTCCAAGAAAAGACCAGGAAACAACCGCTTCAATAAAAGCTTTAATTAAAAATAAATTTATCACAGTAGATAAAGGAGTTATACATTTTACAGCAAGTGGATTAAAGGAAGCCAAAAGAATCATACGGTTACATCGGCTTTGGGAGCTGTATTTAACGGAATACATGAATATCGCACCTGACCATGTCCATGATACGGCCGAGAAAATGGAACATATCCTTACGCCCGAAATTGAGGCGAAGCTGGATGCCTATCTCAATTTCCCCACTACTGATCCGCACGAATCCATCATTCCAAGAGACGAAAAATGAGCTTTGACCCAAATGCTTTCCTCATTATTTTAACCGGTGCACTGATCTCAGTTTCCTGTGGTCTTCTCGGCATCTTTCTTATGCTCCGAAAAATGGCCATGACAGGAGATGCCATTTCCCATGCAGTACTTCCAGGGATTGTATTGGCTTTTTTGATTTCAGGAACCAGGGAAGGTTTTGCTTTGATCATCGGAGCGGGATTGCTGGGAGTAATGGCCACCATGCTCATCGAATATCTTGTCGCCAAAGTAAAGCTCCAGGCTGATGCCTCGATAGGGATTACCTTTACCTTTCTTTTTGCCATTGGAATTATCCTTATCACCTTTTTTGCCAATCAGGTAGATCTCGACCAGGATTGCGTATTGTATGGAGAAATTGCCTACGTTCCCATTGATTTATGGATCACCTCCAACAATTTGATTATGGGTCCCCGGGTCCTTTATCTAGCTATTATTAACTTGCTTTTAGTCGTTACCTTTATCTTATTGTTTTTCAAAGAGTTAAAGCTTAGCACTTTTGATGGTCAATTTGCCGCCACTGTTGGATTATCCACAACAGCCATCAATTATGGTTTAATGGGAATGGTTTCCTATACCACCGTGAGTTCCTTTGAGGCCGTAGGGGCAATATTGGTGGTGGCTTTATTGTCCGTTCCTCCTGCCATCTCCTATCTTTGGACCACAAGCTTGAAAAAATTGATCTTGCTTACGATTATCATCGGCATTTCAGTCTCTTTCCTTGGCTATTATCTGGCCTATTTTATCAATAGTTCCATTGCCGGGGCTATGGCGACTGTAGCGGGAATAATGCTGTTGGTGAGTATAGTTATAAAGAAAAGGAAAACTTTACACATTTTAAAACACTTAAACCCTACTCCGGAAAGCAACCGATAAAAGTGGACCAATCCCGACAGGTGGTGGCCTCTGATTCCTTTTTTTCACCACAAATTCCAAGGATCCCCACAGATCGTTTATTATTTCCCTGTGTAAATCTGTGGTTAAAAGGAACCAAGGTTTGCCCAAACGATAAACTAAGTTTTGATAAATTGGGAATCCTTTAGAAAAGGAACTTAGCCAAAGGGACTTGGGTTTATAGGAATGGGTTAAAAATAAATGATTAATTTAGCCTTAGAACAAAAAATTAAAGTCTATTTCTATGAAAAAAGCAGTTTTATTGGTATTATTTGTTTTTCTTGGCATCACCACCTATGCGCAAGAGAAGCCTGAAATAAAATGGTATTCCTTTGAAGAGGTGATCGGCCTTACAGAAAAAGACCCCAAGATGGTATTTGTAGATGTGTACACCGACTGGTGTGGGTGGTGCAAAAAAATGGATAAGGATACCTTTACAGATAGCAAGGTCATTGACTATATCAATGAAAATTTCTATGCAGTAAAGATGAATGCCGAAGACAAAACCAAAAAGTTTAAATTTAAGGGTAAAGAATACACAGAAGAAACCATGGCCCGAATGATGAGGGTTACTTCTTACCCCAATTTCGTCATCATGGACGCGGCCATGGAGAATATTACGCAATTGCCCGGCTACAGGGAGCCCAAACCCTTTTTAACCTCGTTAAATTCCCTACTTGAAAATTTCAACCCGTAAATGAGCTTTTCCATCAGTGAAAGAGAAGATACCATTATCGCTTTGGCCACCCCACAGGGGGTTGGGGCGATTGCCGTTATCCGGCTTTCCGGTAAAGCCGCCATTAAGCTGGCCAATGAAGTCTTCAAAGGAAAGGATCTGGAAAAACAAGACTCACACACCATCCATCTGGGTACCATCCGGGACGGAGACAAGATCATCGATGAAGTCTTGGTCTCCCTGTTCATTGCCCCCAAATCCTTCACTAAGGAAAATGTCGTGGAGATTTCCACGCACGGCTCCTCTTATATTGTCAACCAGGTCATCAAATTATTGATCCGTCAGGGGGCCCGTCCGGCCAAGCCCGGTGAATTTACCCAGCGGGCATTTCTCAATGGGCAATTTGACCTTGCACAGGCCGAAGCAGTGGCAGATTTGATCCATTCCGATTCCGAAACTTCCCACCTTGCTGCCATGAACCAAATGAGGGGTGGCTTTAGTAGTGAGATCAAGCAGCTAAGGGATCAATTGGTGCATTTTGCTTCCATGATTGAGCTGGAACTGGATTTTGGGGAGGAGGATTTGGAATTTGCCAGCAGGGATGAATTAAAAATGCTGGTGGAAAAACTGCTGAGGGTAATTGAAGCCTTAATATCAAGTTTTGATCTGGGTAACGTCATCAAAAACGGGGTGCCCACGGTGATTGCCGGAAAGCCCAACGCAGGTAAATCCACCTTGTTGAATGCCCTGCTCAATGAGGAAAAAGCCATTGTATCCGAGATTGCCGGGACCACCAGGGATTTTATTGAGGATGAAATCAATATCGGCGGCATGATCTTCCGTTTTATCGACACTGCAGGCCTCCGGGAAACCACCGATGTGATAGAATCCATGGGTGTGGCGCGGACCCAGGAAAAAATGAAGACTGCCTCCCTGATCCTCTATCTTTTTGACCTTACCGACACGGACCTGGTAGAAGTTAACAGGGATGTCAACAAATTGGAAAATCTGGGGGTTCCCTTTATTAAAGTAGCCAATAAGGTAGACAAAGCCAATGATCAAACAATCAAAGATTTAAAAGAACAGCATCCGGATATTATCTTCATCTCTGCCGGACTTAAAGAAAACCTGGAAGACCTCAAAAACAAAGTAATGGAACTGGTAAACTTGGACAAGTTCCGCACCGGCAACACCGTGGTCACCAACATCCGGCATTACGACAGTCTGATCAAAACCCGGCAGTCCCTGCTGGATGTGATCAGTGGTCTGGACAACCGGATCACCAATGATTTTCTGGCCATGGACATCCGCCGCTCCCTATATTTTCTTGGAGAAATAACCGGTGAAATCACCACCGATGACCTGCTGGAGAATATATTCAGGAAGTTCTGCATCGGTAAATAAATAGGAAAGTATAAACCCTTATCGCAGTCAGGGATATCATTTTGCAAATTGTCAATTTGGCATTTGTGGAGGTATGTTGAAAGGAACATGAGGTTAAATTGAACAAGATAATAGGCAAGATTGAAGATGTGGGCATAAGGGAAGTGGTAAGCCGGGCAGCTACTAATCTCAAGGAGATTAATGATTTGAGGAATTCAATGGCAGTATCCAACCCACAAAGTACATGTTTCCCGCTCATAATATAGCGCATAGCTTTGCATAAAAACAAACGAGCTATGGATAAGAGAGAAGAAATGGTCCTACTGATAGAGGGATTTTTAAAGAGCGGCCAGTCCCAGAAAGACTTCAGTGCCTCAAAAGGAATGGCATTCCATACATTCAATTATTGGTACAGGAAGCTGAAAAAAAAAACAGACGTCGGGCGGTTTTGTGCAGGTGGATATCCGCAGGTCCGGTCCCACTGCGGCACCGGAGTGGGAAGTGGTCTACCCCAACGGGGTCAAGCTGAAAGTACCGGCCACTGACCTGTCGCTGCTGTCCCAACTGATCCGCCTTTACTGATGTTCAGCCTGGGCTCCTCCCACCGTTATTACCTCTACCGCTCCCCGGTCGACATGCGGAAGGGCTTTGACGGCCTGGGCGGACTGGTAAGGAACGCCATGGGCAAGGATCCTTCCTCGGGGGAGGTGTACGTGTTCCTCAACCGGAGCAGGAACCTTCTCAAGCTCCTGCACTGGGAGCACGGGGGCTTTGTGGTCTACTACAAGAGGCTCGAAAAGGGCACCTTCGTCCCTCCGGTGGCCGGCACAGACCCCTCGGGGATCCGCTGGCCGGAGCTGGTGATGATCGGGTTGCTTGCTGCTGACAAGCGTCCTGATCTGTTCAAATCCTTGGTTATGATCGGGCCATCTCCCTGCTATATTAATGATGGGGAATACTATGGGGATTTTCAAAGCGGGATATTGATGAGCTGGTTGAAACCTTGGAAAGTAATTACCTCGGTTGGTCAAGTTTTATCACGCCTATAATTGTGGGGAATCCCGATAAACCGGAATTTTCGAAGGAACTGCACAACAGTTTTTGCAGAATGAATCCAAAAATCGCCATACATTTTGCTAAAGTGACCTTTTTAGGAGATAACCGTCATGATAGTGTCCACCCCTACCCTGATCATTCAATGTCATCCCGACATGATTGCTCCTGTACAAGTGGGCGAATACGTTTATAAAAATTTACAAAACAGCAGTTTTATACAGCTTGATGCATCCGGACATTGTCCTCATCTTACTGCTCCGGAACAAACCATAAAGGCTATGAAATCCTACCTGAAAATTTAAAATTGGCACCGATCCATTACATAGAACATACGGAAGATCTTTATCAGAATGCCCCCTTCGGCTATTTATCCATGCTGATTCATGGGGAGATTATTAATGTGAACAACACCTTGCTTAAGTGGCTCGATTTCAGCAGGGATGAAATTATAAGGCAAAAATCATTTCAGGATTTAATGGGGATCGGCGACAAAATTTACTATGAATCCTATTTGATGCCTTTGCAGATGCAGGGTGAAGTTTCCGAAATTAATCTTGAGCTTAGAGGGAGTTGACCTGATAGAAAGGGAAAACCTCATGATACCCGGGGAGTTCAGTGAGAAATTATTTTCAATGATTATAAGCAATACAAAGAGGATGAAAATGATGATTAATGATTTGCTTGAATATTCCCATATAAATGAAAAATCCACCGGGTTTGAACCGGTTCCGCTAAATGATATCTGCAGTCATGCCCTTGAGATGTTGGATGATGAGGTACAAAAAAATGAGGCTGTTTTTAATATTCCCGAATTACCCGTGGTGTTTGGGGTGAAAATCCAGTTAGTACGTCTGTTTCAGAATTTGTTTTCCAATGCCGTAAAATACCGGTCAGAGGCCGCCCCGGTGGTTACTGTTTCATGGGAGAAAACAGGCAACTTCTTCACTATCCGGGTTAAAGACAACGGAATAGGATTTGAGCAAGCGTTTGAGCGCAAAATATTCGGGTTTATGGAGCGGTTGCATGCACCTGATTCCATAGCCGGGACAGGAATAGGTTTATCGGCCTGTAAACGGATCGTGGAAAAGCATGGCGGACAAATAGGGGTTGAATCAGCACCGGGAAAGGAAGCACATTTTATTTTACAATCCCGGAATGATTAAAAAATACAGTAAGGTGACTTCTCTGTTGGATCTGGCCTTTTGGTCCGACTGTGGTATTAGTCGAATGAAACGGGTGAATTACAGATTAATGACATACAAAGCTTTTCCTTCCACACTATATATAATCTTGTAATGCCCTTCAACCAAGCAGCGATAAGAGCGGCTTACCGTTTTATCGGTCCCTTGAGATGATCCCGATTCGGGAAAAGTTTCCAATTGACGGGTTCTCGCCAATATAGACCGCACAGCTTTTTTCGCCGCTTTTAGAGACTTTTCAGCTAGAAAATCCTAAATGGCTTCTAAATCGACTTCTTCACTGATTAAACTTGCTTTCGAGGTAAAGTTATAGAATGAAAAACAGAAAAAATTTCTTTGATCATGATGATTAACCTGGTATATTTAAATAGTGCTACACTGTCCTTGCCGTTTTTGGTGCATCTCATTTATAGGTTTGCAACTGTTAAAATACAATCATGCATGCAGTTCCATCAATTTGTTTTTCTATTGTTTCCAAACCAAATCGTTGGCTCATGAAATAGCTACTCTCTTACCTAAAAAAACACAATGATTTTAAAACCAAACATGGTCAAGAAGCTTATTTATTGAATTTTTTGTTAACCATTTTTCTCTGTGCCGAGGTAAAGGCTCAGGAAGAATATCAGGAATCTGCTTTGAGTTCCGAAGATGCAGCAGCTGTAAAACAGGCACAGGCGCATGATCTTCAGGAAAAGGTAAGCATAGACTATAGAAACACTTCGGCGGAAAACGTAATCCCTGCAAAGGAACAAACGAAGGCACAACAGGAAAGAAGGGTTACTGGAACGGTAAAAGATGAAAACGGAGAGACCTTACCAGGCGTAACAATGGTACCTTCAACTTACTTTGATTCTCACTATTTCTTACTGTCACTTTACTAAACTCTCATCTAAAACCTCATAACCATGGAAAAATTGAACACTAGCTAGAAAAACCTCTACTTTCTCTGATCGATGGTGCATGTTTTTGAACTTGTGACATAATCCCGATCAATAAAATTATTAAGCAAACTAGCCAAAAAAAAATCATGAAAATTAAAATACCAAAGAAAAAATTGGCCATATTGAAATACGCTTATTATCGCAATTTGTTGCTAGGCATTGGTTTCAGCTTTCTTCTTGCTGGCCATGCAATGGCACAGGAGAACATAACAGTCTCTGGTCAAGTGATCTCAGAAGAAGATCAATCAGGTCTTCCCGGTGCTTATGTAATGGTAAAAGGAACAAACCGGGGAACCGTAACTGACGTAGACGGAAATTATGCGATTGGGGTACCAGATGAAAATGCAGTGCTGGTATTTAGTTCTGTGGGATATACAAGGCAAGAGGTCACGGTGGGAAGTCAAACCGAGATTGATATTGCCCTTAAAACAGATACGGAGTCCCTGCCAGAGGTCATTGTGGTTGGTTATGGAACCGTGAGAAGAAGTGATTTCACGGGTTCTGTCTCCAGTGTGACGCCGCAAGAACTCGTGGACAGGCCTGTCGTTAATATCGGACAAGCCCTGCAAAACAAAGTATCAGGGGTTCAGGTAGTTAAGCAAGGAGCTGGATATCCTGGCTCCAATCCATTGATTCGCATCAGGGGTACAAACTCAATTAATTCGAACAACGATCCTCTCTTTGTAGTCGATGGGATTGTGGGCGTGAATAATGCCCTGAGAAACATTAACCCACAGGATATTTTAACCATGGACATTCTAAAAGATGCTTCGGCCACCGCCATCTATGGTGCACGTGGGGCAAGTGGCGTTATCATTATCACCACCAAGCGTGGAGAGGTAGGCAAAGTAAGGGTCAATTATAACGGTTCAATGACCTTGGGAACGATGCAAAGACATAACTATACGGTTACGGCCGACCAATTTTTTTATCTCTATGAGCAGGCATTTACCAACACACCCAAGTATGGGACCCTCGATAGGACAAAGGATTTCAGAGGAGGCGAGGGGACAGGCCTCTCCTGGTCTGAAATGCCGCATTTGTTTGAGCAGGTTACCCAAGGAGATTACTTTATGGATCTGGTTGGGAATGACGGAAATTATTACAAACCAAGGTTTTATTCAAATTGGGAGGAGATAGCTTTCGATAATTCCTTATCCCATGACCAGTATATAGATGTAAGTGGGGGCTCGGAATTTGCAAAATACTCACTCGGCCTGGGGCACACCGATCAAGAAGGTCTTTTGATGGAATCTTACTACAAGCGTACGAATGCCCGATTTTCAACAGATATCGAATTGAGCAACTGGCTGGGTGTAAGCGCAAACATAATGTATTCCAGTGCCAAAAGTGCAAGAGGAGATGATCAACTCAGAACCGTCTCGGAGACATGGCCCATTTTGCCGATTAAATATCCCGATGACCCTGATGTGTATGGTATATATGCAGGTAAATGGAGTACGGGAAGGGACTTTCCTGTTGGAGAGAACTGGAGAAATATAATGTATGTGATGAATCAGAGAGACGGATACTATCTTAACACACAGTTAACGGGAGGTATAGTATTTAATGCTCAAATTACCCAGAGTTTAAGTTTTAAGTCTAATCTTTCGATAGATAACAGAAGTGAAGACAGTAGATGGTTTAACGGAAACTTCCAGGGCAACAGCAATTCGAGTGCCTATGGAAGTAATGAAAGGTGGTTTTATTGGCAAAACGAAAACTACTTTAACTACGATAGAATAGTGGGAGACCATTCATATTCCGGTATGATCGGGCTTTCATGGTCTGAAACTGTCAATGATTGGGTGGAAGCCAGAGCATTTAATTTCCCATCCAACTTCTACAGTTACAATAATTTAGCGGCAGGCACGAATACACCACAAGCCAACTCTTCAAATCAAGAGAGTGCATTGAACTCGTACTTTGGGCGTGTCAACTATGCCTATCAAGACAAATATATGTTTACGGCAACGGGACGTATAGACGGATCTTCAAAGTTCGGCCCGAACGATAAATATGCTTTCTTTCCATCTGTTGGGGTGGGCTGGAGAATATCCAATGAAGATTTCATGACTGGTAACAGAGCAATCTCTAATCTTAAAATTCGCGCCAGTGCTGGTCAGACAGGCAACCAGGAGATTGGTAGTTTTGTAACCCAAAGGTACATCAATACAACCAACGTTATGTTTGGTGATGGCAGGCGCGCAGGTTTCTATCCCGGTTCTACGGGTAACCCCGACTTAAAATGGGAAACAACCACTCAGTGGGATATAGGGCTTGATATTGGCCTGTTCAATAACAGGGTCAATATCGTGGCTGATTATTACCATAAACTAACAGAGGATATGTTGTTTAATCTCCCATTACCAGAATCAACCGCACCTGGTAGTGCTTTTGTTAACTTCGGAGCAGTAGAAAACTCTGGGATCGAAGTGGAGTTATCCACTACCAACATCCTAAGGGATAACTTCTCATGGGATACGCACCTAACAGTATCTGCCAATAAAAATGAAATTAAGAAACTTGGTCCCACTGGCGCTGACGTTTACGTGGATACCGGGGCAGGTAATGCGACTTCAGTTTATCGTATTGGAGAACCCATAGGATCTTTCTTCGGACTCAACCGTATGGGTGTATACAGTACACAGGAAGCTGCATTGGCTGCACGTTATGGCAGGGTGCCCGGCGATTTGAAGTTTGAAGATGTAAACCAGGACGGAAAAATCGAATTGATTTCTGATGGAGATATAATTGGTCAATCTTATCCTGAATTTTACGGTGGTTTCATCAATTCATTTAACTATAAGAATTTTGATGCGAACATAACCATACAATTTGTAGGCGGGGTTGATAAGGCAATCGTCCATGAGTCTGCGGAAGACCGTCAATTTGTGTCGGGTATGGTAAATAGAGTGTTGGATGCATGGCGTCCGGACCATCAAGAGGGTACTATGGTAGCTCAGGTTCGGGCTGGTAATGCAGGTGCTCGGTATGACTCATTCACTGACACCCACTCGATTTATAATGGAGCATTTATTAGGGGGCAGTCGGCATCCTTGGGCTATACATTTTCTGATATAATAGGGATAAACAGTTTGAGGGTTTATTACGCTATGGAAAATTTCTTCCTGATAACCGCGATTGAATTGGAGGGGTATGATCCTGAAGGTAGTTCACTGGATAAATCGCGCTCCAATGTCCAAAATATCGACAAGTATCAATACCCTACTCCTACCAACTTCAGTTTAGGGGTTAATGTTAATTTCTAATTTATAAAGAATTTATGTGATGAAATACCTAACAAATAACCTGAAAAGATCCACAATGTTTTTAGTGGTATTCTTAATTACCCTTAGTGGTTGCGAGGACTTTTTGAAGGAAGTGCCTACCAACGAACTTACCACTGAAGCTGATTTGACAGCTAGAGAGTACGGAGAACCCTTAGCTATTGGCGCTTACAGAATGCTGGCTGAATGGACCGGTGATGCCGGAGATTGGGGAAATAGATTGCCCAACACATTAGAGTTCCCCACAGGCGGAGCCTATACAGGTGAACCGCATGCCCAATTCGATAAATACTCGACGAATCAGGTGACTGGAAACCTGCTCAATAATTTTAACAATCAATGGAGAAATTGGTATCGTGGTGTACAGGATGCTAACCTTGCACTGGACTTGCTTCCCGGTGTAGATCTCCCTGAATCAGTGTTGGCTCAATATCACGGAGAAGTGCGTGCCTTACGAGCATTCTATTATTTTTGTATCGTTCGGTACTGGGGCGATGCAGTGTTGATCACAGAACCTCTTGAGAATGTGGGTGAAGCAGAGATGACACGTACCAGCCTCAAGCAAATATACGATGAGTTGATTATCCCGGATCTTGAATATGCGCTTGGAGTTGTTCCTGCCGGAAAATCGGCTAATGGACGTATAACGCAGGATGTAGTCAGAGCAATTTTAGCCGATGTATACCTTACGGTATCCGGATATCCATATCAGGAAGTAGAGACTGATCCTCAAAAAGACTGGTGTGTGGAAGGATTGTGGTCTAGGCAAGACTATCCTGTGATAAGTGCCAGTGCCACAGCCTTTTTACAAAAAGCCAAAGCCCAACTTGAGGAGTTGTACGGTATGTATTCGTTGGGGACTTATGATGATTTGCATGATCCGGCCATGAACAATCAGGGAGAAGCAATATTTCAAATACAGTATTCATCTGAAGCTGGATTCGAAAATGACATATTGCAACCTTCTCTACCGTTATTGACCAAAATTTCGAAGTCGGATGAGAACGGGTCATTTGTTCCTGCCCAAATCTATTACAATTCATATGCTCCCAATGACAAACGAGCCATGGAGCGTCAGATGTTTTTCACCTGGGATACCAATATTGATGATGTAACGGATACAGTCCGGTTTACTCCGCACTTGTATAAATACTACGATGAAGCAGCAGTAAAGTCAACTTTTGGTTCCGGGCTGAATTGGTCGCTTTACCGATATGCTGATATTTTATTAATGCTCACAGAAGTAAATTGGGCCTTGGGTGAAAGTCCTGCAGAAGTCGAGAAAGGGATTAATGAAGTAAGAGCAAGGGCCGGGTTAGCTCCTTTAAGTAACGTAACGCTCAAAGATATTCTTAGCGAACGTGCCTGGGAATTGGTATTTGAAAACAAGATGCTTTGGGATCAGCGGCGTACAAGAAAGTGCCTTGTGTATGGTGATGGAGGAATTTCAAGCATTCAGAACTTCATAGGTCACCAGCCCCAGATTTTCAACTTTGACTTTACTCCACAGCATTTGTTATCTCCAATACCCGGACGGGAAATGATCAACAATGGGAAAATCCAGCAGAATTTCGGGTATTTGCCAGTACAAACTGGTAGTGTAGGGGAGTAAAACGTGTAAATAATAAATTGAAAAAACATGAAAAATAAAAATATATTAACGATATCTTTCATAGTATCTTTTATACTAATGATGGGTTGTACCGAACAGCCGTATTTTGACATCCCACGGGATAATGATGGAAACGTGATATTTACGGGAATTTCTGAAGTCACATCACCTGGTGTAACGACAACGGATGATGATTTCACCATCTTTGCATATTTCCCCAATTCAAAACCAGGTGATGTACTGGAAGCAGAGGTATTAAAAAACCAGGTGCCTCCATGGGATCCGGATGGGGCATTACAGTTATTGCCTTTGGAGGGGACCAAAAAAAGCGTGACGGTAGAAGACAATTTGGAAACTTCTGTTACATATACAAAGGCTGAAGCCGGTTTGGTTAATGTCGGCGATGCCGTAACCGTGGTATTTTCCGGAGCTACAGACTCAGGCATCATAGAGATCAGGCTTGAAGAATAGTTAATTAAACTATCGGTTTTTTAAAGGCACTGCTAATAAAATTACAGTGCCTTTTTTAATGAATTCCGTTCCAAATAACTTTTTAAATGGTAGCGGCCTTTAGATTAGCATGATATAAATAAATCAAGAAAGCAGCTATTAAAGAACAGATAGAGAAGCTGTAAAATTAGTGGATAAACCGGAGGATGTTGGTTCAGCGTTACTTTAGATACTGCTGGCGAATTGCAGTATACTTCCTACATGTTCAATGAGCGGGTTGCGGGTTTTGATAAAAAAGTGGAACGGTCCCGGATCTATTTATATTCGGTATTCTTTCCATTAATGGCAGCCATGGTGTTTGTATTTTTGGGACAGAATCATTCTGGTGAGGTTTTTAGCACTGTTTTTTTTTCTACTCTGTGGATAGGGCTTTTTTTCGTTTCATATTTAATCATCAACCTTGCCTGGAGTGATACATTTGAGGATAGGTTTATCCCAAATGTCACCAGGATGATTGCCAGCAGAAATACCGAGTTTAAAACATCATTTACTCCAGAACAAATGGCCATAATATTTGACAACTTGGTTGAGTATGAATTTTTGGATTTTATCGATGAAGATCTGAGGAAGGAAAAACGGCGAAATTTTGTGGAGATTTTTATGAGAGGCAGACCTCCCCTAGCCCCTCAGTTCAAATTGTTGATGAACAATCCCCAGACTCACTATCTCCACCAAAAAATTGAAAAACAATCTAAGGATTTTACTTTGGAAAAATTTTTAAGGATTTTTTCCAACAACAACGAATCCGCCACCAGTAAATCGGTATTATCTTCTGCATCCAAGGCAAAAAGAATTACCCATGGTCCGAAAAGACAAAATGATATAGACGCCATTTTTAATTTTAAAGGTTAAGGTTTAACCCAAAAAGGTTAAGGAATATTAACCCTTCTTAATTCTTCCTCCCTCCAATCTTTTCCTTTGCTGTACTTAATCAACTCAATCACTATGCACTAGAAGTGCATAGGCTGGACTTTGGCTATTTTCAAGA
>JBBDSC010000141.1:0-1795 GCA_040905145.1 Anditalea sp.
GATCTTGAGGGTCAATATTCCATTGATTTGGAAGCTGACGACCAGATTTTGGTGTTTTCTTTCATAGGTTTTGCCACCCAGGAGGTGACCATTGGCAACCAAACCAACATCAATGTTCAGATGGAAGAAAGTATCCAAAGTCTTGAAGAGACCGTGATCATCGGCTATGGACAGCAGAGGCCACAGGATGCGACGGGTGCCGTGGTGGCATTGGGTGAGGAAAGGTTCAATAAGGGCATAATCAATTCCCCCGAGCAACTGCTCCAGGGGCGTGCGGCAGGGGTGCAGATCACCCCATCATCAGGGGAACCGGGAGCAGCCCTAAATATTAGGATCAGGGGCACCTCCTCCGTAAGGTCCAATAACAATCCCTTGTTTGTAGTGGACGGGGTCCCACTGGATGGTGGGGCCACACAGGCTGGCGGGGCGGATTATGGAACAGGTGCCGCACAGGCAAGGAATCCGCTTAACTTTTTGAACCCAGCCGATATAGAAATATAAGTGTCTTAAAAGACGCTTCTGCATCGGCTATTTACGGATCCAGGGGCTCTAATGGAGTGGTTTTGATCACTACCAAAAAAGGAAGGGCCGGACAGGAAAACCTTACTTTTTCTACCAGTGCCAGTGTGAGTACAAGGGCCAAAAAAATCAATCTTTTGGGTGCCGACAATTATGTCAATGCGGCCGAGGCAGCAGGCGCCGATCCTGATGTGGTTGATTTCGGCTCCGCAACAGACTGGCAGGATGAAATTTTCCAAACGGCCATTACCCAAAATTACAACATAGGCTATGGTGGCGGAACGGAAAAAACCCAATACCGGCTCTCCCTAAGCTATATGGATCAGGAAGGCATCATTAAAAACACCGGCCTGGAAAGATTGACAGGACGCATCAACGCCACCCATAATTTGATCGGGGACAAGATCAAGCTTGACTTACAATTGTCTGCTTCTGACATCAGGGATTCCTATGCCCCACTGGGGAAAGTGCAGGTTTTGAGGGGAATTTAATTGGAGCGGCATTGGGAGCGAACCCAACCCGGCCAATTTATAACGCTGATGGAACATTTGCCCAGTCCCAGGATTTCAGAAACCCGGTAGCCATGCTCGCCTTAATTGACGACAAAGGGGAAACTTCAAGGATCCTTGCCAATATTGGCGCTACCTGGAATATGACGGGGACTTGGATCTCTTTATTGGGGCCAGGACCATTCCCTGGAAATATGGGATTAAAGCTATCAGTTATATTTTGGAAAATAACGGAGAAGGAGAATTTACCGAGGTTACCCAAGAAAAAGCCCCGGAGCTGATGGATTTCGGTTTTGTGAAAGATGCCAAGTGGGTGCATCTAAATGATCCCGACTATCTGATCTGGTCATTGCGGCAGAATGGGCCCCAATTACAGTTTTCAGGAACGACCGCGGCTCCCTGGAACCTTATCTTTGGAAGGAACCGGATTACAAAATACACATGGTTGGTGGAATTCCATTGTTCCGGCGACTTCGACGAAAACGGAAAAATGGACTTTATTGCGGGAAACCTTGGCTTAAATTCAAAGCTAAAGGCTTCCTTGGAAGAACCTCTAAGGATGTATGTGTCCGATTTGATAAAAACGGTTCACAAGAACAAATTCTTTCCCATTACATGAAAGGTAAAGAGTATCCATTTCACACCAGGGATGAATTGACTAAACAAATTCCTTCCCTTAAAAAAGATTACCTGTCATATACCAAATTTGCCGAAGCCACCTTGGTGGATCTCTTTGGTAAGAAGGCTTTGGATACGGCTGCTGTTTT
>JBBDSC010000141.1:1895-3606 GCA_040905145.1 Anditalea sp.
GGATATTTCCTTTCAAAAAATAAATACCTGCTTTTGGGAGGCAACTTCTATCCAGTCAATGTGCAATTGGGAAGGTACGATGCTTCCTGGGAATCCTTATTGGAATATCAACCCGACAACAAAAAATTCTCCCTGATTGCACCCATAGCCTCGGGGCTATCCATAAAAGGGGAAACCAGGAAAATCATACCTATCCAGATCAATGGAGAAACACATGCTATTTTTATCAAAAACAATCAAAAACCCGAAGTGGTAAAGTTTAAATAATTAGATTAACTTGACCAACCCTTTACCGATGATGAGCTTTATAAGTCCAAAAGAATTTTACTAGATTTGTATAATCATGAAAAATATCCGGTCCCTCCTTTTCCTCCTCATTTTCCTCCCAGGATTGTTTTGTTCCTGTCAGGAAAAAACCGGTTATAAGGAAGAACTAAACGGCAGTGACTATCTGATCCAGGCCAGCAACAGGGCCACCAATGTGATGGTACATGATATCTTCTCCCCTCCGGTAGCCAGCAGGATATATGCCTATTCGGCTTTGGCAGCATATGAAGTGGCCGTATTGGCGGATGACCAGTACCTCAGCCTGATGGGACAACTGAATGGTTTTGAAGAAAAGGATTTTAACACCACAGAGGATTGCCTGTACCCTTTGGCTTCCCTGGCCGCTTATTATCAAGTTGCTACAGCCATGATTTTTTCTGAAGAAAAAATGGTAGCGCACAGAGACAAGGTTTATCAGATCATAAAAGACAAGGGCATTCCTGATGATGTTTTTCAGAACTCTATGGATTTAGGTAAAGCAGTAGCGGACCATATAATGGCCTATGCTTCCAAGGATAACTATCACCAAAGCCGCTCTTTCGAAAAATATACCATTAGAAGTGACAAAGGCTCCTGGAAACCAACTCCACCGGCATATATGGAGGGGTTAGAACCTCACTGGGCAACTATCAGGCCTTTTGTGTTGGATTCAGCTGCCCAATTTGTTCCTGAAAGGCCTTCGCCTTTTGACATTATTCCTGAAAGTGATTTTTACAAAGAAGCTGAGGCGGTTATGCTGGCAACGAACCATATTTCGGATGATCAAAGGGAAATCGCTTTTTTCTGGGATTGCAACCCCTATAAAATGAATATCAAAGGACATATCATGTATGCCGAAAAGAAAATCACTCCCGGTGGTCATTGGATAGGTATTGCCGGTATTGCTTCAAAAGTCAAAGAATTGGATTGGAAGGCAACTGCGGAAACTTTGGCCATCACCTCCTTGGTGGTTTTTGACGGTTTTCTTTCCTGTTGGGATGAAAAGTATAGAAGTGTCCTGATCCGACCTGAAACTTATATCAACCAATACCTGGATGAAGACTGGGTACCTTTGTTACAAACCCCTCCATTTCCCGAATACACTTCCGGACACAGCGTGGTGTCTACCGCCGCTGCAGTGGCTTTGACCCGCCTTTTGGGTGATGATGTCCCTATTGTCGATTCCACCGAAGTGGCTTTTGGCTTGCCTGTCCGGGAATTCAGCTCCTTTGAAGAAGCAGCGGAAGAGGCAGCCATCAGTAGGTTTTATGGAGGCATTCATTATATGCCCGCTATTGAAAATGGTGTAAATCAAGGACGTTTGGTGGGAGAACTTATCATGGATAGAATTAAAACAAAAAGAGCATCATTGGCAGAAGAAATGTAGCAAAAAAGAAAAATCCAC
>JBBDSC010000141.1:3706-5805 GCA_040905145.1 Anditalea sp.
AATCCACAAACAGTAACAGGATTTCGTTATTCTGACCTTGTACAATTAAAAAGGGAACATATTAAGGAAGGTGAAATAAGGCTTACTGTAAAGAAGACAAAAGAGCCTTTGATTGTGCCTTTAAACGTGTATTCACAAGCTATACTTGAAAAGTATAAAGAATTGGCTGTCCCCCTGCCTATTATATCCCATCAAAAATTTAATAATTATGTCAAGGAACTTTGTGAAATAGCAGAAATAAGTGATCCAATTGAGAGGATCCGTTACAGAGGGGCAGAAAAAATTTCCAATATTTATCCTAAATATAAAACCAATGGCTTTCCTTTGAGGCAATGGTTCTGATTGTGGCTTGGTTGTTGCATTTTAAAGGTAAAACAAACTAAACATAAAAAACCATGGCAAGTAATCTAAATTTGAAAGGCAACTGGATAATTACAAGGATAGTTAAAACAGCAGTATGCTAATTTCACAGACAACGCATTACTTATGCGAAGGTAATGAGGATGAATTTCCGGTAGGCTTCAGACAAAAAAACCGGAAAGGCCCTGGACTTGGGACTCATCATATTTTAATAAGATATTTTCCCCTAATCATATTTGTAAGGCCGGGATATTTAATGGCCCCTTTGACTAAGGCATTTAAGGAAATCCATATACCCTTAGACCTTTAGCCAATAAATCCAAGAACCCGTCATATAAGAAAAGAGACCTTTACTTGCTGATGAGTGCAATTTTCATACAATGGCTTTCTGGGGGAATTCAAAACAGTTCCGCTGTGAAAAGATAATCAAGGTTGGATCAAATCATTAAGTTTCTTTAAAAAAAGAAAAGATGAAAAAGGAAATATTTAAACAGAGCTTTTACTATCTATTAATACCGGTTAGCGTTTTTTTAGTAATAGCAAGTCTACTTTCCCTAATATACAACCTTTCTTTCTGGTATTCAAAAATTCTGGATTTTCCACGGTTGCAGTATTTGACTATGGCTCTTTTCTGCCTTATAATTTTTGTATCATTAAATAAGAAGTGGAGTTTTGGTCCGATTTTAATTGTTTTTGGCTTACTTTCAACGGTAGCCATACAATCTGCGTTTCTAATTCCTTATTTTTATGGAGAAAAATCTGTTCTTGATGCAGATCCAAATGGAGAGGTAGAAATCAATTCTGTAGGCATTTTAATTGCCAATGTATTGATCACAAACAGGCGTGCAGCTGATTTTCTCCAGTTAGTAAAACAGACGGATCCTGATATGATTCTCGTAATGGAAGTTGATGAATGGTGGGTAAATGAGCTCAGCAAGCTGAAGAAATCTTATGCCCATTCGATAGAATACCCATTGAATAATGCCTATGGTATGGCGTTATATTCTAAACTTCCTTTGGAAAATGATCAAATAAAATTTTTAAACCAGGATAAAGTTCCCTCATTCCATACAAAAGTAGCCCTGACATCTGGTAAAGTATTTATTTTTCATGGAGTACATCCTGTTGCTCCAATGCCCAGCGATGAATATCCTGATAACGTAGGTGAAGAGGAAGTAGCCTTATTAAAAGTAGGGAAAATGGTGGCAAGAGATTCCCTGCCCTCCATAGTAGCGGGGGATTTTAATGATGTATCCTGGTCGCGTACCTCCAGACTTTTTGAAGGTAATGGAGATTTGAATAATGTCCGGTTAGGCCGGGGTCTTTTTAATTCTTTCAATGCAAAATCCCTGGTTTTACGGTGGCCACTTGATCATTATTTCGTATCCAAGGAATTTTCACTCCTGGAATTGAAGCGGTTGCGTGGATTTAATTCTGATCATTTTCCCATGTTCTGCAAACTTGTGTTGCAAGATCCTTAATTTTTAATAGCAGATGCATTCTTAATTACAAGGATTTTTGTATGCAATTTAATCGGAGAGATTAAAACTTCATCAGCCAAAACCAAAATCTCACCGTCTCACTCAAAGGCATTGATACTTCCCCAGGTATCAAAATTCACCTTTTCAAACCTTATTTTTTTATCGGTATATACCAATACATGATAAAGAAAAATAAATAATATTTAGTGTCTTATCAGTGATTTTCGTGTTATTTTTGGCAAAAGTTCAATAGTTGAG
>JBBDSC010000142.1:0-5788 GCA_040905145.1 Anditalea sp.
ATAAATTCGGTCTGACCAATCAGGACCTCGGGCTCGAAATGGGCCAAATTTGACGGTTTTTGTGTACGTTTGTCAGAATGCAAAAAAAGACCACGTGACAGACAATAAAGAAATAGGCATAATTAACTCACTGACACAATTGGTAGCACTTGGAATTTTTTCAGGTGGAGCAATTTTTTTTTTACCTCTCGCTCTTGCCGAAATTACGGGTTGGGTAATGTTGGGACTATGGATTGGACTGAATTTCTTTGGACTTCCATTGATAATAAAATTGACAGACAAAATTCTCCTGACAGGACTATCAGGTGGACTCCTCGCATACATTTTGAACCTGACCTACTACAGATTTCACATGTACTACATTGACAAAGAATTTAACTTGAATGACTACAAGAGCGACTTGATTCCAATTGTGTTGACAATGACCGTTGCGATAATGATAGGAGAATTAATAAGAAGAAAAAGAAAAGCACTTGCTGCCAACAATTAAGCTACAATGATGCGAAGCAAGGCTTCGGTTCATTGTAGCTTAATTGTTGGCCGCTGTTTTTTTAAAACTTTACCATCAAAAAAACACTTTAAAATGGACACTCCCGGCATAAAACCCGGTCTTTTTTCGGATAGACTGCCTGGTTTAAGTACCCGATTGCATATAAAGGCCTGTTTTTTGTGCTTTGGGCATAACTGTCCCGTTACACTGTTTGGTGTTGCTTTTTATGGTTCTTTATTTTGTCAATCCAGTGGGCAGGAGGGCCTCTTTTGCCGAAGCGGGCGACGGTTTCCATAAGCCCTTTTTTACAGTAAGGGCAACGCTTTAGATAGGTTTCATTTTCCTGTTTTGGATCCGGTAATACAACAGCTCCGAGTTGTTTATCAATAGTGGCCTTGTGGCTGGCTTTTGACGCCCCGGAGAGGATCCCATAATGCCTGATCCGCGTAAAGCCTTTTGGCAGGATATGCAGGGCAACCTTCTGATAAACTCAGTGGCATCCAGGCAGGCTATATTCCTTTTTCCTCCCTGCCTGTAATCCTTTACACCAAAGCTGACTTTTCCGTTCGAGAAGCCGTTTTTCCCTCAGGGCATGTACGAAGCGGGCCCTGAAGACAGCGGACATTTTCTTTACCGGGAACAGGAAACGGCCTTTGGAGCGGGAAGGCTTCCACTTGCCGGAAGGTGTCAGTCCTCCTGCCGGCACAATGCAGTGCAGGTGGGGATGCAGGCTGAGGTTCTGGCCCCAGGTATGTAAAACGCAGACCATACCGGTGAGCCTTCCTGCCGACCCTGGCCACGTGTAAATACACAAGGGTGGTGTTGATGTCCACGTGACCCAGCAGTTCTTTTAGCGTTATGATGTCGGTGCCCATCTCCAACAAGTGGGTGGCATAGCTGTGGCGAAGGCAGTGAGCGGTGACCTGCTTTCTGATCCACTGGCCCTGCGGGCTTCCCTGACTGCCCACTGTACACCACGGGCAGAGAGTGGAGTATAATCTCCTGAACTGTTTTTACCGTTGAACAGGTATACGACCGGTTTCTCGGCTTCCAGATAAGCTGTTACACCACGCACCAGCAAATTGCAGAGGGGTACATAACGGTCTTTGCGTCCTTTTCCTTCGCGTACGTGAAGTGTCTTTCTGTCCAGGTCTATATCGGTAATACTGAGATTGCACAGTTCAAAATTGCGAAGGCCGCAGCCATAAACCAGAGAAAGGATCAGGCGGTGCCGGAGTAGCTTGGGAGCTTTTAGCAGGTCTTTAACTTCTTTCTGGCTGAGCACCACCGGTAGTTTCTTTGGTCTTTCTATACTGGGAAGCACCACCCTGCTTTCAGTCTTATCAAAAATCCTGTACAGAAAGCGGAGGCCATACACGGTGTGTTTGAAAAAGCTGTCGGAAGGGGTATGGTGTTTCCGCTTGAGAAAGTGCAGGTAATCCAAAACTGTCTCATCTTCGAGATCCAGCAGGTTACAGTTGAGATGAAGACCCATATGGGCCAGACAACGGACGTAGTTGGTCAATGTGCTCTGGCTTCTGCCGGAGACAATAATTTTTTGACGGAATTTCTCGTAAAGTTCTGCGAATCCTGCTACATTAGAACAAGCAGTTTGAATAAGGTTAGCTTTTCTTTCATGATTATGTTTTTAATAGTTAAAATTTAATAAGCTGAAAAGATAGCCCTTATTCGCTGCTGTTGTAAAACTACCTAAGGTTGAGGCTCTCACGCCACCGTATCCCGAGGGTCGGGACAGGCTGTACGGGTCACGATTATCATCTAAGTATGGCTTTGAAACAATTTTCAATATTCTTTAAGACCATATACGCTATGAAAAATGAAATAATACATATAAACAAGATCTGGGAAAGTATGGTAAAAGAGAAAAGGGATCCTACTCTATTGCCTCATATTGATATTAATGAAATTGTTAGTGAGATTTTAGCGGTAGGTCCTTTCTATTATTACATAATTGATTTTTATGATTTTAGTATCCCACAAATCAGCAAAGGATTCAAAGAAGCACACGGGCTTGATCCTAATCAGATAGAAACAGTGAAAAGCTTTCATTAATAGGATTAGCAGGCCACCCTTCCTATCTCAATATGGATATATATGATACAGGACAGAAGGAACAAGTAATTCCTTTAAACAAATTTTCTAAAAGGGAATTACAGATTATTAAATTGATAGCAGAGGGCAGTGACACCAAGGAAATTGCAGAGCGGTTGTTTATCTCCATTTTAACCGTTAAATCCCACCGTAAAAATATCTTAAGTAAATCCGGTTGCAAAAATTCCGTTGAACTGGTGGCACGGGGAATCAGCGAAGGATGGATATGATGCTAAAAATTCATGTTCTTTAAGCAAAACCGTTTTTAAACCTACCGCCGTTTTCGTTTATATGTTAGGTGAACCCTTCCCATTCTATCTGTAATTATAAAAGGTCGGCACTTTTTCCTGTTCTGATTGATCCCTTTAATTCACGCTTCCCAGTTTCTTTTAAAAATCCCCCTTTAGGGGGATTGTGGTTTATTGATTCGAGACGTATTTTTGATTCTTACCTAAAGAAAAAACCATGAAAAAATCCTTTACGAAAATATGTTGTATTCCTGTTAAAATATTGTAGCCATGAAAAATTTAAACTTCTGTTTATTACTTTCCTTGCTTTTTTTTGTAGGCTGTACCCAAATGGAGCCGGAAATCCTGTCCCGGTCCGGAGAGGTAATATTCAACGCTGTCACCGTCAGTTCCTTCTCGGGAAATATGCCCAATGGCAGGAAGGAAGCCGATTCTGACTGGGAGCACATCTTTAAGGACCAGGCCATGCTGGAAGTCACGGACAAAAACACAGGACAGACCTACGAGGTGATCTACAACCCCAATGAGTTTGGAGAGGGCTTTACCCTTTCCCTTCCCTATGGGTCCTATACTTATTCCTCCGAAGTGGAGGGAGCTGGCCCTTGGGGAATTTGAAGCTGTTGAAGAGGGGATTGAAATAGGAGAAGTGGAAAAAGGAACCCTTGTTGACCCCCGTGACGGGCAGACTTATAAAACCGTCCGGATCGGGGAACAGACCTGGAAACTGTGCTAAATATGGCAGATTATACTCCTGGGATGCCGCCTTAACGGCCTGTCCTGAGGGCTGGTATTTACCAGGTGAGGAGGAATGGAGGATATTGGAAACATTTTTGGGATGGGGAGTAGCCGGGGGCAAGATGAAATCAACTACAGGATGGGACCCCCCCAATACAGGAGCAACCAACCAGAGTGGTTTTTCAGCGCTTCCAGGGGGGCTTTACGGCGGCTCTTTTCATTACCGTGGAATGGAGGGATATTGGTGGAGTTCTGAGGACTGGTTTTCTGGGAGATCTCTTTATGAACGGTCAGCGGATTTACATTGGGATGTATCAACAGTAGGCGGGTTAGCGTTTTCCTGTCGTTGCATCAAAGAATAGAAACTTGTAGAGGGGGCATTTTTAGCCCCAACCTTTTAAAAAATGTACCGGTTCAAATTGTGTTCTTTTTTTCTATTTAAATATGCCCATCATGAAAAATTCAACCCTATGTTTAATGCTTTCTTTTCTACTTTTAGGATGTACCCATATGGATCAGAAAATTCTGTCCCGGTCCGGGGAAGTAAGATTCAAAGGAGTTTCACTGGATCCCTTCAGGGGGAATATGCCGAATGCAAGGACGGAGTCGGCCTCTGCTTGGAAACACATCTTTAAGGACAAAGCCGTGCTTGAAGTCACCGATACAAATACAGGGCAGATCTATTCCATGGACTACAATCCCAATGAATTCGGAGATGGCTTTACCCTTTCCCTTCCCTATGGTTCCTATAGGTATTTCTCAGAAGTGGAGGGCGGGAAATTCAGAAGATACCTTCCGTTCCGGATTGAGGGTGAATTCATATTGAATGCTGAAAGCCTGGATATCACCCTCAACGCCACCACAGATTATGGGCTGATCACGGTCAGGAACCAATACCTCAGCTCCCTTGAAATCAGGCACGGAGCTGATCCCTATGGAATGGGGCTGCTGGAAGATGGCACCCACTATTTTGTCTATATCAGAAACGGGCTGAACCCGACCTTGGAGATCAAGGATATCTTTGAGAACCAGCTGATCACCAGGGAAATTGACGTACAGGCCTATAACCATTACAGCTTCTTTCTCAAACTCGCCCAGGTCAACGGCAATGCCAACTTCGTTGAACTGGCCCTGGGGGGATTTGAGTATTTTTCAATAGGGATAACATTAGGGGAAGCTGAAACAGGAACCTTCACCGACCCCCGTGACGGGCAGGTTTACAAAACTGTACAAATAGGAATACACACCTGGATGGCGGAGAACCTGAATTACGAACCAGAATACAGCTGGTGTTATGGGGAGGATCCTGCCAACTGTGAAAAATATGGAAGGTTATATTCCTGGAATACCGCGTTGACCGTTTGTCCTGATGGCTGGCATTTGCCCAGCAGGGCGGAATGGGAGATACTGGCCCATTATTTGGGAGGTTGGGAGATTGCCGGGGGAAAAATGAAGTCCACTACCGGATGGGATCCGCCCAATACGGGAGCTACCAACGAAAGCGGATTTTCAGCACTTCCAGGTGGCCTTGGTGAAAGTGTTTCACCTGATAATTATTATTATCGCCGAGAAGCTTCCGGTAAATGGTGGGGGGCAGATAGGCTGTGGTATGACGATTGGGGCTGGCAGTATTTTTTCACTGATCTTGAACATTCTAGCCAGGAGTTAACTTGGGGCTGGAGTGAAGTGTATGGGTTAAGATCCTGTCGTTGCATAAGGGATTAGGAAATCCATCTGGGGGGTCTCAAAACTTTTTACCTTAACCCTGTAGAAAAGGAAATCTACAAAACATGGATAGAAATCATGGACAACACCGATATTGATGAATTTTACTTCACCAATGGGAATATCAAGACACTAATTGAGCGGAATAAGGTTAAGGTATGCAAGGGAGAACTAATGTATCCGTCCGACTTAGGTTCTTGTTTTACGTGCCTTAATCGGAGGATTTTGATTTCTTTGTCCGTGTGCCGATAAGCTATCCGATAGGAGTATTTTTCAAAAGCTCGGTAATTACCTGGATTGTCTGTTTAAACCTGTCCAACGGATATTTTTCAGGGTGGTCTGGCAAGTTGCGGGTCATGAATAGAATGGTGTCTTTCACCTTCTCAGCACTCGCAGGCGAGTTTTCTTTAATATTTTCGTAAGCTTTTTGAAATGAAATATAAGCACTTTTGGTCCAGGATACCGTAGAACGTCGTTC
>JBBDSC010000143.1:0-5786 GCA_040905145.1 Anditalea sp.
AGAAACTGGTTTACAAACACCTGGGCAGAAGATTCCGTCTTACTGATGTGGCGGGAAATGTCGTAAAGGACATCATTGCCTGATTTTGAAGTGATTTCATCACGTAATTCTTGTGCGCCGAGGCGTAGAAGTTCTATTGCCTATTTCGGGTTAAATGATGGGGGAGCCGAAAGGCAATTTGGCTGGGGCAGATTTAGCCCTTTTTTCCGGTCTGCCGCAGGTTCTCCTACCTTACGGATTGGCCCTGCTCTAAATGGCGTAGAGTGCACTGTGCACTTTATCGGAATGTTGTGCGTCAGCTAAAAGAAACACATTGCTAATTCGTATCTTTAAATAATGGATAAAATTGAACAAGGCTTTATTGTTGATCGGTTGACTGACTCGGTATTAAACACAATATCAGGGGACAGCTTCCAGACTGATGTTGCGACACTCAAAAAATCTGACCTTCGACATGTGACAAAAAAGAAGGATTGGAAATTCAATTGGAAATCCGATACTTTAGGAGCATATCACTTTAAAAATCAACGCATGATTATTGCAACCGAAGCTGCCAAAAGACTTGTAATGAAATACTTTAAAACAAAATAAAATGGGACACATAGCAGAACCAGAAAACGTTGACTTTATAATTGAAAGCCCTCCACTTTCAGACAAAGAAAGAAAGGAAATCAGTGAATTTATTGAGAAATTGAAGGATAAGGAAAAGTCTCAAAAAGCAGCATCCAAACGAAGAAAAGAAAAAAGCCGAACGCACAAAAGCGGCTAAAAAAACATAGGGATGATATGGTGTTGAGAGAGTTTGGTACTCCTAATAAACTTCCTGCCTAGCAGACAATAAAGTACTCCGAATGCCTTACGTTTCTTAGCCTAAACGTTGAACTTCATCGATAGGAACCAGTTAATTGAACATTTCGTATCTTTAACCTATGGAAAATCAACATATAGATAGAATTACAGTTAATCCAGAAATTTGCCACGGGAAACCTACAATTAGGAATAAACGATACACAGTGGATTTGATTCTCGACCTTTTGTCTGCCGGGTCAACCCATGCCGAAATACTGGAAGATTACCCAAAACTGGAGGAAGAAGATATCCTGGCATGTTTAGCCTACGCTAGAAAAATAACTAAGTATTCAAGCTACACTAAAATTTCAGGATGAGGCTAATTGTCGATGCCCAACTTCCAGTAAAGCTTTGCGAAATACTGAAACAACTTGGGCTGGAATCCATCCATGTAGATCAACTCCCAAAAGGTGATGAATCAACAGACATGGAAATGGCTTTAGGTAGGCCGAAAAAGTTATTCTTAATTACAACTGGAAATCTGAAAAACAGGCAACTATTTGATTTATTCAGAAATAATGCTTTTGTTATTAATAATGCTTTGAATAAAAGTAGCTTCGTGGAACTAAGTAACGAAGGCATAATCGAACATGAATAGGAAGAGAGTACCGCAAAGCATAAGAAGCCATAGCCTCCACCCCCGTTAGAGTCCCAATATTTGCCGGTAATCCTATTTACTGGCGTTTTTTTGATTTCCAATATTCCTCAGAAATTCGGAGTTTTGGTAGAATTTGGAATGGATGCCAAGAATCATAGAGAATAGACTGATAGAAGAATTTAAGGATATGAATTGAAGGATTCGTCAAGAAGTGAGCTTTTTCTAAACCCAGATGCCAAAGCCATTGACTTCTACATCGCAGAGAGTACCTATCCCGTGATCATCAAAAAGTTAATCACCCGCTCACCAATTGTCAAGCGAACCGGGAAAAAGGTAAAGTTATACACTCCCCAACTTGAGAAATTACTGGTTGATCTTTTTGCCGAAGACAAGCTATTCTATTTCCTAAAAGGCTCCGAATTGATGCACATTTATTCGGGATTAATGATGGGGGAGAGGAGAGGCAATTTGGCTGGGGAAGATTCAGTCCCTTTTTCCAGTCTGCCGCAGGTTCTCCCACCATACGAATAGGGCCTGCTCTAAATGGAGTAGTGCACTATTTACGATTTTTCGATCGGGCGCTAATGGTAACCGAAGCCCTGACAAGCCAGCGATCCCGGGAGTAAGGGAAGCATTACAACTTGGTTTTTATGCTGACACCTCGCAATAGTTGAAATAAAAATTCGGTATGAAACACTACCGAGGCTAGGGATTTTGGAGATAATTATCAAAGTAATCTTGCTTTTGCACGATTAGTGTCTTGTCGATACTTCTTTCATTAACGGGGCTAAATGCATAATCGTAACAGATGAAGGAAGGTAAACTACGTTGCCATGTTCGAAAGGTTTATATACCACTATAAAGGCATGGATCTGATCGCTTTGGACGATAATGAAATCAGGAACTATTTGCAGTATTTTGTAAAACTCCACTACCAGCATAAAGGAGGTCGTTGAGAAGGCTGCATTACGGCCAGGAATAAAGAAAAGGTTAACTCATATGCTCCGCCACAGTTTTGCTACCCATTTGCTGGAATCCGGCACCGATTTGCGGCACATTCAGGTATTGCTGGGGCATAACTCCACCAAAACCACAGAAATTTACACATGTCGCAATAAATTCTTTTAAAACCATTAAAAACCTCTTAGATTGATGTATTGTTGCATGGCGAATAAAGTGCACTGTGCACTTTAGCCGCACGTTAGTGACAATAATTAAAAATATGCTCATGGATTTTAAAGCAATAACAATTTTTTCCATTTCTACATTAATCACGTTCAATGCATTCTGTCAAAATCTGGTCAAGAGGGACTTTGATAATTTGAAGATAAATAATTTAAAAGAGGAAGGAATCAATACTGAATTTGATGATAGGTATCCTATGATACTTCCAGATGGTTTAACAATGTACTTTAGTTCAAACAGGCCTAGACCTGATGGACAGAATGATCTAGATATTTATGTAACTCATCGTAGATCAAATAAAGACGTATGGAATGTACCTATCAAATTGAACAGCATGGTAAATTCTTCATTTGATGATCACAGTGTTACCATTTCAACTGACGGGCATTACATGTATTTTGGAAGCAATAGATCCGGCAACTGGGATTTATTTACTTCCTATAGAAAAGATGTAAATAATGACTTTGGTTGGAACCAGGCAACAAATATGGGGCCTCAAATCAATAGTGAATCTGTTGATTTATGTCCTTATTTTCATCAATCAAAAAATGAGACTCGGTTGTATTTCCCATCTAACAGGGCTGGTGGAGTTGGGCAATCCGACATTTATTATAGCATTTTAAATAAAGACAAGAACGAATGGCAAGCCCCAATAATGCTTGAAGGAATCAACAGTACTGATCACGAAAAACATTTTGAACCAACCAATGGGCTAATATGGTCAAGTAGAACAGGAGGTAAAGGGAAGGACGATATTTGGATTGCCTCTTTTGATAAAGCTATTGGAAAGTGGGGAAATCCTAGTTGTCTTGAGTTTCCAATCAATACCGAAAACAATGAGGGTATGCCTTCAATAACAAAAGATAATTCTGAATTTTATTTTCATTCAGATAGGCCAAGCGGCAAAGGTGGATTTGATATATACTATGCTATTATGAAGTGATGAAATGTCACTAACAGGGTATATAGCAAATAGGGCGTTCAGTGCTTTATGAAAGTTTAGTGCTATTTACAAACACCGCCAAATCGCAGATTTGGCTTTTAAGAATGAATAAATTAAAAACAAAATACAACGCTTTGGCTCAGTGCAAATATGAAAGTTCATCGCTTTCTACTGCCCTACTTGCCATATACTAAACGTTAGCGGTAATTGGGTACAGACATCACAAACTTAAAAAATGGGGACGCTGAAAACCGAATAGAGTAGGCAATAAACAATTTGACAAATAAAAAATGGAAAATCAAACAAATCAACCATCACCAGCAACCATTATGCAAATTGGTTCAGGATTTTGGGCTTCGAAAATTCTTTTAACAGCCGTAAATTTTCAAATTTTTACTCGACTGGCAGAAAACAAATCAATGACAGCTAAGGAATTGAAAACCGACTTAGAATTTCATTGCACAGACAGACATGTATTTGACTTTCTGGATACTTTAGCTGGATTTGGATTTCTAAATAGAGTTGGTCTTTTGGAAACAGCTATTTATTCAAATACCATTGATACAGAAACTTTCTTGGACAAAAACAAGCCATCTTACATAGGTGGAATTCTTGAAATGATGAACGAACGGTTGTATGGTTTTTGGGGTAATTTGGAAAAAGGTTTACAGACAGGTAATCCTCAGAATGAGGCAACAATTGGAGTAAATATTTTTGAGGCAATCTATAAGGACGCTGACAAATTAAAAGTTTTCGTCCACGGGATGACGGGCACACAAATGGGTGGTTTTATTGGATTTTCCGAAAAATTTGATTTTTCAAAATATAAAACAATGGTAGATGTTGGTGGTTCATCGGGTATGCTTTCAATAATGGTGACAAAACACCATCCTCATATTAGTTGTACAACATTTGACCTGCCACCAATTGAACCAATAGCAAATGAAATAATACAGCAGTTTCAATTAAGTGATAAGGTGAAAACTCAAAGCGGAGATTTCTTTACTGATAGCCTTCCCAAAGCCGATATAATTACGATGGGTAACATCTTACACGACTGGGACGAGGACACTAAGTTGTTATTGATGAAAAAAGCTTTTGAAGCAGTTAATGAAGGTGGAGCATTTATTGTTATTGAAAATATTATTGATGACAATAGAAAAGAAAATGTTTTTGGTATGATGATGAGTTTGAATATGCTAATAGAGACTGGAAAAGGATTTGACTACACTTTTGCGGACTTTAATATTTGGGCTAAAGCTGTAGGTTTTAAGACCACCTCATTAATCTCTTTGGCAGGTCCGACAAGTGCCGCAGTAGCCTACAAATAAAACTACCGCTAATAACTAAGCATTCTGACGGCTGGAACAGCCTAGTCTGAATGCAGTGTTGAACGAAAGGGTGCTGGGTATTAGGGTTACTATGGGGAATGGTTTCCCCGTCTCTGTTTTCTTAGCGTTGGGTGATTGAAAAAGTTACTGAATTTAAGTTGTTCGTTGGCCGAGGGTTCCTTTTTTATTGGATGGTGTCCACCTGTTTAAGGGTTTAGGAGTGGGTTTTAGGCTGATTTTACCATTTGGACATACCTGTCCCATTAAGCTACCTGGCGCTGATTGTTTTGGTTGCTGATTTTGTTGAACCAGTTTGACGGTGGCCCCCTTTGGTCGAAACATGCCACTGTATGCAGTTCTCCGGTCTTGCAAAAAGGGCACCTTCTGAGCAGGGAAGCTGGTTTTACCCCTACTTCTATTATAACCTGACCGATCTGCCTGCCAATATTGACTTTGTGGGTAGCCGTGAAAGCACTGGCCAGTATTCCATAATGCCTGATGCGGGTAAAGCCTTTGGATAAACTAAGCCATAGAGCAGGGCAAGGATAAGTCGGTGTTTGAGTAGCTTTGGAGCTTTTTACAGCTTCCTGACCTCCTGTTGGCTAAGGAGGACGGGAAGCTTATTGGTCTTTCAATAGAAGGGAGTATGGCACTGCTTTCTTTGCGGTCAAAAATCCGAAACAGGTAACGAAGTCCCTAAACGGTGTGTTTGAAGAAAATGCCGGAAGGAGTATTGTGCTTGCGTTTGAGAAAATGGAGGTAATCCTGTATGGCTTCATCATCAAGATCAAGCAGATCACATTTATGGTGCAGACCCATATGGTGGGGTGAATTAAATAGCTTAATTTGTCAATATTATTTCGTTCCATTTGTTGTGTTA
>JBBDSC010000144.1:0-5683 GCA_040905145.1 Anditalea sp.
ATTTACAAAACCACGACAATTTAGTTTAACGCTAAGTCAGGAGTTCTGAATTTATTCTATCAATTTAGGGGAATGCCCAGAAATACCCGCTTAAGCAGCCTTGACCAATACCAATTATCACCGAGCGATTTGACAAAACCGAATGCTTATCACGGATATTCCGGGGGAATATTACAACCCAACTTTACCCGTCACTGGTCAAATGCAACACATACAGAACAACCTAATTGGATTATAAATAATACGATCAATGAAGATGAAAGAGAACGTATAATGGGATATATTCGTGCACAATACCAGTTCACTGATTGGTTATCTTTATCTGCAAGAGCAGGAACAGATTTTTATACTGACCGCCGACACATGCATGATGCTATAGGCACCCGGGTAAATCAAATTGGCGGATTAAATGAAAATGTTCACCGGTTTAGGGAAGATAATATGGAAGTATTATTATCTGCAGACCGCACCATTACCCAAGATCTTAGTATAAGTGCAAGCATTGGTGGAAATTATATGAGAGATTTTTTCAACAATATTGGTTATAACGGAAGTCGGATTTCCGTTCCTGGGTTGTATGTGATTAGCAATACCCAGGTTCAAAACCCTGAATATGGTCTACAAGAGAGAGAAATTCAGTCAGTATTTGCTTTTGGGCAATTTAACTGGAAAAACTTCTGGTATATTGATTGGACCGTTAGAAATGACTGGTCCTCCACGCTACCTGTTGAAAACAACTCTTTCCTTTATCCTTCATTAAGCTCGAATTTTGTTTGGAGTGACGCATTTGAAATTAGTAATGAGTTACTTTCTTATGGTTCATTAAGGGCCTCATGGGCTCAAGCAGGTAGTTCAGGAGATCCATATTTACTTACCGGCACTTACAGCCTTACCTTAAATCCCCAATTGGGGCAACCGGGAGCTCAATTTACCAATACTATACCGTTCAATGATTTGAAAAATGAATTGACCACCTCTTTAGAATTTGGTACAGATTTAAGATTCCTGGAAGGTAAGATTAGATTAGATGTAACCTATTACCATGCCAGTACCAAAAATCAAATACTTAATATTGCAGTAGCTCCATCTGCCGGATATTCTTCCAAAAGTGTAAATGCAGGGGAAATTCAAAATAGTGGCCTTGAACTAATGTTAAATGCCTCACCAATAAGTAATAGTAATCTTTTTTGGGACATTTCTTTAAACTTTGCCAGAAACAGAAATAAAGTAATATCCCTTACTGAGGGTGTTGATCGTTTCCTTCTTGGAAATGCCAGGAACGTTAATGTTTTTGCAGATCCGGGCCAGCCTTATGGTGCAATTTATACTCCTAATGCCAGGTGGCTCAGGGATGATCAGGGAAATCGATTGATAGGCCCGGATGGCCTTCCCATTAAGGAAAGAGGAGAATTCCTTATAGGAAATGCCATGCCAAATTGGGTTGGAGGTATTTCTAACACCCTGACTTATAAGGGTATTTCCCTCTCCGCATTAATTGACGTACGAAATGGTGGGGATTTATTTTCGCTATCGAATGTCTATGAGGCCATTTATGGTACCACTAAAGCAACCCTGCAGGGAAGAGATGGGACTTATGTGGCTGAAGGAGTTATGGCAGAGCAAAATACAGAAGGAGAATGGATTTCAACAGGGCAGCCAAATAATCTTCAAATCCAGGCTGAAGATTACTGGAATCACGTGGTGCCCGGAGAAGGAAATGCGGTTTCGGAGGAGTTTCTCAATAGCGCTACCTTTATGAAAATGCGGGAAATGCGTTTAGCTTACAGTTTTCCAATATCTATTACCGATAGATTAGGGGTAAACCAACTTACCCTTGCCTTAATAGGCCAAAATCTTTTCTACTTCATTCGCAATACCGACGGTTTTTCGCCGGAGGCTGCAAATTTCAATGCTGGTGTTTCTTCGTTTGGTATAGAAGCAATGTCCTGGCCTTCCATGAGAACCTTGGGATTTAGCCTTCAGGTGGGATTTTAAAGATAACTTTAATTACAAATAAATTGGAAATGCTAAAACTTCTTATTTATGAAAAATATAAAAAACATTTTATTTACGGCGTTTATGCCTTTATTTATGATTTTGTACGCCTGTACTGATCATTTTGAAGAATTAAATACACCACCGACTTCCGTTACGGTAATTGATCCTGCTTTTACCTTTAGTGAAGCAATCCGGGATGATAATATTAGTTATAATTATGAGTGGATTAACAGCAGATTATTTGGAGGCTGGGCTCAGCATTGGGCAGATAATGATGAAGGAGATGGTATTCCTAATTACTATGATCCACATCGACGCAACGATGATGAATTTTGGGTATGGACATACCAGACAGTACTGAAAAATCTGGAACGTACACAGGCACTACTACTTGATCAGACAGAAGGAGGTGAAACAGCTCCTGAAATTAGAAATAAACTGGCCATAACCAGGATCTATGAAGTGATTCCTTTTGAACGTTTAACAGCAGGAGTAGGCGATATTCCGTTTTCCGAAGGCGCCAAAGGCATGGAGGGTTTTGTTACTCCGATTTATGATCTTCAATCTGAAATTTATCCGGCTTTGCTAACACAATTGAATGTAAATATAGAGAGACTCGACCCTAGTGATATAAGCTTTGGTAATGCAGATCTCATTTATCAGGGGAATGTAGATAGCTGGATTCGCTTTGGAAATTCAATTAAGCTCAGAACCGCCATGCGTATGCGCAGTGCTGACCCTGTAGCTGCACAGGAAGCAGTTACTCAAGCCATGCAATCCCCCTTAATTTCCAGCCATGGCCAGTCTGCCATGCTTGCTACAGTTGCCAACATGGGGCCAGGAGAAAATGCGCATCCCATTACCAGAGAAATGCGTCAACCGGCTGATAAGTCCCGGCCGGGAAAACAATTAGTAGACATGCTCAAGGAAAAAAATGATCCCCGTCTTACCTTAATTGTTGAGCCAACAGAAGCCTCAAAGAAAATTTTTGACCAAACCGGTGATCTTAGTGACCTGGAATATATAGGTATACAACCAAATATGACCTCTGAACAATATGATAATATGGATTTAGAAAAAAGGTCTTTTGTAGCGTTAGATGTTTGGGCAAATGAAGACAGATCTGTTCCCGTTCATATTTTAACTTATGCTGAAGTTTTATTTCTCCAGGCAGAAGCAGCTTTAATGGGATGGGGTGGAACTGAAGCTGATGCTCAAACTTTTTATGAAGATGGAATTCGTGCAGCACTTATTATGGAACCTTACAATATCACCGATATTACCGTAATTGAGAATTATGTGGCTTCCCAAACCCCTTTGACTGGCACCTTTGAGGATATGTTAGCACAAATTATGGAACAAAAGTACATTACCCTGTTTAGCAGGGGGATGGAAGCCTATTATGAATGGAGAAGAACAGGATATCCGATACTTGATCCTGGAACCAGAACAAATAATTCTACCAATGGACAAATTCCCAGACGGGCTTATTATCATCAGCAAGAACAATCTTTGAACCGTGAAAATTTCCAGACAGCAGTTTCCAGGCAAGGCGAGGATCACCCGCTAACCAGCATGTGGATTGATCCGGAATAAATCATCTGAACTATTAAATACACTTCCAGGATAGATTTTTAATTTTTATTGAGATCATAAATCTTAGAGGTTTAGTTATTACCTAAAATCCGCAAACCTGTCAGGTTTTTGTTGATATTCAACCAACAACAAACTTTGAGTAGATGCAACCTGACAGGTTTTTACACTTTCTTAATCAGTTGGTTAAAGGATTTTGTTGCGAAATTTAGCTATTGTTAAAATTTATTGGCATTTAAAGAATTGATATTAATTGTTCTGGTAAAAATCAACCCTTACAAATTCACTATTTAATGTAAAAAACTATGATTGAGCAAAAATTAAAAGAAGGTGGACGTCGTGATTTTCTGAAAAAAGCAGGATTGGGTGGCTTAAGCTTTGCAGGTTTAACCACTTATTCTATAGAAGATCAGTTAGCCCATATTACCCAAAAAGTGAATAAAAATTCAGGTCCTTCTGATCTGAAGATTACTGATTTGAGAATTGCTGAAATCGGCGGAGATGTGGCCTTCCGGACACCAATTATCCGGATTTATACCAATCAGGGAATAATGGGCCATGGAGATGTTAGAGATGGTGCTGCTAAAGAATACGCACTATTTTTAAAAAGCCGTCTTTTAGGAGAAAATCCCTGTAATGTAGAAAGATTGTTTAAAAAACTACAGCAATTTGGCCACCATGGCCGACAAGGTGGTGGTGTTTCAGGGGTGGAGATGGCTTTATGGGACCTGGCCGGAAAGGCCTATAATGTTCCTGTTTTTCAAATGCTTGGTGGTAAATATCGGGATCAAGTACGCCTGTATGCTGATACAGATTCTTCCAGTGACCCTCAGGAATTCGCCAGGCGAATGAAGGAAAGAGTAAATCAGGGATATACCGCATTAAAAATGGATCTCGGCATAGGTGTACTTAGGAATCAACCCGGTATGCTGGTGAATTCACCCTATCAGGAAAATGGCCCCTGGCAACATGAATATCGTAACTACAATCAGACCAAACACCCCTTTACAGGAGTACAGATTACTGAAAAAGGAATAGAAAGGATGATGGAATTCCTGGATGTTATGAGATCAACTATAGGATATGATATTCCTTTGGGCGTGGATCACTGGGGGCATTTTAGCGTTGAAGAAGCCATTAAACTCTGCAGGGCAGCGGAAAAATATAATTTAGCTTATGCCGAAGATCTTATTCCATGGCAATACACCGACCAATGGAGAGAAATAACAATGTCAACAACTACACCTACTTTAACGGGTGAAGACATTTTCGCACTCGAAGGCGGGTTTAAAGAGTTGATTGACAAACGTGCTGTAAACATCGTCCATCCTGATCCAAACACTGCAGGAGGCATCCTTGAAACCAAAAGAATAGGTGATTATGCGACACTTCATGGTATTGGTTTTATGCACCACCATGCGGCAAGTCCTATTTCTTTCCTAGGATCAGTGCATAGTGCGGCTGCTACTGAAAACTTTTTATGGTTGGAACACCATGCAGTTGACAATAAAGACTGGGAAAGCCTGGTGACAGGGATATCCCCTATTGTAGAAAACGGTTATGTTAAGGTACCGGATAAGCCAGGTTTAGGGATTGAAATAAATGAAGAAATGGTAAAAAAATACCTTATTGAAGGAGAGGAATTCTTTGCACCAACCCCTGAATGGAATGAGATCAGGTCTAATGACAGGCTATGGAGCTAAATTGGGAATTTATTTATTCTATTCATGTGTTTAACTTTTGATTTTTTTAAGGCCACATGAAATCGAGCATGTCGAGAGCGAAAAAAGGAGAATGATACTTCAACTTGATCGATTTCATGTGGCCATCCTTTGACCGGAAGTTGGATTGATTCGGAAAGATATATTTTTTCGATTTACTCAGTTTTTCGTAAAAACCGAAATAGAAAAGCAAAATTGTGGAATCAAATTCCCAATACCTGTTAATTTATGTCTATTTATCTGCGAATATGGGCTGGAAAGGTGCTCTTAACTTACTCGAAAATTAATCATGAACGGTATTTCCTTTTCGCTTTTATCGAAAATTCTTTATCCGCCCTATTTATTTGGCAATATCAGGATAAATCAACTAA
>JBBDSC010000145.1:0-28842 GCA_040905145.1 Anditalea sp.
ATATACGGTTTTTTTTCTACCTTAATTCATTGACCTAATTCAGGGGAGTATTATAGTTTGTATAAGATTGGGAAAAGCAATTTGCCGAATTCCCACTTCCTGCAAAGGCAAGCTGAATAGATACGTTTTTTTCTAAATAATTCCTTTCTAAGTCAATTTTCCCACTTAAACTGAGTGAGAAAAATAATAAGACTACTAATGCACAAAAAGTGGACGTAATTTTTAATATGGATTGTTTTAAAACTAAACAATTAATCACACATTTCCAATTAAACTTTTAGTTTTTGTAAGGGTAAATTGTTTCGGAATGGAAGAATTTACCACTGATATATACATGGAAATGGTAAAATAGTTTATAACTATTTGGAATTATTGAATTAAATCTTTAGTTTTATTTTAATGATTCCTAAATCCTCCATGATGAAAAATAAATTCCTTGTTAAATTCTTGCTTTTCTTCCCTTAGGAGCTGGGGTTTTTGCATGTCACCAAGAGTCAGCAAAAATTGTTGATGGGGTCATTCATTTGGAGTTAAGCAGTATCCAGGAGGATTCGGCTTATATAATGGAAAGAATAGTCCCTTTGGAAACCAATCAGGACATTCTTTTGGGAGAATTCCTTAAAGCAAAAATGTACGGAGGCGAACTATGTTAGTGGTCACGCGTCAGAGACTTTAGCTGTCACGTTACATTAGCGGCTGGACTTAATCCAATCTTTTAATCCCTGGACTTCTTTTCTCGATCAGGTCTCTCCTCTTCTCCAGGCACTTTTCTTCCAGTCCATATATAGGCATATCCGAAGGAAAATCTTTAGGTAATTTTACTATTGGAAATTTCGAATATAAATCTATAGGGGGAACTGCAATGGGCATTCTTGGATCTGCTTGGTAAAAATTAGGTGATACATCAAGGTCAATGATTACCCGACGGTCTTTTTCCGTCGATTGTTTTCTTTCGGGTAGAGGAAAAAGCCTCAATTCATTCGATCCTTTTGGTATTGTCCCGTAACCAATTACTTCTTGACCGAAAGTTGACAGGGAAGAAAACATGATTAGAAAAAGAATTGTTATTATTTTGATCATAGCCGTTTTTATAATATGTTCGCTCGGTTGCTAATAAATATACTATATTCTTCCTAAAAAGTTTCAAAAATTAAACCCATTGATCCCAGGGCATCCTAAAAAGCCAAATCAAATTTTTTCAAATTATCCATACTCATCAGGCCCGTACCCCTTATCACCTATTTTCCGGTTATACCAAGTCTGAGACTTGGTATTCCTAACTTTGAGTCTGTGACTCAAAAAGGGCTCACGTTATGAGTAGACTCAACTTTAGCTGTCATGCGTTACAAACGCGCGACAACAGGCAATTTAAACATTAGCTATAATAAGCATTAAAATCAACTAAAACAATAGTGGGAATAAAATTAAATATTGAAAATCATTTTTTTCTCAAATGAAATTAAATTTTAGTGGTATTTATCTGATAGGAAAGTTAATAATCAAATTAGCTCATGGATTTATTGGTTTTTTGAAATTAAACTCTTAGTTTTCAGAATGCCGACCAAAAGCTGATGTTTTTCAATAACCTGTTGATTTTCTTCCTTTCTTTGATCATGTTGTTTTCCTGCGATAATTCTAAGGATACGGATTATCAACTGATGGAAATGGAATTTGTGCTGGTAGATTCCATCACTTTTGATGAGCAGCAGATTTTAAGAATTCTGGATTATGACAAGAACCATGGTTTATATTTAATGGTCAATATAGGAATAGAGGGAAAATATTTTTTAATTGATGATGAGGGAAACCAAGTAGCCGAGAATATTTTAAGTGAAGGGCCCGATGCATTTGGGATGGTTCTGCATCGTGCGGGCTTTGTAGGAGATGAAATCCTTATCATTAGCGACCTGTCGGTATTTGTATACGATCTGGATTTGAAGCAGTTGAGAAAATTTCCCTTTGAACAGGAGGTGAAGGTAAGGTTGATACATTGGACTTTGGATTACCTCAGTACGTTTAAATGGGATGAAGAAACATTAGCCGTTGCCAATTTAAGTGATGCCTATCTCCGTCCTTTCCCCCTGGACTATTATGATACTTTGAATGTACTTCACCTGATAAACCTTAAAGATGGAGCCGTATTTAAGGGAGGGAAATTAGATGAAGGCAGTAAAATGATGCACGGCAGGTTTCTTCCGGGCAGGGACAAGCCGGTATTCTTTTCCGATCCCGGCTCCTCCTATATTTCCGTCATATTTTCCGGAGACTCCATTTTGTATCAATATGATCCACAAAATAATTTCCGGATAGCCAATAAAATCAAGGTTGGCAGAATGGAACCGGATCAAATTACAGCTATACCCATTTCAGAAGCCTCTTTTGAAACCCATAAGCAGACCGAAATTAATAACAGGAAACTGAGACCCTTTGCACATCTGTACAATTTTACGTACATTTGAAAGTACATTATAAAGGATATGCCTATGAAAGCGCTGACGATTACTTCCCTCAGACAACGTATGAAAGAACATTTCGATTCAGTAAGCAGATCACTTGAAGTGATTATAGTTCCACGTAAAAGAGAAGAGGATGCCGTGGTAATCATGTCTATCAGAGAATATAACTCCCTGATGGAAACTGGCCATCTTCTCTCAACAGAGGCCAATAGGAACAGGCTCAGAGAGTCTTTGGCACAAGCCAAAGACGGCAACACTGTTTCTTTTGACGAATAACAACCACCAGAATGAACATCGAATTCACAAGTCATGCTTGGGAAGAGTTCGATTATTGGTTGGAGACGGATATGGACACGGTCAATAAAATTAAAGTGTTGATTAAAGCTATAAAACAGAATCCGTTCAAGGGTACCGGAAAACCAGAACCGCTCAAATACGACCTCAAAGGATTTTGGTCCAGGCGCATATCAGGAGAGCATCGACTGGTTTATAAAGTCACCGGTAAAAAAGGAGTCGATCAAAAATGCACTATTGTTCAATGCCGATTCCATTATGATGACTAAATAAATAATCCAGCAGCTAACATGAACTTTGATGTTGGTAGGTTTGGTTTTGGAAAAAGCATTGGTATATTAACTAGAAATTTAATTAATAAGATCTGTCTTTATCAAATGCCTTCCTTTCCGACTTTAAATGTGGAAGCAAGCTTCTTCTACTGTTCCTGTGCTATGACTTTAAGGCAAATAGTGTACAGTGGTATAAGGTGTTTTATCCCGATGATTATTGTGTAACACAGAGGCTAAAAGAACATATCTTCAATAAGTTTGAGATATAAATTTCCAACAATTTTTTTTGTAGGTAAAAAGGGATTATACTATCGATAAACAACCAATTTAATCCTGATTATGATGAGGGCCGGTTTAGATATGTGGTGCTGACTTCAGTTATACCAAGTCTGTGACTTGGTATTTTCCTAACTTTGAGTCTATGACTCAAAAAGGTCCACATTATGAGTCACAGACTCAACTTTAGCCGTCATGCGATACAAACGCACGACAACAGAGATTATAACTTTGTACGAAAAGGTACCCGTTCCGTATCGTCTGGTGCCGATTTTTTGTGCTCCCACAATTCCCGGCTTTTTGCCTTATATTTAATGGCAAATAAAATTTTTGAACCTGAATAAAATATGAAAGACGATACAAATAAATTGGCACGTTCGGTGAGCTTTTCAAGATTGACCATTACCGAACTGATGATCCCTGCTTACGCTAATTTTGGTGGTAAAATCCACGGGGGCATCTTACTTTCACTGATGGACAAAGTGGCTTATGCCACTGCCAGTAAGCATAGCGGCGCTTATTGCGTGACCGTATCAGTGGATACTGTGGACTTTTTACAGCCGGTAGAGGTGGGGGAACTGGTTTCTTTAAAAGCTTCTGTCAACTATGTGGGCAACAGTTCCATGGTGATTGGTATCAAAGTGGTATCTGAAAACGTAAAAACGGGCAAGGAAAACCATACGAATACCTGTTATTTTACCATGGTGGCCAAAGGGGAGGACGACAAGCCCATCTCAGTTCCCAAACTGATTTTGGAAAATCCAAGGGATGTGAGAAGGTTTGTGGAAGCCATTTACAGAAGGAAGTTCAAGCAAAATTATCAAGCCAATCTGAAAGAGATAAAAAGTAAATGGGAAGAGCAGGATATTGATACACTGCTTAAAAATCAGCGATGTATAGATAATTCAAAAACAACTGGATAGAATCTCTTTGGCTAGGTTATACTAAATCTGAGACTTGGTATCTGTGTCTGTGACTCGAAACTGTTCACGTGGTGACTCACAGACTCAACTTTAATCGTCACGCGTCTAAGACGCACGACAACAAAACAATAAAGTAACACCTATCAAAAATATGAAAAACTGTTAATTTGGATACGGAAGAAAACGAATTGCTGGAAACATACCCTGAGGAATGGGAACCCCGGCAAAACCAACGCGCTGTTGGGCCCTCCTATCCTTTATTTATGATCGAATTTTTGAAGAATATGCGGAAAGTGGGCTATCTTTATTATCAATTACATAACCGAAGAAAAATAATTTATGGAAATTTTGGGTATAGATATCGGTGGATCGGGCATTAAAGGTGCCCCCGTAAATATAACCACCGGTAAATTGTTGAAAGAGCGATTTCGCATTCCCACTCCCAAGCCCTCCACGCCTGATCGAGTGGCCGAAGCGGTGAAAGATTTAGTTGAATTCTTCGATTGGAAAGGTCCTATCGGATGTGGTTTTCCAACCGTCATTCATAAGGGAAAATCGGTGGCAAGGGGCAATATCCATAAAAGCTGGCTCGGTGTACAAGTCGATGAGCTTTTTAGTGAACGGGTAGGGTTACCCGTCACCGTCATCAATGATGCAGACGCCGCGGGATTGGCCGAAATGACTTATGGTGCAGGTCTGGGCAAAATGGGCTTGGTGATTTTGGTCACCATAGGTACAGGGCTAGGTACGGGTGTTTTTTTTAATGGCCAGCTTATCCCCAACTTTGAACTGGGACGGATCTATTATAAAAACGGGGAACTGATCGAATATTTTGCCTCAGATGCTGCCCGGAAAAAAGAAGATCTGAGCTATAAAGTGTGGGGTAAAAGGTTCAATAAATTTCTCAAGCATATTGTCCGTATATTTTCTCCTGATTTGATTATCCTAGGCGGAGGGGCAAGTAAAAAATTTGATAAATTCAGCAGCAAAATAACCATTGATGTCCCCATACTTATTGCACAGAATGAAAATGAAGCGGGAATTATCGGGGCTGCTGTGGCGGCAAAAGAACTCGGGCAAGCCAATCCACTGCCCCTTAAAACCCTGTAACTTCTAGGTCTCTTTAGTGCCCGCTTAAGTAAAAAACAAGCATATGAAAACGATTTATTTTTGCGTATTTTTATTGCTACTGTGCCATGGAAAAATACAGGCACAGGAAGGGATGATCATGACCGTCAAGGGGCCGATTGCGTCTTCTGAAATCGGCCTCTCCCTTATTCATGAACATGTGATGGTGGATTTTATCGGCGCGGACAGTACGGGCGATCACCGTTGGGAGCGGTCAGAGGTGATCCGTGTGGCACAACCTTATCTTGAGCAGGTCCAAAAACTGGGAGTGAATACTTTTGTGGAATGTACACCTGCCTATATCGGCAGGGATCCCCTCCTATTAAAAGAACTTTCCGATGCCACAGGTTTACATTTCATCACCAACACAGGATATTATGGGGCGGCAGATAATAAATTCCTTCCACCCCAAGCCTATTCAGAAACAGCGGATCAATTGGCTGAAAGGTGGATTCAGGAATGGGAAAACGGAATAGATGGAACGGGCATCAAACCGGGGTTTATCAAAACCGGTGTAAACAATGGTCCTTTATCCCCACTTCATATTAAATTGATCACCGCCGCTGCCAGAACCCATCGAAAAACAGGATTGGTCATTGCTTCACACACAGGTCCGGCAATACCGGCGTTTGAACAACTGGAGATACTCGAAAGAGAAGGGGTACTCCCGGAGGCTTTTATATGGGTCCATGCCCAATCGGAAAAAAATAAAAGTCTCTATGTAAAAGCCGCCCAAAAAGGAGCATGGATCAGCTTGGACGGCCTGAATGACTCCAATATTGAAGATTACCTGAAAATGGTTAAAAATTTAAAGGAGCAGGGCCTTTTACACAAGACTCTTTTGTCCCATGATGCAGGATGGTACAGCCCCGGAGAAAAAAATGGAGGGAATTTTAGGGGTTATACTATTTTATTTGAAAAATTCATCCCACTTTTAGTTCAAGAGAAATTTTCAGAGGCAGAGGTAAAGCAACTTCTGATCACCAATCCGGAAAAGGCCTTTGAAATAAGGATCCGGAAAAAGTAAGCGATAGATTAGTACTAGGGGAATTTGATCCCATTGGATACCGCTTGAAAATAGATGGCACTATTTCGAAAATAAAACACTCACAATAAACCTGAAATTATGCGGACTTTATTCATTGCAATTTTTACATGTGCACTTTTCCTTCAGGTGCAGGCCCAGGAGGCCAAAATGAAACCTATCTTTAATGGGAAAAATTTAAAAGGATGGGTGGTACCCGAAAACAATATCTGGTGGACCGCCAGCGATGGTATCCTGTCAGTCGTAAGTGACCCCGATAAAACAGGCTCAACTTTATGGACTGAAAAAGAATTTAAAGATTTTGTGATGGAAGCGGATTTTTTGATGGGTGAAGGTGTGGTGGACTCCGGTTTCTTTTTGCGATCAGAAAAGGACCAGATCCAAATCGGGATTTCCGGCTCCTTAAAACGGGACATGACCGCCTCTCCTTACGTTCCCGGAAAAGCCTACCCCGTAGAGGCCAAAGGAGTGAAAGACCTGCTGAAGATGGATGATTGGAATACCATGAAGGTCCGGCTGGAAGGGGAAACCTACACCGTGTGGCTAAACGGAAAAGAGGTGATGACCTATACTTCCGAAAATATGCCCGAAAAAGGCCCCATTGGCATACAGCTCCATCCTAACAATGAGATGTCCATTGATTTCCGTAACATCATGGTCGGGGAAATTTAGGCCTTTAGAGAGAACCTTCCGGGGACAATTGACATCCTCTTGAGACCAGGACAAAAAATCAAGTGTGCCAATGGAAATAGAGAAAAAGAACTTGGCGGGAATTACATTTTAATCATATTAATGTTACTTGAATTAGTTTAAAACTAATTTATTACTTAAATTGCAATACCATAATTGATATGACAAATCTTGAATTTCAGGTTTCAAATGAGGCTGCCAAACCTTAATATGACTGAAAATTGGATGATGAATTTTTTATTTCAACTTTAACAATATCTCATGAAAAACAACCTAAACTTATTATTTTTAGCCGTATTGATTTCTTCCTTTTCCATCCTTGTATCTTGTGGAAATAAAGATGATGAAAGCCCTAAGCAAGATCGAATTGTCGGAACCTGGACTTACAGTTCTTTGGATTATGATGCAACAATCAATGGCCAAAATTACATCACCTTTTTGGTGGAAAATTTAGGTGTCAGCGAAGCTGAGGCACAGACAATGGCGAGCATCCTTATTCTTCAAGGAATTGAACAGATAGCAGGTGCCGGCATTACCTTCAATGCTGACGGTACTTATGTCATCCAGGACGGATCATCGGAGGAAACAGGGACCTACAGTCTCGAAAACAATGAAACCCAACTGACTTTAAATCCAGATGATGGTGATACCATAATATTTGAAGTCACTGAATTCACCAACAACAGCTTGACTTTGGCTTCTTCTGAGGAAGTATTGGAGGATCTCAACGGCGATGGAACGGATGAAACCATAGAGATCACTTTTGATATTGGCTTTACAAAGTAAAACCTACATTGATTTAGTTGAAGAAATCCTCCAAGAGTTCTAAACCCTTGGAGGATTAAGACAAATATTTACGATAACAAGTTGTCTGACAATCTACTCTTTTCTTCCTTCTTCGGTCCCCGGTCTTCCGTCTTATATCTTCTCCCGAATAAAAACACTTACCCCTTCATATAGATTTTTTTCTGCTTGTTCCTTAAAATCGGCAGATTTAAAATCCAAATCCTTTAATCGGATCACTTCATCAAAACCACTTTTTCCCCCTTCCATTCCTGAAGTGATGAGAATAATCTGCTTTCCATGATTTTTGGCCAACTGTAACAATTCAAAACTTCCCTTTCCACCAGCCGACTGGGCATCATATTTCCCCTCCCCTGTGATAATCCAATCAGCTTTCTCTATCTTTCTTTCCATTTCCACCTGATCAAAAAAGAATTTGGCCCCTTCCTCTATTTTTACAGAAAAAAAAGCACTAAGTCCCAAGGCGATTCCGCCTGCGGCCCCAAACCCAGCCTGATCGACCAAATCAAAGTCGGATTTGGATCGAAGCAAATCAAAAAAATGCCGGGCATCCTGCTCGTATTTGTTCAAATCCTCCGGTTTCAGTCCTTTTTGGGGCCCAAACACAGGGATGGCTCCTTCCTTTCCAAAAAATGAATTTCTTACATCACAAAGACAGGTAAAACGTACGGACAATGGTTTTACAGGACGTTGTATATGGGCGATTCTGGACAAAAAGCCCGGGCTGAACATGGGGATTTCCCGCCCCCTTTGATCCAAAAAAACAAAGCCCATCGCCCTTAAAATACCTGTTCCCATATCCACCGTGGCACTTCCCCCCAACCCTAATACGAGATGTTGCGCTCCCTCCTCCATAGCCTTAAGGATCAATTCCCCGGTACCAAAACTGCTGGTAACACGGGCCTCCACCTCATGTGACTTAAGCCATTTTATCCCTGAAACGGTGGACACATCCAGATAAGCAGTACGTTGACTTTTGTTCAAAAACACAAATCCTGGTACAGGTCTCCCAATAGGATTCAATGCCGCGAACTTGTACACTGTCAGGTTCAACTGCTTCCCCAACAATAAACAAGTCCCGTCCCCTCCATCGGCAATGGGACAAATCTCCAGTTCAGCATCAGAGAGCTCGTTTAGAATCGCATCCTGAATAATCCATGCGGCTTTTTCGGCCTCAATAGTTCCCTTAAAGGCATTCGGTGCTATTAAAAATTTCATTTTCCCGCTTGTTTCATTCTTTCAAAATAATCCTTGGTTGCCGCTTTTACTTTTGGTGCCAAATAAATGGTGGAAATCATAGTAGGAAAAGCCATGATCGCATACATACCATCCACAAAACTCATCACCTCCCTCAAAGAAGCCACTGCGCCCACGACAATGGTGATCAAATAAAAGTAGTTGTAATAATTGGCTCTTTCGGAGCCAAAAAGATAATTGAAACATTTATGGCCATAATAGGAATAAGTGAACATGGTGGACAAGGCAAAAACCAGCACCGCAATCATCAATAAATATTTACCCAAGCCCGGTAAAGCAGATTCAAAGGCAGAAAGCGTAAGCAATACCCCATCCTGCTCTCCCGATTTCCATACCCCAGTGAGCATGATCACCAAAGCCGTGAGGGTACATACCACAATGGTATCTATAAAAGGCCCCAACATTGCGATCAACCCCTCCCTTATCGGTTCATTGTTTTTTGATGCACCATGAACCATAGGAGCCGTCCCAATCCCTGCTTCATTGGAAAATGCAGCCCGTCTGGCCCCGGTAATGATCACTGCGCCAACGGCCCCGCCCATCACCGCCTCCCCGGTAAAGGCATCTTCTACAATTAAAAGCAGCATGGCAGGCACTTGGCCAAAATATTTAAAAACAATGATAAACACACTGATAAAATATAAGATCACCATAAAGGGCACCAAGCGGGAAGCTACTGCAGCAATCCTTTTGATCCCTCCCAATATCACCACAGCCACCAAGATCATCATGGAAATCCCTATAATCCACCTGGTAGGCTCCCCTCTGTCCAAACCTATTGGCTCAAGAACAACAATCCTAAAAATAGCGGTAAGCTGATTGGATTGGAAAATAACCAATAAGCCCAAAATCCCAGCTACTGAAAAAATAACCGCCAGGGGCTTCCATTTTTTCCCCATTCCCTCTTCAATTACATACATGGGCCCTCCCTGGATGTGACCTGAAGAATCCCTTCCCCGATACATGATAGCCAGGGTACAGGTAAAGTATTTGGTGGCCATGCCCACAAGTGCAGAAACCCACATCCAAAAAATGGCCCCTGGCCCACCGGTACTGATCGCCAAGGCAACGCCGCTTATATTTCCAAGGCCCACTGTGGCAGCCACCGCCGAGGACAAAGCCTGAAAGGAGGTAATATCGCCCTGGGCATTAGGGTCATCATATTTTCCCCCTACCACTTTCATGGCATGCCGGAACCCCCTGAAAGGAATCATTCCCGAATAGATAAACAGAAAAAGTCCTCCGCCCATCAATAATAATAAAAGGGGGGTTCCCCATATCCAATCACTAAAGCCAATAATTAATTCACCCACTTTGATGTGTTTATGTTCAGTTAGTTAAAGCCCTTCGGTATATCGTAAGGTTAAAATCAAAGAAGATGCTGCATGTCTTTCCTTCCTCAGTTTTGAATATTAATACCATTTCCCTTGAAATGCAAGAAAAACTATAAGATTGGAGAGAGAGATGATAATACTTCCTATTTTTGAATTGTAATAGTTGTTTTAATTTTTCATGCCAAAAAAAGCTAAAATCATTGTCATAAAAATAGGGTCCAATGTTTTGACACAAAAAGATGGTTCACCTGACAAGGAGCGGATGGCCGCTTTGGTAAACCAGATGGCCTATCTTAAAGAAAAAGGACTGCAGGTGGTGTTGATCTCCTCAGGGGCGGTAGCTTTTGGAAGACAGTCCATATCGTTCGTAAGCAAAACTGACCCTGTCATCCAAAAGCAGATCTTGGCCGCTGTCGGACAGGTGGAATTGATCCAGTCCTACAAGGAGTTTTTCCTTGAAAAAAACATCAAAATTGCCCAATTGATGGTGACTAAGGAGGATTTCAGGGACAGGAAGCATTACTTGAACATGAAAAACTGTCTGTTTGGTTTGATCAATAAAGACATCTTACCTGTGATCAACGAAAATGATACCGTTGCGGTCACTGAGTTGATGTTTACTGACAATGATGAATTGGCAGGATTGGTAGCAGCCATGATGGATGCGGATACTATGATCTTGTTAAGCAATGTAGATGGCATCTATAAAGGCAATCCGAATGACCCTGGATCAGAATTGATAGAACATGTGGGCCAAAAAATGCCTTCTATCAGTAATTACGTCTCCGCAACCAAATCCTCCTTTGGCCGCGGAGGAATGTTGACCAAGATGAACATGGCCAAAAAATCCGCTGACCTGGGCATAGAAGTGATTATTGCCAATGGAAATAGAGATCAGGTACTGGTGGATTATTTTCAGGGACAATTAAAATGCACCTATTTTGAGCCTGGAAAATCCCGTCACAACAAAAAGAAATGGATCGCACATAGCGACAACTATTCCAAGGGGGAAGTAATAATCAATGAAGGCGCAGAAAAGGCCTTGACTTCCGGGCAAATCACAAGTCTGCTTCCTGTGGGAGTTGTAGCCGTTAACGGGGATTTCGTCAAAGGTGAAATTATCCGGATCATCAATGAAAAAGGAAAAAAGATAGGCTTGGGCAAGGCTGAATTCGGCACTAGGGTGGCCCAGGAAAAGAAAGGATTGAACCACCAAAAACCCATCATCCATTATGATTATCTATATTTGTTTGATCGGAACAATTAGATAAGAATTGTGTCAAAACACGCTTTGCGTACATTGCGAAAATTCTGCGCACTTCTATGTTGAAAAAAAAAATGCTATTACCCATAGAACCACGAAGTTAACGGATATGTCATTACAAACGACTTTTGAAAAAGTAAGGGAAGCGAGCAGGACATTAACCTTGCTTTCTGAGGAAAAGATAAATGCCATCCTGGAAGATTTGGCAACAGCCACTTTAAGCTCCATCCCCCAGATCTTACCGGAAAATCAAAAAGATCTGGACAGAATGGATCCCAAAGATCCAAAATTTGACCGCCTGAAGCTGACAAAAGAGAGAATGGAAGCCATAGCGACAGATATTCTCAAAGTGGCACAACTCCCTTCTCCGATAGGAAGGATTTTGGCGGAAATCCAGTTGGATAATGGCTTATTGATGAAGAAAGTATCCGTTCCTATAGGAGTGATCGGGATTATTTATGAATCCAGGCCCAACGTGACTTTTGATGTTTTCAGCCTTTGCCTGAAGTCTGGAAATGCCTTGGTACTCAAGGGAGGCAGTGATGCCCATGACTCCAATCTGGCCATTGTAAAGATTATCCATGAGGTACTGGGGAAAAACCAGGTGGATAAAAATGTGGTTACCCTCCTGCCTGCTGACCGTGAGGCGACCAAAGAAATGCTCCAAGCAGTGGGATATATCGACCTTATCATCCCCCGCGGCAGTCAGGGATTGATCAACTTTGTCCGGGAAAATTCCAAAGTACCGATAATAGAAACCGGGGCGGGTATCGTGCATACTTACTACGATATATCGGCAGATCTTCATAAAGGGAGCCCGATCATCACCAATTCAAAGACTAGAAGGGTAAGTGTTTGTAATGCCCTGGATTGTTTGATCATCCATCAAGACCGGCTGGAGGACTTGAAGTCGATCGGGAAAAAGCTGGCCGAAAAAGAAGTTAAAATTTATGCAGATCCGGCTTCCTTTGACATTTTGCAAAACAATTATCCCTCCGAATTACTTTTGCCTGCCAAAGAGGAGCATTTTGGAACAGAATTTTTGTCCATGACCCTATCCATTAAAACAGTCCCTGGTTTACAGGAAGCCCTTGATCATATTGCTAAACATAGTTCCAAACACAGTGAAGCAATCATTGCGGAAGACGAAACCACCATTGAGGTATTCTTGAAATCCGTTGATGCTGCCGCTGTTTATTCCAATGCCTCCACTGCCTTTACCGACGGCGGACAATTCGGGCTTGGGGCAGAAATTGGCATCAGTACCCAAAAACTTCATGCCCGTGGTCCCATGGCCCTTGAAGAATTGACCTCTTATAAATGGATGGTAAGAGGAAATGGGCAGATAAGGGATTAATTTATTAGGGTCCACCGTTGACTGTCCACGGTCTACGGTTTAAAGTCGAACTCGGGTTAAAAAATATTCATACCACCGCCTGCTTTCTTTTTGACCACGAAATGCCATAACTCCATCTTCGCCAAAGCATTTCCATTGGCCCTTGCTCATTATAGCTTAAATATAAGCGGGAGACTAAGAGCTGAAACAGATAAATACATAAGGCAATTATTACTAAAGTCACAGGAGTCAATGTGCCATAAAGACCCATACCATAGCTGTTAAAAATAAGTACACAAATCACGCTTTGCATAAGGTAGTTGGTCAATGCCATCCGACCGGCAAAACGTAATGGATATAATAACCACAAGCCAAGTTTTGTCTGACATAGAAGAACAATTAACATACAATAGGCAAGACCTATAAAGACATAAAAGGTCTGGTCAAGCATTATTTTAAGAGGCAAAAGCTTGGTAAATAATTCCATGCTCATTGTTTCCTTCAGGAAATAACTGCCTAAAAATTGCCAGCCGAAGCCGAAGCCTAAAAAAACAACAAGAAGTAGCCAACCAGTCACCTGCTGGGATCTTATTTTTTGAAGTATCTGAAAATGGGCTGCTACGTAACCTATAATAAACAAGATTAATTCCTTTGGCATGTATATTAGTAATTTTTCATTTCGGATACTGAAATACTCAATCATCCTCAATTCGAAGATTTCCAAGAAGGATCCCTTCCGGTAAGTTTCTATAAAGAAAGCCAAATCAAAAGCTGGTTCATTAAAAACAGGAGGCAAGCTGTAAAACTGTTTCAACTAAGTATAGAGTGGGAAACTGCAATAAACGATTACTCCTATACAAATCAGCCAGGGTATACTGACAAAACGTGTCAGAAGCAGTAGCACCATTCCCATAACGGCATAAGGCAGAAGAATGTCCCCATACCAGAAGAGCAGGATATGTATTGACCCAAACAATGCGAGCAGAAACATCCTGCGAAAGTAGAACTCAGAAAAACTCTGTTGTTTTTGTTGAAATCGCTCTTCCTGTAAATAAAATCCAAACCCAAATAGAAAGGCATAGATGAACATGAAATTACCTGCAAAGAAATCAATGATTACTTCTATTATCCTTCCCTGAAAGCCAGTTAGGCTTCCATAGAATTCAAAATAATGAATATAAGAGGCATGGAAAACAAAGATGTTAACAACAATAATCCCAAAAAGGGCAAAGCCTCTGAGGATATCCAGTTCTACCAATCGGTTTTCATCAGAAGTTTGAAACATAGCATTACTTTGTTTGCGGGTTTCTTGCAAAGGCCGGAAAGTTTTTCGCCAAGAAAAATAAGGTTTGACCAGAGTTTGGCGGTCTTTGCGGGAAATTTCCATTGCTACTATATAACTTCCCCGCTTGGACAGTAGAACAACTCACCGAGTTGTTTTACACTACTGCAAATCGCCCACGTTATCTGTTTTGATGTTCGGTTCCAAGAACCGCTTTGAGTCACGGACTCAATTTTCAGGATCACGCGTCAGACGCGCGATAACCACGTGACCTTTCTACCTCCCCCTAAACGCCTTATAAGCATTGATCAAACCATTGGTGGAAGCGTCATGGGAATTGACCTCTTCTTCATTCTCCAGTTCAGGAAGTATGCCCTTGGCCAAAATTTTTCCCAGTTCCACCCCCCATTGATCAAAGCTGAATATATTCCAAATAATCCCTTGGGCAAAGATCTTGTGCTCATACATGGCCACCAGAGCTCCCAAGGTAAAGGGGTCAATTTGCTTTACCAAAATGGAATTCGTAGGCCTGTTGCCCTCAAACACTTTATGTGGGGCCAACTGGTCGATTTTATGCCGCGGTTTCCCTAATTTTTCCATTTCCGCCACTACTTCTTCCAAGGATTTCCCATTCATCAAAGCTTCGGTCTGTGCAAAGAAATTTGACAGTAATTTCACATGGTGGTCCCCCACCTGATTAAGGGAAACAGCAGGGGCTATAAAATCACAGGGGATCAGATGCGTTCCCTGGTGAATCAACTGATAAAAAGCATGTTGTCCATTGGTGCCAGGTTCACCCCAGATGATCGGCCCAGTAGTGTAATCCACTTTTTCCCCATCCCTGCTCACGTATTTCCCGTTACTTTCCATGTTCCCCTGCTGAAAATATGCGGCAAACCGGTGCAGGTATTGATCGTAAGGTAGAATAGCTTCGGAAGCAGCCCCTAGGAAATTGGTGTTCCAGATGCCTATCAAGGCCAAAATAACCGGAATGTTGTTTTCAAAAGGACTTTCCCTGAAATGCTTGTCCATGGCATGCGCTCCTTCCAATAATTTTTCGAAATTGTCAAACCCTATGGCACAGGCAATGGGAAGGCCTATGGCAGACCAGAGCGAATACCTTCCTCCTACCCAATCCCAAAAAACAAACATGTTGTTGGGATCAATGCCGAAATCTGCCACTGCTTCCGTATTGGTAGACAGGGCCACGAAGTGCTTTGCCACAGCCGAATCCTCTTTGGCATGATCCAAAAACCAGGCTCTGGCGGAATGGGCATTGGTCATGGTCTCCTGTGTGGTAAAGGTTTTTGAGGCAATGAAAAATAAAGTGGTTTCAGGATCCAATTTTTTTAATGTTTCGGCAATATGGGTGCCATCCACATTGGAGACGAAGTGTATTTCCAGGTTTTCATTTTGATAGGGTTTCAAAGCTTCTGTTACCATCACCGGTCCCAAATCACTGCCCCCTATCCCAATGTTCACCAAAGATCGAATGGCTTTTCCTGTATAGCCTTTCCACTCTCCTGTGGAAACCTGATCGGCAAATGACTTCATCTGATCCAACACCCGGTTCACCTCAGGCATCACATCTTTTCCTTCTACTACCACCGGTGCATTGCTTCTGTTTCGTAAAGCTGTATGCAAAACTGATCTTCCTTCGGTTTGGTTGATGGCCTCTCCGGTAAACATGGCCTCCATGGCTTCTTTCAAACCTGTTTCATGGGCCAAACCCAAAAGGGAGGAAAAAATGTCTTCATCGATCCTGTTTTTGGAAAAATCCACCAGCATATCTTCCCATTGAATCGAATATTTCTCAAATCTTGTTTGATCCTGAAAAAGTGATTTTATGGTTACCTCCTGCTTTTGTTGATAAAGTTGGGACAATTTCTCCCAAGCGGCAGTTTGAGTAGGATTGGTATTTTTCATCAGATTATACTTTAAAAGGTTGAGGGACAAAAATAAGATTTATATTGAAGCTTTAGAATTATATGCAGATGAAACTATTTCTCCTTTTTAATATCTTCCTGATTTTTACCCTGAGGACTTTTGGCCAAAATTTAATCCCACTCAACCAATAAGATTTCAATGAAGATGGTACACTTAAGAAAGTCACCGAAAGTAAAGCAGAACACATCAAAAAGGCAGAATATTTCATTTTGGATGGTAAAAAAATTGAAAGCTACTTCCTTGTCCCTATAGGCTTCAGATTATAAAGATAATCAAGCTTTTAATCCTGTTTCAAAAACTGTCTCAGGACATAATGAAGGATTCCTCCGTGCCTATAATATTCAATTTCTATGGCAGAGTCCAACCGGGAAATAACCTCAAAATTTACGATGGATCCATCCTCTTTCAAAGCTTCCACCTGAAGTCTTTTTAAAGGAGTCAAACCTTCTGAAATCCCCTTGATGCTGATGGTTTCTTTTCCGGTCAGACCAAGCATTTCCGCATTTTGTCCATCGGCATATTGTAGTGGCATGACCCCCATTCCTACCAGATTACTTCTATGAATACGCTCGTAACTTTCTGTCAACACCGCTTTAACTCCCAATAAGATGGTCCCTTTGGCAGCCCAGTCCCGTGAGGAACCACTGCCGTATTCCTTGCCAGCTAAAACCACCAATGAAGTCCCTTCTTCCAGGTACTTTTTGGAGGCATCAAAAACGGTCATCTCTTCACCCGAAGGGATATGCGTAGTATATCCGCCTTCTTTGGTGGCCAATTGGTTTTTGATCCTGACATTGGCAAAGGTTCCCCGGACCATTACCTCATCATTTCCCCTACGCGATCCGTAGGAATTGAAGAATTTTTTTTCCACCCCCTTATCTGTCAGGTATTGACCGGCGGGGGAAGACAATGCAAAGGAGCCTGCAGGTGAAATGTGGTCTGTAGTGATGGAATCTCCCAATTTCAGGAGAACCTTGGCACCATTAATGTCTTTTGGATCCTCCACTATCTCAGATATCCCCTGGAAGAAAGGCGCTTCTTTTATATAGGTGGATTTATCAGACCATTGATATACTTTGTCCTGGGGTGTTTCCAAGGATTTCCATTGCTCATTACCTTCGAAAATTTCCCCATAATTTTTCCCGTAATCATTGGGAGAAAGCACTTCATTCATTACTTCAAAAATCTCCTCGTTGGAGGGCCAGATATCTTTCAGGAAAACGGGTTCAAGATTGGGATCAAAACCCAAAGGTTCGTTGTTCAAATCAATATCCACTCTTCCTGCCAAAGCGTAAACCACCACCAACATCGGAGACATCAGGTAATTCATTTTTACCTGGGGATGGATCCTTGCTTCAAAGTTTCTGTTTCCCGATAATACAGAAGCCACTATTAAGTCATTATCTTCTACCGCCTGTGCGATATGAATCGGCAGCGGACCGGAATTGCCTATGCAGGAAGTACACCCATATCCCACCACATGAAATCGTAAAGCTTCCAAATCATCCAATAATCCTGAATTTTCCAAGTAATCCGTTACCACCTTAGATCCAGGGGCAAGAGAAGTTTTGACCCAAGGTTTTACATCCAGCCCTTTTTCCCTGGCTTTTCTGGCCACTAGGCCGGCACCAAGCATTACACTGGGATTGGAGGTATTGGTACAGGATGTAATGGCCGCAATCACTACAGATCCATCATGGAGTTCCAATTTCTCATTGTGAAGACCCACTATTACCGATTTTAAACCTTTTTTTACTTTTGTTTCTATTTCGACTTCTGATTCAGCCTCCACGTCTTCTTTTTTTTCTTCAATAGGCTGATTACTTCCACCCTCTGCAAACCAACGGCTTTTATCTCTTTTGTCTATAGGGATGTATTCCCTTCCGTGGACTTCACTTAGCAATTGTTCAAATTTCTCCCGAAAATCCCTGACCAAGATTTTATCCTGGGGTCGTTTTGGTCCGGAAACAGTGGGTTCCACGGAGCTCAGGTCCAATTCTACTACATTGGTATAGTTGATTTTATTTTCCTCTTTCCTCCATAGCATATTGGCTTTGGCGTAATCCTCCACCAATTGGATCTGATCCGAAGGCCTGTTGGTTTTAGTCATATAATCCAGGGTACGGTCATCTATAGGGAAATAAGTAACCGTACAACCAAATTCCGGGGACATATTTGAGATGGTGGCCCGGTCCGGCACAGTAAGGTGGTCCAACCCTTGACCAAAGACCTCTACAAATTTGCCCACCACACCATGCCTTCTAAGTAACTCAGTAATGGTCAATACCATATCCGTGGCCGTGGTTCCCAAAGGTAATTTACCTGTCAATTTTAAACCTACCACTTCTGGCATAATGAAATAAATCGGCTGACCCAAAATGGCTGCCTCTGCTTCTATTCCCCCTACTCCCCAACCAACTACCCCGATACCGTTTACCATAGGGGTATGGGAGTCGGTCCCTACCAGCGTGTCAGGAAAAACGTTTCCATCCCTTGCGATGACCCCTTGGGCCAGATATTCCAAATTTACCTGATGGCAAATCCCCATGCCCGGAGGGACAACAGAGAAATTATCAAAGGATTTTTGTGCCCATTTTAAAAATTGATACCGCTCCCCATTCCTTTCATATTCCATATCCACATTTCTCTTATAGGAATAATTAGTGCCAAAGTAATCCACCTGCACGGAATGATCAATGATAAGATCTACAGGGATCAACGGATTGATTTTCTGTGCATTTTTTCCTTTCCTTACCGCTTCCGCCCTAAGAGAGGCAATATCCACTACCGCTGGGACCCCGGTAAAATCCTGCATCAATACCCGTGCTGGCTTATAGGGAACATCCTTTTCCGATGCCTCGGGCTTCCAGTTCAGTAGGGTTTCCACATTTTCCTTGGTCACTGCAAAATCATCAAAGTTCCGTAATGCATTTTCCAGAAGTATCCGGATAGAAAAAGGTAATTTTTCTATGGCATGGCCTTGACTTTGGAGTTCTTCCAAGCTCCAATAATCAAAAGTTCCTTTTTTGGAACGGAGCTGCTTTTTAATATTATATAAATCCTTTGACATTCCTGAACATTTTTTGATGTTAAAAGAATAACCGTCTGATGAGTTGGTTAATTCCTTATAGTAGACTTTTCCAGAAAATAAAGGGATAAAAGACCTAAAGCAATGATGTTTTATTCATTATTTTCAGCTTCTTCCCTTGCCTCCCTTTCAGCCTTGTCTCTTTTCCTAAAGGATCCCCTGAAAAGCCAATGGTACCTCAGGGCCTCCAAACTTTCATTGAGTCTTGTACTACCGGTATCAAGGCCACTCATGGTCCCTTTCAAATAATCAGCAAACTCTGGATCATTCAACAACATGCCCAGGGCATTTTCTGAGGAATTCAGTTGCTCACTGGCCATCCTAAAGTTTTCTGCTGCTGCACTTGCCTCCTCAGTGGTGTTCTCCAACCCTTCCGCTGTGGCTTTGAGACTGGAAAATATGGTGGTATCATTTGCCAAATCATTTATCAACGACCCTTCCTTGTTCAAATCAGAGGAGAACTTGGCCAAATCTCCGGTTAACCGATTACTATTAACGGCAGTTCTTTGAAGATTGGTTATAATCGATTTGAAATTATCTACCAGCAGGCTGTCGGTAAGTACAGCCCCAACAATGCCTTCACCATTGGCTATTTTACCGGTCAGTACTTTCAAGTCATTGGTAATGGATACCAGGTTATTGTTGTTTTCCTGCAGGGTCTCCATCATCTTATCGGTATCCAAAGGCATTACCGCCTCAAGCCGATCTTCATTTTGGACCTGCGGGGATTGGCTGGTGCCACCATAAATGACAATAATTTTATTACCTATCAATCCATCAGAACTAATAGTGGCCTTAGAATCCTTATGGATAAACTCATGCACTTCTGCATCAATATTCATTACAATCTCTACCTGGGAATCCCCATAAAAGTTGATTTTCCGAACCGTACCGATTTTTACCCCGGAATACCATACATTATTGCCTGTTTGTAAACCTGCTACATCATCGAATACCGCTTTGAGGCTAAAGCTCTGGACAAATAGTTTTTGTTGATTGCCTAAAGTCATAACCCCTGCTACCAGGATAATGATCCCTATCAGCACAAAAATGCCGACAATTACTGTCTTTTTATTATCATCTCTCATTATGTAATGAAGTTATAGTCATAAAATGATTTCACTCTTTCATCGGACGCATTTAAGAAAACGTCTTCGAATTTTCCTTCTGTGCCAAATTCACCCTCCATTAATACCGCTACCCTATCCCCGGTAACTTTGGCACAAGTCAGATCGTGGGTAATTATGATAGAAGAAGTATCATATGTTTCTCTCACTTGGTTGATTAAATTATTAATCTCAATACAGGTAATGGGGTCCAGTCCTGCGGTGGGTTCATCATAAAGCATGATTTCCGGCTTTAAAATCAAAGTTCTGGCAATGCCTATCCTTTTTCTTTGCCCCCCGGACAATTCGGAAGGCATCTGATTAAGGGTCTGCAATAGCCCCACAGCATCCAATACTTGTTCGACTTGTTTTTCTCTCTCTGGTTTTGAGAGGTTCTTTACATTCCTCACCAAAGGAAATTCCAGATTTTCTTTCACCGTCATACTGTCATACAAGGCACTGGCTTGAAAAGAAAATCCAATCTTGAGCCTCAATTTATTAAGTTCTTTTGGATTCAGACTGGCTACATTTTTTCCCAAAACCACTAAGGACCCTTCATCTTGGGTAAGTAATCCTACTACAATTTTAATCAATACGGATTTACCTGTCCCGGATTTACCCAAAACGACAACGTTCTCCCCTTTATATAGGTCCAAATCCACCCCCCGCAATACATGAAGGTCTTCAAATGACTTTTTCAGTCCCCGAACCTCTATTACTTTTTCTTCCATAGTTAAGACATTCTAAAAAAGTTAACCACCTGTAAAACCAACAACTCTTCAATAAAGATCAAAAACATGGCCATAACAACGGAACCGTTAGCCGCCTTGCCTACCCCTTCCGTTCCTTTAGGCGAATTCCAACCTTTATAACACCCTACCATTCCAATGGTAAATCCAAATAAAATGGATTTCAGAACCGAGGAAATAATATCCAGAAAAGAAAGGGCATCAAACACCTGAACAAAAAATGTGGTAAGGCTTACCATTTCATTGGAGTGAACACTCATAAAAGAACCCATTAACCCGACAAAGTCCGTGTACATCACCAATATAGGGATCATAAAAGTTGTGGCCAACACGCGTGTTACCACCAGGTATTTGAAAGGGTTGGTAGCGGAAACTTCCATGGCATCTATCTGCTCTGTTACTTTCATGGAACCTAATTCCGCACCAATACTGGAACCCACTTTCCCCGCAGCAATCAAAGCTGTAACCAAGGGTCCCATTGCCCTTACTATGGCTATGGCTATTAAAGCAGGAAGCCAGGAAGCTGCACCAAATTCTGAGAGAGATGGCCGCGATTGGTTGGTAAACACAATGCCTACAATAAATCCGGTCAATGAAATCAGGGGTAAGGAATTATAACCTATTTGATAACATTGCCTTATTACTTCCTTGAATTCATAAGGAGGAAACCAAACCTCCGCAAAAAATCTTTTTACAAATCTAAAAGCATCCGCCAGACCAGTGAAAAATTTGTCCGTTTTGGGAGTTATGAAATTGGTGCTTTTCGTTGTTTTATCTGACATATACTAAAATTATCAAAACGTGAAGCTAACAATTATAACTTATTATTGTCTTATACACTTAAATTAAAATTAGGTATTTATAAATCCTTCGACCGCTTCTTCTTTCAGCGGTTTAACTAAAAACCCGCTCACCATTTCATAGTTTTTGCTTTTTTCCAGGTCTTCCGGTGCCACGGAGGAAGTTAACATTTTAACTTCTATGTCGATCCCTCTTTCTTCCAGATGGTTTAACACTTCCCATCCTTTCATTTCTGGCATATTGATATCCAATAGCAAAATGTCGGCGTTATTCTCATTCAGCCAGTTTAATGCCAATTGGGGGCTTTCAAAAAAATTCAACTGAAGATTCGGGTTGATCTTTAAAAGGATCTTTTTATTGATCATATGCTGTACTTTATCATCATCTATAAAAACGATCACTTTCTCTTGCTTGGATTTAACATTTAAAACGTCATTCAACGACTCGTTTTGCATATAATGGTCGGTTTCTTTTAAAAGATTATTGACATTCCTCACTTCACCATCCAGTTTGCTGGCGGATTCTTTCAACATTTCCATTACTTCCATCGGTAAATTTTCTTTCTCATTGGAAAGGCTAATAATGCCCAATATATTGGCAAGATGGCTTCTGATGTAATGTGAATTGATATAGGAAAATTCCTTTAGTTGTTGGTTTTGGATTTTCAAGGAATCGTATAAGGCCTGATTTTCCTCCAGTGACTTGTGAATTTCCGAATTGTCCACAGCCAAAGCCATCACACAATCCATCCCATTAAAAACAAAAGGCATGCTAAAAATATCCACATGTCTTTCATCATAATTTTTATCGATCATGATCAAATTCCTGATCACCCGATTCTGATTCACATTAGCTCTGGAAAGCTTTTTATAATCCTGAAAAAAAGAATTGAAGTATTTCTTTCCGAAGTCCACCTCAGAAATATTGAAATTTTGCAAAGCCGCATCGTTGGCTGTAAGGATTCTTTGGTCTTCTAAAGAAAGTACCCATATGCAATTGGGTATTTTTTCAAAAAATAACTTGTACACTTTGCCTACACGCTTCTCAAATTCAAAGGACCTTTCCACCAAAATATAGATCAAAATACCGGAAATAAAGACAAATATTGAAGCTTTGATAATTTCAAGAGCCATGGTGTTCATTAACCCCAGCCATATCATAATGTCATCCATATAAATAGATGAAAAGACAAACCAACCGCCACCTACTAAAATATAAATCAATGCTATTTTTAACGCCGGTTTCATAAGAATTTTCAAAAGATAAAATCTGTCAAAGAGACTTCCAAAGATAGACAACAAAGTGTTAAATATAAGCATATTTTTGCTTTTTGTCCCATCTAACCATTTTAGACTAGCCTAAGTTAGCCTTGACTAAATAATATTTAATTCTTTGTAGATCAAATAGTTCATATGTTATATCTCAAGTTTAGGTTTAAATATTTAATTTTGGGCGCATATCGCCTTGAAGGGGCATTGCTCACATTTTTCCTCCTCCTCAGTTTGATCAAAAGGAATGTCCGGATCAAAAAGTTCTGATAAACAATCTTCTAAAGCAGAAAGAAATTGCTCTTCATATTCCTGGTAACTGGCTATCTCCTCTTTGGGTCTTCTGGAAACTCCCATCTGCAAATAGGGACTGAACTCTTCATTGAAAATATCTTTCAAATTGAATACAGCTGGTTTCAGAGGATTACTCACTTTACCTCCACTTGTCTCTTGATAAAGTAAGCCATACATCATGGTCTGCATGGCTGCCTTATTGCGGGATTTGTTATCCCTGTCAAACAAAGAAGGGATATCGGTAAAGTCTTTTTTATCTGCTCCTGATTTGTAGTCGATCAGCCTTATGGTCCCTCCAATCCGGTCCACCCTATCGATAATACCCTTAAGTCCAATAAGCTTTTCTTCCTTGGAAAGGGTAATAGGAATGTTGGCGAAATAGTCTTTGCTTCCTTCCAGTGAAATTATTTCAAAGGGGGCATAGGACTCATCTACTTCCAGCAAGCGGTGGATATACCGCTGTAGGACATCGCGTGCAATAATCAATTGACCCGATAGTTGGAAAGCCTCTTTCTCTGAAACTGAAAAATGCTTTTTGATAGCCAATTCTACCGAGGGCCCAATCCAGTTTTCCCTCAATTCTGCAAAATCTTCTTTGGCCAGATTAAATCTTCCTTTTCGCTCTTTGAATCCTTTATACAGGAATTCCAAGCTATAATGTGCCAAATTGCCAAACACTGCCGGGTCTATCTTTTCCTGTACATCATCCCGCTCACGGATGCCGGCTACATGTTGAAAGTAAAACTTCAACCTGCAATCCAACCAAACATTGATCGCAGAAGGTGAAAGCCTTTCCTGCTTTTCATTTCCCTGCTTAACTTCATATTTTCCCAGTATTTCCAATATCTTCTGGTTTTTCGGAATGATTATGGGATTCCCCTGCTGAAGATCTACGGGGATAAAAACAGTTTCCTCCTTCACTTCAAGTCCACTCTCGAGAGCCAACTGCTGAATGTACCGGCTTTTTTCCCCAGCCTTACCTTCATCAGATTCTGTCGTATAGATCAGGTGGATTTCTTCTGCGCTATGCAGCAAACGGTAAAAGGTATAGGCATATATGGCATCATTTTGTTCCTGCACCGGCAATCCAAAAGCCCTTCGGAGGTTAAAGGGAACCATGGAATTCATAGCGGAAGAAGGCGGAAAGCTGCCCTCGTTCATATTGCAGATAATTACCCGTTTGAAATCAAGATTTCTGGACTCCAGCACTCCCATCACCTGCAACCCTTCTAAAGGCTCCCCTTCAAAGGGCAATCTAACCTCCCGAAAAACCTGCTTAAACAGCCTCATAAAAAAGTCAAGGCCAATCGTTATATCCCCCTGCGCATGGAACAATTCGTCCAACCGGGTCAATTGCTTATAACATTGATAGAGGTAGGTTTGTTGTAATTCCGGTAAATCCAATAAATTCACCAAAGCTTTGATCACTTTCTTCAAAAAAGGAAAAAGATCCCCAGCCTCGACCTTGTCAAATACCAACTTAAAAAGTTCACCTCCTGCTGCCAATCTTGCCGCAGGGATATAGATTTGATTGGTTTCTTCAATGGTCCTGAGTTCCCGGATCACAAATTCATTGTTCATGGATCTAAAATAGGTGGACGCCAAAATTCCCCGGACCGGTTTATGGTAAAAAACAATTTGCCCTTCTTTCATGCTCACATATTTTTGCAAATCCAATAAAGATTCCAAAAAACCATAGGCAGGAGCATTTTTAACCGGATAACCCATAGTGACGTTTACCATGTCGATGGTTTCCGGCAAACTATGTAGTGTGGGAAAAAGCAATTGCTCATCGGGAAGGATGACTACTGTTTGTTCCAATGTCTCCTCGGCACCTATGTTTTCCATCAATTTACCTACTAAATTTGCCTGGTTTATTTTTAAAGGAGTGGCATGTACATGGATTTTGGCCTTGATCCCCCTGATGTGGGGCATGATTTCCCCGGGAAATGTTGGTCCCAAAATTTTGTCTTTCCTGTAATCCCGGAAAAACAAACCCGCTTCTTGCCGAGGATCTTCCAAATAATAGGAATCAAGGTCCCAAAAAATATCCGCGCCAAATTCTTTGATAAAATGCTTGATCAGTTTTTCTTCCGTCAGGGAAAACGCATTAAAACCGATAAAAACATATTGTTTAACTGGCCTGGAAAGCTGATCCAACTGCTCCACCACTTGCCTGTACAACATCCCGGAATAGGCCAGGCCGGAGACAGATAGCGCGGTCTGAAAGTTTTGATAGATTGGCCGCAACTGCTTCCAAAACTTTAAAAATTTCTCTTGATGGGCTTTATCCTTTATTTCAAATGATTTCCAGAATTCCCGGATCAGCTTAATTTGATTTTCTGTCAAATAATCAAAATCATTTTCAATTACTTTTATCTCTTCCAATTGATGATAAAGCTTTTCGGCATCCACAAGAAAATTATCCAGGTCTTTAAAGTCCCTAAGGATCATTTCTCCCCAATAATAAAACCTGTCAAAAGTTTCTGCCTTGGGGTGCAAAGCGAAATAAACTTTATAAAGTTCAAAAATCAAGGTCAACTGATCCGCTGGTTTATTGTTTGCATAGGCATAGAAAACCTCCTCTATGGTCCTTATCTGTGGCATCCATTGCGGCTTGTCAATAAGATTTCCGAGATGTTTGGCAATGAAAAGCCCTGCCCTCCTATTGGGCAAAACCAAAATAACCTGATCTAGTGCTGGATAATCAGCTAAAACCTTATGGGCTGTATCTTTTAAAAAACTATGCATTATCCTTTTTTTATTGTTGATGGTTCCAACCATTCTTTATTATCCTATCATTAGTTTTCATGTTTTTTTGCAAACCTTCCAAAAAACAAAGAATGAGTAACTAAGGTTTTTTTTGAATCTTAAAGATTGTTTTCTATTTGTTTTTTGAATTTTGTTTTTGCTAATTTGGTTCTGGTTTGTCCAGGTTGGGATTAAATATCACTGGGTACCTTTTTTATCTCACCTGATTCTATATAGATCAAATAACCTGCTGTAGGCTTTTGGCTAAGATCCTGTACAAGCTTCATGTATTCCCTTACCTGATGTTGGTGGGCTTCTTTTTCTGCTCCCGTTTTGAAATCAATTACCAGAGCCTGATCCTTAGCCAACATTATCCTATCCGGCCTCTTACTCAATCCTCCCGGCAGCAAAATGCCCTGTTCTGTAAGCACTTGTGCGTCCTTGGAAAACCATTCCTGCATTTGGGGCAGATCAAACAACCGGTCAAACAATCCGGTCACTACTTTCTTTTCATCTAAGCTCAATTGACCTTCAAAATAAGCCTCCTGAAGCATTCCTTCCAGCTCATCGATGCTCTTCAATCTCTCCAAAATCCTGTGAATCAACAATCCAAAGTTCCTTTTTGACTGTAAAGCCGCTTTTTCTTCTGACAATCCCCCCGGATATTTTTTTACTTGTAGCAGATGTGTCCAATTGCGGTAGGTCCATGACAATTCCGGAATTGGCAATAAACTATCCCTGGATTTCCTTTCTTCTGGCCAATCCCCTATTTCCAATAGGCCACTTTGCTCATCATAAAAGGACGATAGATCCAACAGGTCATCGGCCCCAATCGCGGATTGGACTGCCATTTGAATATTAAACGATAATTTATTTAATGCCCCGCTCCCTTTTGAAGGATGTGCTTCTCCAAGTGCCCAAAAAACCTCCTCCGACCGTGTCAGTGCCACATAGATCATATTGAGTGAATCCAGATAAGCCATCATTACCTCTTTCCGGTATCGGTCCGCAAAAGATGTTTCGGCCAGGGCTGCTGTCAAACTCAAAGGGACAATCATCTGAGAAGATTCATTCTCCTCATATTCGGACCAGATCACTCCTTTTGAATCAACGATATCCCAATCCATAAAAGGCATCAAAACCACCTTAAATTGTAAGCCTTTGGATTTGTGGATGGTCAGCACACGGATGGCATCATGACCATCCGGTATTTTGACCGTCCTTTTATCCCTGTTCAGGTCCCACCATTCCAAGAATCCCCCTACATCTGATTTGTTTTTCGATACATAGTCAAAAACGGCTTCTTTAAAACCAGAAAGATAAGCCCGCTCCAAACCCAGGACGTTGAACCCCATTATTTCCACTAACTCTTCTACCAGTTCGAACAAAGGCAATTGTACCAACCCAGCCTTTCTTTCTTCAAAGGCATTTACTTCTTCAATGATCTGATCAGAAATATCTTTCTTATCAAAAAGCTCATGATGAGGCTGGCCCCCTTTCAAACGCTCCCGATGATACCACATCGTTTTGGCAGAAATATCATCATCAGGATGGGTCAGGTAATTCAAGGTAGCTAGGAGACATTTTACACTTGCTGCCTTATGCAGGAACATGGCCTCATCTGAAAGCACATCATAACGATACCCATCATGGGGATGGGTGCTTCCGTATTCCATCAAGGTCTCCGCTACCTGCTGCCCTTCCACCTTTCGCCTCACCAACACAGCAATATCCTTGAGCTGATAACCCTGATCCTGTAAAACCCGGATCATGTCCGGCAGTTTGGCAACAACAAGATCATTGACCTTTTCATCTTCCTCTTTCTTTAAAAACTCTATCCTGACCTTACCCTTGAACACAGCCGCTTGCTTCTGTGGGGCTACTTTTTGCCTTACTCCCAAATAAGCACTACTTATTGCCGATAGGAGTTTATCTTCCACGCCATATTTTTGCTGTGCTGCCGCCATGATGCCCAGTGTCAACCGCTCAAATAGCGCATTGTTAAAATTGACCACATTGGGCAAACTGCGAAAGTTGGTGTCCAAGTCTTTCACTCTTACCCGATGGGGTCCAATTTGCTGCTCTACTTCCTTAAGCAATAAAGTCAGGTCCCCTCCACGCCAGCGGTAAATAGATTGTTTCACATCCCCCACGATGAGGCTGGTATTCCCTGAGGCCAGGGAATTGTCCAATAAAGGATAAAAGCTGGCCCACTGAAAGCCGCTGGTATCCTGAAATTCATCGATCAGAAAATTTTTATATTGATTGCCGACCTTTTCATAAATAAAAGGGGCGTCTGTCTCTGCGGTGATCTCTTTAAGGAATTCGTTGGCATCGGAGATCAACATGATGTTTTCCTCCTCCTTAAGATGTTGTAGTTCTTCCAGCAATTGGGAGAAAATACCAAAAACATAAAAATTCCTTCGTACGGCCTCCAGTGTATTCCATCGCGGAATAATGGCTAAAGCCTCTTTCAG
>JBBDSC010000145.1:28942-31961 GCA_040905145.1 Anditalea sp.
CTTTTGATTCCCTGAATTCTTTTCCGGATAAAACCTCTTTCTTCAAAAAGTCTTGAACGAAATTCAAGTAGGTTTTTTGGGTCATTTAAAAAGGCCCTTATCTCATGCTGATGTTTCTTGAAGTCTTCCTGAAAAATCTGGGTTCCCAATTTTTTGATATTCCAACGGATATCCCAGGACTTTCCTTCACGGATTTTTTCATCTGCAAAATCCACCAACCATCTGTGCAGGTTTTGATCCTCCGCAACCTTAAACATCAAGCGGTCCACCAACCGCTCCAGTACCGCAGCCTGGTCCAATTCAATATCAAATTTTGCCTGCAGATCAATTTCCCTGGCAAAGGCCCTTACTACCCGCTGGAAAAAGCTGTCTATGGTGCTGATGGAAAAATCCGAATAATGGTGCAATATGGTGGTCAGCACTTCCCTGGCCCTAACTTTAAGTTGTTCTTCGGAAAGCTTTAAATGCATTAACAAAGTGCTGTCCAGCTTTTCCTCAGGATCGACCTTAGCCATTAACCGCTCCAATACTTCCAAAATCCTTTCCTTCATCTCTTTGGTAGCTTTATTGGTAAAAGTTACCGCAAGGATTTGCCGAAAAGCAAAAGGATGATCCAAAGCCAGTTTCAGGTATTCCATGGCAAGGGTATAGGTTTTACCAGAGCCAGCAGAGGATTTATAAATGATAAAAGGTTTGTCGGCCATATTAAAAGGATTCAAAACCGAATTTATGAAAAAATACGGGGTACTAAGATAGTCAAAAGCAGAAAACTTCCCGTCACTGCTTCAATCGGCATGGATTCTACACAATGTTATGGGCTGGCCAAATAATATGTCCGATAATGAATAAAAGTCCGACAATGGAAATTAAAAACTGAATTATTCTTTATTCGGTCATTTCTTTAGCTTCTGATTAACGGTTGACAGCTATTCCATAAAGAGTCACACAAGAATAGCTGGAGAATAAGTAAAAAATCCATTTTACATTTAAGATCTTCCAACCTCTTCTGCTAATCTCAATTCACAAACTGTATCTAAATTAGCTGATAAAAGTTTGGCGTCATTGATTGCACGTTCTTTATTCGAAAACATAAATGAAAATATAGGTTTGGAATTTTCCGAATACAGCAATACTTTGTAATCGGTTACAGTTCCTGACCATGTTGGACTATAGTTTTTCATAGCCTGGTTTTTATGACAATATTCAATAGCACATTATTTTTCCGCAAGTCAAGTTGAACGTTTCTTCATATCTTAAATTCTGACTAATGAATGTATACCCGCCCCCATAGCAAATCGATATCCAATTATTTTCTAATTATCCAATCCATCCAACAGACTTTTTCTAGCCATATCCTATATAATGATGGGTCGGTGGCCCAAAATCACCGGATATTGCCCCCCTTTCGTTCAATATATTTATATTCAAATGATGTTATTTCAATCCATAAATACCCCTTTCCCTTACAAATCGTGCCGATAACTTGTTATTATCCAAAGGATTACTTATTTTCATTACAGTTTTTTTGTTCCATCTTAAATTTTATCAACTATGAGCACGGAAATCTCAATTTCCATCAAGATCCCCAAAGCGGATCTACAGGCGGGCCACTCTTTCCCTGATATGATTAGAAATTTCCGTAATAACACCAGATGATATGGTGACCGACGCTCCATAGGATCGAAACCTTTGTAGAACGGACACATAGTTATAATAAAGCTCCGTAGGAGCAAAATCTTTGTAGAACTGATGCACCGCACGAAACCAGCTCCGTAGGGGCGAAACCCGAACATGCCCAACACCTACAGCCAAATATTGATCCATTATGTTTTTGCCGTCAAAAATAGGGAAAGTCTGATTTCCCCCAAAATACGGGAAGGTGTAGAAAAATATATCAGCGGAATAACAAAGAACAACCACCATAAGCTGCTTGCCATTTATTGTATGCCCGATCATTGACATATTTTGATAGGGCTTGACCCTATGCAATCCGTTTCGGCAGTGGCAAGAGACATTAAATCAAACTCATCCAAATGGATCAATGAACAAAAATTGTTGCCGGGCAAATTCAATTGGCAGGAAGGCTATGGTGCATTCAGCTATTCCAGAAGCCAGCTGGGTGCGGTGGCAAATTACGTGTGAACCAGCCCAACCACCACAAAAAGAAAAGCTTTAGAGAAGAGTACCATGAATTTCTGGAAAAATTCAACTTGGAATTTGATGAAAAATACTTGTTCGATTGGTTGGAATGAGGTTTCGCCCCTACGGGGCTGGGAATGGTGGAATTTAACATGCTACAAAAATAACGCTCCCACGGAGCTTGTGAAAGGTAAATCGAAACCCGGAAGTCCGATGTCCAGGAAATGCAACATGACTGGGAGGCTGTGCAGGAGCTGCGGACGGTCCTGCGGACGGTGAACCAGTCCAAAGCAACCTGAACGACACCGTGATGCTGGCCGGATCGGAAGCGTACGTGGCCGCCCTGAGCTATTACAACTCGGTGAAGCTGGGGACCAAGATGAACGTCGCCGGGGCGAAGGTCATCTAAAAAGGTGACCCGGGTCCCCTTTGAAGTGGAGGAGGGTACTTCGGAAGTACATCCCCCACTTCCGAAGTACCCCCTTGCGCCATATATCGGCGGAGAACAGGGTCAGGCAGACCTACAAAACCAAACCATCCTTAATATTAAAAACCGACAAACGAGTCACTTACTTTAGGGTAGGTGCTGCTAGCGAATATGCGCCCCTGGCATCCGCTTTACAGAAGCAGACGATTGAGGGTTTTCCTTAATTTTCCTTTTATTTGCATGAAAACTAAAAATCCATGTTCTTTTATCTCTCCCAATTCCTTAGCTTCCTGGTCATGCCCCTGACCATTATAATCCTGCTTTTTGTTGGGGGGATAATTTTCATCAACAAAAGAACAGGTAAAAGATTAATGCTGTGTGGGTCGGTGCTGCTTCTTTTTTTCTCCAACCAATTTATGGCCAATTATGCGATGTATCTCTGGGAGCCTGATT
>JBBDSC010000146.1:0-5431 GCA_040905145.1 Anditalea sp.
AAAGGAAAGTTACAAAATTATTCCTGTTTGGTTCTGGCTTGTCCAGGTTGGGGATTAGGTTGGGATCAATTATCAAAAATTTGAATGCTCAGTTATAGGCCGGTTTCCCCGGGGAAAAAAGTTTCCATGTTGTCCGTTCCTGCCAAAACCCAAACACTTTTCCCCTCGCGCGGATACCCCTTGCATTCCGTTTTCCCAGACAGGACCGGCTGTCTCCTTCGGCCGGCCTGGTTCCTATCCGGCCTCTGCATGCGAGCGTATCCAGTTCCCATCATAAATCCATTTTGGAAACCGTTGCCGGAGAAGAAAGGGACCATTTAAAACAGACCCAGACGGTAAAGGCCACAATCAGACCCGGCCATTGGTTATCACTGCCCAGTGCCCCGAACATGGCCACGGTGCCGATAAAGGACACCAGGATAAGTTTAATGAGAAACCTCATCACTGTAAATTTAAAACGAAACTTTAATTTAGCTGAGTTTGGCTAAAATGTCAAATTAAAAGAAAAGGCATATCATCATCAAAGAAAAAATTGAATGAAATGAATTTAAAAAATTTTGTAACCTCTGAAAACCAAGAGGAAAATAGAATGGAGAAAAATCAAGAAACAGCCCCACAATTAGCCCCATAAAGAAAACAATAAACCCTAACTATCCAATAATCACATAGTTAGGGTTTTAATCAGTCGGGGTGGCGGGATTTGAACCCACGACCCCTTGCACCCCATGCAAGTACGCTACCTGGCTGCGCTACACCCCGATTTTATTTATAAGATTTGTGAACTACGACCCTCCCGCCTCAGGCGGGATACACTACCTGGCTGCGCTACACCCCTAAATTTTAAGATTTGCTGAACCATGGTCCCCCGCCCCAGGCAGTATACACTACTGTGGCTACGCCATATTCCGAGACTGTGAGGCAAAAATAGAAAACAAATAATTAAGGTCAAAATTGACCAGTAACATTTAAGATAAACTTTTTGAAAATAAACAGCTATAGCGATTCTTTGCCTGAAAAGCTGGTTGGAATTTATACAATTAAAAAATAGGCTATCTCAAACCTTAATTTCTTTTTTGACCAAACTGGTCTTTGCTTTAGCCTCCAAATTAGGAATTACAACATTGTTGTTAAACAAATCAATGACATCCAGGATTGTTTCGGACGCAAATGGCTTTTCCAGATACCCCATAACCTGTGGGTATCCATTTGATCTTTTCTTGTCTGACAATGCAGTTGATGAGGACATTATCAGAACATTTACTTTCTCTTGGTAATCCTTGTTCTGCAACTCATCCATAAAATCCCAACCATTCAAGACCGGCATATTTATATCAAGAAAAATCAGTATTTGATCCATTTTGTTTGCTTTGTGGTCTAGTTGGAGCAAAGCTTCTTTTCCATTGTTGAACGTTGACACATCATTTTTGAATCGTTTTTTGGAAATAGTTCTTTGGATACTCATTTTGATTGTCATATCATCATCGATAACTAGAATATCTAAGGTCTTCATTGGAAATGAGTTGAGGCGATTTACGATGGATTAATCTTTGATAAATATATGGTTTTAAACTATAAGTACCAAATTAAATAATGTTTATTATTTTATTCATAATCCAATTTTGTAGAAACTAAGCGAATATAATAAAATAAATACTTAATATAAAAAAACAAATCCCATTAGGGGCTTATATTTTTAGTTGTCAGATCTTCTGCTGAAAAAACAGGATTGCCGGATTCCTGCCAAATAACAAAATGAAAACTTCGGTACCTTACCAACAAAAAGCAAACGGATCTTTACAAAGGAAGAGCTTTTAGATGTTTCCAGTAATTTGAAATATTCATACTATTTCCTATTTTTATTACTTCTGATGTTGATTATTTAAAAAAATTTCAACTATAAAAAATTTTTATCTAGCTTCTAATTTATTGAGATACCCTAAAATGAGGTATAAACCTAAAAATTTGCTTTGTAAAAATAAATTTTGACTAATCCAAATTATTGCTTTTTCTTTGGTAAAACATAGTTAATCGTTTGGAAGTAGAATTTAAAAAATGATCCATTTGAGCGGCCATTTACTATAGCCTTGAACTAATTTACCATTAACAAAACATCTAATAAAATGTGGAACAAAGAAAAAAAAACAGAAGAACTAATTAATGCTGACTCTACCTCGTTTTTTGCCAAAGGGTTTAGATTGGTGGGGAATATTGATGCGAATAGTGATATCCGTATTGAAGGAACAGTGGAAGGTAATATTAAAACCAGCAAAAAAGTAATCATTGGTACTACGGGGTCTGTTATTGGCAATGTCAATGCTACTAATATCAGCCTAATGGGTGAGGTTTCCGGAGATATATATATTTCAGGTTTGGCAAAGATTGGAGAGACAGCAAAAATCAATGGCACCATTACAGCCGATAAACTTCAAATTGAACCAGGTTCCATTATTGAAGCTGAAATCAAGAGATTTAGTGCCTCAACCAATGAAAAACCAGTAAACAAAGCGGTAATGAAAGGGATCAAGAACTTTGACGATAAAGAAAATTATCCAATGGCAAAAGCATTGTAAATGGAAGGTTGCAGTTAGTGAGAGTAAAATGTTCAATGGATTAAATAGTAATGAATGAACCGGATTTTTTCTCATTCATTCTATTTATATCCATTGTCCTCTTAGGCTATAGGACAGGTTCAGCACATCCTCCTTTTTCCTATTGAACAATTATTTCTTCCTCATCCTGAGCTTTATTACTATTTCTTTTTATGCTTCATCGCCTTCATATATTCTGAGAGATCCATAAGCTCTTTTCGTGAGATTTCATCAACTTTAAAAGAAGGCATTGCCCCTAATCCATGGCGTACCTGGAAACGCTTAAGAAAACCAGGTGCAGGATTACTGTTTATTGCCGGGGCCAGCCCTGCTTCACCGAGAGGATGGCACTTTTGACAATGCTCCATATACAACACCTGGCCATTTTTCACCTGTGGATTACTGGATTCTAAGGATCTCCATAAGGGTTCACTTCTCCTTGAAGAACAGGCTTCCGCCAATAGGCCTATAAAAACCATCCCTATTATAAAAAAATTCTTTTCATTGGTCCTCCCTTTTTACTTTCCAGATCATACCTGTATCCACCTGGGGTTCCGGCCCCTTTTTGGTCATTTTCATGATACCAAAATCCACAATATAAAGCGCTTTACCATCGGGACTGAACTTTACATTGAGTGGTCTTTCCAAGCCCCCTTTTTCCAACCAGCTTGCCGGACCGTTGCGGGCGCCTTTATTGACGGCAAAGTCTTCAACTACTCCATTTTCTACATTTACACGTACAATTTTAAATCCCACCGGAAACATCACTTTGCCTACATCTGGCGCCATATCCCCAAATTGGGCTATAAAAGCCTGCCCTTTGTGCCCAAAAGCTGCATTTGTAGAAAAATCAAAGCCATTGGAGGAAGAGTGGACTCCTAAAATTGCAGTTGGTTTTGGAGGAGTATTGGGGTATTCTTGAAGCAGAGGTTTCACGGCAGGCTTACCGGGAACCTTAAATTCCTCATCAGCTTGTATTGGTCTTCCTGCAGAAAAATCAGGCCATCCATACCATAGCCCTTGCTGTATCTCCCATAAAGCATCCCCTGCTCCCCAAACAGGCCTGCTCCCCCGGTCATCATAACCGTTTTCAGTGATGTATAATTTGTCATTAGGTGAAACTGCCAAACCATAAGGATTGCGAAATCCCCAAGCAACCAGTTCAAGCTCGCCGCCTTCAATTGGTAGGCGGAGAATAGAGCCACTGCAAGGAATTTGTCCTTTAATTACCTCCCCAGGTTTTGTGGAGGTATTAAAGGCGGAATAAGCTCCTGTTATCGCTTTGTCATTGGGATCATCAGCCAGTACATTTTCACTTTCATAATTTTGCCCACTAAGGAAAATATCATCGCAAGGTATATCATGAAAATCAGGTTTCCGGGTCAACCAACCAAAGTCCTTATTATCAGGACCAACAATACCAGAATTAGTAGCCGTTCCTTGTCCGAAATAGAGGTATCCATCTATAATAACCGGTCCATTGGTATGATGATCGCCAACACTTGGCAAATTACTGACAAGAGCAGTAATTCGACCTTCCGGAGTAATTTTTAAAATACGGCCTCCTTCTGCCTCCCCTCCTTCAGCAACATAAAAGTTTCCCTGGTAAAAAGTTACTCCTGTCCATGGACCATTCTTTCCTCCTTTTGCTACTATCGTTAATTGGCCATTGTTCTCGATCTGCCAAAGTATTGGCTCCTGCCAAACTTCCCCGTAGGAATAACCTGCTTCAATGACATAAGTTCGTCCCCGCTCATCAAAAGTTATCCCACTGGGAAAAGTCAAACCGCTAATCACAGGTTCTATTACATATCCGGCTGGTAATGCAATATCAGCAGGGACAATGCTCCTTTCTTTCACAGCCTTTATTTGCCCCCCACCCTTACTTGGCCTCATCCAATAGCAACTACTTAATAAAAAAGGGAAAAGAAGGACAAACCCAAGGCCTTTAAAGATTTTAGAAACACATGGTGACATATGATTAAATTATTTATTTTCATTGCAGGCTTACAATACGAATTATTGAGAACCAACTATTTAAACGGTACAGTAGTTTTAGGGTTAAGGTTTTCTTAGCCTTGACTGTTGTACACCCATTTATGAGAACTGTATGCTTTTTCTGGATTTCTGTTTCTTGATAAACCTTTCAGCACTAATGGCCTCCCCCTGGAAAGAAAATTGCATGCAAATCGTATGCAAATAAAAAATCCACCTACAAATTTTCATCGTAAGTGGCTGATTTTCAGCTACTCCTCTTGGACTTCCCGAATCGCTTAAGCTCTCGGGACAGGCTGAACCAAGGATCCTTCCCTGTCTACCGGGGTCAGATGCGATCATGAATGTCCCTCCATCCATTATCAATAATAGACTGTATTGTTTTTCTGGATCTTTGTTTTTTGATAAAAGTTTCGGCACTTATGGCTTCCGACCTGGACGGGAATTTGATAAAAGTTTTGATTTCCCATGGAATCCCCCTTTTAGTCCATATTTTGTTCCTTTTTACGTCGTTATGAAATTGGAGCCGGCTTTCTACACTTGAAGTTTGCCCAATGTAGAACTTATCCAGACTTTTGGAATAGAGGATGTAAACATAGAAAGCTTCCATAGCCTTAAAATAAAAACGCCCTGCATTTCTGCAAGGCTTTGGCTCCTCCTCTTGGGCTCGAACCAAGGACCCTCTGATTAACAGTCAGATGCTCTAACCAACTGAGCTAAGGAGGAATAGTTAATTCCTGTTTCTGTTACTTTTCCTATTCCAGTGCAAAGGACCCTTCCCGGTCAACCGGGATCAGATGCTCTAACCAACTGAGCTAAGGAGGAATAGTTAATTCCTGTTTCTGTTA
>JBBDSC010000147.1:0-31011 GCA_040905145.1 Anditalea sp.
GTCCTGAAGTCCCACCGTCCCACAGTCCTGTGGAGTAGCTGGATAAGTAACTTATTAGAAGTTAGGGAAATAAAGACAGAAAATAGGAGAGGCTTTCCTTTTTTTACATAGGGAGTTTTTTTATATTTAAAATACATTTTTAATATAGGTGATGTATTTTAAACTCCATCTTCTTTTTCTAATTAACTGCATTACTGTTGGTGCTATTATAGGTGTTGGTTCTATTTTTACCAATCCCCTGTATGCACAAGATATAAACATTAATCTAAATGCTTACAAAACAGCCTTCCCTGCAAATGAAGTAAGAGATTGGGATAATCCTGCTACTTGGGAAGTCTGGGATGGTGCGGTATGGATTCCTGCTACGGCTCCACCTAATAGGGACAATGATGTCTTTATAGAAAAGGATAAAGAAGTGAGACTCATCCAGAATCAAGAGATTGGAAACTTATATTTATATGGTCAGGATATCATGGGAAACCCACCAGGTAAAAAAATAGATCTACAAGAATATAATTTGGATGTATATGGTGCTTTAATATCATTTGGGGGAGTAGACGGAAGTTTTTATCTACAACCATTGACCTCAGGGATAACGGATTGGATTTATCCGGAAATCGGAAATATCGTATTCAAGGGAACTTCAAGGACCATTGTAGACAGAGCCTCCTGGAGTGCAAGTAACGGAAACAGCCGTTTCGGTGTGATCTTTAATCCGGATCCAGGTGAAATCCTTACGGTAAATGCAGCCTTTAAGGCCAACAGCTTTGTGGTTCAATCCGGTACAGTGATACAATCGGTAAATACTGAGGGTACAGAGGCCACCTCTACCTTCTCATTCAATACTCAGGAGACTTTTGGTGCGGGTTCCTATGGGAAATTTATTATTGAACCCGGGGCTACGCTGATCAGCGATGCGACCCGGGAATCCGGTGAAATAATCAGACGGTCAATGGGTAATCCGGCTGCTGATTTTCATCTTAAGGAAGGGGGAGCCTTGATCCTTAACGGAGAAGAGCCTGTGATCGAGGCTGAGAACATACTAATGGAAGGCGATGTCCACTATAGTGGGGATTCAGGAAACCAACAATTCATCTCCGGGTCTATGGTATTAAGCCCCATTACCTACAATAACCTATTTTTTGAAGGAGAAGCCACAAAAATTCTGCCTGGATTTATTGAACTCAAAGGTGATTTGACATATATGGGAGGGGGAGGGATTAATGGAGACATGACCACGCTTGTTTTTCTCGGAGAGGGAGACCAGAATGTGGTCAATATAGGGCTTGTTATATCCAGTGTTGAAATAAGAAAACCTTCCGGTACACTTTATATTAATGGAGATTTGGCTGTAACAGAACATTTTACCATGACAGAGGGCGAGGTCGATTTTTTGGATAACCAGCTTTATATTAATTTATCCGGGAATGGGAGCTATATCTATTATGGGGGAAGTTGGAAAAACATGAGCCAATTGAATTATCTGGGTTTACCTCCTGAACTCAACGCTTTAAACACTACCTTCCCCTTTGAAGATCAACAATTAGGAGGAGAAAGGCATATTTTCTTATCAGGTACGAATTCTTCGGAAAATGCTAACCTGACAATTACCTACACCCAATTACCAGGGGTCAACTGGGATCCTGATTTTGATGACAATGACGGCACACCGATTTTATACAAGTTAAACAGCTACTTCACCTTGGAGGTTACCAATGCTGTCGAAGCAGGATCTCTGGAATTGCTAATTTCTGCAGACAGTCTTATAGTGGTAAATGAGGAGGATCTGAGAATAGTAAGTGACGAGGTTGCAGCGTCGGGAGCACATCTTTCAGGGATGGATGATGGGGTTTATCTGGCCAGAAGATCATTGAATTTCAATGACCTGAACAATGAAACTTTTACGATAGGCAGTACGGGCATAGCTTCCATCTTACCGGTCAGCTGGCTATCATATGCTGCAGAGGAGCTTTTTACCGGGAATCTTATCAGTTGGAGCACTACCAAAGAGGTAGAAAATGAAAAGTTTATTATCCTAAAATCCATCGATGACGGAGCGGATTTTGAGGAAATTGGAGAGGTAGCAGGATCGGGAAATTCTAATAAAATTCAACATTACAGTTTCCTTGATAAAGCCATTAACACTGTCGAAAAGATATTTTATCAAATTAAACAAGTGGATCAGGATGGGAATTTTGATTTCAGTCCGGTGTTTTCCCTCAAAATGAAGGAAAGTAAACTTAAAAATCAATTTAAAATTTTTCCGAACCCTTATGAAGAAGGAGAGCTTACTCTGATCGTGCCACAAGATAAAAGAGATTTGCCCTCCACCATTGAGATCAAAAATATTTCTGGAATGATGTTAATAAAGGAAAGTGGAAAACTGGGACAAACTTCGCACATGATTATCAATAAGCTAAAGGAACTTGGCTCAGGAGCTTATTTTATTACCATAGAGACTTCAGGGGAAAGGCAGATATTAAAATGGCTGAAGAAATACTAGACCCTGAGGCTGAAACTTTTTTGCTTCTCACAGCGAACGCAAGGGGTGATATGGCGGCAACAGCGTAAAAATCTTTTGTGGCCTTGGTTGTGAAAAAAAAACCGCAGAGGTATTATGTTTTGGGTGATTCTCATAATCTGCCGTCCCTTACGGGATTTTTTTCATGTTTTGTGCTGTTTGAAAGGCTTGATTTTGAAGGTTTTTTGTTAACTTAAATTTTTGTTATTAGCCACCAGCCTTTATGATCTTTGTCTTTGTTTTAATCAGCATTTTGGTCCTTATATTGATGATTGTTTGGGCCAGGATCAACCCCTTTATTGCTTTTCTTGTTTCCTCCATCCTCGCTGGATTTTTGTTGGGCATACCTGTTCAGGATATAGCAGGATCAGTTCAAAAGGGGATCGGAGATTTATTGGGCGAACTGGTAACCATCATTACAATGGGAGCCATGCTGGGAAAGCTCGTAGCAGATAGTGGTGCCGCCCAGAAGATTTCCGAATTTCTGATGAAGATATTCGGCAAAAAACACATTAACTGGGCAATGATGATCACCGGGTTTGTGGTGGGCATACCTCTTTTTTTTAATGTAGGGTTTGTCTTATTGATTCCCCTGGTTTTTTCAGTGGTTTATCAATACCGGCTTTCGGCGGTTTATGTGGGGATTCCTTTGCTTGCTGCACTTTCCGTTACCCATGGACTGCTCCCCCCACACCCGGCACCTGCGGCACTTGTGGCCCAGTTTGGCGCCAATATGGGTCTGACCCTTTTATATGGGATCATTGTGGCCATTCCTACCATTATTTTGGGGGGCGCTCTTTTCGGATCCACTTTAAAAAGAATAAAAGCTTCCCCACTTAAAACTTTCCAGGCCAAGATTAAGCCGCAGGAAGAATTACCGGGTATTCTAAACAGTCTGCTATCTTCCTTACTGCCCGTCTTTTTATTGATCGGCACCTCCTTGTCTACCATTTGGGTAGATGGCCAATCGCCATTGTATCCCTTTTTACTGTTTGTCAGTAATCCCAGCATTGTTATGCTGCTCTCTTTATTGTTTGCTACTTATACCCTTGGCCTGAGGATGAACACCCCAATGGCTGCAGTAATGGACAGTTACGTAGTAGCCGTCAAGGATATTGCCATGATCTTATTGATCATTGCCGGTGCCGGAGCATTGAAGCAGGTTTTAATGGATAGCGGAGTGAGTATTCTCATCGCCCATAATTTGCAGGAATGGAATATGCACCCCTTATTTTTGGGCTGGTTTATTGCGGCAATCATCCGTATATGCGTTGGATCAGCTACGGTAGCCGGATTGACTACCGCAGGAATTATTGCACCTATCGTAGCTTCCGGTGGTGTGGACCCCAACCTGATGGTTTTGTCCATAGGGGCAGGCAGCCTGATATTTTCACATTTTAACGACGGAGGTTTCTGGTTGGTAAAGGAATACTTTAATTTGAGCATAAAGGACACCTTAAAATCCTGGTCATTGATGGAAACCATTGTCGCCATAGCCGGTTTACTTGGTGTATTGGCATTGGATTTAGTCATCTAAATATTTTATTTTAATATCTTCTAACCTAAACTTAATAAAATGAAAATTCAATCAGCAGAAGAAAGATTCAGCACTTTGGGACTTTCACTTCCACCTGCACCGGCACCAATGGGGGTTTATAGGCCCTACCTGATAGATGGCAAGTACCTTTACCTGTCCGGTCATGGCCCTGTTCAGGACGATAAAAACCTGATGGTGGGCCGCATTGGTCGGGATATGGATATGGAAGAAGGCAAATTGGCTGCCCAACAAGTAGGTCTGACCATGCTATCTACTATAAGGACCAACTTGGGGAGCCTCAACAAAGTAAAAAGGGTGATTAAAGTTCTGGGAATGGTAAACTGCAGCCCTGAATTCGAAAAGCATCCTTATGTCATCAATGGATGCAGTGAACTTTTTGCCCAGGTATGGGGGGAAGAAAATGGTGTTGGGGTGCGAAGTGCTGTGGGATTTGGCTCTCTCCCCGGCAATATTCCGGTAGAAGTAGAAGCTCTTTTTGAATTAGTCTAAAAAAATTAAGCAATGGGAAATCCTTCTGAAAACTGGTATGAAATTAAGCAGATAGAAAGCATTGACACACCTGCCTTGGTGGTGTATCCTGAAAGGGTAAAAGCGAATATCCAAGCTGTCTTGGATATGATAAAAGACCCGGCAAAGCTTCGCCCCCATGTGAAAACGAACAAAACCATAGAAGTCTCCCAAATGATGCTGGAGGCGGGGATTTACCAGTTTAAATGTGCGACCATAGCTGAAGCCGAAATGTTGGTAATGGCTGGAGCCAAGGACATATTGCTAGCTTACCAGCCGGTAGGACCAAAAATAGAAAGATTCTTCAACCTGATCAAGCATTATCCCGAAATAGCCTTTTCTTGTATAATTGACCATCGGCAGCCTGCAGCGAAAATAGCGGAAATGGCCCTGTCACACCAGATCAATTTACCCGTTTATATCGATTTGAACCTAGGAACGGACAGAACAGGAATAGCCCCTGGAAAGGAGGCCGAAGAACTCTTTGAAAGCGCCAAAGACATGGAAGGTATTTCGGTGGTCGGTTTCCACATATACGATGGTCATTTGAGGCAAAAGGATATTCGGGAAAGAAAGAAGGCATCTGATAAGTCCTTTGAACCGGTGGAGGAAATGCTTCAATCTTTAAAGGCCAAGGGTTATCCCGAACCCTTGGTCATAGCAGGGGGCTCACCTACCTTTCCCATTCATTTACAAAGGGAAAACGTCATTTGCAGTCCCGGCACCTTTGTCTATTGGGACCAGGGCTATGGAGAAACACTTCCCGAGCAGCCATTTAAACCTGCTGCACTGGTCCTTACAAGAGTCATCTCATTGCCTTCCAAGAGCTTGGTCTGTGTGGATTTAGGTCATAAGTCTATCGCCTCCGAAAACCCAATGGATAAAAGGGTTTATTTCTTGAATGCGGAAAATCTACATCCCGTCAGTCAAAGTGAAGAACACCTGGTCTTGAAAACCCAGGAAGATCATGCCTTTAAAATAGGAGATATATTGTATGGAGTCCCTTATCATATTTGCCCAACCGTTGCTCTTTATGAGCGGGTGCTTACAATAGAAGATCAGGAGCTTTCTGTTGAATGGAAGGTAATTGCGAGGGATAAAAAGTTGAACTGGTAAGGTGCTGGATAATCGATTCAACAGGATGTCACCTCCTGAATTTAGTTGACACTTTTTCCACTTAATATTTATTCCGTTCAAGCCATTGTACTCTCTCCGGCCTTCTTCCTCTTTCGTGATGTTTTTACTCTTTCTCTTCTATTTTTGGTTTTACCTCATCGGATTTAATATTGTAGTGGTCCAACAGCTTTTGGTGTGAGTCCCTTTCCAAATGATAGTTTTCCGGTTCTCCAATAAGAAAGCTAAAAGGCCTTGTTGCCTCGTCAATGTTTAAAATAATTTTAATGGATGCCACCAAGGGAAGCGCAAGAATAAGCCCTGCTAGACCAAATAACATTCCTCCTAATAATAAGGACATAATCGCTATCAAAGGGTTTAGACTCACTTTGCCCCCCACGATATTGGGCGTAATAAAGTTAGCCTCTAAAAATTGTACCACTTGGAACCATATAATAATCCCCAAAGCATACCAGTAACTATCCATAGTCGCCAGGGCAAAAAGGGCCGGGATAATAGAGCCAATGGCGATGCCTATATACGGGATCAAAATCAAAAGTGCGGCTAAGGTGCCAAAAAACCATGCATATTGGATTTCCATGATTAATAATCCGGCTGTATTAAGAATGGCCACTATACCCATTACCATCACCATGCCCAACAAATAGCTTTGGATGACAGAATAAATTTCCCCAAGGATGGAAAGGGTTTTTTCGGGAGGATGGGGACGATTGACACGAATGAAAAAGTCATTGAAAAAATCTCTGTAATAAAGAAAAAAGAAAATGTACAAAGGAACCAATACGGCATTGGCCAAGGTCCCCCCTGCCGAACTAAAAGCAGCGGAAAGATAAGTGCCGGCATTGGAAAGCGCATTTTGTCCTTGCTCACGGATCTTTGTAGTTAGCACTCCAGGTTCAACACCAAATTTACTCTCCAAGAATCTTTGAATGCTATCGTATATATTCACAAAGTTCTTGGCGAGGTCATCTCCGTCCTTTCCAATGACAATTACTTGATTGACGATAAAATAAATGATGCCGGATAAAACCAAAGTGGCGGTAATTACAGAAATAACAGAGGCAGCTGCCCTGGGCAGCTTCAAATTTTCCAGGAACCTGCATAAAGGAAACAAGGTGATCGCCAAAATAATGGCAAATAATACAGGAATCAGTATGCTCTTCAGAAAATACGCAAGTGCTATAATCAAGAAAAGCACCGTCAGCCGGGCCGCTAAAATAAAACTAGTTGGATAATTTGTTCGCATAAAGATTTTTATTAGCAATTTATGGGCTTAATCTATATTTTCTCCAGATTCGGGAAAAATGATTCCCATCTTCCTGGCCCGTTCTACCCATTGTTTTCTGGCAAGTTGTTGCATATCTGTCTCACTGTCCATTTCATCTTGTATTTCCAATCCAAGAAGTGTTTCCAAAATATCTTCCAAGGTGACAATACCGGCCATTCCTCCATATTTGTCTACCACCAGAGCTATATGCTCCCTTTTATCCATTAACATTTCTAAAACCGAAGGAATAGAGTCATATTCATAAACTACGGAGATATCCCTCCTTAAATCTCCGAGGGTCAGGCTGAATTGGTCCTCAGCCAATTTTTCCAGTACGTCATATTTTAGGACATAACCGGTTATGTCATCGATAGAGCCTTTATACACGGGAATTCTTGAAAATTTGTGGGAGGCCTTGTTAGCGAAAAACCCTTCCAGTGTCTCCATTTCTTCAAGCACTGTGGTCACTGTCCTAGGGGTCATCACATTGGCTACCAGTATGGATTTAAACCGGATAAGATTATTGATAATCGTGGATTCCCCCTCTTCAAAAATCCCCTCTTTGGTGGCTATATTGGTCAAGGCGGCAACTTCTTCCCGGCTGATTGTTTGTTCTCCTTTTCCTTTGAAAGCGTTGGTAATAAATTGGGAAACCTTTACGAAAGGATACAAAATAAAAATCATGGCATTCAAGATACCACTGATATAAGGTGCCAATTTTTTCCAGTAATTGGCCCCAATGGATTTGGGAATAATTTCTGAAAATATTAGAATTGCAATGGTTAATCCAGCCGAAATCCATCCAAAATATTGGCTGCCGAAAATTTTTACCGCCTGTGCACCAACTCCTGCCGCACCAACTGTATGCGCAATAGTATTAAAGGAGAGAATGGCAGAAAGTGGTTCGTCTATATTGAGCTTGAGCTTTCGTAGGGATTTTGCATAGGATTTTCCCTGCTCTTCCTGTGTTTGGATATAAGAAGGAGTTATGCTTAATAAGGCAGCTTCTAAGGTACTGCAAAAAAAAGAAACAGCTAGCGCCAAAAATAAATATAGGATTAATAAGGTCATGTCTTTAAATTAGACTACAAATTAGTGATTATTCGCTGATATTTGCTTTATGAAATGATCTGAATTGAAATTGCAGGGTGTGAAATACAATTATCGAACCATTTAAAAGGTTTCGCACAAAAGCCATCAAGTTTTATTGGCAAGAAAAGGGATGATAAACCTAACCTTTTTCCATTTCTTCAGCTTTTATAAAGAAGAAAAAAATGCCTCCTGAATAGAAGGCATTTAAAGAGAGGACGGGATTTTACTTATAACTTACCGATTTGTTAAGGGGGATTTTTTCAAGGATTATATGGATAAGGTCCCTTGTGCTAATATTGTCCGCTTCGGCTTCATAATTGATAATGATCCTGTGGTTCAATACATCTTCGGCTACTTCCTTGATATCCTCCGGAAGCACATAGTCCCTTCCATCCATGAAAGCCACTGCACGGGCTGCAAGGTTTAAATTGATGCTGGCCCGGGGAGAGGCACCAAATTGGATGTATTTTGCTTCTTCACGTAGGCCGTATTTTTCAGGAAAACGGGTAGCAAAGACCAGTTCAATGATGTAATTTTCTAAGGGCTCAGCGATCTTTACATTGTTGATAGCATTGCGTATTTCGAAGATTTCTTCTTTACCCAAAATGGCATTTACTTTTGAAGCGTATAAAATATTGGTCATTCTCCTCATTACTTCAAGCTCATCAATCTTGGAGGGATAATCAATATGTACTTTCATCATAAACCTATCCACTTGCGCTTCCGGTAAAGGATAGGTTCCTTCCTGGTCTACAGGGTTTTGGGTGGCCAGCACCAAAAATGGCCTATCCAAAAAGAAAGTGGTCTCCCCTATTGTCACCTGCTTTTCCTGCATGGCCTCCAAAAGGGCGGACTGAACTTTTGCAGGGGATCGGTTGACTTCATCTGCCAAAATAATGTTGGAAAAAATAGGTCCCTTTTTTACTTCAAAATCAGCATTTTGTTGATTGTAAATCATGGTACCGATCAAGTCGGAAGGTAAAAGATCCGGTGTAAACTGGATTCTTTTGAAATCCAGGTGAAGCACTTTGGCCAGGGTATTTACGGTTAAGGTTTTTGCTAAACCGGGCACCCCTTCCAATAAAATATGCCCATTGGTAAATAAGCCGATCAATAACCTATTGACCATTCTGTCTTGACCCACCACTATTTTTTTTACTTCATCAATTACTGCCTGAATCTTTTCCTGATGCATATTTGTATGGATAATTATTACAAAGTTTTTAATTAATTTTCAATGAGGTGCCTAAATTAGAACAAATACTTTTTTAACACAATTAAGGTCTATTCTTATTTCCGTGGGATTTAAATGATTTTCTGACCTTTCCACCAATGGGTTTTATTAATTCCCCTTTATATATGTTAAGGAAGACATAAATTTCCTCCTGTGAAAACTCCCGGATTTCTCCCACCGCGAATCCTTCAATGCTCAGATTCTCCATGGACCACCTGATCAGTCTTAGGGTAGGAAGTCCAACAGAAGCCGTCATTTTCCTCACCTGCCTGTTTTTACCTTCCCTTAAGCTTAAAGAAAGCCAAGAATCCGGAACCTTTTTGCGGTAGCGGATAGGAGGGTTTCTTTCTGGTACTTGGGGTGCTTTTTCCTGCAATAATGCGATAGCTTTTTTTGTCAGGTAGATTTTTCCCTTCAAATTGATCTCAACTCCTGTTTCCAAAGCCCTCAAAGCTTCTTCTGTAGGGATGCCTTCCACTTGGACCAAATAGGTACGGCTATGCTCAAACTTCGGGTTTAGCAAATAATGGTTCAATGGTTTATCATCGGTTATCAGGAGCAATCCCTCACTGTCCTTATCCAACCGTCCAACAGGATATACCTCCGGGGGAAAATTCCCGACTTCTTTTAAGCTTTCGGCATCGCTGAATTGACTAAGGATTCCAAAAGGCTTGTAAATGACAAAATACTGTGGCATAATGAACAATTAGATGACTAAGGCTAATTCAGGGCTTCTGAAGAGTATTGACTATTAGATCAAACGCTTTTTTTATTTCTGTGAACTGCCTGTCTCTTGACGCTTCCAATTCTCCAGCTTTCACCGCAGTGGCAATTTTATATTGATCATAGATTTGAGAAAAGCCCACTGCGAAACTGCTGCCCTTTACTCCCCAGGTGTCCAAATAAGCATCTAACTTTTCTACTGTTAAGCCTACATGCGGCACAGCATAACTCATGGAAGTAATGGCTCCGTGCAGGCTTGTTCCTATATAAGCCTTTGAATGGGCAATTAAATACATGATATCCCAGATGTTCTCTGCGTCAAAATAGGTTGAAGGGCTCTCCAGTTTTTGCTTTACGGCTTGAAGGGCTTCATGATCGTCGTGATTAAGGGCCTTTCCGATGGGACATAAACAAATTTCTGTATGGTCTTGGCGGAAAATTTTATCCAACTCATTGGCTATTAACAGCTCCTTTCCCACCGTGGTTTTTTTATTGATTTGAAAAAATATATATTCCCCCTTGTTTTGTTGGACATATTCCAGTACTTCTTTGGTCACTGATTTTTCCAATACCTCCAAAGGATAGAACTCTGACATCAAAATGGCTGAATCAGGAAAAAGATGGGCCTGAACATCGTTTTGTTTCAGATTGCCCAAAGTTATTTTATCCCTTACGGCCAAATAATCTACCTTCTGGAGTTTTGACTTCATAAAATTATAGCGATCAAAAAGTGCAGTCTTTATTCCTGAGCCCCCCAATGAATTTAAGATCACCTTATTTACAGATTTGAAATCATCTTTGTCAAACACAAAAGGCAGGGTCGTATTTCCCTTCAATATTTTTTTTGCAACGAAGTTTAAATCAAGATAATTTGAAATGCGTACGTGGTGTTTGTGTACCCTTTGAAAGGGCTTGTTCAAAGCTGCCAGCAAGGAATTCCAGGTAACCCCCAAAGCCTCTCCCCCGGCGACTATAACGCTGACCTTTTGCTGCGGGTTATTACATGCCTCATAAAAGGCTTTTAAATCCAGGGTTGGTTTACCGCCTTCTTCTGTCAAATCGCTTCTTATTATACCAAAGAATTCATACTGAAAATTTTTATTGTAAGTATCCAGTTGCTTTTCGATGATCAAAGGGAACAATAAATCCCCATAATTGTACCGGTCAAATGCACCTATGATCAATATTTTTTCCATTCGATCAATTTTTTTAACCGCAAAGTGCACAAAGATTTTCACAAAGGTAACACAGAGAGAGGAGAAATCTTTGTTAATGGGTATAGTCTCACAAACAGAAGGATAGACAGCTACTGAACATCTTTATTTTTTGCCAAGCTTTCGGCGGCCTATTGATTATAGAAATTTTCCTTTAATTTATCTTTAATTTTAATTTCAAAAAAAATAAAAAAACACCAAGGAATGGTGCAGGGGTTGTTGACCAATACTGATTTGGGAATATTCTGATTAACGTAAAGACTTTGAAGAATTGATCACATTTATTATTTCAACGAGGTCATTTTCGATTCTGTAGATAATCCGGAACTGTCTTTCGAACAACTCCCTGATCTTTGGGTTTTTCTTTTCCGGCACGATCCTTCCCATTTCTGGCATTACCTTCAATATTTTAGGCTTTTCCATCAATCTGGACATAAGGTCCATGGCATATTTTTCTGATATTTTGCCAGCATTTTCCTGTATTTCCAACAAATCATCCACAGCCTTGTTAGACCATCTTAATTTTGCCATCTTTTCATGATCTTTTTCTTGGCTTCTTCTTCGCTCATGGACCGGTTCTCATCAAGGTCTTTAATGCCCTTGTCTATTTCCTGGATGATAAATAGCCTTTCCACCAGTTCGTCGATACTAAATTCTTCGGGCAAATCACCAAGTGTTTCAATTAACTGTGATTTTTTCATGATTTTTATCTTTTGATGAATATAAGAATTATTCCAACAAAGATAAAAGGGCCAAATCGATTTTATCAATCTTCCTAAATAGGTTTGGTAACCGAAGATGGGAGTCCAAGGGTTTAATTGTCCGGTCCTTTAGGACTTGGCACTCCAATCTAAAGTCTTATATCTTAAATCTAATCTCTTATCTTTGGGAAGGACAAAACTATAAACCTATGTATTTAAACCTTCAATTTTTTAATTAATCCGATGAACGGACAATCTCCTGTAAAGCGTGTTTTTTCCGGCTCTGCATGGGGCATATTTGCCAAAATACTGGATGCCGCGGCTAAATTTATCACCATTCCGTTGTTGGTCGGCTATTATGGGAAAGTAGACTATGGATTGATTGCACTGGCTTTTTCTTTAAATGGCTATTTGCGGTTAATGGACCTGGGGATGAATATAGGTTCTGTCCGGTTCTTTTCTATGTGGGTGGCCAAGGAGGAATGGGTCAAGATCAAAAAAGTTTCCAGGTCCAGTATGGTCTTTTATGGTTCAATTGGGCTGATCAACGCCACTATATTTATTTTAATGGCTGATTATGGGGGATTCTTATTCAATTTAGAAGCGGATCAGCTCCCTATTTATCGCTGGATGATGTATATCCTTTCTGCAAGTACGGTTTTTAATTGGTTATCCAACGTGGTGATCCAACTGCTCAGTGCTAAAGATGAGCTGGGGTATGTGAACAGAATTACGGTCATTAGCAGCATACTCAATTTTATGGTGGCTCTTTTGGCCATATACCTGCAATGGCCCCTGACCCTTTATTTCTTTTTTTATACCCTCTCCATCTTAATCACAATACCTTTTAATGTCTATCGGTTAAGGGTGTATCCTATTCCCCTGTCAGAACTGCTCAGCCCCAAATGGGACGGCAATGCATTCAAGCAGATCATAGGTTATAGCATGGCTATTTTTATAATGGGCCTATTTCAACTTACGGCAAATGAGCTCCGCCCCATATTGTTGGCAAGGTTTGCCTCCGGCCTGGATGTGCTGACGGATTACCGGGTTCTTCAGACCATTGCCATGCTGATAATCTCTTTCGGAGGGATATTTTTGCAGGTTTTGCTGCCTTCTGCTTCCAAAATCTATGCAGAAAACAATCCTCCCAAATTAGAAAGGATGGTCATTGAAGCCACCAAATACATTTCGGTTTTTTTATCCATGATCGTTTTCCTGCTCATCTTGAATGCCAGTGACCTATTGCTAATCTATATGGGGGAAGAATATCAGGAATTAAGTATTTGGCTGATTATCTGGCTATTGACCGTTCTGCTTTCCATGCACAACACTCCTGTGGCCAGTCTGGTTCTATCTTCCGGAAAGACTAAGTTTTTGATTTATTCTTCCGCAACCGCTTGTATTGTCTCCTTGCCTATCACCGTCTTTTTTGCACCGGAACTCAATGTAGGAGCCGCGGTAATCGGCTATTTCGTTTATATGTTAATTCAAATTGGCTTTTTTTATGTCTATTATATCCCCAAAGTATTAAAGTTGGATAATGGAAAGATATTTTTTGGGTCATTTTTCCCTTCTGTTTTGGGCGCATTTATTGCATGTGGCATTAGCTATTACTTGAGCATGTGGTTAAAAATTCCTGAAGGCTACTTCAGTATACTGTTCAAATCGGCGATATTTCTGGTTCTTTTCATGGCCTACCATTTGGTTTTTGTGGTCAAAGCAGCGGATATACGGTACTTGAAGGAAAAACTGTGGGATAAACCAATTGATAAAAAAAGTTAAAAATGATTAAGTTTTCAATCTGCATACCTGCCTATAAAAGCAAATATTTAAAGGATTGCATCCAAAGTATTTTAAAGCAAAGTGAGGATAATTTTGAGCTGATCATTTTAAATGACTGCTCACCTGAACCAGTTGAAGAAATAATATCCCAGTTTCAGGACAGAAGGATACATTATCACAAGAACGAAAAAAATGTAGGCGCGGTAAACCTGGTGGATAACTGGAACAAATGCTTATCATTGGCAATTGGCGAATTTGTGGTCATTATGGGTGATGATGACCTGCTGGAGTCTAATTATCTGGAAGAATTTTCCAAACTCATTACAGCTTACCCGGACCTGGAGGTATATCATTGCCGGAGCAAAATCATCAATGACGAAGGGGAGCCAGTGATGCTAACCCCTTCCTGTCCTTCCTTCGAAGGGGTATATAATTCGATATGGCATCGTCTAAACCAACTCCGCTCCAATTATATTTCGGATTATATGTACCGGGTACGTTCATTAAAGGAAAGGGAAGGCTTTTATTATTTACCATTGGCCTGGGGATCGGATGATATAACCGCCTTTATAGCATCTGCTGAAAAAGGCATTGCACACAGCAACAAGCCTGTCTTCAACTATCGCAATAATCGCCTTTCCATCACCTCAACCGGAAATGATCTGGAAAAAATGAAAGCCAACATGGCCTATGCTAATTGGCTGGGGGGTTTTCTCCACCAAAAACCTGTAGATCCGGAGGAAGAGATCGTGTACAGGCATTTACTTGCCAATCAAAATAAGTACATGCAACAGCGAAAAATATATACCATGACTAAATCCATGCTCATGAATCCGCTTCAAAAAGGCCTTTTATGGATTCAAAACCGTCAGCAATACGGGATTTCCATTAGGGAAATATTATTGGCAGCCTTGAAGAGCAGGAAGATGAAAAGTTCGGAAATTAACAGGTAAGCATATGCATATCGTTTTTAATCCTCCGATAAACGAGGAAAATAAGTACATTGAAATAATGGTACGGCCGCTCAGCGAACATGGCTATCAGATACACGCTTTAGATGATATTTTTTCTAGCCTGCGTCATTTTCGATCCATAAAGCTGGTGCATCTCAACTGGTTTGAAAACGTGGAGGACAGTAGCTTGTTTCGTGCATTGAAAAGCTTCTTCAGAAAAATGTTCGTTTTGTCCATTATCAGGTTGAGTAAAAAGAAATTGATATGGACCATGCACAACCGGGTCTCCCATGAAAAAGGTTTAAGTTTCTTTAGCAGGACCATTACCCATTTTTTGATTCTTTGGTCGGACAAAATCATCATTCACAGTGAAATATCCCGGTCTTTACTTATCAAACAGCATAATCAGGCAGCAGATAAAATTTTTTATCTCCCCCATCCAGATTTTATTGACAGCTATGGCAAGATGCCGGTAAAAAATCAGGAAAAGGCTCTTAAAGCACCTTTAGCTTTGCTGTTTATAGGTGCCGTGAAGCCTTATAAAAACCTCGAACTGCTGATACGGGCAGTCAGTTCATTTAAAGAAGAGGTAACGCTGACAATTGCTGGAAATCCCAACAGTACAATATATCAACAGAAAATATCACAAATGGCGGTACAGGCGGGAAATATAAACCCGATGCTGAGCTTTATTCCAGATAATAAGATACCTCAGCTCATGATGAAGTCGGATCTGCTGATACTACCTTATGATCTTAGCAGCAGTCTTAATTCCGGGACGGTCCTTCTGGGCTTTTCTTATAAGAAAACGGTGATTTGTCCTGAAATAGGCACCATTGCTGATCTGGGAAAAATGAAAGATAATGTATTGCATTACCAATACGATTCTGAAAAGGAACATTTGTCCATGCTTTCCCAAAAAATTAGGGAAGCCCTACAAATGAAAATGATGGATCCCACTATTTTTATATCCTTGGGCAATAAAATGCATGATCATGTCAGGAAGGTCCATCATAAAGGTTTGGTAGGAAAAAAACTGATAAATTTATACCAAAGCCTGTTGGATTAAAGAAGCGGAACACATTTTGTTTATAGGCCTCCTGTTCTGAAGCCTCAATTCACTATTGCTTATGCCATTTTAATGAAAATCCTATACATCAATTCCCTTTACAGCCCTTACATAGAAGGTGGAGCAGAGATTTCCTTAAAGCTGATCGTAGAAGGGATGAAGGCAAGGGGATATGAGGTGGTTGTTTTGAGTTTGTTTCCAGGGAAAGATCTGGAAGAAAGCATGGTTGATGGGATTAAAGTTTACCGGGCAAATCTAAAAAATTTTTATTGGCCCTATGCCAAAGGCCGACCGGGCCAATCAATTCGCCTTGCCTGGCATATCAGGGACAGTTACAACAAAGGAATGAAGGATCATGTCAAAGCCGTGCTTCAGCGGGAAAAGCCTGATGTGGTTTCCTGCCATAATCTGGCCGGTTGGTCAGTGGGCGTTTGGGATGAAATTCATAAGGAGGGAATCCCAATTGTTCAGGTTTTACACGATTTGTACCTTTTATGTGCCAACAGTAATATGTTTAAAGGGGATACTCCCTGTGCTACACAATGTTTGAGCTGCCGCTTATTAAGGCTTAAGCACCCGGAGAAGTCGGATCAGGTCAATGCCGTGGTCGGCATCAGTAAAAGCATTTTGAGCAGGTTTATGGAGATGGGTTATTTCAAGAATGCACAAAAGTTCGTGATACATAATACCAGATCGGTGCCTGAGCCTCCTGCAAGAAAGAAAAGAGTGCCCGGAGAGCCATTAAGGATAGGTTTTTTAGGGACTTTGTCCAAGATAAAAGGAGTAGAATGGCTAATAGAACAGTTCCAATCGTTGGATTTTAATGCCTCCCTTATTATCGGTGGCAGGGGACAGAAAGCCTATGAAGAACGGTTAAAATCCTTGGCCACTCATAAGGACATTTCATTTGTTGGCTATGTCCAATCCAATGAATTTTACAAAATGATAGATGTCCTGGTGGTCCCTTCTTTATGGCAGGAGCCTTTGGGTATGGTGGCCATTGAAGCTTTGTCAAATAATTTGCCCATAATAGCCAATAAAAGTGGAGGCTTGCAGGAAACAGTCATAGATCGGGTAAACGGATTATTTTGTATCGCCTCCTCACCAAACTCACTGGGTGAGGCTCTAACAAGATTATATCGGGACGCTGAGCTATATAACAGGCTTATGTTAACTGCGAGAGCATCCGTTGCAGCCATACTTAGTGAGGATAGGATGATAGGGGAGTATAAATCAGTAATGGACTTATTTAACAAGTAATGCTTATATTTTAAAAAGACGAATGGAATATATCCAACAGCCCAGCGGGGTAAAGCAAATTACTGATTTCAATTGGACAGACATAAAATTGTCCGAAGTAATGTTCTGCTTGTGCTTGATTTCTATTTTCCTGCCGATAAAGATTTATCCTATTGTATTTTTAATCAGTTCATTTATCTTTTATCTGGATACCGAAAAACTGCTGGTCAGTAAATGGGTGATCTTTTTGTCGGTTTTCAGCTTATATGCGGTCATAAGCTTTTTTCTTTCTTATAACGGAGAGACCTTCATGGCCACCAACATTATAAAGCTACTGGTAAACTTTGTCTTTCTATACTTTGCTGTTGGCTGGTTGCGTCAAAGGGATAATAATAATCTGTTAAGAGGTGTTGACTTTGTTTTACATTTTATTTTTCTGCTTGTTTTTGTACAATTGGTCCTTTACCACAAAGGGATTGAATTCCGCATGCTGTGGGGAAGTTTCTCCTCGGCTCAGACCAGTGAGTTATATAAACCGGATCTGTTTTTTTGGGGTCTGGAGGATAAAAATATGTTCGGTGCCAGAATAGCCATGCTGGGTTTTCCTTACATCCTTATACCGCTCATCCGTTTTAACAAAGTTTCTTGGGGCAGGATCTGTTGGATATTTTTGTTGGCCTATTTGTCCTTGTCCAGAACCCCGGTTGTCGCCTTGCTTATAGGTGTATTTATTCTTGTTTGGATTTCCTCCAACGCCAGATGGCGCATAATCCTGGTTTTTTTTATCAGTGTTAGCCTGCCATTCCTCCTGGAGAAATTAATAAGGGTGGAACAATTTACTTCCTCCAGAGATGGCATGGGAGTTAGGCTGGTTTATTGGAGGGCTTTTTTTGAACACTTTACTGCCATATCCCCTCTCGGGAACGGATTTCTGAGTGCACCGGAGTTTTTGGGAAAATATGCCCAATTTTATCATGGAGAACCTCATATTCATAACACCTTTATGACATCTTACCTTGAACTGGGAATAGTCGGCCTTGTTTCCTATTGCTTGTTTTTGGCCTATTTTTATTTGGAATGTAAAAGCCAGTTGCAGGACAATAAATTTTGGATCGCTGCTTTTCTGCCCATGCTCTCTATCATGATGATCCTGTATTCAGGTTATGACAATGATATTGTCATTTATTTGAGTATGGTTTTTTTGCTTGGCAACATTCGGTTCATTGATTTTAAAACGGTTAGAATGGGAATATAATGCAAAAAAAACAAGTGCTAATTGATAATAGATGGGCAGGGGAAACAGGTATAGGGAGACTTTATAAAGAAGTGATCAAATTAAAACCTGAGGAAGTAGACTGTTCTTTTGTCTCCAATAAAATGGGGCTGGGCAGTCTTTTTTCACCATTGATGCTGGCCAATGAAATAAGAAAAACAAGGGCAGACACTTTCTATAGTCCCTCTTTTATGCCCCCCCTATATTCCTCGGTCCCGTTTATATTCACGGTTCATGATCTAATGCACCTGTTCTACTATTCAAGTCTGCACAGGATATATTATCAACAAATCATCGCAAGATTGGCAAAAAAGGCCAAAAGGATCATCACGGTCTCCCACTTTAGCAAGCAGCAATTAGTGGAATTGATGGGGATAAAAGAAGAATTGATTTCAGTAATTTACAATGGAGTGGACGAATCTTTCTTGCTCAATACCGAACAATACCCGGCGGATAGACCTTATTTATTATATGTGGGCAATCGTCGTAAAAACAAAAATATCCCGGCCATGCTGATTGCTTTTGCCCAAGCTAAAATACCCGATGATTTTATATTTCTCTTAACGGGCAATCCCGATCCGGATTTGAGTGCCCAGATAAGTGACCTGAAAATTACCAACCGGGTACGGTTTTTAGGTTTTGTGGATGAAGCCGAACTGCCCAAGCTTTACAAAGGGGCACATGCCACCTTATTTGTTTCGCTTATGGAAGGGTTCGGGCTACCCCTCCTAGAATCTATGGCCTCCGGTACCCCGGTTTTGACTTCAAAGGAAAGTTCTTTGCCTGAAATTGCCGGTAATGCAGCGTTGTGTGTGAACCCTTTTGATGTGGAAGAAATTGCGGAAGGGATAGAGAGGTTGGTGAATGACAAAATATTGTATAAAGAATTTGTAGAAAAAGGATATCAACGTGCTAAGGATTTCCCTTGGAAAGCTACGGCAAAGGAGACTTGGCAGATTATCCTTTCCTGATTTAGATTAATAAAGTTAAGCTGATATAGAATGATTGAAATGAATATGTTCAAAAGAGTTATAGTATTGTTTTTTGCCGTTTTCCTTCAGTGTGCAATAGTCTTTGCCCAAGCAGAAAGCAGTAATAAGGGATTATTAAATGTAAAAAACAATAAGGCAATTGGTGATGGTATAGCCGATGATACAAAAGCCATCCAGGAAACCATCAACAAAGCAGCGGAAGGTGATACAGTATTTATTCCGGAAGGCACTTATTTAGTGAGGGCTATTGGTTTAAAGTCAGGTGTCCATATCAAATCGGAAGGCCTATTGACCCAACAAATAGACGGAGAGAAAGAAGGGTTTTCCATATCCAGACAAAATTCTTCCGCCCCTTTGTTCAGGGGGAAAGACATTTCAAATGTTTCCCTTTCATTTAGGGCTCAAACTTTGAATGAAGCGGTTTACCTTTCCGGAAGCCGGGATGTGGTCATTACCAAAAGTACCCTTATGGGCGATTCTACTAAAATTCAGTCTTTTGCAGGAATACTGCTTTATGATTGCGAAAATATTTCCATCGAAAAGACGACCATTAGCCATTATGGTTCAGAAAGGACAGATCCCGCTATCTATCAGCCGGGAACAGCAGTAAGGATCCTTTCCAGTAACAATATTTCAGTTATCCATTGTAATATTCTAGACAATGGGGAAAATGGTGTTTTTATACATGAAAGTCCAGATGTGGAGGTAAGTAACAATCGTTTATTAAATAACGGTATGAGTGCCATACAGGTGGCGTTTGGTAGTAAGAGCATTGAAAAAAACTACAAGTTCATCAATAATTTAATGGAGGGCAATGCCGCCGACGCCATAGACATCAATAACCGGTCACCTAGGGAATTCCTGGATATAAATTGCCTGATTAGGGATAATATCAGCCGTAGAAATGGATTTGTGAAGGGGGAATCCACACGGGATGGTTCGGGGATTGCCACCTTGGTCAATGTTTCGGGGGTGGAGATTTTGAACAATACAGCAGAAAAAAACAATCGCCCCTCCTTATATATTGAAGATTGTGGGAATATTTACGCCACAGGCAATCAGTCGGATAATCAGGTGGAGGTGGTAGAGCGGTTTCAAGAATTGAACCTGTCCAATAACACTTTTAGTATAGTCAGTCTTCTGGCCAATGTAAAGGGTAAAAAGCTAATGTTGGACAACAATAAGCTTCATTCTCTATCCTTGCCCAATGGCATTCACGTGGATTCTCTGATTTTAAGAAACAATATTATAGCGAATGCAAATTTGAATTTTAACATGACAGGGAATGTGGAAATGGTGGGGAATACCGTAGCCAGTAATGCAAAGGATGGTGCTATACTGATTGTGAGGGTAAACAGTGCCCATTTGGAAAAGAATCAAATCGTCAGTACCCAATCACAAGCCATCACTATTAGGAATTTGGCTGAGAATGTCTGCATCATTGATAATGACATTAAATCGATAAATACCTGCATATATGATGATGGGTCCAAAGGATTAAATGTTACCGGAAATAAATTAGTCTCCCTGAAAGGGGGGCGGTTCCGGCATACTATGGTAAGTAGAAACCCAAATCAACTCTTCCTTTCAAACAATGTGCATGTAAGTGGCCGTAGGGAGAGCGCATTACGCCTGGAAGGTCAGGGTACTGCCCAAATAATTGAGGAAGAGATCAAATGGGGGTATGCTGAGTATGGTTCGGTAGAAGTGAAAGAAACAATAGATTAAATCAAATGAATCAACGAAACTTGTCCAGCATTGGCTATAATTAATGAAGATAATCCTTTATATACCGACCCTCAACGCAGGCGAAAAATGGCCTATGGTTGTAAAAAGTCTTCGGGCACAGACTTATCCTATCTCTCAAGTAGTGATTATTGATTCAGGATCCAAAGACCACACCTTGGCAGATCATTTTACAGAGGGTTTTGAAATTATTGAAATAGACAAAAGGAATTTCGATCATGGGGGTACCCGGCATATGGCCGTGGAAAAATATCCAGATGCAGATATTTATGCCTTTCTTACACAGGATGCCATATTAGCGAATGACCAGGCCCTTGAGAAGATGGTGCGGACATTTGAAAGTGATCCAAAGCTGGGCATGGTTTACGGCAGACAGCTGCCTCACAAAGGGGCAAAAGAAAGGGAAGCACATGCCCGTTTGTTTAATTACCCACCAGGTTCCCAAATCAGAAGCCTTCCAGATGCAGATAAATATGGGATAAAGACCATATCCTGTTCCAATTCATTTGCAGCTTATAGAAAAACAGCTTATAGGGAAGTGGGGGGCTTTCCTTCCGGAACAATACTGGGAGAAGATGTGATCATTGCGGGTAAAATGTTGCTCAAAGGCTGGCATATGGCTTATTTGGCAGATGCTCAGGTTTACCACTCCCATTATTATACCTTAAAAGAAGAATTCAAACGCTATTTTGATATTGGCGTGTTTCACGCTACGAATTTATGGATATTTGAAAATTTTGGTAAGGCAGAAAGTGAAGGTTTCAAATATTTAAAGTCCGAATTGTCTTATCTGCTTAAAAATAACGTGTGGGTTCTTCCTAAAGCAGGCCTCTCCGTTTTCGCAAAATTGTTAGGCTATAAAATGGGACTCCTCCACCATAAACTGCCACTGAAATTAAATCAATCTTTCTCGATGCACCGGGCCTATTGGAACCATCCTCAATAGCTTTCATTTATTTCTTTTTTGACCTTTTCATATCAAACTTTCCTACCCAATATGTAGAAAAATTTCGCATAATTATCAGCCCAAATAGGGCCAAAATGCGCTTAATAATGCGATTTTGAGCATAATGATGCTGGCATGTTTGTTGAAATATTCCTGAATATAGAAAAAAAGGAATTTTTGATTTAAATATTATAAGATATGTTACGGAATAGTCAAAAGCAAGATATAGTTCATGGAAGATACGAAAATGATGTGATGGTTCCAACCTTAACGTCATTTTCCAATTTTAGAGAAGATTCCACGGGATTCACTATTAAAGAAGGCTTTGATGAAAGTACTAGAATCATTAAAAGGGCATTTGATATTTGTTTTTCATTAACAGTTATGATTTTGGGTTTGCCCCTTTTTGTGATGTTGATGATTATTACCAAACTTACTTCCAAAGGCCCCATCTTCTACAAGCAGCAAAGGATAGGAATAAATGAAAAACCATTCAATATCTACAAGTTTAGGAGTATGTATGAAGATGCTGAAAAATGTGGTCCTCAGCTTTCCAAAGATAATGATCCAAGGATAACCAAATGGGGTGAAATTATGAGAAAAACCCGTTTGGATGAGCTTCCCCAATTTTGGAATGTATTAAGGGGTGACATGTCAGTAGTAGGGCCAAGACCTGAAAGGCAGCATTTTATCCAACAGATCGTCGCCAAAGCTCCAGGGTACAAGACGTTGTTAAGCATCAAACCGGGGATTACTTCTATAGGGCAGGTAAATTATGGTTATGCAGAAAATGTGGATCAGATGTGTCAACGCATGCTGTTTGACTTAAGGTATTTAAATGAAGTAAACATCCAAACAGATATAAATATTATCCTGCAAACGGTAAAAGTGATGTGTCAGGGAAGAGGTAAATAACCACGATCAGCCAATTTTTATTGGATCAATAAAGCGGGACAATTAATTGGGTGGAAAGGCAACTATAAGTTTTCTTTTCATCCAGTGATTGTCCCTATTTTTTTACCAATTTTGTATCATCTCTTTCTCCGATTTTAAAATTGCTATTAGGCCCCTCGTCAAGGGAAGCAATGTATGCCGCTTTGTTTACCAAATACCCTCAAATGATGGGATATATTAAATATCTTGTAAATTCGCTTTTTGTTTTAAACAACCATCGGTAATAAATCACGAACAGAAAGAGGTATAAAAGTGAACCATAAATATTCTAAGTTTCTTGTCATTCTTTTAATAGTAACCCTACAAGGGGGGAATTCTGTACTTGCCCAAAACTACCAGGTCAGTTTGCTGACCTGTGATCCGGGAGAGGAACTTTACAGCGCATTTGGCCATAATGCGGTACGGGTTTTAGACTTGGAAACAGGGAGAGATATTGTTTTCAACTATGGGACATTTGACTTTGATACGCCCAATTTTTATGTAAAGTTTGCCCGTGGAAAATTGGATTATATGCTTAGTGTAAGCACATATGAACAATTCATTCTACATTACCAGTACCTTCAAAGGAGCGTAAGGGAGCAGGTGCTGGATCTTTCACCCGAGCAAACTCTTAGGATGGTCCAATTTCTCCAAGAGAACTACCAACCTGAAAATCGGTTTTACCGTTATGATTTTTTCTTTGACAATTGTGCTACCAGGATAAGGGATATGATAGAAATCGTATTAGGAGATCAGTTGAAGTGGGATGAATCCAAGGGCTCCATGGACAAAAGTTTCAGGGATTTGATCGACGAATATGTTTATCGTATGCCCTGGGCAGATTTTGGGATTGATTTGGCTTTGGGAAGTGTGATTGACCGTAAGGCGACAGAGAGGGAAAAACAGTTTTTGCCTGATTACATGGAGATTGCTTTTTCAAAGGCAATGATAGTGGGAGATGGGCCTTCACGGCCCTTAATTAAATCCTCATCTACTGTTTTAGAAATGGCTCCTCCTGAATTGCAGGGAAGCATTTTCAATCCTTATCTTTTATTCTGGGTCCTGGCCCTGGTAGGCACAGCATTTACCTATGTTGGTTTTAAGAAAAAGCGGCTTTATATTGGTATGGATGTGTTATTGTTCGGAACACTAGGTATAACAGGTGTTGTTATCTTTTTTCTTTGGTTTTTCACTGATCATTCCGCTACTCTTTATAATTGGAATATCCTTTGGGCATTTCCTCTGCACCTGGTCCTGGTCTTTGGGTTGTGGTCCAGCTATCCTGGAGAGTGGGTCAGGAAATACCTGATGTTTGCCTTGATTATGGCAGATGCCGCAGTTGTCTTCTGGATTTTAGGATGGCAATCTTTTCATCCAAGTATTCTTCCTTTGCTCCTTATTATCATTCTTAGGACGAATTATCTTTATTATAATTTGGAAAGGTTAAAATCACTTCAAGGAAATAAAGGAAATCACTAAACTAATTTGCCTTAAAAAAGCGTTGAACAAAGATATTGAAGCGAAAATTATGGGATTCAAACTCGAATCGGATTACCAACCTACTGGGGACCAACCGACTGCAATAAAAAGCTTAATTACAGGAATAAATGAAGGAGAGTCTGCCCAAGTTCTGCTTGGCGTCACCGGTTCTGGAAAAACTTTTTCGATAGCCAATGTGGTCCAGGAGGTCCAGAAACCCACTTTGGTTTTAAGCCACAATAAGACCCTGGCCGCTCAGTTGTATGGAGAGTTTAAACAATTTTTTCCTTCAAATGCTGTGGAATATTTTATCTCTTATTATGATTATTATCAGCCGGAGGCCTATATTCCTACCAGCGGCACTTACATAGAGAAGGATCTTTCCATCAATGAAGAAATAGAGAAGCTAAGATTAAGTGCTACCTCTGCCCTGCTTTCCGGAAGGAGGGATGTGTTGGTGGTGGCATCTGTTTCCTGCATATATGGTATTGGAAATCCGGAGGAATTTGGAAAGAATGTGATTCATTTAACAGAGGGAGAAAGGATTCCCAGGAATCAGTTGCTTTTTAAATTAGTGGATATACTCTACAGTAGGACCAATACTGATTTCAACCGCGGAACGTTCAGGGTCAAAGGGGATACCGTGGATATTTTTGTGGCCTATGGGGATTTTGCTTACCGGATTTACTTTTGGGGGGATGAAATAGAGTCTATCCAAAGAGTGGACCCCGAGTCGGGCAAAAAGATAGCAGATGAAAAGATTATTTCTATTTTTCCGGCCAATTTATTTGTTACCGGCAGGGATGTAATAGATGTGGCTATAAATGAGATCCAAGATGATCTGGTGGCACAACTGTCCTTTTTTGAGAAAGATATGAAATTAATGGAAGCCAAAAGACTACGTGAGAGAACAGAGTTTGATCTGGAAATGATCCGGGAGCTTGGCTATTGTTCAGGAGTGGAGAATTATTCCAGGTATTTTGATAGAAGGTTGCCAGGTTCGCGACCCTTCTGCTTGTTGGACTATTTTCCGGATGATTATTTATTGGTGATTGACGAAAGTCATGTAACCATACCCCAGATAAGGGCCATGTGGGGAGGAGACCGGTCAAGGAAAGCCAATCTGGTGGATTTTGGCTTTAGGCTTCCATCAGCCATGGATAACAGGCCTTTGAAGTTCGATGAATTCGAGGACATGACCAATCAGGTTATTTATGTAAGTGCTACACCGGCTGATTACGAGTTGGCAAGAGCTGAAGGAGTGGTGGTAGAGCAGATTATCCGTCCCACAGGCCTTTTGGATCCTCTCATAGAAGTCAGACCCAGTGCGAATCAAATTGATGACCTCTTGGAGGAAATAGATCAAACAGTAAAGGAAGGTGCCAGGGTTTTGGTCACTACGCTGACTAAAAGAATGGCGGAAGAACTGAACAAATTTTTGGAAAGGGCGGGAGTGAAATGCCGTTACATCCACTCTGAAGTAAAACCATTGGACAGGGTCGAAATCTTGCGGGAATTGAGATTGGGAATTTTTGATGTTCTGGTGGGGGTTAATTTATTGAGAGAAGGTTTGGATTTACCGGAAGTGTCGCTAGTGGCCATCTTGGATGCGGATAAGGAGGGTTTCCTCAGGAATGCGAGGAGTTTGGTACAGACCATTGGCAGGGCAGCACGGAATGAAAATGGTAGAGTAATCATGTATGCCGATAAAATAACAGGTTCAATGGAAATGGCCATTGATGAGACCAACAGGAGAAGATCCAAACAGATGGCCTACAATGAAGAGCATGGGATCACTCCAACAACTATCATTAAATCCAGGGATAGGATCCTTGGGCAAACTAAAGTAGCAGATAGTAAACGGAATGCTAAAGTTTATGAAAGTGAGTACAATGCCGAACAGCAAATAGCTGCCGATCCGGTGGTACAATATTTGAATAAGGAGAAATTGGAAAAATTAATCAACCAAACCCAAAAATTGATGGAAAAAGCTGCCAAGGAGTTGAATTTTATGGAAGCAGCTAGGCTGAGGGATGAGTGGCAAGGGCTTAAGAACCGTTTGGCTGAAATGAAAAGGGGGGTTGAATGAATAGTACTGTAGGTATCTTCTTATTGTTATTTTGTCTGAGCCGGACAGAAAGCTTTGGTCAACAGGCAGCAGGAAGCTTTTTAGTTTCCGGTGCGATGGATCTGGCTAAAACCGATGCACCGGGGCTCATTCGCAGGTTTCAATTGGGCTCAGAGCTGAATTATTTTTATCTGCATTCCCTGTCTTTCTCCGGAGGTTATGAATTCAATTATAATCGTCCCAATCATGTGACTTTAGGATCCCGATTTTATCCATTAGAGCCTGTTTTCATCCGGTTTCGTGGATTAGTGGGGAATAAAAGTGACATAGCTGTGGGTGCTGGATATACGTATAATATTTCCTATCGATTCAGGTTGGAAGGGATGGTAGACTATTATGCAATATCCCAGGTAGCGGGGCTAAGGGTCGGCATTGGTTTTTTGATAAATTAAGGAAAAATGAAACTTCAGGAGGTGATAGAGCTAGCCCAAAAAGGTGAAGGATTACATGCTGAATTCAAGAAGAAGGCAACCCATCCTGAAAAAATTGTGCGGGAAATGATTGCCATGGCCAATACTGAAGGCGGGTATTTATTTATTGGAGTGGATGATGATGGCACGGTAAGCGGCCAGCGTTATATAGAAGAGGAGGTTTACGTGATGGATAAAGCTATCCATGAACTTGTTTTTCCTGCTTTGACCTTCAGTAAAAGCGTTATTCCCTTTAATCAAAAAAAGGGTGTAGCGGTCTATTATATTGCCAAAAGTGAAAGCCGTCCCCACTTTTTGTTTGAAGACAATAAAAGGAAAGCGTACGTCAGGGTAAAAGATAGAAGCATTCAGGCAAGTAGGGAAGTGTGGGAAATCTTAAAGAGGGAGAAAAACCGGAAGGACATTATTTTTAAATATGGGGAAAAAGAAGAGGTCCTCATGAAGGCACTTAATGAGAAACCTACTATCACCCTAAAAGAATACATGAGGATTGGGAACCTACCCATATATATTGCTTCTAAAACGCTGATAAGATTGGTTTTGGCCAATGTATTAAAAGTAATTCCCCAAGAAAAAGAAGATTTATTTGCTCTTAAGGACCTTCAGTAAGCTTATCCAGAGCAGATTGGATTAAATCACTTTCATATCCCCTAAAAGTTAAAAATTGCTTTAATTTTATTTTTCTGATAAAAAGATCTTTTTTAACTGTTCTGGACCATTTCTTTTCGGCCAGGTACAACAAGGTTTCCCAATACTCTTGTTCATCAATTTCTTTCATGCCCAAATTGATGCAGGTATCATTGAGCATGCGGAATTTTAATTCCTTTCGGATCTTTATTTTCCCCCATCTTTTCAGTCTGAACTTTCCTCTCGCAAAAGCTTTGGCAAAACGTTCTTCATTAAGAAAACCTTCAAGAATCATGGTGGTGAGCAGCTTCTCCACTTCATTTGAGGATAGACCGTATTCAAAAAGCTTATTCCGAACTTCCTTTTGGCACCTCTCCTGATAGGCACAATAAGCAGCGATTTTAACTTTGGCTTCCGCAGGGGTAAAAGATTTTCCCGATGCTTCTTCTGGATATTCTTTTCTTAGGAAAGACATTTTGTGTAATTTTAACTTTGAATCAACCTAATTTAAAGATCTTTTTCAATATATAGAACCTAAAACTGATAAATGATGCGAAAGAAAGTAGTAGCAGGAAACTGGAAGATGAATTGTACCTTGGAGGAAGGTCAAAAGCTTACCTCTGAGATTGTCAACATGATCAAGGATGAACGCGTGAAAGATGTGACGGTAGTGCTGAATCCTCCCTTTGTTCATATACAAGGTGTAAAGAAACTCATTGGCGGTATCGGAGAGCTTTTTGTGGGTGGACAAAACTGTTCCGATAAAGAATCCGGGGCCTATACGGGCGAAACCTCTGCAAAAATGCTTGCTTCTTTTGGGGCTAGCCATGTGATTATTGGGCATAGCGAAAGACGGGAAAATTATAAAGAAAGCAATGAGGAATTAACGGCGAAGGTCAAGCAGGCATTGGCCAATCAACTTATTCCGATTTTTTGCTGTGGGGAACCCTTGGAGATCAGGGAAGCAGGTACTCAAGAAGCTTATGTAAAAGAGCAATTGACAGAAAGCTTGTTTGATTTCAACGAGGCGGAATTTGAAAAACTAGTGATAGCTTATGAACCTATCTGGGCTATCGGAACGGGAAAAACCGCCTCTTCAGATCAGGCACAAGAGATGCATGCGGCCATCCGCTCACATATTTCTTCCAAGTATGGGGAGTCAATAGCCAATAAAATCCCCATCCTTTACGGAGGAAGCTGTAAACCGGACAATGCAAAAGAAATCTTTTCTAAACCAGATGTAGACGGAGGTTTGATTGGCGGTGCCTCATTGAAATCCAGGGACTTTTTGGATATTATAAAGTCTTTTTAATCCTATGAGTTGAATAGTTGAGGAGTTATTAAAAAACCCATACACTTATCCACTCATACACTTTCAATGTGCTTATGGAATATCTGGAATTTAAAATAAAGTGCAGGGAAGAATTTAAAGATATTCTTATTGCCGAATTAGCAGAAGTCGGTTTTGATTCTTTTTTGGAAACCGATTCTGGGATAGAGGCATATATTTCCGAGGACCTATTTGAAAAGGAAGGTTTTGGGGAAGTGATCAGCAAGTACCGAAGTGAGGCCGATATTTGGGTGGAGGAAGGCCGCATGCCTAAAGTGAACTGGAATGAAGAATGGGAGAAACATTATGATCCCATAAAAGTTGGAAAGGATATTTATGTTAGGGCCTCTTTTCATGCGCCAAAAGAAGGGGTAAGCCATGAGATAATTATCAATCCCAAAATGTCATTTGGTACCGGCCACCATGCGACCACATACCTGATGCTTACCCATCAATTGAATGTTGACCATACGGGTAAAAGGGTAATAGATATAGGTTCCGGAACAGGGATTTTAGCGATCATGGCACATAAGCTGGGGGCAAAGGAGATAGAAGCCTTGGATATTGACGAATGGTGTGTGGAAAACGGGAACGAGAATTTTGCCTTAAATGGCTTGTCCGAAGTAAAGATGAGGCTTGGTTCCATAAGGGAAGCTACCCCAAAAGGGACGTTTGATATTGCGCTCGCAAACATCAATAAAAATGTATTGTTGGATGAATTGAATATTTATTCTGCCCTTGTTAAAACAGGAGGATACCTCCTATTAAGTGGGTTTTATGAACAGGACATTGAAGATATCAGGGAAAAAGCAACCACTAACGGGTTTCGGTTAATGGATCAAGATACGAAAACAAAATGGTCGGCTTTAATATTTCAAAAAGCAGCACAGGAATGACCTCACCTAGCTTTTCTTTGGATATTGATCCTATTGATAAAAAAAGTATTATATTAATACTCCTAAGGAGGGATCCCAAAATAAGCTGACAAGTGGAGTTAAAACGGATAGATACGCTTTGGCATTTCTTTGCTACTCAAAATAACCTGTTTCTAAAAAAGAGCGTAGAAAAAGAAGTTTCCTACAGAATAATTAAAGAGGGAATTGAATTGATCCATTCCTTCAGTCCCAATTTCCTGGAACAATCCAGCCTGACAATCCAGTCAAAAAATTTCGAAATGGCCGTACATTATTATGCCTCCGGCAAAAAGCAGTTCGGTATCAAAGTCCCTTTTCACAAGCCAAATGAAAAACTGTTTTTTCCAAAAGAATTATTGAAGTTGAACAGTCTTTTCAATTTATACGTGGAAAAAGATCGATCCCGACTGATGAAGGTCACCTTAGTGCCTTTTCATCCAAAAAACATTCACCAGATTTTGAAGCCGGTAAACCTGATTACAAAGACCTTATGGAATTCGGTTTATTTCTCCGAGACCATAAAGAACTAAACCCCATCACGAAATTATCGCAATGGGGTTTAAAATCAGCTTTGTTCCATTTTAGCAGGTTTCATTCAGAAGGCTTCCTATTTCCGATTAATTACCGCCTCTTCTAGATCCAGCTCTGGAAGTGCCCCGCGTTGCAGGGGAAGCAGTGTTTCTTCTTGATGGCGCCACATTGTTACCTCTTCTGGTAGGTGTGGTACTTCTGTTTATGGTTCTATTTGATTCATTTTGTATCACCTTTCTCCTACTTTCAGGCGTGATGGTTGCCCTTTTCCGGGTTCTATCACTTTTCTTTACCTTCTTTTGTTCAGGAACTATTATCACATCCTTTTGTATAACTACAGGCCTTTGATACAAATATGGATTGAGTCCATAATACCCTGGAGATCCATGATAATACATATTATCATAATATCCATATCCCGCGGCGCTATTCATTATCCTTCCAGATGATGTACAGGAAGCTAAAAAGGCAGCACCCAATATTACTATCATTAAATTCATTAATCTCTTCATATCATCCTCCTTTATTTTCTACCTTCATACAAAGGGAAAACCGTGCCAGAGGACAAAAGGTGTCAATTTGTCCTTTTTTTAACAATTTTTAGGACTATTTTAGGTAGAAGATGGGGGTGCCGACGTTGGAAGTGAAGCAGTAATCATTGAGACAGAAACGGGAAGACCGGAG
>JBBDSC010000148.1:0-30879 GCA_040905145.1 Anditalea sp.
GCATACATGGCCAAAAAGTTTTTGGCGGCTATTTCATCTTTAACATCTACTCCTTTATGCAGGCGCAGTTCAAATTCCTCTTTTTCTTCAGCTGTATAAAAAGATTTATATTGATCATCTTTATAAAGCAAATCATGGGCAATATAATTGGTAGGCCATAGCTTATAATTGGAAATGATTGCTTTATCTATCACCCCTCCTAAAGCCTGAAATTGCTTACTTACAAATTTATGCTTAGCGATAATATCATTTATCTCTTCTTCAAGCACTTTTCCCACATGGATATGGATCCTTTTCTTTTGACCTATGATCCCATTGGCCAAAGTAATAAAGTCCTCATTTTTCTCTTTCACATAAACTTCAGCCCGGGATTTAGCCATAAGTTCCGGCATCTTCAGTACATCTGTCGGATCATACTCATAGGAAATGGACACAGGTACAATTTTTACTTTTTTAAAGTATTCCATCTCTGTAGGTTCATCTTTGGCCATGGCCAGCATCTTCAATACCCCAGTGTGTGTGGCATCAAGCCCATCCTTGGTCCGCCCTTCCCTTTGTGCAATCCAGACGGAACGGTTTTCATGCAGAAGGGACTCTTTGATATATTCCGATACCAATTTAGAACTTTCCAAAAGCTCCCTGACAGGGAGGCCCCTATGCACTAAAAAGTTCCTGGTCAACCTTGAAAGAGATAAAAGAACAGGTTTCTTAACCAGGTTATCCCCAATAGCAGAAGCAGTCAGCAACATGTTATGGTTGTACAAGGAAAAGTTCAGCAAGGAAGTATCCAGGATAATATCCCTATGGTTGGAAACAAACAAATAAGCCGTATGTTCGTCCAGATTTTCAAACCCCGTAGTAAATAGGCCCTCTGAACTTTTTCTTAAGATCATTTGAATGGCCGGATAAATAAAATTGATTTGAAAATCCCGTATGGAATGGGTCCTCTTAAGTTGCTCCATCCATACCTCATCCTCCAAATCAGGAAAGGTGAAGTTCATGATGGCCTTGATCATGGGATGGTCGACAATTTGTTGAATTGCCTGATTGACTTCCGTATCGTAAAAGGGTCTTATATGGTCAAATTTTGGCATAAGTGATAGTTATAGCTCCCGCAAATTACAAAAAATGATTCAGGTAAAAAGCATTTAAAAATAATACCTGATGTCATCTTTTTTTAAGGTGAATATGAAAAACATAAAGGTCTTCAAGAGCATGAAAAGACAAAAGCCCCAGCAGGGGCTTTTGTCAAGAATTAAAAGTGAATGATTTAATCCGCCCTGGAATTTGACAGATCAGGGTTAACTATCCAAATTTTGGTCACTTAGGTCCTTTAGCACAATGTTTCTCCACATAATTTTCAGCCCGCCACCACTATGGATCTGAAGGGCAATGGCTCCTTCTCCTTCGGCAATTTTCTCATCCGTAAGATCTACCATTTCCTCGCCGTTCAACCAGGTGGTAACATGGCCATCCACTAGCCGTATCTTCATGGTATTCCAATCGCCATAATTCAAAAACTTGTCCTTTTCGGGATCGGGCTTTATAATCCAACCTCTGCCATACGATTCATAAATTCCACCAGTATCATTACCGGGAGGAGCAACTTCTACCTGCCATCCTGAAACTTTAGTCCCTTCAAAGGTGGAACGGATAAAAATACCACTGTTTCCATCTGCTTCTTGTTTGAACTCCGCTGTCAATTCAAAATCTTTATAGTTTTCAGTAGTAGCGAGATAGCCATATTCAGCGTCCGGTCCACTTTCGGAGATCAAAACACCATCTTCCACATACCACTTTTCGGTCCCATAAATTTCCCAACCTGTGAGATCTTCCCCATTGAATAATTCTGTCTCATTGGAATTGTTGCAGCTGGCCAATAAAAATGTAGCCGACAGAAATAAAGCGAATTTTAATCCTTTCATAATTTATTGATTTATATATTTTTTAAAATGTCCTGCGATTCGTACTTCTAGGTGGCTCTCCAAAAGTTCCGCCAATCATTTCAATATTGTTTGCTTTCTGTCCGGGCCTACGGAGACCATCCTAATGGGCATATTAAGCTCTTTCTCCAAAAATGTAACATAATCCCGTAATTCCAACGGAAATTGTTCATAAGTCGTTACTTCTGCCAAAGAGCAATTCCAGCCTTTAACCGTCTTAAAGATAGGAAGGAAATTTTCATTGACCATTTCAAATGGAAGCTTTTCTATCATTTCCCCATTCTCCAGTTGGTAATGTGTACAGATTTTAATCTCCTCAAAAACATTCAGGACATCAGCTTTCATCATAAACAATTGAGTGACCCCATTGATCATGATGGAATATTTCAAGGCGGGCAGATCTATCCATCCACATCTTCTGGGCCTTCCTGTGGTCGATCCAAACTCATTACCTTCTTTCCTCATGAGCTCGCCATCTTCGTCGAATAGTTCGGTTGGGAAAGGACCACTGCCCACCCGTGTGCCATAAGCTTTGAAAATACCAAACACCTCTCCGATTTTTGAGGGGGCCACGCCCAATCCTGTGCAGGCGCCGGCGGTCATTGTGCTGCTACTGGTGACAAAAGGATAGCTTCCAAAGTCAATGTCCAGCAAAGATCCTTGTGCTCCTTCTGCCAAGACTTTTTTTTCCGTTTGAAGGGACTCATTGATTTCGTATTCACTGTCAATCAGGTTCAGTGTTCTGAAGAATTCCACAGCCTCAAAGAAGCTTTTCTCCAATTCAGGTAATTCCTTTAAATCAAAATCATAAAAAGAAAGTATGGAGCTGTGTCTTTCAACCAATGCTTCATATCTTTCATTAAAGTCAGGATTCAGTAAATCCCCTACCCTTAGTGCCAATCTCCCAATTTTATCCTGATAGGTAGGGCCTATTCCTTTTAAGGTAGATCCTATTTTCTTTTCGCCTTTGGATTTTTCATAAGCTGCATCGAGTAATTTATGGGTAGGCATGATTATCGTTGCCTTTTTGGAAATGAACAAATTTTCCTGAAATGAAATATTGAATTTCTTAAGGCCTTCTATTTCCTTTTTTAAAACCACCGGGTCTAACACGACTCCGTTGCCTATGATGTTTTTGATGTTTTCCCTGAAAATACCACTAGGGATTTGGTGAAGAACATGTTTGATCCCATCAAACTCCAGAGTATGTCCTGCATTGGGCCCTCCCTGAAACCTGGCTACTACATCATATTTAGGGGCAAGGAAATCTACTACTTTACCCTTACCTTCATCGCCCCATTGCAGGCCTAAAAGAACGTCCATTTTCATCTATATAATTTTGTTTTTAATGATCAGTACCTGCCCCGGTTCATCGGGATGGTACCTTTGATGATTGAGATAATCATAACTCTTGAGCTTAAAAATTATCTCAATCGTATCGGTTTCATTTTTAAATATTTTAAAAGGATCATGATTTAAATTTCCGTGAAATCGCATAGATCTCAAAAAATCCCTCCGGGTATTGTTTTTTCATACCAGAAAAATACATTATTGATTGACCTTTTGAATTGCTTCCTCAAGGGAGTCAAAAACAATAAAGATATTATTGAGTTTGGTGATAATAAGCAATTTTTTCACATGCTCGGAGGGTGATGTCAAATAAACCTCCCCCCCCACATTTCTCATTTTGGTGAGCATCGTTATCAATACCCCTATCCCACTAGAGCTGATGTACCTTATTTCTTTTAAGTCGACAATGCAGTTTTTTACCTGATCATTAATCGCGTCAGAAACCACTTCTACCAGTTTGGGGCCCACCTCGTCTCCGATCAGGTCACCCTTAAGCTGTAAGATAACAGCATTATTTTCTCTCCTATTTTTGTAGCTAATATTCATAGATCCAGGATTTGCTTTTAATTGGCTACCAATTTGTTTTCGCAAGTTTCATTGGTGCAATTGCCATAAAGTATTAAGGAGTGATGGATAATATTGAAATCCAATATTTCACCCACTGTATTTTGAATGTTCTGGATCCTAGGATCACAAAACTCCTTTACCTTATGGCATTCGGTGCAAATCAGGTGATCGTGCTGCCTATAACCGTAGGACTTTTCATACTGGGCCAGGTTCTGCCCAAACTGGTGTTTTGTGACCAAATCACATTCCACTAAAAGATCCAGAGTATTGTATACGGTAGCTCTGCTTACCCTGTAATTTTTATTTTTCATACTGATATAGAGGGACTCCACATCAAAATGACCACTCCTTCCATATATTTCTTCCAATATCGCATATCTTTCAGGTGTTTTCCTGAGCTTTTTATTTTCAAGATACGCCGTAAATATTTTCTTTACCTCTTCAAAGAGCGTCTCGTTCAAAGCCATGTCAATTATTTTTATACAAATATACGGTTCTTATTTAGAAAAGATTAATAAAGGGTCTATTCTAATCAAATCGGGAAACCTTAATGATCCCTGGAACTTTGGAAAGGTCATTAATAAGGTTGTCCAAATGATTGGTACTGTGTACGTATAATTTAATGGTCCCTTCGAAAATTCCACTATCTGAATCTACGGTAATGGATCTCATATTGACTTTAAGTTCGTTGGATATTACCTTGGTCAAATCATTGATCAGTCCTACCCTATCAGTTCCCACAATTTTTAAACCGGCCAGAAAGGCGATTTCCTGCTGACTGGTCCATCGGGCTTTTATCACCCGATTACCATGGTTAGACAAGAGTTCAAGCGCATTGGGGCAAGAGGTCCTATGGATCTTTATCCCTTCATTAACAGTGACAAATCCAAAAACATCATCACCGGGGATTGGATTACAGCATTTGGCCAAATTATAATCCACCACATCCATATCCTCTCCAATTAACAGCTGATCATGTTCCGAACCTTTCAGGTTTTTGATCTCTTTGGTAAAAGACAGCTCATCCATGATCTGATTCATGGGGCTTTTGCCTTTATGTTTTTTTGCCTGCTTAAAATCCCTGAAACTTTTGATGGAGGTAGGGTCTATTATTCCCTTCGCTACTTTATAGTAAAATTCATTAGGCGTCTTTGTTTCAAAAAAAGCCCTCAGTTGCTCCACAGTAACAGATGAAAATTCCATCTTCATTTGTTTTAGCTTCCTTTGGACGATTTCTTTACCATCTAAAACATAATATTTCTTTTCTTCTTTTAAAGCGTCTTTGATTCTAGCCTTTGCCTTGGAGGTTACCACAGACTTTAGCCAATCCTCAGAAGGTTTCTGTTTTGTGGAGGCAAGGATCTCTACCTGGTCCCCATTCTTGAGCTTATGGTTGATAGAAACCAGCTTTTGATTCACCTTGGCCCCTATGCACTGAGATCCCACTTCTGAGTGGATTTCAAAAGCAAAGTCCAAAGCTGTTGCCCCGTTAGGCAGTACTTTCAGGTCTCCTTTTGGGGTAAATACAAATACTTCATCATGAAATAAATTCCCCCTGAAATCATCCATAAATTCGATAGCGGATCCATCGTTGGATTCCAGAAGCGTACGGACCTGGGTGATCCAATCGTCCAATCCCATACCACTTTTCGAAGAGCTGGCATCTTTTTCTTTATACTTCCAATGGGCGGCATACCCTCTCTCCGCGATTTCATCCATCCGCTGCGTCCTTATCTGAACTTCCACCCACTGTCCGGTATGGCTCATTACGGTTGTATGTAAGGATTCATATCCATTGGCTCTCGGGGTACTGATCCAATCCCTTAACCGATCTGGATTGGGTCGATAAAAATCAGTAACTATGGAATAAACCTGCCAACAATCTGCCTTTTCATTTTCTATGGAAGTGTCCGCTATAATCCTAACTGCAAACAGGTCATATACCTCTTCAAAAGGAATATTCTGCTTTTCCATTTTATTGTAAATGGAAAAAATTGATTTAGGCCTTCCTTTTATGCTGTAATTGAATTTCTGCTGGTCGAGCTCATTTTCTATTGGGGCAATAAAACTATTAATGAGCCTATTCCTGGAAACCCGGGTCTCATTGATTTTGTTGACAATAAAATTATAGGTGTCCGTATCCATGAATTTTAGATACAGATCTTCCAGTTCCGATTTTATGGAATACAGCCCCAATCTATGGGCAAGTGGGGCGTAGAGGTATTTGGTCTCAGAGGCTATCTTTAATTGCTTGTGCCGGGGCATGCTCTCCAGTGTACGCATGTTGTGAAGGCGGTCTGCCAGCTTAATCAGGATCACTCTGACATCGTCGGATAAAGTAATGAGCATTTTCCGGAAATTTTCGGCTTGTTGAGAACTTCCATATTCGAATACTCCGGAAATTTTGGTCAACCCATCTATGATTTGAGCCACCTTGGGACCAAACTCCCTTTCAATATCCTCCACCTCCCAATCGGTGTCTTCAACCACATCATGAAGCAAAGCGGCTACCACACTGGTAGTTCCCAAGCCAATTTCTTCCACACAGACCAAGGCTACATCCAAAGGGTGGTAAATATAAGGTTCCCCGGATTTTCTCCGCATTTCCCTGTGCGCCTCATTAGAAACATTAAAAGCCTTTTTTATGATTTTAGCGTCACCACTTTTCAGCAAGGGCCTGGCCATCTTCAATAGCTTTCTGTATCTTTTTAATATCTCTTTTCTTTCTTCCTCTACATCTACTTTGATCATACTACCGAAAGTTAAAACATTTATATTTTTTAATAAATAAAATCCCCACTAAATATTTTTTTATTTTTTTCATTGACATATTGAAAGTTTAGAATTCATTATTACCTTTGCATCCACATTAAAAGAGATGTGATGAAGCCACACTTCTATTAATTGCGGATGTGGCGAAATTGGTAGACGCACTAGACTTAGGATCTAGCGCCGCGAGGCATGGGGGTTCGAGTCCCTCCATCCGCACTAAGCAGACCCTCGATCGCGGTCCCGATAGCTTTCGGGATCGAGGTTGGGGGTTTTCAGTTATTAGCAAACCATAATCAATAAACACCTTGGAAATCACATTAGATAAACATTCTTCCAATCAAGCTTCCATCAAAATTAAACTGGAGGAAGCAGATTATCAACCAAAAGTTGATGCTAAAGTTAAAGACTATGCCAAAAAATCCAACATCAAAGGTTTCCGTCCTGGCAAGGCGCCTATCACCATGGTGAAAAACCTGTACGGGACTTCTGTGCTGGTCGATGAAATCAACAACATTCTTTCTACCTCATTAAATGATTATATAAAGAACCAGGATTTCAAGCTTTTGGGTGATCCCCTGCCAGTTATCGAGGAGGCCGACAGCATCGATTGGAAAAATCAAAAGGAATTTGAATTTGAATATAAAATCGGCTTCTTGGGAAAAGTAGAAGTAAAAGTTGATGATTCCATAAAGGTTAAGGATTATGCCCTGGAGGTGGGTCAAAAAGAAATCGACGATGCCACCGAAAATCTCAAGCGCCAATATGGGAAAATGACCAATCCTGAAATAAGTCAGGAAAATGATTTCCTTTACGGAGATTTAAAATCAGAAGACGGTGCATTTGAAAAGACACTATCCCTGCCCTTATCCAAATTGGATGAAGGATCAGTAAAGCAATTTCTTGGGCTGGAAAAAGAGGCTGTAGTTAAGTTTGACCCTTCAAAGGCCATCAAAGACGACCTGGCCCAGGTTTTGGACGTTAGTGAAGCGGAAGCCGCCAATTTGTCAGGGGAATTTACTTTCACCGTTCAGAACATTAACCGGACTGAAGAAGCTGAATTAAACCAGGAGTTTTTTGACAAGGTTTTTGGTCCTGATCAGGTGAAAACGGAGGAGGAATTTTTTGGCAAGATGAAGGAAATCCTTCAAAGCAGTTATATTAAAGAGACAAAAGTCTTTACCGACGAGAAAATCAAAGAAGCTTTGGTAGAGAACGCTCAAATTGATCTTCCCGAAGAATTCCTAAAAGAATGGCTTTCCCGAACCAATGATGGCAAAATTACTGATGAGGATATTGAAAGGGAATTTCCGCAATATGCCAAACAAATGACCTGGTCCTTAATTTCCAATCAAATAGCAGAGGAAAATGAGATCAAAGCAGAACATGAAGACGTATTGGAAAAAACCAAGGAAATGATCCGGGAACAATTGGCCTCTTCCGGACTAGGTTCCCAAATGGAAGATAGCATGGATATGTTTGTTGACAATTACCTCCAGGGGAAAGATGGTCAGAATTATATGCAAATGCTTACTGCCGTTCAAAACGATAAAGTACTGGGTTTTGTCAAGGAAAAAATAACACTTACAGAAGAGAAAATAAGTGTTGATGAGTTTAAAGATCTTTTGGAAAACTAATTTCCCGAATTAATTGTTAATAGAAAATCCTTTTATAAGGACTTTTTTTATTTTTGTCTTATTCAAAAACTTACAGCATGATTAACAAAGACGAATTCAGGAATTACGCCGTTCACCATAGAGGTGTAAATGGTACAGCATTTGACCAATACACCCAACATATTGAAAACATGACCCGGTCAGTGATTGAAGAAAGACCGACAAATTTCCGTGAAATTGATGTGTTTTCCCGGTTGATCATGGATAGGATTATCTTTTTGGGTACACAAGTGGATGACCATATTTCCAATATCATTACTGCCCAATTACTCTTTTTAGAATCCACCGATTCCAAAAAAGACATCATCCTCTATATTAACAGTCCTGGAGGATCGGTCTATGCCGGGTTGGGAATCTATGATACCATGCAATATATCAATCCGGAAGTCGGTACTATTTGCACGGGTCTTGCCGCTTCAATGGGAGCTGTCCTTCTCGCCGGTGGTGCTGCAGGAAAACGTTCTGCCCTTCCCCATTCCAGGATTATGATTCATCAACCATCCGGTGGAATGCAGGGGCAGTCTTCTGATATGGAGATCTCGGTAAAACAGATCCTGGAACTGAAAAAAGAATTGTATGAAATTTTGGGCCAGCATAGTGGCAAATCCGTTGAACAAATAGAAAAAGACGCTGATCGTGATTATTGGATGCGGGCAGAAATAGCCAAAGATTATGGCCTTATAGATGAAGTGTTGACACGAAAAAAATAAAAGATGGCTCAAATAACTTGCTCCTTCTGCGGAAGGAATAAAAAAGACGTAGGTCTGATGGTTTCAGGAATTTCAGCGCATATCTGTAATTTCTGCATTGATCAGGCGTATCAAATACTAAGTGAAGAAGACAAAACCAAAAAGCAGAACAAGAAGCCAAAGTTCAAGTTAAAAAAACCGAAAGAGCTTACCACCTACCTGGATCAATATGTGATCGGGCAGCAAGAAGCCAAAAAAGTATTGACTGTAGCTGTCTATAACCACTACAAAAGATTGGGTCAAAAAACCAATGCGGAAGATGAGATCAAGATTGAAAAATCAAACATCATCATGGTGGGAGATACGGGCACAGGAAAAACTTACCTGGCCAAAACTCTTGCCAGAACATTGGAAGTCCCTTTTTGCATTGCCGATGCCACAGTACTTACTGAAGCAGGATATGTTGGAGAGGACGTTGAGAGCATTTTAACCCGCCTATTACAAGCGGCTGATTATAATGTCGAATCTGCTGAAAGAGGTATTGTCTATATTGATGAATTGGATAAAATAGCCAGGAAATCAGACAACCCCTCGATAACCAGGGATGTAAGCGGCGAGGGCGTACAACAGGCCCTGCTCAAGTTATTGGAAGGAACGGTAGTCAACGTGCCACCCCAAGGAGGAAGGAAACATCCCGATCAAAAGATGATCGCCATCAACACCGAAAATATCTTATTTATCTGTGGTGGTGCTTTTGATGGGATTTCACGCCACATTGCCGGAAGGTTAAATACCCAACCTTTAGGTTTTAGTAAGAAGACGGAACAAGAGTTTGTGGACAGAAATAATTTACTGCAATATGTCACCGCCCAGGACCTAAAAGCATTTGGCCTGATACCGGAACTTATTGGTAGGCTTCCTGTCCTTACCCACCTTGATCCTTTGGATAAAGCAACATTGAAAAGCATATTGACCGAGCCCAAAAATGCTTTGACCAAACAGTATGTGAAACTTCTTGAAATGGAAGGGGTGGCCCTTACTTTTGAGGAAGATGGGATTGACTATATTGTGGACAAGGCCGTGGAATTCAAACTGGGAGCAAGAGGTTTGCGTGCCATCTGTGAAGCCATCATCACTGATGCGATGTATGAATTGCCTTCTGATGATGTGGTCAAGGAATTGGTCATCGACCTAGAATACGCCCAAAGCCAATTTGACAAGTCTAAGTTCAAAAAGCTTCAGGTGGCTTAAGAGCCATGCGGGGTAAATAATCAGGGCTTTTATTAATAAATGCTTTAATCAACACTATAGGGAATTTAATGACTTTCCTGTAGTGTTTTTTTTTGCTTTTAGGGAATTGATTTCCCCACATCGAAAACCACAGGTAAGTTACTATGCTTTTTGCTAAAATTGCTGATAAACAACCGAACTTTGGCCCCTTCCGTCTCCCGCTCCACCCAACTTGAACATTGAGTATTGAATTTTTGTATTTCCACAGCTGACATCCCACCGGTCTCCCGGCTTCTGTCTCAATGGTTAATCAATTGCCGTTTGGCTTTAGCCAACGGAAAATAGACAAGAATCTCTTTTGGCTTTAGCCACATTATCCCGGGTGGGCCATTTAATTGGGCTAAAGCCCGGTTTTCTCTCCCCATTCTTTTCCCTGCCCTGAAGGACAGGGCAATTAAAACCTGGACAAGTCTTCCGCTCTTCTTCATCCGACATCCGATATCTGACATCCTACCCTCCTGGATCTTTGTTCTTAAAAACAACATATTAAGAGGCCTAAACCCGGAGGATTTAATACAAATAGCCAATATAAAATCCGGTGGGGAAGGTTTTTTTAGCCCCGCAACCCCGAATGGGTTAAATGTCCGGGTCTGCCAAGTCGGCGACATGGGCTACAGGTTGCCTTTCAAAATTTTTATTAACATCCTGACTTGAAGATCCCTTCATGCTCATCATTCACACGTGGTGCATTTGGCAGCTGTATGTCCAAGGACTCCCTATAGCGCAAACAACCCCGCAAGAACTGTGGCCAGGCTGGCACGGCTAATTCCGGATCCGTTTTTTCTGGTAAAAGATCCCACAATTGGGGATGGTGCCAACACAGCTCATGTTTTGTACTGTCACGATGCATCCGGATTCCTGATCGCAGCTTTTTAACTTCCATTATGAGCTCATCCCTGGTGAGTTGTTCAATATCTTCATCCATATCCTATAGCATTAAAGGTGCAGCTTCCTTTTTAAATCATTTTAAAGAATCCACAATCAACCGTGCCGTTTCGTCTGAGGCCATCTGATCGCCCAACTTTTCACGAACGTCCGTGTAACCGTCAAGGATTTTCGCTTTGTGCTGAACATAACCCACGATGGCATTGAGTTCGGACATCAGATTCTTGACATTGTAATCATCTTGAATCAGTTCCTTCACCACTTCTTTCCCGGCGATTAGATTAACAAGGGAAATATAAGGTACACGGATCAACCTTTTGGCTATTTGATAGCTGAATCTGCTGGTTTTATATACCACTACCTGCGGCACCCTAAACAGGGCTGTTTCTAGCGTAGCTGTACCTGAAGTGACTATGGCCGCATTGGCATGGTGAAGCAGGTCATAAGTTTGATCATAAATTACCTTTATTCCCACCTTTTCCGCCTTATCATAAACAACGGCATCCAGATTCCTAACTCCTGCAATTACAAATTGTGAATATTCATATTGGGGAACAATTTCAACCATGATATCCAACATCTTGCTGACTTCCTGCTTTCTGCTTCCCGGCAGCAGCGCAATGATAGGGCTGTAACTCAGGCCGTTTTTCTGGTGAAAAAATTCATGGGGATGAAACTTCTTTATTTCATCCAAAAGGGGATTTCCCACATAATTGATGTCCCAATCAAATCTTTGATAAAAATCCCGCTCGAAAGGTAAAATGGAATAAAGCTGATCTACATTTTTTTTGAGCGTAAGTCCTCTTTTTTGATTCCAGGCCCAAACCTTTGGCGGAATATAATAATGCACAGGGATTGCTTTTTCCTTTGCAAATTTGGCCAATTTCATGTTAAATCCCCCGTAATCGACAAGGATCAATGCCTCAGGCTTAAAATCGATAAGGTCCTTCTTTATCAAAGAAAGGGTTTTTAAGAGTTTCCTAAAACCAAACAACACCTCCACAAAACCCATCAAAGCCAATTTATCGTAATGGACCGCTAAGGTCTGCCCTTCAGCTTCCATATAGTCACCGCCCATCCCCCTAAAGACAGCATGGGAGTCCAGTGCTTTAATTGAATGGATCAAATTGGCCGCATGAAGGTCTCCGGATCTCTCCCCGGCTATTAGATAATATCTCATTGGGTAACTGGTTTGTGGTATTTTGTATGGGTATGCGGTATGTAGTATATACTATATACCATATACCAAATACTTATATACCTCACTATTCCCCATAATATTCCACAAAGTTGCGAGGTGTCTCATATAAGGTCAATTTGAAAAGCTTCCCATGGGGAATGATTTTTTTGACTGAAGGTTCAAGGATCTTCCAAAATTCCATTACTAAATTTTCACAACTGGCCAATTTACCTTCCATAAAATCCACATCCATATTCAGGTTTTTATGGTCAACTTTGGCGATCACTTCTCCTCTTATCACATTGCTCAGGGCTTTTAAATCCACCACAAAGCCTGTCTCGGGATTAGGAAGGCCTTTGACGGTGACAATTAATTCAAAGTTATGCCCATGCCAATTTTCATTGGCACAAGGGCCAAAAACAGACTTGTTCTTCTCTTCGCTCCACTTGGGGTTCCAAAGTTTATGAGCCGCATTAAAATGCTCTTTTCTGCTAACGTGTATCATTATTTTTTGATGATTCTATGGGTCAGTACCAGGTCATCTGTTTTGATCAACAACACATATAATCCCGGCTGAAAGTTCAAATGCAAATCCCGAACAAATTCCGTTTGGTTTTTCCAGGTTTTATAAGCTTTTATAATTGCTCCATTAGTAGCATAAAATTCAAACTCCACTCCACCAAAATAATCATTGTTGATGGTTACGGTCAATCTATCGGAGGTAGGGTTTGGTCCAAGGAAATATCCAAATGAAGCGATGGGAAGTTCATCCTCAATAGCCGAAATGACCACAGGTTCCGAAATTCTGTTACAGGACTCGTTAACCACCGCTACCTGATAATTCCCTTCATCCTCCGCCACAAAAGACCTCTCTTCAGCTCCTTCTATTTTTATTCCGTTTCTATACCATTGATACATGGAGGAAGGAACCAATGAAGTAAGCAAAGAACCATTGATTACAATAGAGGGCTTATCCAGGATGTTTTCACCAATGGTAATGTCCTTTTCATACCACATAGTTTTTCCGGAACTAATGGCTTCCAGAGTAATATGATAAATACCCTCCTGTGGGAAAACAAAGGAAGGACTCGCTTCTGATGAGGAGCCAAGAGGACCAAATGTCCATTTATAACTGGAAGCAGGGCCTTCAGTGGTATTTGTAAATTCCACCAATGCCCCTTCACAGGTAAACCTGGCTTCAAAATTTGCAAACAATACCTCTCCACAGTTCAAACTTTGCCAATTGGCACTGTTGGTGATTACAGCTTCTGGACCCAAATTGACCACTGCTGTACCGACAAGGTCTACATTTTCAATTTGGATATTTTCAAAACAGTATTTTTTATACGGCTCATGTTTAAATAAGCCCTTACTGCCTGCTTTTATTATAGAGGGGCTTCCATTGGTGCTTTGATGAAGGATATTTTCAATGATGTTGATCTGGTTATCGCTCATCAAATTAAGCACCACTCCCTGATGTAAGTCCAAAGTTTTGATGTCCGTTGTGGCTTGCATAAAAAAGATCTCCCCTGCGTTCAAATCCAAGTGAGATATCAGACCTATTTGGTCAAGTTGAAGGCTTTGCCCCTCATGCACCAAGGCAGGGATCTCATTTTTGGCAAAATCTGAAAATAATCCGTTGGCCCCAATGAACCGGAATTTGATGGAGGCGTTCAGAATGGAATTTTCTTGAATGTTGATATTTTCAGTAAATGTCATTTCCTCTATTCTTCCGTTGATTTCGGCCCCGGCCTGCAGATTAAGCTGGGCCAATTGGATAGCTGAAACATCCAGCTCCACTTGGGCATTGGAAATGGTTACATCGTCCAAAAGCTCCGCCGAAACAATTTTCCAGTCGCCGGCGGTAATGACCATTTCGATATTATCCAAAGTAGTGGTTCCAAAATCAATCAAGCTTTCATTGTTTTGATCGGAATGGAACAATAATTTGCCATTTTTGATGGAAGTAATCTGGTTGCTTACCCTAAACCCATTGCTCACGGTCACTTCATTCGAATTGAGATTTATTTCAACTGTTGAGTTCCCGAAAAAATTAAGGCTGAAAGCTTCTGCATCGGCAGAAAGGTTGACCATCGAAGAAGTAGTTTGTTCCAATTGATCAAACACAACTCTTGTACCACTGTCCGGGATGATCCCGGCACTGGCCCCATTGCTTTCCAATGACCAATTAGCGGGGGAATCCCAGTCTCCATCCCCTCCTATCCAATATAAAGTCTTCTCCTGTCCATCAGAAACTCCTGCATTAAAAATCAGGCTAAAGGCTTGGATATCGTTTATAAGACTCCCCTTATGAGACACCCTTACGGTATATTCTTTAGCCTCGGGATCATTGATTACAATCTGTTCTACATTGTCCCTGAAATTATCCTGGTCATTCATTCCCCTGGCACCAGAGCCCAAACTTGAATCCAAGGTCCAGGGATAATAGATTTCTCCCTCCTCATCAATAATTCTTATGTCCAGATCGTTGACCAACATGAGGTTTGTAGGATCTACCGAAGGTGCCGGGGAGCTTCCTGCGGGATCAGTCCAGGCTATGGTTACTTTTATAGGTTCTATTCCGTTGGAAATAACATCAAATTCATAGGTCTGGTTATTTTCAAGGATGAGTTCCCTTATTATATTAGATGTTCCATTTTCATTGATAATCAACCTTGCCGCTGCATCAACATCCAACAATCCCCAACCGTACATATAATCAGGTCCCGGGCTTAAGCCGGCTTCTTTGGTGGTGTGAATGGCCAGCCCCTTTAAGGTCGCAGACCTCATATATCTGTCTACATTTCTACTGTGATAAAGCTCCTGAAGCAAAAACAAGGAACCTGTTGCATTAGGGGCTGCCATGGAAGACCCGCTTAAAGTGGCATAGCTATCGGAAAGGCCTTCATCGGAGATCGCTGTGCTAAAAACATTCACTCCCATGGATACAAAATCAGGCTTTATCCTTCCATCATCCACAGGACCCCAACTGGAAAATTGACTCATGACCACATCGCTTGGGCCGCTATAATTTCTCACCCCATTTACAGCGCCTATGGTGATGTTGTTTTTGGCCACTCCTTCAGGGCCAAGGGAATCCTCAGGTCCATCCGCATTTTTGGTTCCGTCTCCCACCTCGCCCCTATCATTCCCCGCTGCCCACACGACGGTATAGTAAGGTTTTGAAAAGGCCAATTCATCAATTTGCCTACTCTTGGAAGTATAAAAGCCAAAGCGGTAATCTTCCCTGTTATCAATACTTTCATTTCCTGCCCATGCCCAATTTCCACCAGAATTCCTGTACCAGCCAACCAGGTTTCCATAAGAATGATTGGAAATAATATGACCTCCCGGTCTTAATTCAGGATCATAACCGTTTTGGATCATTTTGGAAACGTCACCATCCCAATTGAATGCCCAGCCTGTTGCTTCATTTACCATTCCCCTTGCATTATCGTTTAGGCCGGTGGCCAAAATGGTCCCTGTTACATGGGTGGCGTGATTGCTTATTATTTCTGTAGATCCATCGATTTGGGTGACCCTGTCGCCAAATTCCCTGTGGTTTGCCTTTGGCCGGGTCTGGTCATAGATGCCCACCACCATCCCCTTACCGGTAAGACCCACATTCAGATCTCCACCAGGTTGCATGGAAACCGCTCCGGTGGTAATGGCGGCATTAATGTTAAAAGTGGTGTAATACACTGGCTTACCTGACTCATCCATGTATTGAAAAGAAGCTGTTCTCCCCTGATCCAACTTGAGTGAAAGTGGGAAGTTGTATTGCTCACTCAATCTTTCCTTTTCTTTTGTGTCCAAGAAGAGCCTGCTGGATTCTCCCTTGATCCTCTGCAGGATTTCTTTTCTTACCTCCAATAACCCCTTGTCCATAGTTACTGGCTGTTGGGCCAGTGAAGGGAAGGAAAAAAAAAGAAATAATATACTGATTAATACTTTTGCCATAAACAAACCTGTAAAAGCAATATTTTAGTTTACTTTGGTCAAGGTGGTGACCCCGCTTTCTTCATTTTCATTCTGCCAGGATATAGTAATCGTCCCATCAGGGTTCACCCTGCCTGTACCGTTAAATACGTCATCCCCAAAAACCACATCAGGCTGTTCAGATATAGTCAGGACATTACAGAGATCCGTGAAAATGGCGGGGTTGTCCTCTGCACCGTAAACCAAAGAATACACCCCGCCAGTAATATCTGAGATCCTATAGGTCAATGGTTCGATTTCCGTGATGGTAACCTGGTAATTTAGGGTCCCACCTGTGCCAACATTGAGGGTATTGTAAGTTCCTGCCAGATCAGAAGGACAAGCCAATCTGATTTGAAGGGTGACCGACTTATAATTGGCACTGATTTTCACATCTCCGGCATCAATAATATTCAATACCAGGTCAGGAGACTCACTGGCATCCAAATTTTCGGTCAGGATTTCTATGGGCAAATCTACAAAACTACTATTTGCCGGTATAGTGATGGCCGTTGACTCCATCCTATAATGCACTCCCTGAACTGCAGTAGAAGAAGTGTCAATCCCAATAATGATATCTACAGGGGAATCAATTTGCTCCCCCACTAAATTAATCCTAACCTGAGTTTGATCTATTTGGTCAATCTGCTGATTGTCTTGAAATACCACCTCAGTAATGGCATTGTTCGGCAGGGCCGCCCCTTCAAACTCTACTTCCAATCCTTCCCACAGGATATTAAATCCCGATTCTTCCATACAGCCGACCATGGCCAAGCATGTAATTAAGACGGCATATAAGCTATTAAAGTTTTTATTGATCATATCTGCGGTCTAATCTTAATTATATCCAGGGTTTTGCTCCAACTGGTCATTTAATTCAATCTGGCTTAATGGAATATTGGAAAGGATCCGATAATCCGTATAAGGAACTTCCAGAAAAGAACCATGTTTCGGAATATCCCTTCCATTCCTCTTTAAATCAAAGAACCTATGTCCCTCAAGGGCAAATTCCTGCCTCCTTTCCAATAATATGCGGTTCAACAAGGGCTGGCCGGAGAGCACAGCATCCACTGGCCCCAGCCCCCTTCTGGAACGGAGGGCGTTGATATCAGCTCTAGCTCCTCCGGGATTGGTTTCATATCTTGCCTCAGCCCTGATCAAATAGAGCTCAGAGGCCCTGAGTATGGGCAGATTTTCAAGAAAATCACCCTTAAATCCGGTCCATTTTCTACTGGCATAAACCGGGCCCTCAATGCCTTCCGCAGTAGTTTCTACCCAGGTATTTCTTCTTACATCTCCTGCTTCAAAAGTTTGGATCAAGTCATTGGATGCACCCAGGATGAACTGAGCGGCTGCGTTGGTATTGGAGGTTAGGGAGTTGAGGGAATTATTGACCCCGTCCACACTGCTCCAATCCACCTGTCGGATTTCCAATTCAAAGATCGACTCAGGATGTGGGGCTGTTGAAAAGGCTTCGACATAGGAACCTGCATCAACCAAACCAGTTCCGTTGCTGGAAAGTCCCAGGATATTCATCGCAGTAGAGGCCGCAGCTTCTGCTTCGGCCATTTTGCCCCAGTACAGATATACCCTCGACAACAGCATAAATGCCGCTCCAACATTGGCACGGTAAACGCCAAATTCTCTTTCTGAAGGAGGCTGGCCAAGGGTTGAATAAGGCAATAGGTCAATGGCGTTCAATAAATCCTGTTCGATTTGTTCGTATACCTGAACATTGGTTGACCTCGTCCTAAAGTCGGCATCTGAGGCTGTGGTGGTAGGTTCAATTCTCAGTATCGGACCTAAATTAAAATTGTCCACTTCCCTGCCAGGCTCATAACTATATACCCTGCTTAAATCAAAGTAAAACAGTGCCCGCATAAAGTAAGCTTCTCCTTTAATGATCTTCTTCCAGTCCTCGTCCCCCTTTACCTCTTCCCCTTCTATTCCTTCAATAATTAAATTCGCATCGTTGATGCCCCCGAAGACATTCCCATTCCATATGTCGATGTGTGCCCTATCCGCATTTACCTCTTCCCCCACGTATCTTCCTGTATTGGTGATAACCCGAAGATTATCCGCTAAAATTTCAGGGGCAATCATCATCGTCTGACCATAATAATTGAAGCTGTTCGCACGATTGTACATAGAAAAGGCAAGGGCTTCGTACCCCGACAGGTCAGCAAGAGCTATTTCTGGCGTAAGGCTTTGCCTGGGCGAGGTATCCAATTGTGTACAAGAGCCCAGGGCGACAATCACCACTTGCAAAAATATCTTTATTGATTTTTTCATGACCATGCTCATTAGAAAGTAAAGTTTATACCTGCCGTCAGCTGTTTGGAACTTGGATAGGTGCCATAAGTGGAGGCTTCTAAAGAAGTGGCTCCTACCGAATTCACTTCAGGGTCAATCCCGTTGTATCTGGTAAAAGTCCATAAATTCAATCCCTGCACATAAATATTGCCCTGCTGTACACCTACCTTCTTCAAGAATTGCGCAGGCAGGGAATAATTTAAAGTAACTTGTTTCAGCCGGATATAACTCGCATCGGACAATAACCTGGTGGAAAACTGTTGATATCTAGATTGGCCTGGTATATTTCCTCCCTCATAGGGTTTTGGCGTATTGGTGACGTGACCTGGTTGTCTCCAAAAGTTCAACTGGTCGATGGTCTGGTTATCCTGCCCCAAAGAACCTGCCTGGGCAAGGTTGTAAAGATCTTGATTGAACGCCAGATTACCGTACTGGTATTGGAAAAAGACTTCCAAAGACACCGGACCATAAGAAAAGATGTTGGACAATCCCCCATAGTTCCAGGGGAGGGCACTGCCGATATACTTTCTATCCTCGTCCCCAACAAAATAGGTGTATTCTCCATCTTTATCCAAGTACATGGGGGAGCCATTGGCTGGGTTCACTCCTGCATATTCGTAGGCATAGAAAAATTCAATGGGCTTGCCCACAATCAGATCCGTGCCAAGACTGTCCAATCCCTCATATAGTTCCGTTAATTCGTTAGAAAAAATAGAAATATTAAAGTTGGTAGACCATCTAAATTTATCATATACAACATTAGTGGTCTGAATGTCCAAATCAATCCCCTGGTTCCTCAAGCTGCCTGCATTCCTTGTTATTTGGCCAAAACCTGAATCAATAGGAAGCTGGGTATCAAATAAGAGTTTGTTCGAATCTTTTCTCCAAACATCCGCGGTGGCTATAATACGTCCGTTAAAAAAGGTACCGTCCACCCCTAGGTTTGTGGAAGCGGATTCTTCCCAGGTCAGCAGGTCATTGCCCAACTGTACGAAACGCAAAGCCCCAAATCCAAGGTACTGCCCACCAGTTCCTACCAAAGACCTGGATTGAAAGTTTTCGATACTAGAATTTCCCGTCACCCCATAGGAAGCCCTCACCCTTAAATTGTCTATCCAGACGGCATTTTCCATAAACGGCTCAGAGGATAACCTCCAACCCACAGAAGCCGCCCCAAAGGTTCCCCACTGATTGTTGGAACCAAACCTGGAAGACCCATCCCTTCTGAGGGTTACTTCAGCAGTGTACCGATCGTCATAGTCATATCTGGCCTGGGAAAAGAAACCAGCCCGTTTGTATTCGGTATAATAGCCTCCCACACTAAAGGGGACAGCCGCATTTTGCAAGTATCTGAGGACAGGGTTGGGGAAATTACGCCCCTCGGCAGAAGTCCTTTCATCTATCGCATATTTGTACTCATAACCCAGGATCCCCGTTACCGTATGCAGGTCATTGAATTTCTTATCAAAATTAAAATTGCCATTGGCGTTGGTATTGATCAATCGGCTGTCGCTATAGAATGATGATCCACCATAAGCGGAGAAGGCCGGGATGGTAGAAGGCCTGTTATTCTCGTCTTTATTGTCTGCAAAATCTATCCCTGCAAATCCAGTAACAGCCAGCCACGGTAAAATCCGGTAAGTCAATTGTAAATTGGAGACCGTTTGATAGGAAACCCCTTTTCTTAATTCCTGCATGACCCCTTGTACGATATTATAGCCGAAAAGATGGGCATTTGGATAAGGGGCAAATGACCCATCTTCATTGTAGATAGGCACATTGGGACGGGCCAGGTAAGCGGACACAAATGGGCTGTTCACAAAATTGCCCCTGTCTATCGAACCATTGGTGATCTGCCTGGATAAGGCGATATTCGCATTGATTGTCAAATCATTTGTGGGCTTGTGGGTCAGGTTCAGTCTTCCGGTGGTTCTTGAATAGTCGGACATAATCACCTGTCCTTCATGAAAGGTATGGGAGCCGGACAAGTAAAATTGGGTTTTTTCATCCCCTCCTGACATCGATAAATCATAGACACTCAACCGGCCTTCCCTGTACATGGCATTCACCCAATCTGTATCGGTGAGTTCCCTGTCGCCTGGACTTCCAAAGATTTCGGTGGCCTCGTCAGGGTTCAGGCCTGCATTGATATAAGCCTGTCTTTTAATGGACGCCAATTGATTGGCATTCATTACTTGATACAGGCCCATGGGCTGAACGATCCCTTCCTGAACTGACAATCTTAATTTAGTCCTATCATTGGCACCACGTTTGGTGGTGATCAAAACCACTCCATTGGCTGCCTGGGCACCATAAATGGAGGCGGAGGCAGCATCTTTTAACACCTCAATGGAAGCAATGTCATTGGGATTGATGGAGGCCAAGGCGTTTTGGGAACCCTGTCCCGACAGGCCCCCAGCAGCCACCTGCACCCCATCCACAATATACAAGGGTTGTGTCCCGGCATTGATGGAGCCGACACCCCTGATGCGGACATTCAAAGTTCCCCCCGGTTGTCCGGAAGAAGAGGAGACTTGGACACCTGCCACCCTGCCCTGCATGGCCCGGTCCAACGATTGCATGGGCAAATCTTCAAAAACTTCCCCTTTGACTGAGGCTATGGCCCCGGTAACTTCCCTTCTTGTCTGATCACCATAAGATCTGACGACATATTCAGAAAGCGAGGTAATCTCAGGAACCAAGGTTATATTTATGATTGAACGGTTATTTACATTCACTTCCTGGGATCTCAGCCCCACAAAGCTGAAAACCAGTACATCTGAACCGGACAGGACATCGATGGAATATTGGCCATCCAGATCTGTGGCGGTGCCTATGGTCGTCCCTTTAACCAAAACAGTGGCACCTGGGACAGGAATACCATCCTCGGAAGAAGTGACAGTACCCGAAACTGTCATTTGTGCCAGGGCCAGGCTTGATGTGAAAAAAAGCACGAGTCCAAACAGTAAGACTTTCTTCATATTCAAATATTTTTTTTAACCGCTATTATTCCACTCATGGTTGATCCGGATTTTAAAGTTACATGATAGAATATTTTTAATAATAGCAAAATATGAATTTGCGGCTAGAAAAATACCTTATTGCACTAAAATTTCAATCCTTCTATTCAATGCCCTGTTTTCTTCGCTATCATTGGGACTCAAAGGTTGCTTATCTCCCATTCCCTGGATCTTCAACCTATCAGGTAAAATACCATTGGACTCCAGGTAATCTTTCACACTTTCAGCCCTTTTCAAGCTCAGCTCTTCATTGTATGCAGGAAGTCCTACATTGTCGGTATGGCCTAGTATGATGATGGATAAAGAAGGGTTTTCTGTCAGGAAATTATTCAACCTCTTAAGAGAACTGATGGATTCCGGTTTCAATTCTGCCTTATCAAAGTCAAAAAATAAATTTTCAAAAATAAACTGTTCACCAGAAGCAACAGGAATAAGTTGGATTTTCATGTTTTTAATATCCTTGAGACTATCCTTCTCTACATTGTAAATTTTAGGAATAAACCCCTTTTTTTCCACATATAATCCCGAGAAAGACTTATCCGGATAGATCATGATAAAATCTCCGGATTCCCCATCGGACCGGAATTGGTATAAGGTGCTGTCATTGGTCAAACTCACCAGGGATAATCTCGCATCAATAGGTTGGCCATTTTTACTGTTCACAATGTTACCTTCGGTGATAATCAACTTTTCACCAAGATCAATTTCTTTTGGAAAATTAAACCTGTAAATAAGGGAACTGTCCACTTTCCCTTCATTAAAGGTGTTTTCGGTGTAATAAGCAAAATCTTGCTGAGCGGTGATGAACAGGGCCAATTGATCCTTATGGTCATTGATCGGAAAACCAAGGTTTTCAGGGGCCCCAAATCCCCCCTCCTCCAGTTTGGAAATAAAGAGATCCTTCCCCCCAAAACCCAAGTGACCGCTTGAGGCAAAAAAAAGAATCTCATTATTAAAATAGATAAAGGGGGAAATCTCATCTTTGTTTGTATTAATATGCGGCCCAATGTTGCTCGCCTCTGACCAGGACCCGTCTTCCAGCCTGTAGGAATACCAAATATCATTTCCCCCAAAGCCACCCCTTCTATTGGAAGAAAAAAACAACATACTCCCATCTGCTGATAAGGAAGGCTGGGAATCCCATGATCTGGAATTTATGTTCTTTCCCATATTGGAAGGTTTTTGCCAGCTGCCGTTTAATTTATTACTGATATAAAGATCACAGCTTCCAAAAGAATCCGGTGCATCACAAGAAGTATAAATCAAAATATTCCCATCCGCTGAAATAGTACAGGTTCCTTCATTATAACGGGTATTGATGGATTGAGCAATGGGAACAGGATCGGCCCAATTTCCATTATTTTCGGAGGCCACAAAAATATCTTCATGATCATGAATGCTCAACCCATCCCTTTTTGTAAAAAATATTTTCTTGCTGTCTGCGGTCAAAACAGGAAAATACTGCAGCTGGAATTGGTTGAGCGGGTAGGATAGCCGTTCTTTTTTTATTTCTTTGGGGCTTTCAAGCTCTTCGGACAAAAAATTCATTTGCTGTTTTAATTCCTCATAATAGGCTGTTTTTTTAAAATCCGAAGTCAGGAGAGGGGATATTTGGTCCATTTTTTCCAATGCTTTTTCAAAAGCGCCTGACCGAAGGTGTATGTTCACAATAAGCCATCCAAAATCAGCCAAGAATGACTTGTCCTTTTTTATCCTCCTTTCTCCCTTCTGTGCCACTTCCAAGGCTTGCGAAAAATCCCCTTTTATCAAAAGTATTTGGGACATCTTGATGTAGGATTCAAAAAAATCGGAGCTCCTTTCAAAAGAAGCTTTGTACTTTTCAATGGCCTCATCATACCTTTTTCTTTGTGACAGCTCTTCTGCTTCCTCATGTAATCTTATGGCCCGTTTATCTATTATGGAATATTCTTGCCCGAATAGACTCAAGGCAAGCAAAGACATGAAAAGGGTTAATAATACTTGTTTCATAATTATGGAATATCCATAAATTTATGTGTTTGTAATGAAATTTTCCAGTTTGGGTAGTTTTTTACATAATCTATTATCTGTTTATTGAATAAATGGGCTTTGCTCCACTCAGGCTGAAGGATTTTTTTACATTCGGAACTGACCAAAGCGGCATGCTTTTCCGCAAATTCAAAATCACTTTTATGAAAAACAATGACTTTTAGCTCATCTGCCATTTTATAAATCGTTGGATGGGGCTTTTTGAATTTTTTTGGGGAAAAACAAATCCAGTCAAAGGTACCGGAAAACTCATGGGTTCCTGAAGTTTCCAAGTTAATGGTAAATCCTTTTTCTTTTAAAAGCTGCGTCAGAGGTCCCAGCGGATACATCAAGGGCTCCCCTCCCGTGATCACCACCAACCTTCCCGGATAGGACAAAGCCCCTTCCACAATTTGTCTGATTGATTGGACTGGCCATTTTTCTGCTTCCCAAGATTCTTTGACATCGCACCAGACACAACCCACATCACAACCTCCCAGCCGGATAAAATAAGCGGGATGACCTGTAAAAGTACCTTCCCCCTGGATCGTATAAAAAGCTTCCATAACGGGAAGCATCAACCCTTTCGCTACACCTTCTTTTGTTTCCATCATAATTTTTGTTGAAGCGGGTAATTGAACCGCCGGGTAACCTTAATTTTGAAACACAAAGGTAAGGATTCTTTTATAAATTGCCTAGGTAAAGAAAAAGGACGGTGGGCGCTTGAATGGAGACGGGGACATATAAAAATGTCAACAGTCCACTGACCACGGCAGATCAGGGATATCAAAAACATTGGTATAAGCCTATTTAAAATATGACAATGTGCATCAGAATCCTCGTGCTATTATTTAGAAATAAAGTATTACTTTGGAATCGTCAAAGCAATCCCATTAAAAATAATAGTATGGCAAAAACAAACCAAGTTATCGTAAACAAAACATTTGGTGACAAACTTAAATTTTTAACTACATCTGGAGATTCAAATGGTAAGCTAATCAGCGCTGAAATTAGAATAAAACCTGGAGGACAAGGGCCACCGGAACATTACCATCCAATTCAAACAGAAACATTTGAAGTTGTGAAAGGTAAGTTAGGTTTGATACAGGATGGAAAAAAAATGATTTTGAATCCAGGTGAAAAACATTCCGTACCACCTAATGCTAAACATACATTTTGGAATGCAAGTAATGAAGAGGAGTTAATTATAATCGGAGAATCCAGTCCTGCTTTAAAGTTTGAATACTTCCTTGAAACTATGTATTCTTTAGATTATCAAGGAAAGACCAATAAAGAAGGATTACCTAATCCCCTTCAATTTGCAGCTATATTAAATGAACATTATGGAGAAATGTTTGTAGTAACTCCGCCAATTGGTGTTCAGAAATTTATGGCAAAAGTTGTTGGTCGATTTGCCAAATCAATTGGATACAAAGGGTACATTCCTTTTCCGAAAAATTAATTACTCATTTGGTAACCACTGATCACTTCTCCTCTAAGCAGTCAAGACGCTCTTGATTCTTGTATGCCACAAGTCTCAATACCAGAATTCTCATGAATTCCTTTTAAAAAATGTCATCCCAGTCTTCGGTATCTTCGTTTTCTATTTGTTTGAGTCCGATGTCAACTTCGTGATTTTGAGGACCCATATTTTCAGGCCAAAAATCTTTTTCTTCCCGCTTTAGGGTTACCCAGAGTTTATCAAGAAGATCTTTGTTCTCCGTTGCCATAATGTGTTTTACAAGTTCTGATTTGAGGGCTTGTATGTCCATGATTCAGCGTTTTATTAAAGATAAGGAATTTTTTTTTAAAATTAGCGGAGGATACTTTTTTGCATTTTGGCCAACGGTGAGGGCCTGGAGACAGCGGGCGTTTCGGAGCACTTGTCTTCCTATCTTGACTAATCTTTATTAAAAGTACTGAATTTTATATTTACCGGAATCTGCCCCCCTGTCTGTCCGATAGGCAGACGGGCTCTAAGCTAAGGTTAGTGGCTGGCGATCTTTAATTTCAAATAATTTTCAGGTGTCATTATTCCTAATGAACTACTTCTAAAATCTTTAATGTTTCGTGTAATTATCACATCAATCTCTCCATTCATTTCTGCTGAATAGTTTTGCAGTGCGTCTTCAAAATCTTTGAAATTTGAAATAAGCGCCTGCATAATTATATCTTTATCAATTATCAATACATCTGTTATTGAAATAAGTTGATTCAGTTTCTCAATTACTTTTTCATGTTTAGCTGTTTGTCTCAGTAAATAATATACATTACTAACAATCACAGGTGTAATAAATCCTGTAATTTCTTTTGATTCACAAAGTGCCAATACTTTCGCAGCATTATCTGAAAATGGTTTTCTGTCAAAGAAGAAATCCAATATCACATCGGTATCAATCAGAATACTTTTCATATTTTTTACAAATACTTATCTGCGAGCCTTTTCGGGATTTCTTTCTTATAATCAAAGTTTTTAGGTGCTTTAAATGAACCCTTTAAAGATTTCACAATTGGGGTTAATTCTATTTCACTTTTCTCTTCTTCTTTGGTAATGACTTTAAGGTAGTTTTCTATAATGTCAGATAAACTTCTTCCGTTATCTGAGGCATATTTTTTAGCTTTCTCAATGATTGATTGCTCAATCGTTAACGTCAGTTTCGTATTCATGTTACATTCCTCCTTTTATCAAGATTCATAAGTGTAAATATACAACATATTCTGTACACGTGCAAATATTACTATTAAGATACGTGTTAGTTCTTTTTGTTTGCTTGCCACTAAGGTTTTGCAACTACCGCAGGCAGGGATTTTAACCACTGACTTTCTACGAAGAACTGCACTTCAAACTAACCTGTCCAGCAGGCAGGTACTACTTTCCTGTCCTACGAAGCACGAAACCCCTGCTTGAGGGTAGGTGCTGTTATAGGGCGTTTTACTTTTTCGGGTCAAGTTTGTCAGTCGTGTTTTTATAAAATTTGTCTTTAATTATGCTTAATTGTATCGCTCCGAGGAACCCGTCAGGTTTAGTTAGGAATATTATCAGATTTTAACTACCGTTCGGTTTTGGTCTGTATTTCTTCCAGTTGTTGGGCAGAAGCTGGTAAAGGTCCTTCTGCTTGTGGGACTGGATTCTTTCGAAGACATCCTTCATCCACTCAAACTCATTTACGTCGTTTCTCTTGCAGGTGGACATAAAGGAAAGCATGCCTGCTGCCATTTCTGCCGCCTGGTGTGACCCGCAGAACAAAAAGTTTTTTCTTGTAATAGCCAGGGGCCTTATTGAGTTTTCCACAAGATTATTGTCTCAATCTGTCCGTGCATAGCCTGCCCCGCTTTTTGCGGGGGTGTATGCGCTTAATCCTGCCCACCGGGCCTTGGAATAGGCTACCGCTTTTCCCAGCGGGCTTGAAGGGGCTGTTACCATTATCTCTTTGTCCAGCCATCTGCCGAGTTCCTCCAGGACCGGCACTGCCTTTTCCTGTCTGAGAAGTGTCCTTTCTTCCCAGTCCATTCCCCCTTCACGCATCTGCTGCTCCAGTGCATACAGAACCTGCATCCTGTCCAGCACATAAGTGGCCTTCTCTTTATCGTATTTCAGGCTTTCATGGAATTTTCTGCGGGCATGGGCCCCCGCATAGGGCGGGGCAGGCTATACAGAACACCAGCATGATGTGCGGGTGGCCGGCAAACAGGCTTTCGTATACGGAAAAACCGTCGGTCTGCAGGATCCCCGCAAACCCTTCCAGCATTTCCCTTGGCCCGGAGCTGTCACGCCCCTTCCGGTAGTCAAACAGCACCAGGTTGTCGGCAGAAGCGTTGTAGACCCACACAAAACCCCGGTGGATCCCATTTTTATGGTCCCTGTCCAATACTTTGGCAGGGCTTTCGTCGGCCTGGAGGTACTTCTGGTTGAGTGCCAGCAGCTTCAGCAGTTCCCGGAGCGGCACCAGCCGGTCCCAGCCTTTCATCATCCCGTCAGAGGCTGTTGAAGCCGGGATCCTGACCCCCATTTTGGTGTACCTGTCTATCTGCCGGGGGAGCGGGAGGCCGTATACGTACTTGTCAACGGCCATCTGGGCCACAACCGACTCCGAAGGGATGCCTTTGTCTGTTACCCTGTCAGGCAAAAATCCCACAACAATGCCTTCACCCTTCGGCCTGGCATACTTGGGACGTACATAACGCTTTACATAGAATTCCGCGGGGGTAAGTTCCAATACTTCGGTAATGTCCTCACCGATAAGTGTACAGCCTGTCACGTCCTCTTCGGGTTCGATGACAACGGTCTCTCTTCTCAGCGCTTCGGGAAGTGACATACGGCCCGTACCTTTGGCACGTTTCTTAGGTTTTGCCGCAGGCCGGGGTTTTTCGGTTTCCGCCTCTGCGCCCAGATCCCCCTGCTGTTCCCGGGTTGTGCCCAGTTCAAAAAGTCCCATCTGGTTCACGCCTGCGTGGGATACGGGGAATTTCTCGCTTTTTCTGCCGTAAAGGTACCTGCGGAACTTGTCGAGTTCAAACCTGAGCCCGGAGATCTCTTCTTCGTTTTTGGAGATGGTCAGCAGCGACTCCTCCTATAGTGCTTTATAGTCTGTCGCTGTGTTTTCCATAGCACTAGAGTAGGCATAAAAAATGGCTTCATCAGCATTAAGAGGCACTTTTTAGCCATAAAAACACACTTATTTTTACCCTGTTTTTAAGGGGGTATACCGCTTCCTCATGCGCACCGATCCAAGCATTACCCCCTGTAAAAGCAGGGTGAGCTGATAGCGGCAGGAACTCGAAAGGGCGAGCACGGATTAATGGGCAAGCTCCCTGATAAAACCTGCAGTGACACCTTCATACAGTTCCACGCTGACCCCGGAAGGATATTTTATACGGGCAACCGCACGGCCGGACGGTGCCGGGGGATTGTCACCAAGGGCCAAGAGGCTAAATCCCCTGTTACCGGACGGCAGAATTTCCTGCTTACAGAATTTGGAGACCCAATAATAAAAAGTGGTCCGGACGATCCCTTTCTCAGTGGCAAACCCGGCCCTGCTCTTTCCCGAATCCATCCATTCCAGGTAAAGCTTTTTCATTTCTTTTTCATCTTGTCTTTTCATGGCACAAGTTTAACCAATGGAAGTGGCTTCTGAAATACGGGATAATCGGACGGATACAATTATCTAAACATAAAACTTAATTATTCAATATCCAATCCGTCCATAGCTTTTAATCTGATCAAATCCCTTGGTGGTGATATGGATATAAAAATAGGGAACCGGTTTTTGCGGTTGGCTTCCCTGACCTTCAAATAAATAAAAATGAGGCCTCTCTTTCCTGATGTAAACCCGAAGAATTTCCAATGTTTTCTTTGATAACAGGGTATATCTGTCTTTTTTCCCCTTCCCCTGTTCCACCCTGATTTGCATTCTCTTAGAACCTCGTTCTTTTGTATGATATGTTTTTGACCTTCCTTTTCTATACTTATATTCTCATACTTGATCGGCAATTGGATCCTTTCTCCAAAGAAATGTTACAATTTACTAAACCTCGGGATGTGCAAAAAGTGACCTACCGAAATTAAACGTTTATTTTCCTATTGATCTAAATAAAAGTCCAACCAAGGTTAATCATCTAAACGCTTCCATTTGCGCCAACTTCTATATCATTTTAGATTCCATATCTTAAATGTTGAACAACATTTATTGGGAATCATTGATCAGGCTGGCTGGTTTGGTAGGCGTTTTTGAAGATTTGAATGGGTATTTATTGCTGGAAGGAGGTTATTGTCTTATTAATGGAGATGCTGCCGGAAAAAACGTTTTGGAGTCGGAGACTCAATTTTCGTCATCACGCGTCCGAAGACGTGCGATAGCGGGAGAAAATGTAAAAAAGTGACAACAGTCGACCGTCCACGGCCGATTCTACTACTAATTTACGGGGCCGAAATTAACGATTACATCTTTTTAATTTATTAAACCCCTTGCAATATCAGGTGTATTACAAATTCCCAAACCCTTTATTAAAAATTAATTCCTATTGTACGAATACTTTTTACAAACCCTTGATCTGCCGTGGACCCGTCGACTGTGGACGGTTGACATTTTTGCAGCTTAGTCTAAAACACGCATCACCCATATATCTTCTTTTCCGCAGCCAACAAGGTATTGTAAAGCAAAGAAGCAATCGTCATTGGCCCCACTCCTCCAGGAACCGGGGTTATGGCCGAGGCTTTTGGAGCAACTTCATCAAATTTCACATCCCCGGCCAATCTGAAACCACTTTTTTTGCTTGAATCTTCCACTCTGTGGATCCCCACGTCGATCACTACAGCCCCTTCTTGGACCATATCCGCAGTCACAAATCCCGGCTTGCCCAAGGCCACAATTAAAATATCGGCGGTTTTGGCAATTTCAGGTAAATTCTTTGTTCTGCTGTGGGTCAAGGTAACCGTACAGTTCCCTGGATTTTCATTCCTTGCCATCAGGATGCTCATCGGGAATCCAACAATGTGGCTCCTGCCTATGACCACACAATGCCTCCCCGAAGTCTCTATTTTATACCTTTTCAACAACTCCATGATACCATAAGGAGTGGCTGAAACATAGGTGGGCCAGTTCAGGACCATCCGGCCCACATTGGCAGGGGTAAACCCATCGACGTCCTTTTCCGGTTTGATCTTACCGGTTACCTTCTCCACAGAAATGTGGACAGGTAAAGGCAACTGGACAATCAAACCATCAATATCCGGGTTATCATTGATTTCCTCTACTTTTTCCAACAACTCCTCTTCGGTAACTTTATCATCCAGTTGTACCAGCGTAGAGGCATAACCTACCTGTTCACAGGCCTTCACCTTCGCCCCCACATAAGTCTGGCTCGCCCCATCATTTCCTACCAGAACAGCGGCCAAGTGGGGTCTTTTTCCACCTTCTGCCTTTATCTCCAGCACCCTGGCTGCTATTTCCTTTTTGATTTCTTCTGAGGTTTTCTTACCGTCTATTATAGTTGGCATTTTTTCTTGGTATTTGGTATAGGGTATATGGTATTTGGTATATGGTATAGGGTATTTGCACCTCCATGCCTAATGGCAAGCTGGGGTCTTTCGGCCTTCCCACTTCGATCTTCCGTCTTCCATCTTGTCTTCGGACATCGGGCTTCCGAAACTCTTCGGTCTCCGGTCTTCCAGCTCCCTCCCTTCGGACCTCCTTTAATCCAGCTTCAGTACTG
>JBBDSC010000149.1:0-30208 GCA_040905145.1 Anditalea sp.
ATAACTATAACAGTAGTATCTTTATAAAATACTATTTTGTAAATCTAAAGGCCGGTAGGCAGGGAAGAAGATGGGAGGAAATTAAATTCCGGGGACTTTTATTGCCCCGTCCATGAGGGCGGGGAAAAGGAATGGGAAGAAAATTCTGGGCTTTAGCCCCATTAATAGCCCCTCAAGAAAATGTGGCTAAAGCCACAGGAATCATTTGTCCATTTTCCCGTTGGCTAAAGCCAACGGCAATTGAATAACTAAAAGCAGTCATCAAAACCTGTCCCCACCAGGCATGCATACTTTGTACCATATACCACATACCAAGTACACTCCAATACACCAAATCGTGCTAAAAAAGCGCCGATACCTGCATCCTCCCGGTATGCACCAGGCGGTCCAGTCCCTCGGAATTTCTTCCTTCATAGGTCATATTGAGCTGAAGTCCCTCCCCGATCTTTTGAAGCCAATTGAGACCCCAGATATAATTGTCTCCCACGGTCAAGGCTTGCAACATCTCATAGCCTGTTGGTGAATTGGCCTGTCCATTATAGCTGATATTGGTGTATTTCAATTGAGCATTCAGGGTGGTTTTTATGGCTTTTGCATATCGCAAATTAAGGCCGAATTGATTTAATGCAGCTTTTTCATCCATTTCTGTATTGCCCAAGTTCCTTTTATGGGTATAGCTGTAATCCGTTGAACCTCTGAAATAAGAGGTTGGTTGCCAGATTATTTCAGGTCCAAAAGTATATTGATCCACTTCATAATTCCTGTTGTCCAAAAAATCAGAGGCAGCCATCCTGGTACCGTTGTTCATCGAAATATGAAGATTCAAAGTTTGATTAAAATTGAACCTGGTATTCAGTTTCCAATCCTTTTGGACCAAATCCTCAAATCCGCCGGAAAGCAGTTGCTTGTGCTGACTGTTAAAAAAAGAAGCATCAAAGCCATACTTAGGGGAAGAGCGGTTAAAAAACACGGTTGACCTGAAAGTTTGCCTGGTAGAAATCAAATCTTCATTTGCTATCCCTTTCGTAAAGGGGCTGATCCTACTTATAAAATCAATGGCCGAAACTTTCTTTTCCACGTTCCAGCTGGTATTATTGGAGAAGTTATGCAAAAACAATTGCAATCCATTCTTATTTCTCCAGCTGTCGGGAAATTTGGCATTCAGCCGGTAATTGAATAAAGTAGTGTAGGCCAGGATATATTCATCAGTTGGGACAAAAATTTTAATAAAATTCTTTTCCTCCGGGTTCACCGCCAGATAAAACTCATTGAGTTGCTGGACGCCGTCACCATTGTCATCTCTCCAAGTATGTGTGCCCTCTCCAGTTGGCACAGGAAGAAAGATAAATTCCCTTCTCAGCTCCCTACCATTTCCTATGGCATAACTCAATTCATTCCTAATGTTATTATCAGATAGATTGCTCCTATAATCCAATCTTCCCATAATAGAGGTTTCATCCGGTAATCCCCTTGAAAAATGGGCCAGCTTTCTATAGGTAAAGGTCCCTTTGACCTCATGAAGGCCAAACTTTTTTTGCAAGCCATAGTTGGTGGTAAAAGCCCTGGTGCTAGGCAATAAATTTCCTTCGATGGGATACTTATCCTCCCGCCAACTTGCATCCCCAAAAAATGAGTACGATAAAGTATCATTGGATTTCAGGAACACCTGATGTTCCAAAAAATTCATGGCCGTATTGACTATTGAGTCGGATGCAATAGCAGCCACTTTATTTCGATCGATGTTAAAGCGGTACCCGGGGATAATAGCTTTGGACCGGTATTGGATGGTACCATTATATCGGATCCAATTTGATTCAAGTGCCTGAATCCTGCTGTTAAGGAAAAAAAGGTCATTGATCAGAAACAGCCGTTCTCCAATTTGTTGGTTTACCTTTATGGCTTGTTGAAATCCTGACAGAACCTCTCCCCTGTTTCTTAGGTTCAATTCATAGGAAGCTAAATTATCTACATCCTTCACTAGCTCAACTTGTGCAGTCATTAATCTTTCAGCAGCGTCAAGCTCCATATCCTCCTGGGACAAACTCCAATCCCTGTCAAACTCAATGTACCGATAACGGTCAATAAAAGAAAAATTGGCTGAGTTATATTCCAATTCCGCCATACTGTTTAATTTATAGCCTTTTAACCAACCCAAACTTCTGTGAGATAGAAAACCCGATTTGATGGCATAGCCTTTATCGTCCCCTCCATTCAAATCTGAAAATAAATTCACATCATTGTCCGAAAGTGCTACTTCGGCATACACCTGCTCAAAAGCACTTAATTTTACCCTTGTCCCTGCAGTGATCATTTGCTTCTTATTTGGAGCAGGCAAAGTAGAATTAATGGAATAATTCCCTTGGGCCATTCCATTGATGGGGGCAACATATTCATAAACCACCCCATTGGCCAGTTGCTGCTGTCGGCGATAATCCCCCTCTCCCCTACCTGTTTCTGTAAAGCTGATGGCAAAAAAAGCTTCTTCAGGATCGGTAGAATATTCATAATGGTTAATCTCTTTCCCTTCATCATCTATAGAAATTATCTTTTCATATAAAATCCGATTCGGGTCAAAGGCAATACTGTCCACCCTGGGCATAACGGCGGCATCTAAGTTGTCCCCCACTCCTGCTAAAAGAGTCTTATCCTCATTTGAAAGCTCAAAAAACAAAGACCGATTGCGATTATCCTGTTCTCTATAAAAGTTAAGGTAAAAGGATACCTTATCGCTTTCCTGAATGTGGCTGGCCGTAAGAATAGATCTGGAAAAGTTTCGTTCAGCATATTCAAAATCTATCCTAATCCTGGAATATTGCGTGATCACCACATTGGTGGTGAAAGTAATTTCCCCTTGATTGTAGTCAATGATATAATCGTAATTAAAGCCTCTTTTCAATAGCTTACCATCCAGGAATACCTTTTCCGAGTTGGCCATGATGATCACGAACCGCTCATTTTCCGGTCCCTTAATCCTGTATGGACCTAGGACACCTTCTAAAACATCCAATTCAGTAGAGGCAAATTTACCCTTTGCTATGGAAGCACCTGCTTGGGTAGATGCTTTCCACTTCTTATTGACCTGATAATCGGAAGTAAAAAGAAGCCCCTGCACATTTTTATGATATCGCAGGAATTCAGACTGTCTTTGCCGCAGCACCACATCCCCTGCGGATAAAGACATCTGATCATTGTACAGTTCCAACAGCACATTGTCAAAATCCTGTAATTGCTGTGTATTTCCTTCAGGCTGAAAGGGGACATTCTGATCTGTAATACTAGCCCTGATATTAAGGTTTTCTGTCAACTGTCCCTCCATTTGCAGGTTCAAGGAGGAATTGACAAATACATTTTGGGAATTCCCAAATGAGATCCCTCTGGTCAAATTCCCTGATTTGTTCAGGTTATTCTGCGGGAAAACTTCCTCCCTAAAATCAAACCCTTCAGTAGTAGCTTCCCGCTTGTCCTTAAAAAGCGCGGTGGAATCATAATCCGTCAATAAAGTCCTCTTTGAATAAACCTGATGAAGACTGTAAGGAAGCCTACGGTAACACACTTCAACTGAATCTGGCTCAATCTGATCCATCTCAATCTTGATGAAGCCGGAATTAATATTATATTCAAATGGAAGGTTTGTATTTCTATTGTCCTTAACGGTGATGGTTCCCTCCAAAGCACTTAGAGAATCCAATAAAAAGCCATTTGAAACTGCTTCAATATTCACCCACCTACAGGTAGGCTGCTGTCCACTTGCAAAAAAGGACACTCCTAAAACTACAACGAAAAACAAAAAAAGTCTCCTGGCCCACCACATATCTACTATACTACAAAGTTGCAAAGGTAACAAATCAACTCAATATCTCCTGCTTATCGAGAACTGGAAAAGAAAGAAAAAAAGAAGTTCCCCTGTCCTTCTTTGTGATAAACCAAATCTTACCGCCCGCAGTCTCCACTCCACGCTTGGCAATTGCCAGGCCAAGACCTGATCCTTCTGATTTTGTACTAAAATTGGGCATAAATATTTTCTGTTTTAATTCTTCATCAACCCCTTTTCCGTTATCCTTTATTTCTAATTTTACTGTCTTCCCTTTCTGTGACAAAATCACCTGTATCTCTGCCTCCTTTCCACTTTCTACTGATTGGATTCCATTAATAATCAGGTTGGAAATTACCCTTTCAAATAATTTTGGATCCCCCATGATCAATAATTTCCCTTCACTTTCATTTATAAATTGAACCTTTCCCTGCTCATTATTCTGAAATAGCTCCACCGCTTGGACAACCACTCCCCTAAAATCCATTATCTCATTTTTGGGAAGGGGCATTTTAGCAAAAGTTGAAAATGAAGTAGCGATATCACTCAAAATATCCACCTGGTTGATCAAGGTTTGAACAGGTTTTTTAAGCATCTTCGGATCATCGAGTTTTTCTTCTGCCTGTAATCTTAGCATGTGCTGCAGTGTTAACTTCATCGGTGTGAGCGGATTCTTTATTTCATGTGCTACTTGTTTGGCCATTTCCCTCCAAGCGGATTCTTTTTCGGTACTTGCCAGGACTTTCCTACTGGCCTCCAACTTGAAAAGCATGTTGTTATATTCATTTACCAATAGCCCGATTTCGTCATTGGCCGGCCAATTCATGGGCTCATTATTTTCCAGATTAGTGGCTTTCAATTTTTGGGTAAGTAATTTAAAGGGCGTGGTAAGCCTTCTGGAAACAAAGTAGGAGACAATTAAGAAAATGATAAAAATAAAAACAAAAATGTTAAGGATATTGCTGAAAACCTCAACAATCAAAAGGTTAAGCTCTGTCTCTGATTCAAAAAACGGAATGGCAATTATTCCAAGAACATCCTGCATCTCCGTATCCCTTAATGCCAGATAAACTGTTTTATAATTTAAGAATCCTACCTGCTCATTTAAAATGAGGTGGTTGTTCTGGGCTTCTATTATTTCTGCATACGCTTTTGGATTGATATATTCGGTCAATACTTTTTTTTCAAAGATATTGGGCTGATTGGTAGCCATTAATTTGCCAGATGGTAAATAGAAGTTGATATCCGTATTGGTGTTTCCAGCGAGGTGGTAAATCTCATTGGAAAAATCCTCCTGATCCATCATTCCATTGATCTGCTCTTCCAGGATCTGGGTTTGCAGAAATTTGGAAAGGTTGTCCCTAATGATCGTTGCCTTTTCAAAATATTGACGATGGAGATCTTCCGTATAGGAATTACTCAACAGCCCCACAGTAATAACACTGATGATCAACATGGGAAAGAAAAAAGCAAAGTTCAAGTAAAATTGCAGCTTTGTGGCATAGTTGAACCGGAAATTATTTATTCCAAGAAAAGCCGAATAAATAAAGATCGATAATAACGTAAGAATAAGGTAAGTCACAAAAAATAAAGCCACGTCCGCTAAAACATAGTTGTTTGGATAGGCAGGGGAGGATACTATAATGGCATTTTTCTGGCTTTTCACACCCAAATGGTGGTAATTATTCCGAAACACTCCTGTGGTGAATAAATCGGATTGGGTAAAAAGATCTTCTACTTCCCCGCTTCTATAGTTAAAGAGCCCCATGCTAAACTGAAGGGTATCCTCCTTAAGGATAGCATAGTCAAAATTGCCTACATTTAAATTATCCGCATATTTTTTGTCCAACAGTAATTTGGGAAACACACTACTGGCTTTAATCCTTTGCTGAACAAGTTCTATCAAAATGGTACCTATATAAGAGGTCTTCCTGTAAAGGTTTACAAAGGCATAAAACTTATTCCCCCCCCCTCCTTCATTGCCTTTTATAAAATAGAGGTTTCTAACACTTGTGGCAAGGTCACTCTTCATGTACTGGAAGCGATAATCATCAAGGGCTTCTTCATTTTCCCTGTTGAGGATGTCCTCGCCGCCTTTATTAAACACCTTTATGGATATGTCATACTGATCAAAATTATTGATCATATAGGCTTTTCTAATTTTCTGTTCGATCGGTTCTTTAGATTGCAGAGGATCCATAAGTCTCATTTTAATAAAGATATCTTCATTGACTTTTTCCATTACATCCGCGATTAGAAACTCTGCCATTACATCCTCTTCCAATAAAATTTGATTGGCAAACTTTAATTTTGATTGGATCTCTTCCTTGCGGATATCCTGGTAAGCTGCTGCGCCCGTGATAACTGCCCCCACCAAACAACCGAAAAAGAAGGTCAAAAAAGTGTTCAATCCCAGGCTAAAAAGATTCTTATAAAGCTTGAATGTGATCATGGACACTAAAAGAATAAAATGGGCCAGAAAAGGAATCAAGTATATCAAATCGATGAAAGCTAAAAAAGCCACAATCGGAAGGGAGAAAGCGATTAATATTTTAAGGGCATATTGCTTCTTTAACCGGCTTTTATACAAAACCATGTTTAAAGCTATAATGGTAAAGAGTAAGTATCCTGCTCCTGCTAAAAAGATAATGAATAAGCTGATGGTCTTAAAATAGTCAAAGGTAGGAAGGGCTAGAATATTAAGGTTCCATTGGGAATTATTTACAATATTGGAAAAAAGGTTAAAAAATAACGCCATCAAACCAGTGGACAGGGAATAAGCCAATATCAAAAAGATCCAATCATTATATTTCTCTTTAAACTGTGAAAACTTGATCAAAAAGCGTTTTCTGCCCAATAAACTCAAGATCATGATCAAAATCACCATAGAGCATATCACATTCAGCAACAAATCAGCTAAGCTGGGGTTGACCAAGGAAGAAGCATACCTGGAAGGGGCAAATAATTCATTATCCGAAAAGCTTTGAGGGAAATGGAAAAAGATCATAATGGCCCTGATGCTTATCATGATAAGTCCAGTATATATTATAGCCACTAACCTTCTCCCCTTTCGCCAAATGGTAGAAACGAAATCCCCTCCTATTACCAAAACCAAGCCTAACAAGGAGAAAAAGAAAACCAATACAGTTCTGTTGCCTTCTTGTCCCGCATTCTCATAACCTACCCTGAACAGTATAGAAAAAAGGTATTCGTTATTGTCCTCGTTAATTTCAACAAACTCTTCCTGTGGTTCTGAAGACAAGATAAACCTATCATTTCCGAAAATTTGTGGGTTATATCCCGCATTCAGATAATCGTTTTGTACTTCTACATTGTCGTAAAGGCTATAAACCTGAACCATCCAAAAAGGCTGACCATCCCTACTCCATTTTCTGAGCTGGGTCAAATAGGTCCCTTTTGTATTCTCGATTAATTGATATTTCCTGTTCTTTCTAAAATCCTCAAATTCAGGAATCATCTCATTGTCCGACCAATACAGTAGCCTGCCATCTTCGGAAAACAAATAGAAGGGGTGTTGGGTAGGTATGGTAAGTGAAAGAAAAGACACCCGTTGGTTTGGCCGATTGCTCATCAAAAGCTCAATGTAATCTTCGTCAAACTCCTCAACAACTGCCGAAATCCGCTGCTCTATTTGGTTTTCGTATTCCTCTAAGGTAGTTGTGCTGTCCCATAAAAAGTTAATGGACGGTACCATCCCAAGCATAACAATGGAAATTACCAATATAAACCGCCTCCTCTTTAGCATACTGCAAATAAAAGAAAAAAGCAAAGCTTATTGTCAAGCTTTGCTTTCTAAAATTAGAAACTTCTATTTCCAACAGCTAATTTTTTCTTCTTTTTGGAATGCCTATACCAAAGAACAGCAAGTACTGTTAAAAGTATATAGGGAGTAACAAAAAGGTAGAGAATCCCCAAATTCAATCCCGCACCGATAGTGGTGTCCCCATTACTGACATTGTTTTCTATGGTCACCCTGCACATGGCACATTGTGCCATACTATCATTAATGGAAAAAAGAAATGCAAAGACAACTAATATGGTTTTACTTAAGATTTTCATGGCCATTCATATAACTGATCAACGCTCAGATTAGTTTAGAAATTATAATAAGGACTTATCAACAGGTATACCACCACCCCGGAAACCGTAACATATAACCAAATTGGGTAAGCATACCTGACTATCTTTCTGTGGCTTTCGAGCCTGTCGGTATATCCATAATAATAAGCCAATAAAATTGGAAACAAAGCGACTGCAGCCAAAATAATGTGAGTGATCAGGACAAAATAATAAATATTCCTGATCATTCCTTCTCCACCAAATGACGTGCTAGCTGCCGTTGCGTGGTATATCACATAAGAAACCATAAAGATAGCTCCTAAACCAAATGCTACTGACATAGCCAGTTTATGGTAAGTTATTTTATTGTTTCTTATAAAATATAACCCAAGGATCAATGCAATGGTAGCTGCTGAATTAATGACAGCGTTCAAATGGGGAAGAAAATAAATCCAATCATTGCCTACTTCAATTTTAGGCATATATATTAATGTCGCCACCAATACCGGTACTATTACAGAAATAATTACAATCCAAGTATAGCTGCTCTTATCTACCGATCCATAGGAAAGGTCCTTGCTTTTCATGTGTCTATAGTTTGATTTTTAACTTATTGCAAACCTTTGTGATCCTGGTGGTGGGCTTTTTTGGCACATGCCTGCCCAGATCTTTTATCGGGGGATCTCACCGGATAATCATCCAGGTGTGTGATAACTTTTATCATGTTCGATTCCATACAATAAAATTTTAGTTTCAAGGATGAGCTTGTCCACACCTTCTCTGCTAGTACCGCTATAATAGCCCCTTATCCTTCCTTTATCATCAATAAGTATAAACTTATCACTGTGGACAAAATCATCGGGATTACCTTTACCGTCCACTATCGGCAATGCAAACCCACATCGGGCCAATTCGTATGTCTCTTCTTTTGGTCCGTTCAGGAAAACCCACTTGCCCTTGGTGGCTCCATGATCCTCAGCATATTCTGAGAGAACGGTCGGAGTGTCATATTCGGGATCTATACTGATGGAGAAAATCTGGATTTCATCGTCATTTCTGAAGGCATCCTGTACCCTCTCCATTTCTGTAGACATTACAGGACAGATGCTGGGACAACTGGTGAAGAAAAAGTCCACAATGGTAATTTTCCCTTCCATGTCTGACCTTCCGGTGATCGTACTATCTTGAGAAACAAAGGAAAATTCAGGAATATAATGTTGTTTACCTTCAGGGTAATCACATACTCCAAAAGGATCTTCTACCCCGTTTTCAAAAAAAACAGGAATTTCATATTGGCTTTGGGTAAATCCTCTAAAAAAGAGGATAATAAGTATGGGTATCATTAAGATACAAACCAAGACCATAAATTTAAGAAGTTTGATTTCTTGCATATTCAAACATATAAACAAAAAAGCAGGTTGAAGATTCCTCCCCAACCTACTTTAGCTACTAATTTATTATTTTTACCATCTCATCTGGAAGATCTCAATTCCTTCTTTCAATAAGGCCGCGATCAACCAGACAAGGAATATCAAGGGCAAATAGATGGACCAAAACAAAACTTTCGACTCATCTTTCAAGTGCATAAATTCCATCATGATGTAAGCTGCTTTCACCAGCGTCAGCCCAATAAAAATCGCATATAATAGTATTCCTCTTGACATGGTGAAAGCGAAAACGAATTCCACCAAGGTCAAAAACAAAAGGATTCCTGCTACTTTCCAAATTCTTTTAATCTTTTCCGTATTACGGGGTTTTACTTCCAAGGCACGATTATCTTCCTGTAATGACATATTTTTCTGTTTTACGTGATTAAATTAAGTAGAAGAATGTAAAGACAAACACCCACACCAAATCCACAAAGTGCCAATAAAGTCCTATTTTTTCGACCATTTCATAATGGCCCCTTTCTTCATAAGTTCCAACAGCTGCTTGATAAAAAGCCATGAACAGCAAAGCTACCCCTATAGTAACGTGGAAACCATGGAATCCTGTAATGAAGAAAAACAATTGGGCAAAGGATGCAGGACCATACTCATTGACCAACATGTTTGCACCATAAACTGTTTCAGTCACTAATTCATTTAAATGGTTAATATAGGTCATTACATTGCCTCCATCTGTTCCATGGATAAAGTGTGTCCATTCCCAGGCTTGGCAACTCAAGAAAGTAATTCCTCCCAATAAGGTCCATAGCAACCATTTCACTACATCATTTCTATCATTTCTATGACCCGCCTCTACGGCCAATACCATGGTAACAGAGCTCATGATCAAAATAAAAGTCATAAGTGCTACAAATACCAATGGCAAATGAACTCCGTGAAGGAAAGGAAATGCTTCAAAAATCATTTCCGGAATAGGCCAATACTCATTGGAACCGACAAATTCTTCACTGGTCCCCTGGTACGCAGGATAACTGAACCGTATGGCCCCATAGGTAATCAGGAATGCGGCAAAAGTAAAGATGTCGGAAAGAAGAAAAAACCACATCATTAACTTTCCATAGCTGGCTTTTAGTGGTTCATTTCCACCACCCCATATTCCTCTTTTGGAGTTGATTTCAATTGCAGTCGATGACATATTCTAGTGTTTAACTTTTATAATTTCAATTATTAAATAGCAAAAACATAAATAAATACAACCATAACCCTCCTAAAAAGTGCCAATAGGTTGCGCACATATCTATACTGACCAATCTTTTAGAATGGATCTTAAACCTGAAAGACGAAATTAATACAATAATTAGAAAAATCACACCACTAATTAAGTGCATTGCATGTAAGCCAGTCAAAACATATAAAAAGGAGCCTGCAGGATTACCCACGAAATACACATCCATGTCCACTAAAGCTACCCAACTATACCACTGGCCAATTAAAAACGCTATGCCAAGGATTGCCGCAATACTTAAAGCAATTTTCAAATTGTCCAATTGGTCTTTTTTTGCAGATAAATACGCCCAATGCATAAATACACTGCTCAAAATGATAATTCCGGATGTAAACCAGAATATCCCTGGAAGATCAAACTCCAGCCAGTTCCCTTCGGATTGCCGGACGATAAATGCGCTGGTCAAGCCTGCAAACACCATGATAACGCTCACAATAAACAGCCACATTGCAAACTTTTTAGGATGCATGGATATGGGCTGTTCCACTTCTTCGGTATAGGCTAATTTTTGTCCCATTAAGCAATTTTATCTAATAAATAAGTAATTTGTACAATAGGTAAATATAGAAACGAGCCAAACATGATTCTTAAAGCTGAGGTCCTGGATCCATCCTTCATCAAGGAAAAGGTTTGTGCCAGAAATAAAACACCACAAATAGTGGCCACAATTCCCGAATTCAATCCTGTCAAGCCAAAATAAGTAGGCAATAACCCTAAAGGAAGTAAGAAAAGTGTATAAATCATGATCTGTATAGCCGTATTAAGGTCTTTCTTCCCTCCACAGGGCAACAATTTAAAACCTGCTTTCTTATAATCTTCGTCACTCACCCAGGCAATGGCCCAAAAATGGGGGAACTGCCAGATAAACTGAATCCCAAAAATAATCAAAGCTTCATGGGAAATAGCCCCAGTGGCAGCAGTCCAGCCCAACAAAGGAGGCAGTGCTCCTGGTATAGCCCCTACAAATACCGCGATAGGGCCCACCTTTTTAAGCGGGGTATAAACTAATGCGTACAGGATCATACTTAGGACAGCCAGCCAAGTAGTAAGAGGATTGGTAAATATCCATAAGAGGGTAATCCCTAAAACCGCTATAGTAAAAGTAAACCAATATGCTTCAGTAAGGGAGATAGAATGGGTAGGAAGGGGTCTGTTTTGTGTCCTTTTCATCAATTTATCCACATCCCTTTCCCATATTTCATTGGCAGCACAAGAAGCTCCGCTGATCAAAAACCCGCCGAGCAAAAGACCAAAGAATGAATCCCAAGAGAACATCACCCCAGAATCCCCCAAAATAAACCCAAAAACAGCAGAAAAAGTCACCACTGCAGATAACCTGAATTTTATCAATTCATAATAAGCCCTAATCCTGATGAGAATGGACTCGCTGTAAGATTTTTCTGATATATTAACCGTACGCATTAATTAAAACTATTTAAGCTGATCTTTTTTTGATCGTTCAATTGAAGTAAAACAACAAACTGGACTCCTATAATCAAGGATCCCAACAGGAGGTGAATAGGTTGTAGGAAAGCCGGTATTCCAAAGTAAGACATGGCCATCCCGGATACTATTTCCAAGAGAATAAATAACATCAGCATTTGGGACCACCTGAAAACACTGGCATTCCGGTATGAGTACTTGTATATTTTATAAATGAATAGAATATGAATAGCCAATAATACAATCGAATAAGAACGGTGAACCAAGAAATAATTCCCAAGATGATCAACCCACTCTGATCTAAACAGGTACCCAAACCGGGCCGCCACAAGATCAATTTGTTCCCTAACCTGAGTTCCCAACACTACCTGTACATTTGTCAACACAAAGGCGATTACCAATATTACATACAAACTGACGGCATTCTCCGTTTTGGACCGAATGCTATAAGCCAATTTATAGGACCGGTAATGAACATATAACAATAGGCAGACCAGTAACAAAGCCAGGAACATATGGATCGTAATCATCCAATGAAGTAAATTGGTGGAAACTACTATGGATCCTATCCAGCCCTGAAATATCACCAAGATGATATTGAAGAGAGACAGGATGACAATAGTCTTTTCCAAATTCCACAATCGTAGCGAATAGAGGAAAGTAGCTATTATCAATATCCCAATGGTTGCTCCCAGCAGCCGGTTAATATATTCAATCCAGGTCTTGGTAGCATTAAATTCCTCTTCTACAAGGATGGATTTGTCATTTTTAATTTCCTCGGCCGTTTTATCAAAACCCAAAGCTTGAAGCATTTCAACAAACCGCTCATTCTTTGCTACCCGCTTCTCCAAATATATCTCTTGATAATCCTCTGGGAGTTGATCCACACTTGTAGGTGGTACCCAGCTCCCAAAGCATTTAGGCCAATCGGGACATCCCATACCGGAGCCCGTACTACGGACTACCCCTCCAACCAAAATCAAGACGTAAACAGCTATCACAGTAATTAAACTTACTTTACGAAAGCTGCCAATATTTTTAAGATCCCTTAGGTTCATCGGTTATCATTACTTCGCCCTCCTCAGCCATTATTTCCTTTTCCACTCTCACCAATTCTTTTTCATGGGGAAGATTGGATTCGGGCGTAGTGGACAATGGGACAGTTTGAGGAATAAAATCTTCCTTAGATCCTGGTTTGGAATAATCGTAAGGCCATCTGTAAACTAATGGTATATCTCCCGGCCAGTTGCCATGTCCTGGCTTAATTGGTGTTGTCCACTCCAAGGTATTGGACCTCCATGGATTTTGATTTGCTCTTCTTCCCCTATACATACTGTAAAAGAAGTTGAACAAAAAGATGAATTGGGCCGCAAAAGTAACTATAGCCGCTACAGATACAAACATGTTCAAATCGGTATACTTATCCGTGAAGTCAAAAGTTGTAAAACTATAATACCTTCTCGGAAAACCTGCAATACCAATGTAGTGCATAGGGAAAAAGACCAGGTAAACACCCACAAAAGTCAGCCAGAAATGAATATAGCCCAGTTTGTTATCCATCATCCTGCCGAACATTTTAGGGAACCAATGATAGGTACCTGCCAACATCCCAAAGAAAGAAGCTGAACCCATTACCAAATGGAAGTGGGCCACGACGAAATAAGTGTCGTGCAGTTGAATATCTATGGCAGAATTACCCAAAAATATACCGGTTAATCCCCCGGAGATAAAGAAGGAAACCATTCCAATTGAAAACAACATCGCCGGGGTAAAGATCAGGTTACCTCTCCACAAGGTGGTCAGATAGTTAAACACTTTAACGGCAGAAGGAACAGCGATAATCAGCGTAAGGAACATAAAGATCGATCCCAGAAAAGGGTTCATCCCTGACACGAACATGTGGTGTGCCCATACCACGAAAGAAAGAATGGTAATGCCCAACAAAGATATAATCATAGCTTTGTAACCAAAGATAGGCTTTCTTGAGTTGGTGGCGATGATTTCGGAAGTAATTCCCAAAGCTGGTAATATTACAATATATACCTCAGGGTGTCCCAGGAACCAAAACAAATGCTGGTATAATACCGCACTGCCCCCTGTATGAGAAAGGGCTTCCCCCCCAATATAGATATCGGAAAGGTAAAAACTCGTCCCAAAGCTCCTATCAAATACCAATAATAAAGCGGCAGCAAACAATACAGGAAAAGCCAGTAAACCAACAACTGCAGTTAAAAAAAGAGCCCAAATGGTTAATGGAAGCCTGGAGAAAGACATCCCTTTTGTTCTTAAGTTAATAACCGTGGTGATATAATTGATACCGGCCATCAACTGGGAGGCAATAAAAAACGTCATGGAAACCAACCACAGGGTCATTCCCATTCCTGAACCTGGAATGGCTTGTTCCAGAGCAGAAAGGGGGGGATAAACCGTCCAGCCTCCCATGGCAGGACCTCTCTCTAGGAAGAGGGAAAGGAACATGATCACACCGGAAATAAAGAAAAAATGATAGGAAAGCATGTTCAAAAATCCCGATGCCATGTCCCTGGCACCAATTTGAAGTGGGATCAGGAAATTGGCGAACGTACCACTTAGCCCCGCTGTCAGTACAAAGAAAACCATAATGGTACCATGCATGGTTACCAAGGCCAAATAGAAATTTGAATCCAATTCCCCAACTTCATTGATCCAGCCACCCAATATTGGTCTCAGAAAGGACATATCCATATCAGGAAAACCCAACTGCAACCTAAACAAAACAGAAAGGAGGCCCCCAATAATTGCCCAAAACATTCCAGAAACCAAATATTGCTTAGCGATCATCTTGTGATCCGTAGAGAAAATATATTTGGTTATAAAGTTGCCTGAATGCTCATGATCATGTTCATCATGCGTATCTGCACCGGGTGTTGACATTTTAGCTATTGCCATAATATTATTAATTATATCTTATTATTTATTCCTTTCCTCGATCTGAATTGCTGCTAATTCCTTCAAATCATCAGGAAGATCAGCTATCAAATCCGGATCCTGCTCTATAAAAGTAGGTTGCTCAGCCATCCACTTTTGGTATTCAGCTGGTTCCAATACCGTGACAATTTTCCGCATAGAGAAATGCCCGCTACCACACAATTCGGTACAAGCTAACTCATATTCAAACTCTTCATCCCCCAATTCTTCTCTCATTTCGGCAGTGGTTTTAGTGGGTACAAACCAAAATCTTGTGGGCATTCCCGGTACGGCATCCATCTTCAATCTCATGTGGGGAACATATACCGAATGAAGTACATCACGGGCCCTGATTTTGAACAAAACAGGTTCTCCTTTGGGGATCACCACATTTTGTGCCCCAAAATCATCCAATGAATTTTTATCGGAGAAATTAATACCTCTAGAATTAGTACCACTGATCAATCTGTAATCGTATTCCCCCAATTGCTGATCCTTACCAGGGTACCTGATTTCCCAAGCAAATTGATATCCCATTATTTCTACCACTTGGGCATTTTCGGGAGCCGGGTCTGTAATATCAGACCAAGCCTTCCACCCTGTTACCACTAAAACAGTCAGTACCAAAGCGGGTACCAACGTCCAGATCACTTCCAATTTATTATTATCAGGATAATAGGCCGCTCGTTTGTTTTCTTTATACTGATACCTGTAACTGAACCAGAAGAGCAAAATATGGGTAATTAAAAACACAGCCCCTGTTACTGCCATGGTTATCCAGAACAAACGGTCCGTTACCACTCCATGTTCAGAAGCAATGGGAAGTTGATAATTATCAAATTCTTTGATGGAATACCAAAACATCAAGCCTCCCATTCCCACTAAAAAGAGCATGCAGAGAATAGCATTTATTTTGTTACTTCCACTAGCCACTTTTTTGTCAGAACCTTTGACTACTGATACCAATGTTTGTATCCGATACACCATCCAAATAATGGAGATCAATAATACAAAACCTATAACAATAAGAAATCCGTACATAATTTTATTCTTTTTCGGATATATATTAAATGTGATGATGATAACTCTCTTCCAACATAGGATGGTTTTTTGGGACCAAATTTTGTTTAGAAAGTCCAGTAAGAACAACGAAGCCAACTATCGATGCATATAATATAAGCATGCCTATTTCCATGAACCCAATGCCTCCATTATGTCCCAGTACACCGGGCTGGACCATTAGAAAGATATCCATCCAATGTCCAAAGATTATTAAAATACAGATCACCTTTAAAAAGATGGAATGTCTTTTAGAATCCCGCGTCATAAGCACAAAGAATGGCAAAACAAAATTGAGGATAAGGTTCAAATAAAAGAACATCCCATAGGTTTCACTGTGGAGCCTTTCAACATAATAAACCGACTCCTCAGGAATATTGGCATAATAGATCAGTAAAAACTGGGAAAACCACAAGTAAGCCCAGAAAATAGAGAACGCAAAAACATATTTGCCCATGTCATGAACATGGTTTACATTGACCATTTCAAGATATCCCATTTCCTTCAGCAATATGGTAAGCAACGTCATGGCCGAAAGTCCTGCAACAAACCAGGAAGAAAAAACATACCAGCCAAAAAGTGTCGAAAACCAATGGGTGTCTATTGACATCACCCAATCCCAAGAAGCGATAGAAGATGAAACGGCAAAGAAAACCAAAAAGATTGCTGACCATTTTCTAATGCTATACCAGTAAGCATTACCACCATGCAAATCTTCTTCCTTAGATAAGCTATTCATCTTTACAAAGAAGAAAATCCAAAACCCAAAGAAAATCACGAACCTTAAAATGAAAAAGAAGGGGAAGCTACCTTTTTCCAAGGGCCAGTAGAAATAGGACCCTTTACCATCAATGATAGAATCGTATGTAGCTGGATTGGAGCTGTCATAAACATAACTATGGGTCCAATGAAATATATCATGACCTGCGATGAAAAAGGTAATCAATAAAAGGCCCGCCGAAAAAGGAAGCCAGTATCCAAAAGAAATAAATACGCGCAGTAAACCAGTGGACCAGCCAGCTTGCGCAGCATATTGAATGGCAAAGAAGAAAACACCAATTATGGCAATTCCCGCAAAATAAACATTATTGATCCACAGATTGGCAAAGAACCTTTCCGACCAATGGAATGCGTGTCCACCAGCTTCTCCGGCATGGCCATGGTCACTACCAAACATCGCAAATAGAATCCCTATAATGAGCAAAACAGCACCAATAGCCCCAAAAATAAAGATTGACCTTTTCAAAGCTGCCGTAAAGTCAAATTTTTGATCCAAGTTATAGTTTGTAACGTGCGCCATTGTTATTGTTTCTGAATTTCTTGTTTAACATAATGAACTATCTTCCATCTTCTTTCTATAGAAATCTGCGATGCATGAGGTCTCATTCTACCTTTCCCATGAGTGATGACATGAAAAATATGGCCTTCCGGAAGATCAATGTAAGCCCCGCCTATTAAGTTGGCAACCCCTCCCAACACAGCGCCTACCTTGCCATCACCTGCTCCAGCTGGGCCGTGACAAGTACTACAGTACTGCATATATAATTGTCTGCCCTCTACAAGCACCTGATCGGTTAATTCCAAAGGATTCTGCATTTCAGCAGCCTCATTAAAATCTGCTGAATCCCTTCGGTAGGGCAAAAAACCATCTTTATTCCGGGGAACTGTATTGGCTACAGGTTCCCTCATGGACATCCCGTGGGGATTTAGGGGATTACTACTGAAATATTCGCCTTTTCCATCCTCTCTGGTGGACAACCAGCTTCCATATTCTTCATTCCTAATCTGAGATAAAGGTTCGTAAGGTACGGAATGATACATGTTCGGAGCAAATTCCAAACCTGGATCATCTCCTGACGCCTGACAGGAAATCATGGCAATCCCGGCACCAAGGAGGGAAACTAAATATATTGACTGAGTAATTTTCATATCTATAATATTGCCTATTCAAAACTTTTATTATTGACCTCAGAGGCACCGGATTCCTTCAATGCATCCTTGATCCTATCCAATTCCAATGACGCATTATTGGCAAGATCTATTGCCATTACATGTTTATCATCAGTACTTCTTAAATCAAAAGTCCTAGGTTCTCCCCAAGGCTTCAGGTTACTACTGATCAAAAAAACCGTTACCATGCCAAATGCTGACAATAAAACCGTCAATTCGAAGGTGACAGGTATGAAAGCAGGTAAGGGTATGTGATCCTTACCCCCAATGATCATGGGCCAGTCAATTCCCAACATGTAAATTTGCATGAGAAGCGCCAATGTGGTCCCTAACAGGCCAAACAAAAAAGCTGCGATCGGTAACCTACTCCTTTTATAGCCTAATACTTCTTCGAGACCATGAACAGGATAGGGCGTATATACTTCATGGATTTTAATGCCGCTTTCTCTCACTGCGGAAACCGCACTTTTCAATACATCCTCATCTTCATAAATACCGAGGATAAAATTTTTATCTCTTTCCATGTCTACTTATTCTTTGTTTCAGATGAAGATTTTAATACCACTTTAATTTCTGACATATTGATCACTGGGAAGAATTTGGCAAATAATAAAAATAAGGTAAAGAACAAGCCAAAAGTGAACAGGTAAAGACCCACATCATACCTGGTAGGATAAAACATCACCCAGGAAGATGGCAAATAATCCCGGTGCAGAGAGGTGACGATAATTACAAACCTTTCAAACCACATCCCTATGTTTACCACAATAGATAATATGAAGGTAGCCACTATGGATGTCCTGATTTTCTTGAACCAGAATACCTGGGGGGAAATCACATTGCAGGTCATCATAATCCAATAAGCCCAAGCATAAGGACCTGAAATCCTGTTCAGGAAGGCATACTGCTCAGCAGCCACTCCTGAATACCAGGCTACAAACAGCTCTGTTATATAAGCTATCCCAACTATGGAGCCGGTAATGATGATTACAATGTTCATCAATTCAATATGGCCTATGGTGATATAATTTTCAAGTTTAAAGACTTTTCTGGTAACGATCATTAAAGTCAATACCATGGCAAAGCCCGAAAATATCGCTCCCGCCACAAAATAGGGGGGGAAGATGGTCGTATGCCAACCTGGAATAACGGAGGTGGCAAAGTCCATGGATACAATGGTATGTACAGAAAGTACAAGGGGCGTAGCCAAACCGGCAAGGATCAATGAAACTGATTCATATCTCGCCCATGTTTTTGCAGCACCATCCCAGCCAAAACTCAACGCTCCGTAAATGGACCTTCTGATGCCTGTAGCCCTGTCCCTAATGGTAGCAAAATCAGGGATCAAGCCGAGGTACCAAAATACCAGGGAAACTGAGAAATAAGTGGAAATGGCGAACACGTCCCAAAGAAGGGGCGAATTAAAGTTTACCCAAAGGGATCCAAAAGTATTAGGAAGAGGGAAAACCCAAATAGCCCCAATCCATGGTCTCCCCATATGTATAAGGGGGAACAAAGCCGCACACATCACTGCAAAAATCGTCATGGCTTCAGCTGCCCTGTTAATGGATGTCCTCCATTTTTGCCTGAAAAGCAAAAGAACTGCAGAAATCAAAGTACCGGCGTGACCAATACCCACCCACCATACAAAGTTGGTAATATCCCAAGCCCAGCCAACGGTTTTGTTCAGTCCCCAGGTACCTATACCTTCCCAAAGGGTGACCATCATCGCATAACCTCCCAATAAAAGTGCCCCGATAGATGCCGCAAGACCTATGAACCAACCTAAAGTAGGTTTTTCTTCTACACGTCTTGAAATATCATTGCTTACGTCCTTATATGTTTTGCCGCCAGTGACCAACGGCTCGCGCACGGATGAAGTAACCTGCATATCTTTTAAAATTATTGTTTACGCTTCGTTTTTGTCCTTGTTTCTGATTTTTGTTAAATACCACACGTTTGGACTGGTGCTGATTTCCTCCAATACATGGTAAGCCCGCTCTTCATTGACGGTTTTGTTAAAAGAGATGGTTTCCTCTTTGATTTGTAGAAGTTGGGTCAGCTTGCTGTTCGGATCATTCATATCCCCAAATGTAATGGCATCAGTAGGACAGGCTTCAGCACAGGCTGGTATTATATCTCCATCTTTTACTTTCCTTTCTTCCCTTTTAGCCGTCAATTTACCTGCTTGTATCCGCTGCACGCAAAGAGAACATTTCTCCATGACCCCCCTTGAACGGACCGTTACATCAGGATTAAGGACCATTTTTCCCAAATCATCGTTCTGGGCCACGTTTACGGTTGAAAATTCCTTGTTGTCATGATACTTGAACCAATTAAACCTTCTCACTTTATAGGGACAGTTGTTGGCACAATACCTGGTCCCAATACACCTGTTATAGGTCATCTGACTAAGCCCTTCTGAACTATGGGTAGTGGCGAGAACCGGGCATACTGTCTCACATGGTGCGTTATTACAATGTTGACAGGTCATCGGCTGGAAAGTTACTTCGGGATTATCAGCTGCTTTTTCAAGCTCCTGATTGGACTCCGCACCATCCGGGGAACTATAATACCTGTCAATCCTGATCCAGGCCATTTCACGCCTGTTGAGCACCTCTTGCTTACCTACAACAGCAATATTATTCTCCACGTAGCAGGCAACCGTACAGGTACCACAGCCAATGCAAGAATTTAGGTCAATACCCAAACCCCAATGATGTTGGCTGTATTTATGGCCGTGCCAAAGAGAAATTTTGTCTGGCTTGACAAATTCCCCTCCATGATATATTCTAGGCTTATATCTACCTGCGGATGGGTCATCCTGATATTCATCTAAAGTGGCTTCCTGAATCACGCTCTCCCTCCCCATATAGGTCTGGTGGGTTTGTGTTTGGGCTATTCTATAGGAATCTTCCGTTATTTCTATAGATACTCCTTCTGTGATATCGAAATTGGTGAAGCCTTTTGAAATATCCACTAGTTCATAGGCATTCACGCCAATTCCCTCGGCCACTCTTCCCGCTTTGGTCCTGCCATAACCCACTGCCAAACCGATAGTCCCATCTGCCTGCCCCGGCTGTACCAGTATAGGCACAGTGACAGTCTTCCCATTTACAGTAAGTTTAGCCGTTTTAGTAGCCCCCTCGTACATCTTTTGACCATTTTCAGTGGCCCACTTCTGGGAAACCGTAAGGTAATTGTCCCAGGTAGCTTTGGAAAGGGGATCAGGCATCTCCTGTAGCCAAGGGTTATTGGCAAAAGTACCGTTACCAATACCCACTTTTTGATAAATGATTAATTCAAACCCTTTATTGTCAGCTGTATAAGCCTTGGAAACTTCAGCAGCCGCTGAGCTAATGTCATTGACGGGCTCGATAACCGTACCACCCTCCTCCTCAGATTCAGAAAGAGAAGCCGTGGTATAGACCCCATTGTACAGGGATTGGTCCCAAAATTCCTGGAAATTAGTCGCCTCAGTTTGGTTATCAAATAATTGGGTCCTCCAGCTTTCCTGCAAGAAATCGTAATAATCAGTGGATATACCTGCCCATCTCAGAAAAGAATTCTGGGCCTGTCTGGTGTCAAATAAAGGGGAAATAGTAGGTTGTGCCAAGCTATACTCACCTGACCTAGGACTGAAATCATTCCAGGATTCTAAAAAATGATGGTCAGGAGCCAGATATTGGGCCAAAGAAGCTGTTTCATCCTTCGTCCCATTGGTAGCAACACAAACTTTAGCCTTGGCAATAGCTTCTCCTAATTCCTTGCCCCTGGCAAAATCATAAACCGGATTACAGTTATAGAAAACAACTCCCCCGATCCTGCCTGCCTGTAGTTCAGTGACGAATTGATCCATTTGTTGATCATTTCCTTTTCGGAAATAAGCAGGTTTTGAATAATCAATGGTCTGACCGTTATTACCTAAAAGGTCATTGATAGAATTGATGATAATTTGGACGTTCGGATCATTGGATCCGGAGACCACTATTGATTGTCCCCTCTTTGCCCACAACTCATCTGCTGCTCCTGATAAATGTTTAACTTCTAAGGAGGTTCCAGCCGAAGTAGGTACTCCTGCTTTCCTTGCCAGTAAATTGTAAAGTGCTAAAACTGCTAAGCCGCTTTGCGATGCTTTAATAGGAGTTCTATAATCTGCATTCGCCCCAGTTAATGAAAGGTTGGATTCAAACTGGAAATGACGGGACATGGTAGGCTTTTCTTTGGAAACTTTTCTCCCCTTGCTATATTGCTTGGCAAACTCAATGGGAGAAATCCAAGTACCCAAAAAGTCAGCTGCAAAGCTCACAATGACCTCAGCCCTGTCAAATTTATAAGAAGGAAGCATGGCTGTGCCATAAGAAAATTCATTGGCCTTGGTGATACCATAATTGGATAAAGGGTCATAAGTAACTACTTCGGCCCCTATGGCTTCAGAAAATTGCCCCAGCGCCCTTTCTGTGGATGGAGAAAGAATGGTATTGGTTATGATTCTAACCGGTCCCGCAGAACTTAAGTTGGACGACACCTGCTTATCAAGAGTAGCCCAATCTGATTTCTCCCCGTTAATCTGGGGTCCTGTTAACCTTTGCTTGTCATATAGGGTCAAAACAGAAGCTTCGACAATGGCATTTTTCCCTCCTTGAGTAGTGGGTGATAGTTCGTTTCCATCTATTTTGATTGGCCTACCTTCCCTGGTTTTAACTACAATTGGTGCATAATCACCGCCGGAAGAAAAAGTAGAGGCGTAATAATTGGGAATAGAGGGATTAACATCTACCGGTTTATTTACATAGGGAATAGCTTTTCTTACAGGAGCCTCACAAGCTGCCAAAGAAGCTGCCGCAATGCTAAATCCCATCAACTTCAAAAAATCCCTTCTTGAAGAACCACCTTCTTCGTTTTCGTTAATGGGGAGATATTCAGGAAACTCATTATTTGCATTTTTAACAAATTCTGGATCATTGGTCAATTCCTCCAATCCCTTCCAATAGGTCTTTTTATTTTCTTTCATTTTATATTAAAATAAAGAATGTCTTTTAAAAGATTAATTATTAATAATGACACTTTGCACACTCCAAGCCCCCAATATCCTTTACCTTCAGTGCATCTTTGGAATCAGAATGAAGTTGCACCAGTTTATCATAGTATTCATTTCCTTGGGTCTGAATGTCTGTCGTTCTGTGACAATCGATACACCATCCCATAGTCAAGGAACTATGCTGGGACACTACTTCCATTTCCTCAACAGGACCATGGCAGGTCTGACATTCTATTCCACCCACCTTTACATGCTGTGAGTGATTGAAATAAGATAAATCCGGAAGGTTATGTACCCTCACCCATTCTATCGGGGTGTCATTATTTACAGCTTCATGTATTTTCGCAATTTCAGGGGATACTCCTTCTTGACCGTCCACATTGTGGATATAAGTATGACAATTCATGCAGATGTTGGCCGAAGGAATGTTGGCTGATTTTCCTATTTCCACACCTGTGTGACAATACTGGCAAGGGATTTCATATTCACCCGCATGAAGTTGATGAGAATAGGCTATCGGTTGAGTGGGTGCATATCCCTGCTGAATACCAACAGAATAAAGGCCGTCGATTACAGTCTTCCCTATCATGGCCACTATTATGGCCGTTATAATAAAGATAAAGCCGTCACTTTTTAATATTTTCTTGAAGTCTGTCTTTTGATTGACAATCTCCTTATCATCCTCATCGAGTTTTTCATTTTTGTTCAAATATTTGGTAAGAACAGAAATGATCAGACCTAAGACAATCAGGATCAATAAAAGCACCAACACTAAAACAGCTAAAATGATGGTAAGGTATTCACTGGGTATGCCACTGGCTTCTCCAGCCTGACCGCCTTCTCCTCCTTCAGAAACAGCTGCCCCCTCAGGAGTAGCCTCAGCCTTATCCCCGTACTCTATATAAGAAAGCAGGTTGTTGAGGTCATCATCACTAAGGAAGGGCATGGCTGGCATCACTAGGTTATTAAACTCTTCAAACAATGCCTTTGCCACTGGATCACCGCTTTGGATTAACTTTTGTGAATTGTGAATAAAGTCCTTTGCCCACTGGATTTCCCTTCGGTCAGTCACTCCCCTCAGGGCAGGTCCAATCAACTTTTGATCAAGTCTATGACAGGCTGAACAATTGGCATTGAACAAGGATTCTCCAGCCATGATGGCTTCTTCATTTTCAGAAACTTCAGGATCAGCAGCTTGGACATTATTTCCTATACAAAGAAAAAAAGCCAACGCCAAAAAGCTAAATCTAAAGGGAACACTTAATAATGAGCGTTTGATTGACATATTTATTACTCTTTAATCCGTTTAATTCAAGGTTTCTAAACTCCCCACAAATGTACTACCCAAGTTCTATTTATCAAACAGGATATAAACTGACAAACTCTACTCATTTCCTTCTGGAAAACCAATATAAGTAATTGCATTTCAATGAATTAATTCTTAAATATTTGAAATAAGAATAATTTAGAATCTTTATAAATAACCTTTTTAATGCAATAAATTCCTTTAATGGTTCCTTCAAATATTCCATGATGGCGAATAACTGAAAATTGAAACAGAAATCGGGGAGTGGTTACTTATCTAAAGATTTTAAAGTTCAAGTTTTGGATAGCATTGAATAATACCTACATTTGCATTCCAATTATGATTGGTCGAGTGGCCGAGTGGCTAGGCAGAGGTCTGCAAAACCTTGTACAGCGGTTCGAATCCGCTCTCGACCTCTTTCCATGACAGCATCCTTTTTGAGTGCTGTTTTTTTTTCACCTACTATCTTGGCTTGACTTTTGAGCAAAAATCGCTTAAATATTAGAGCATGAGGTATTTGGTAGGAATTGGTATATCGTTTGCATTTTATCTAATGTCCCTGCCGGTGTATGGAGGTAGGCTACTTAAAATCCGTGGAAAAAGAATATGCTTATGATGTAGACTTTGCCTATGACAATATTCGGTTTACCTTTCGACACCGATTATAGCAATATCAAAAAAAAGCGCCTCCCTTTCGGGAAGCGCAAAAAAAGATTCTAAATACTACTTCTTATCCATTTTCTCTTTCAGTGCAGAAAGGGCATCCAAGTCTCCAAGAGTGGATTTCTCCGTGGCAGGCTGTGGATCAGGGGCTTTCTTGCTCGGAGAAGCTGACTTTTTAGCTGCTTTGGGGGCTGAAGTATCTTCCTTGAAAGTAGCTGTATGGGAAAGCACAATCCGCTTATCATCTTTAGAAAACTCTGTCACCTTGAAATCTAAAGCTTCGCCCACTTCAACAAGGATCCCATCTTCTTTTTCCAGATTTTTGATCGTGGCAAATCCTTCCAATCCATAAGGCAATTCTAAAACTGCACCTTTATCATTTTTGGAAACTACAGTACATTTGTGAACAGATCCTACAGGGAAAATGCTCTCGAAAGTATCCCAGGGATTTTCTTCCAATTGCTTATGTCCTAAGGCCAATCTTCTGTTATCCACATCCAGTTCAAGAACTATTACCTCAAGTTCATCCCCTACTTTTACATATTCTGAAGGGTGCTTGATTTTTTTAGTCCAAGAAAGGTCTGACACGTGCACCAAACCATCAATCCCTTCTTCCAGTTCAAGGAATAAACCAAAATTGGTTAGGTTTCTTACCACCCCTTTATGCTTTGTACCTACAGAATATTTGGTTCCCATATCCTGCTTGGTCCATGGATCTTCGGTCAATTGTTTTATGCCCAAAGACATTTTTCTGTCTTCTTTGTCCAAAGTTAAGACCACTGCTTCAATTTCGTCACCTATTTTAACGAAGTCGGCAGGGTTCCTTAAATGTTGCGACCAGGACATTTCGGATACGTGGATAAGACCTTCTACACCAGGAGCAAGCTCAAGGAACGCACCGTAATCTGCTACGTTTACAATCTTACCTTTAACTTTGGATCCGATCTCCAATCCGGCGGAAAGAGAATCCCATGGATGAGCTGTTAACTGCTTCATTCCCAATGAAATTCGCTTCTTGTCATCATCAAAGTCAAGTACCACCACCTGAACTTTGTCGTCCAGATTAAGCACTTCTTCCGGATGATTGATCCTTCCCCAAGAAATATCCGTAATATGAAGTAAACCATCCACGCCTCCTAAATCGATGAATACACCAAAGTTGGTCATGTTTTTGATTACGCCTTCCAGTACCTGACCTTTTTCCAGGTTGTTCAGGATCTCAGCTCTTTGCTTCTCAAGATCCTTCTCGATCAGCACTTTATGGGAGACTACAACATTATCGTTAGCGTGGTTGATTTTCACCACTTTCACTTCCATTTTCTTGCCTACATAGATATCAAAATCCCTGATAGGCTTCACGTCTATTTGCGAACCGGGAAGGAATGCCTCAACACCGTAAATGTCGACAATTAAACCACCTTTTGTCCTTCTCTTCACAAGGCCTTCGATAACATTGTCTTTTTCCAGCGCTTCCTCAATGTCCGACCAGGCACGCACCATCTTGGCTTTCTTTCTTGAAAGTACCAATTGACCCAAGGAATTTTCCTGTTCTTCGATGAAAAGCTCTACTTCGTCACCGATTTTAAGATCAGGAAGATCCCTGAATTCAGTTCTTGGTACCAATCCATCTGATTTGAACCCAATATTGATAATCACATCTTTATCATTAATACCTACGACAGTACCTTTGACTACTTCCTTTTCTGTGATTTCATTTAAGGTTTTGTCATAGAGTTCTTCCATTTCGGCTTTCTCAGCCTTTGAATAACCTTCTCCAAAACCTTTGGTTTCAAACTTTTCCCAGTTAAAATCTTCTGTATTTGACATAAAATATATGACCCTGATTACCCACAGCCCTAGGGCCCTTTGGCTGGGGCTTTTAGTTTATGAAAATCCATATTGACCCAATCAATACAGACCCGTTCACCCGAACGGACTGCAAATGTACAAAATTTTTTAAAATGGAGATACAGGTAAAGGGAAAACTTATTGGGTAAAGGATTTTTTGCCCGTAATTAGTGAAGCCTGGCTATTGGTGTCTTTCCTGCTTTGGTTTTTTCTTGGACCTTTACCAACATTTCCGCATCCAACGGTAAAAACACATCTACTCTGGACCCAAACTTAATAAAGCCAAATTCGCCGCCCCTAACCACTGGATCTCCTTCTTTGACATACCACTTGATCCTCCTGGCCACTGCTCCCGCTATTTGTCTCACCAGAATTTTTGTCCCATTAGGCTGTCTTATTACCATGGTGGTGCGTTCATTTTCCAAACTTGACTTTGGGTGCCAGGCCACCAGGTATTTCCCCGGATGATATTTGAAATATTCAATGATACCACTAATTGGTGATCGGTTTATATGGACATTTACCGGGGACATAAAAATAGAAACCTGCTTTCTTCTTTCTTTCAAGTATTCCTCTTCCTCCGTTTCTTCTATCACCACCACTTTACCGTCCGCAGGAGCATAGACCAATGTTTCATCTGTGGGTAATTGAACTAAAGGATTCCTGAAAAATTGTAATACCCCCAAATAAATAATAACACTGACCAGCAAAACTACATTTAAAGTGGTTTCCTGCTCAGGTATCAGTCGGTGAAGAATTACACTGAAACCTGTCAAGGCTATCAACATCCAAAACAATATTTTTCTTCCTTCTTTATGTATTTTCATTGTAATCCTTATAGGTTATTGAAATACAATCGGTTACATGAACTGTATTTATTGATTTGCCCAATTTTTACAGAACCATTTATATATAGCACTGCAATTTGCGAATATTTATCCGTTTGTTAAATAAAAGAACCTCCAAAATGTAGGAGGCCTAGCTGTCATTTTTAAAAAAGGTAAAGTTAAAAAAGTCTAATATTATAAATTGATCTTTATATGATGGCCTTATTTCAACCTTCATTCAAACCATTCACCCTATCGCCTCCACAAAATTACCCTGAAATTTCAGTAACCTCCGCGATAAGTATAGGTCTGTGCTACTTTATCTATGGCTATGATATAAGCAGCATTCCTCAATGGTACCTCATACTTAATTGAGGCATTGTAAACATGGTCAAAAGCATCTTTTATGATCCTGTCAGACCGACGGTTTACCCGCTCGGCAGTCCATTTGTATCCCAATCTGTTTTGCACCCATTCAAAGTAAGAAACTGTAACACCTCCGGCATTTGCCAGGATATCCGGTACAGCCATAATCCCTTTTTCATTGATCACATGGTCAGCCTTGTATGAGGTGGGCCCATTGGCCCCTTCTACAATTAATTTGGCTTTGATCCTATCTGCGTTTTTGATGGTAATTACATCTTCTACAGCAGCTGGGATCAAAACATCTACTTCCAATTCCAGGATTTCCGAATAGTTGGTCATTTTTTCAGCACCGGTAAATCCTTCCAAGGTGCCATTATTCCTGTCCCTATAAGCTATTGCTTCAATAATATTGATGCCATGGTCGTTGTGAAAGGCCCCCGAAATGTCAGAGATTGCCACCACCTTCAACCCTCTTTCTTCTAAAAGCAAAGAGGCAGATGCCCCTACATTGCCAAATCCCTGGATAGCACATGTGGCTTGAAAAGGGTTGATTTTTAGTTTTGCCATGGCTGCAAGTGTACATACCATCACCCCTCGGCCCGTGGCTTCTGGTCTGCCCAAAGATCCTCCAAGAACCAATGGCTTTCCGGTTACTACTGAATTGATCGTGGTACCGCGTGCTTTGGAAAATTCATCCATCAACCAGGCCATTTCCCTCGGCCCTGTTCCCAAATCCGGGGCAGGTATATCTTTGTCCGGACCAAATACATCTATCATGGCGAGGGTATAACCTCTCATCAGCCGCTCGATTTCACCCGGAGACATTTCCCTGGGATTACACCGGACCCCTCCTTTGGCACCACCATACGGAATATCTACCACCGCACACTTCCATGTCATCCAGGCAGCCAATGCCTTTATCTCATCCAGGTGCACATCAGGGGCAAAACGAATGCCCCCCTTGGCTGGACCGAGGATATTGGAATGAATTACCCTTATTCCTTCAAAGACCTCTATCTTACCGTTGTCCCTGGTAATCGGGATTGACACAATCACCTGCTTGGCAGGGTTTTTAAGGACGTTGTAAACCTCATCCGAAAGGCCTAATTTTTCTGCTGCAATGTTAAACCTTTCCATCATTGACTCCAAAGGATTTTCTTTATCCTTAATCGGAGCGGGTTCAATGTAAGTCATATAGCATTCATTTTTATTGATCCATCTTTCTCTTCACAATATTAGGGACTTTTTCATCAGTCAAGGCTTATTTTTAAAAGATTTTCAAAAATGCTATGATAAATGGGGCAGACAATAACAATCCGTCAAAACGATCCATAAATCCCCCATGACCGGGCAGGCCTCTTCCCGAATCTTTGATGGCAATGCTTCTTTTAAACAACGATTCAATAAGGTCTCCATAGGTGCCGGCTATGATGATGATTCCGGTAATGCAAAACCATTGCCATTGGGGCAACACCGTAAAATACTTGGACAGAAAATAAACCGTTATAATCGCTGCAAACGCCCCTCCCAAACTCCCCTCCCAAGACTTTTTAGGAGAAACCCTTTCAAATAATTTTGTTTTCCCAAATTTGGTCCCGGCAAAGTAAGCACCGGTATCACTTGCCCAAAGTATAAGCAAAGACCCTATTACAATTTCATAATGAAAAGTATTATCTACAGAAAAGGCAATGAGGTTCAATAGGGAAAAAGGAATGGCTACATAAAAGATTCCCAATATGGTAAATGCTATCCCGCTGAAAGGCTTTTTATCGGATCTTCCATAGAGTTTGATAAAAAAAATCATGGAAACCAAAGGGAACACCAGATAATAATATTGAGGGGGCAAAATCTTCATTTCTTCCAAAAAGGTAAATGAAAAAACAGCCAGTCCTACAAATGTGCCAAAAGTCTTTAAAGGGAGCATTCCGTCCAGTCCGCACAATTTATAAAATTCCATTTGGGAAAACGCCAGGACAATGCCAAAAACAATGAAGTAGGCCCATTCACTATAGAAAGAGCCGGTAATAATAATTACTGCTCCTATTGTGGCCGTGATAACGCGTTGTGCTAGATTACTGTAATTACTTATGCTAAAACGTGATCTCATTTTTGATGATATTAATCGCTTTTATTGTTTGGCTGGATGATACCATCAACTCGTAATTTCCAAGAATTTGATAAATAGATTCCTTTTT
>JBBDSC010000150.1:0-5189 GCA_040905145.1 Anditalea sp.
TCTTGATACTCCAAACCCCTACTCACTTCTCAACGAATCCATCCCGCCTTGCGGGATTTCGTTGTTGTTTACTCCGATCGCAAAGACTCAACCGGGTTCATCAAGGCGGCTTTGATGGACTGGAAGCTGACGGTCAGCAAAGTAATCAACAACAAAAGGCATACGGGAACCAGCAAGAGCCACCAGGAAATGTCAATGTGGAAAGCATAGTTTTCCAACCAACGCTGTATCACCCAATACGCCAGGGGCAAAGCCAATATACTTGCCATCAGTACCATTTTCATAAAATCTTTGGAAAGCAGTGCAACAATATTACTGACCGAAGCCCCCAGCACTTTTCGGATGCCAATCTCTTTGGTTCTTTGGCTCACGTTATAAACGGAAAGCCCAAAGAGCCCCAGGCAGGCAATGAAAATGGCCAGGCCGGAAAAGATCCGGAAAAAGAGATTGAATTGCCGTTCCGCTTTGTATTGGCGATAAAAGAACTCATCCAAGAAGAAATATTCATAAGGACTGCCCGGAAACATTTCTGTGTAAGTGGCTTTTAATTGCTCAAGAGTTTCTGCCATTTCTGCGCTTTCAATCTTAGCTGTATAATAATTAAACCCACGGCTACAGTAAAATAGGGTAGGGCTGATGGGTTCCTTCAGGCTTTGGTGATGAAAATCCTGCACCACTCCGATGATCTCGCCTTCCTGTCCATTTCTGTTGATAGTTTGTAAAAGGGTTAAGCTTGTTCCGAAAAGCAGCGAAGTTATCCCCATATCCATAATCATGAGCTTTAGGTCCTTTGATGACCACCACTTGCTCCGGATTAAAGCCAAGTGATTGCCGTTGCATATATCGGATCTGTAGGCCTGCGGCAAGGGTCAAGGCAATCAGCACCAGTGCGATGGCAAACTGTCCCGTCACCAGTGATTTTCTAAGGGCAGCACCCGACCTATCCTGGCCCATATTACCCTTGAGTACCTTCACCGGCTTATATCCGGAGAGGACGAAAGCCGGGTAAAACCCACTGCCAAGGACCAGCAGTAGCATAAAGAAAGCCAGGCCTGTCCATAGCCTGGGATGACTGCCGGTGATCCAGGAAAGCTCTACGTCAAATACACTGGAAAAATAAGGAGCTCCTGTTTGTAGTATAACAATGCCGAGTAACAGGGCAATTATATTGATAAATAGAGATTCCAGAAAAAACTGAAAGATCAATTGACCACGATAAGCTCCGGAAACTTTTCTGATACCCACTTCCTTTGTCCTGCTCAATGTTTTTACGGTTATCAGATTGACAAAATTGATATAAGCGATCAGAAGGATCATACTCCCTACCACCGCTAAGACGTAGACATAAAAACCGTTACCGTTTACCGATGATTCATGTTGCAGGTCAGAGTGGAGATGAATATCGGTAATGGGCTGGAGTTTGTACTGCCAGTCCATTTGCTGTTCATCCAGTGGTGCCTGATTGAACCGATAGACTACCTCAGGAAACTTGGTTTCCAATATTTCAGGATCAGCATTGGAATTGATCCTAACATAGGTATAGGTTTCGTTCCAATTCCATGAATCATCAAACTGATGGCCAACAAATTCATATAAAGTTGGATAAGAAATCAGCACGCCTGGCTGTAAATGAGAATTTTCAGGGAAATCTTCTATGACTCCAGTAACTTTAAAGGGGAGCGAAGTGTTATCAAAATTAGCCGCATTGATGACGATATCCTTACCTATTGGATTTTTATCCTTAAAAAGGGTCTGAGCTGTACTTTCGGTAATGACTACACAAAAAGGTGCATTCAGGGCAGAGGACGCATTTCCTGCAAGCAAATTGTATGAAAACACATCAAAAAAAGCAGAGTCAGCGAGATATATATCCGCTTCCCCTTTGTAGCGGTCTTCATAAGTAAGAACCGCATCCGGCCCCAGTATGACCATACGCGTGAAGGTTTCTATGTCCGAAAATTCGGCTTGAAAAGAAGACGCTACCGCCGGGGAGACCCTGGCACTTTGCACTTCCCGTTCTCCATTCTTATAAATGTCCAGCGTAACCCGGTAAGTATCTTTGGCATGTGCATGAAAACCATCATAGCTCAATTCATGGCCCACATACTGCAGGATAAGCAGACTGGCCGCCATCCCAATAGCCAGCCCCAGGATGTTGATCAGGCTGAAAACCTGGTTTTTCAACAGGTTGCGGTAGGCGGTTTTTAGATAGTGCTTTAACATACATTTTTTGTTTTAAGGATGAATCCACTCAAAATAATGACTACTTATTGGCTGTCACATCCTGTATTTAGAGGAAACTTTTCCGTCGATTTATCACCGTCATTGCGAGGAGGTGGACAAAGCCTGAACCTTTCCCCATTGCGTTACACCGACGAAGCAATCCCCTGTTTAGAAACGTTTCCATAATGAAGTACAATCCTATCCTTTACCAATGAAACAGTTGCGTCATTAAAAATTGAATATTTATTCATATTTCAACAATTTTGAAGGATTGACCAATGAAGCCTTAATGATCTGGTACCCTATGGTTAAAGCAGTAATCACAAGGATCAAGGCAATGGGCAAAAGGAATGTCCACCAGGATATTTCTGCCCGATGGGGATAGTTTTCCATCCATCGATCCACAACGAATTGCATGATCGGCAAGGAAATCCCTCCCGCTATCAAAACCAATAGCAGGAAGTTTTTGGAAAGCAACAGAAGCAGGCTTTTCAGCGAAGCACCCATAATTTTTCTCACCCCAACTTCCTTGGTTCTTTGTAAGACTGTCAGGGAAGCAATGGCATAAAGCCCCAGACAAGCTACGATAATAGCCAGTAATGTAAATATGCCAAGTAATTGGCTGAACTTCTGCTCTTCCTGATATTGGCTATTGAAGAAATCGTCTAAGAAAAAATATTCAAAGGGTATTTCAGGAAATATCGCCTCCCAATTATTCTCCACAAGTGCAATGTTTTGCCTTGCATTCTCACCATTGATTTTGTCAAACCTTATGGATAAGTATTTAAATGGGAAAAAGGTGGATGTATAGGCCACCGGATAATTTTGATGGTTAAAAGAAGTAGAGCGAAAATCCACCACTCCTACTATTTCAGCTTTTCCTATGTGCTCATTACCCCAAGTTACTTCATAACCAATCGCCTCCTGTGGATCTTCAAACCCAAGGGCATGTATGGCTTCTACATTCATAATCATGGTATATTGGTCATCTATGCCTTCAGAAAAATTTCTTCCGGCTACAAGATCAACATTAAAAGCAGGAATGAAATTGTAATCGATCCGGGTGAAATAAAGTAAAACCAATTCCTCAGGATTTTTTGAATGCCTGAAATTTGGAAAATTACTCAGATGTTCTTTTCCTGGTATATTATAAGAAGCAACCACTCCTTTGATCGTACTAAGGGAATTAAGCCTATCCCTGAGAACAGACAAGTTCTTCGTGAACAGGGAATCTGTTCCAGTAGCATGTGTATTCACTACTAAGGTGTGGTCAATGTTGATGCCCAGGCTACGGGTTTTCATATAGGACAATTGCTTGTTAACTATTAGGGAGGCAGCAATAAGCGAAATAGAAATGGTGAATTGAAATATGACCAGGGCATGTCTTAAATTCCAAAATGACGTGCTTTTGCGGGTTTCGTAGAATTTTCCTTTCAGCGCTTTGATAGGCTCAAAAGAGGAGATAACAAAAGCAGGATACAGCCCGGCTGCAAAACTTCCCACAAAAAGGAGAAGGATAACTCCCATCCAGAACTCCGGTTTTTGTAAAAGTGTAAGTGACATATCAACCCCTGTAAACTCAGCAAAGGAGGTGTATAGAATTTGTATGATGGTTAATGCCGCCGCCAAAGCCAACAGGTTCACTAACATCGATTCTACAAGGAACTGTTTGATAATTTCAACTTTGCCAGAGCCTACCACTTTCCTGACCCCTATTTCCTTTACCCTGTCCAGGGAACGTGTCGTAGATAAATTGACGTAGTTGATCCAGGCAATGGTCAAAATAAAGAGCGCCAATGCGAGGAGTGTATAAACTATCTTTGCCTCACCGTTTGGCTCAGCCTCACCGATAAGGTTTGAATACAAGTGAATAGCCGTTAAAGGCTGCAATGCAAATTTAGAGCTGACATTTCCGCTGGCTCCCCCAGCCTGATACTTCCTGATCAAATCGGAAAATTTTTCTTCCAGGGCCTTTACATCAGCCCCGGGATTCAGCAGCAGATACGTATAAAAACCATCCCACCTCCAATTCTGGTTATCTTCTCCTTCATCACCTGATAAAGACATCCAGGCAAAAAGAAAGTCAAATTTTAGGTGGGAGTTTTTTGGCAGGTCTTCAAATACGCCTACAATTTTATAGCCGTCAGCATAATTATGACTTAAGGTTTTATTTATGGGAGAAGCCTCACCAAAATACTTTTTCGCTGCAGAGGTTGAGATGAGGACCGTTTTAGGCGCTAATGATTTAATATCCTTTTGCCCTTCAGTGATGGTCAATGAGAATATATCCAAAAGATTCCCTTTTGCATGATATACCTCTTTTTCAGTAAAGTTTATTGCATCCCCATTTTCTTGTTGATAAGTCATGATGATGTCTGATTGTTCAGCGATCCTGAATAAGGTGGTATATTCCTTTACCTCAGGAAATTCATGCTCCATGGCCTCTCCGGTGGGAATAAAGGATTGGGCTTTTTGGTATTGCAGTTCACCATCAATATACCGGTCATGACGCACCCGGTAAATTCGATCTGCTTTTTCATGGAACTGATCATAACTCAATTCAAAGTTTACATACTGTAGAATAAGCAGACAGGCAGCCATTCCGATGGCCAGTCCCAGGATGTTGATCAGGCTGAAAATCTTGTTTTTCAGCAGGTTGCGGTAGGCGATTTTGAGGTAGTTTTTCCACATGGCTTTATTAGATATGAGATATGAGACAAAAGATTCGAGACTTGGCTACGCCCCGTCCGTTTATCTGTTCGTCTCTAAATCCCTTCGTTTCCAATTCCTCTTGCTTCTTGGTACTATAATCCACTTCCATGCCACTAAAAATACCTGTTTCTGGGATTCAGAATCAATTTTGCTCAAATAGCCTTACTCATTTCGGACAAAACCGTCCGCTTACGGACAATCTTAAATACCGGCAAGTACAATCCGATCCTTTACCAATGAAACAATCGCATCAT
>JBBDSC010000151.1:0-5121 GCA_040905145.1 Anditalea sp.
CAACACGTCTGGTTTTGGTCCAGAAGAGTCCAGGTTCGAGCCCTGGTCGGCCAACAAAAGAGTCCAAATTCAATTTAAAGAATTTGGACTTCTTTTTTGGCCTATAGCCCTTTTAACTTTTCTCAGGGATCACCCTGAAAATCCAATGATTGCAGCAGCCATAAATCAGTGCCGTAGGTACGGCAAATATTCCATCCGGATGCTTTTAAAAACATTTTTTTATCGGCGATCGGTAGAAAAACATTCTTTTTTAACCACCCCAGATTGAACGGGGGATTACCGATGACTGGCTTTAGCCGCAGGTTGCTGACAGTATTGAGGGGGATATCGGCTAAAGCCGTTTTCAAGGATTTATTCCCGCCCACAGCTAAAGTTGTGGGCTATTGACATTTACAGGTTGTCAGTTTATCTTCCATTGGAGGGATTAAACAATAGCCCCCGGCTTTAGCCGGGGGTCAACGGTGATGGGATATATTGGCTTTAGCCGGCATCAGTCACCATGGTGTCAGGGCTTTCCGCTAAAGCCGGAGAAGCTGTGGCTGCTTTTTAGTTTAAGATTTAAAAGGTATCAAAGCCATTGCCAAAGAACTGAATATTTCGCAACCACCATCTCGTTTGTTTTGAATGGAAAAGCTATAGAGAACAGTATCAGTCAAAGCTTACTAAACCGCAAAAGTCACCACTCATCAACCAAAAACTTTTCAACCCAGCATAAAATCCTTTAAAAAACCATATATTTGACACTTAATTTTAAGACCAGTTTAAAAACAGGGAACTGTTCTTCTGTTTATTCACTTATTGGTGAAAAAAATGAGAATGCATAGGCAAATATTGTCCTTGAACCGTGTAGCATTTTTTGGGGAAATTACGTTCAATATAAAACCACTATTATTTATCTACATTAATAAATATGCCCGTTAAAAAAAAAGTGTCCATTATAATTCCAAATTATAATGGCTCTCAGCTTTTGAAACAGTATCTGCCTTTTACCATTAAAGCGGCAAAGTGTACTGAAATGGCGTATGAAATCATCATTGTCGATGATGCCTCCTCGGATGACTCCGTCCCTTTCATTGAAGAACATTATAAGGATATCATTTTAGTGAAAAACCCGGTCAACAAAGGTTTTTCTTATTCCTGCAATGAAGGGATGAAAATAGCCCAATATGAATTGCTACTGTTTCTCAATTCAGATGTAAAGTTAAGCCCTGATTATTTCGAAAATCAATGGCGTTATTTTGAGAAAGAAGACACCTTCGGTGTGATGGGAAGGATTATGAGCATGGATGAGCGCCGGATGGAAGATACGGCCCGCTATCCCAAATTTATGGGATGTAAAATAAAAGCTACTCATCTTTTTTATTCCAATGAAAATAAAAATTTTATTCCAACTACTTACCTTTCTGGTGCCAACGCCTTAGTGGATGCAAAAAAAATGAAATCCGTTAAAGGCTTCGATCAAATATTCTCTCCCTTTTATGCGGAAGACCTGGATTTGGGTTTAAGGGCATGGAGATTGGGTTGGAAATGTTATTATGAGCACCAATCCATTTGTTATCACCAAACATCCTCTACCACCAAGAGCTATTGCACAAAGAATTGGGTAAAGCAAATTTATTACCGAAACCGCTTTCTCCTACATGCCATACATTTGGAAGGTTTTTCCTTTTGGCTATGGTATTTACACGTGCTGTTCCTCGAAGTGACACCGAAACTCCTTTTGGGCCGGTTTTGGATATGGAAAAGTTTTAGGTATTTCCTTAGCAATTCAAAAGAAATCTACAGGTCAAAAAAGCGGCTAAACCTGCTTATGGTAAAAAACAAAAGCAGTTTTACGCTTTTTGAAGTCAAAAAAATTATCACGTTAGAGATGGAAGGGAAGAATATTATCTGGCTATAGCCATTTGATGCCGATAGTGAAATCTACTGACTTAGAATATAAAAATGAAAATTTATTTCCGATTACTTTCTTTTGCAAAGCCTATTGAAAAATATGCCATCCCTTATGTTATTTTCACCTTGTTGGGGGTCATATTCAGTACTTTGAACCTTGCTCTTTTGGCCCCCCTCTTAAGTACTTTATTTGGACAGAATGAGGCGCAAGGCGAACCCGCGTTGAAGCCTGATTCATGGACGGATATTTTAGGATACTTCAACTATTATGCTGAACAGATCAACCTTACTTACGGCCCTTTGGAAGCATTAAAAGTAGTTTGCCTGGTCATTGTCATTTCCGTTCTCTTGGGAAATGTGTTCAAGTACTTTTCACAACGGGTAATGGAAAACTTGCGGATCCACACCTTGCTTAACCTCAGGAAAAGGGTTTTTGATAATGTAATGAACATGCACGTTGGCTTTTTTAGTAATCAACGCAAAGGAGACATCATATCAAAAATCGCCTCTGATGTACAAGTGGTCCAATATTCCGTTACAGGTACATTACAGGTGATATTTAAAGAACCTTTACAGTTGGTTGCCTATTTGGTCATTCTTTTTGCCATATCCTATAAACTTACCCTATTTGCCCTACTGGTACTGCCTTTTTCGGCTTTTTTCATATCCAGAATCGTAAAGAGGCTGAAACAACAAGCTGGCCAGGCTCAGCATTTATATGGATTGATGATCAGTTATTTGGATGAGGCCCTTTCAGGGATCAAGATTATTAAAGCCTTTAATGCCACTGATTCCATCAAGAACAAATTCCACAAGGAAAATTTACAGTATTCTGAACTGGGGAGAAAAATGGCCTACCGTCAGCAGCTTGCTCCTCCTGTATCTGAGTTTTTAGGGGTAACGATGGTGGCCATCATCGTGCTCTATGGAGGATCGCTCGTTATCAACAATCAATCAGAACTTAGCGCAGCAGAATTCATTGCTTATATCGCCATTTTCTCCCAATTGATGCGTCCTGCCAAAGCCATTACCGAATCCTTTAGCACTATCCATTCGGGAATTGCCGCCGGAGAAAGGGTATTGGAATTGATTGATGAAAAACCGGAAATCACTGATGTGCCCGATGGAATCGTCTTAAAGGATTTTAAAGAGTCGATCCGTTTGGAAAACCTTTCCTTCTCCTATCCGGGAAGACCGGTCCTAAAATCAATCAACCTGACTATTCTCAAAGGAAAAACAGTTGCTTTGGTCGGTCCCTCAGGAGGAGGTAAATCAACCTTGATGGACCTGATACCAAGATTCATTGAAGCCCAGGAAGGGAATCTCTATATAGATGGACATAACTTACGATTGGTCAATACCAACTCGCTACGTTCCCTGATCGGGGTAGTCAATCAGGAATCGATGCTCTTCAACGATACTATCAGAAATAACATTTCCTTTGGGTTACCCTCAGCGACTCTGGAAGAAATCATAGCCGCCGCAAAAATTGCAAATGCCCATGATTTCATTACCGAAACCGAGAACGGTTACGACACCAATATTGGGGATAGGGGCATGAAGCTGTCTGGAGGCCAAAAACAGCGGATATGCATAGCCAGGGCAGTTTTAAAGAACCCGCCTATCATGCTCTTGGACGAAGCCACTTCTGCACTCGATACGGAGTCGGAAAAATTGGTACAGGATGCTTTAAACAAGTTGATGAAACACAGGACATCCCTGGTCATTGCTCACCGGTTAAGTACCATCCAAAATGCAGATCTAATTGTGGTTTTGGAAAATGGCCAAATCATTGAACAGGGAAATCACCTGGAGCTGATGTTCAAGGAAGGTTTATACAGTAAGTTCATTGAAATGCAACAGTTTAGCGAGGTATAGTGTAAAAAATAATATCATGCTAACCGGCAGCATTTATGCCCATATAATAATTTAATAAAAATTTAAGGTTTATTCCTACTTGATCCAATTATCTTAATTTTTGTTAAACATTCTCTTTAAAATTTAAATTATGGTAGCATATTTGAATGAATCTACGTCATGGTAACAAAACCATAAAACATCACCCATTATGAATATTGGATTCGACGCCAAAAGAGCATTTAAGAATTTTACCGGGTTAGGGAATTACAGCAGGTTTATTGTAAAATCACTCAGTGACCATTATCCGAAAAACGAATATTTCCTATATTCTCCTATGGGCGCCATCAAAAATGAGGAAGTAACAGAATCCTGTACCAATAATAACCAGAAAATTATCACTCCCGAAGGGTTATGGAATTTCCCAATCATGTCCGGCCTTTGGAGAAGTGTTTTTTCCGGTCAAAACCACACCAATAATAAATTGGATGTTTTTCATGGGCTCAGCAGTGAAATCCCTGTAAAAAAAGATAAAAACACCCGTTATGTGGTCACCATTCATGACTTGATTTTTCTCCGGTTTCCTCACCTCTATCATCCTCTGGATGTAAAGATCTATAAATACAAAACAAAATTTGCCTGTGAAAAAGCGGATAAGATCATTGCTGTAAGTAATCAAACGGCAAAGGATATCACCCGTTTTCTGAATGTCCCCGAAAAGAAGATAGAAGTCATTCATCAAGGATGTCACCAGAATTTCAAAAATGAGGTGAAGAAAGAAGAGCTTGACCTGGTGGTCCAAAAATACAATTTGCCTCCTTCGTATATGCTTACTGTGGGAACTATAGAGAAAAGAAAAAATATTGGTTTAATCCTGGAGTTTCTAAAGAACAATCCCGACTTCGAACATCCGTTGGTGGTAGTAGGCAAGCCAAGTTCTTACCTAAAGGAGTTAAAGGCTTATATCAATGCTTCAGGCTTGGAGGATAGGGTTTTATTTTTACATCAGGTATCTTTTGAAGATTTGCCCGCCATCTATTCCGGAGCATATGTCTTCATTTATCCCTCCATCTTTGAGGGATTTGGCATTCCAATCATAGAAGCTCAGGAGTCCGGCGTCCCTGTTATAACTACTTTGGGCAAATGTTTTGAAGAGGTTGGAGGAAGGTCAGTTCTCTATACAGATCCCAATGATAGCGACCATCTGAAAAGTAATTTATCCGCACTAAAATGTAATGGCTTTAGGGACCACCTGATAAAAAAAGGAAAAGAAAACATCCGACGCTTTCAACCTGATACCATTTCAAAAAAGTTAATCAATGTATATGATAATTTGGTTTGATTGGGGAGATTTGAGAATATGAGTCTTGG
>JBBDSC010000152.1:0-5096 GCA_040905145.1 Anditalea sp.
CCGTTGACCTTTAAACAAATTAGGATTCTTGCTACCTAGATGGGTAACCCTAAAGGTGAATAAAGTTAAAAATTAAATCTTATAAAAACCTAATAATCAATTAACTAATATTAAACTAGAGAAAGAAATGAATCTATGTTCAAATCCGGCATACCTTAACGCAGGGCGTAAGCTTTAATTACCGTTATTAAGCTTTTTGGATTAGTCTTTCGCCCCTTCCTTTAGATTTACAAAATGTTAATTTTCTAATATTAATATTATAGTTATCAACAATGAGGGGGGTCTGGGGGGAGACTGATAATTTGTGGATTACTGTTGATAAAGTTAAATTAGGAACCAGAACGGGGTGAACTTACGCCCTTTCTAGGATATCAAGGCCTACGCCCTGTATCAGTCCCCGTTCTAAGTTCCGGTTGCCTTAAGAACCAGTTAGAATTGTAGGTTAGCAGACCTTCTAAAGGTTTTAGTTTCGGCAACCTTTTTATTAACTATTAAACGTAAAACCATGAAATTTCCAGCATTTATCGGCATTGACGTGAGTAAATCCACCATCGATGTCTATTTGAGAAACGCCGGCTACCACAAGGTGTTCTCCAATGATTTGGAAGGCTTCAAAGCCATGGTTGAATGGCTTATGGAAATTTTGGGAAAAGTGAGCCATGATGAGATCCTGTTCGGATTCGAGCACACAGGACTTTACAGCGAGCTTTTAATGGTTTTCCTGAACAGCCACAATTTCCCGTTTACGGTAATCCCCGGTTTGGAGCTGAAAAAGTCGCTGGGGATCAGAGGCGGCAAATCAGACAAAGCTGACTCAAAGGATATCGCTGAATATATCTATGAGAAAAGGGAGAAGATCAAACTATTCAAAATGCCTTCCAAAAACCTGGAATTGATAAGAAAGCTTGCTTCTTACAGAGAACGCCTGGTGAAAGAAAGAGCCGCATACAAAACCAGGCTTGGTGAATACCAAAAGATCTTTGGGAAGGAGGAATTCGAGGTTTATGTCAATTCCCATAAAGAGGTCATCGACTGTATGGACAAACAGATCAAAAAAACAGAGGCTGAAACGGAACGCCTGATCAGGGAAGACCGGGAATTGTCCAGACAATATCATCTAATCCAGACAATAAAGGGTATCGGTCCCCAGACTGCCGCAATGATGATTGTATTGACAAAAGGTTTTACCTCCTTTCAAAATTGGAGAAAGTTTGCCAGTTATGCAGGAATCGCCCCTTTTCCCAACCAGTCCGGAACTTTCGTTGGAAGAACGAAGACCAGTAATCTGGCAAATAAACGTATAAAATCACTTTTGACCATGTGTGCAGGAGTGGCCATACAGTACAATACCGAGATGAAACTCTATTATGAAAAAAGAATCAGTGAAGGTAAGAACAAAATGAGCACAATGAATATTATCAGGAACAAACTCATCTCAAGGATCTTCTCGGTTATAGAACGGGATTCCCCCTATGTCGATGTCTTGAAATATGCTGCCTAAAAATTAAAAATTGTACTATTCCACTTGCTTTAATCTTAATACAGGGCTATTTTTTTTATGGTTCCCGGCATCAGTACCCCATCCCAGCCCCCTTGAAGGGAGGGGGTGGGATTTCTGTTACCAGTTGTAATTATTTTTCATTGAAAACCGGATTTATGTCCCCAAAAGGAGGGATTTAAGGGTAGTCAAAGCACCGCCTATGGGGCCAATCTTTTCTTTGTCCATATTCCGGTTTCTCCTTTTTCGAACGCTATTCTATCATGTAATCTACTGGCACCCCCTTGCCAAAATTCCATGTAATACGGAATGACCCGATAACCACCCCAATGTTCAGGCCTTTTTAAAGGCTCCTTTTGAAACCTCATGAACATTTCTTTTTCCCTGTTCACCAAGAAAGATCTATTGGGGATAACTTTGCTTTGTGGAGAAGTCCAGGCCCCGACTTGGCTGCCGATAGGCCTTGAGAGAAAATATTCATCTGAGATCTCGGAGGCTACTTTTTCCACTTCCCCTTCAATTCTCACTTGTCTCTCCAATTCAGGCCAAAAGAAATTTAAGGCTGCAAAAGGATTGTTTTTTAGTTCCTTCCCCTTCTTACTTTCATAATTGGTATAAAAAATGAACCCATGGTCCACACCTTTTAATAAAACAATTCTGGAAGAGGGCCTGTTTTGGGTATTAATGGTAGCGACATTCATGGCATTGACTTCCATTGCCTCAGCTATTAAAGCTTCATTTAACCAAATATGGAACTGATCGATAGGGGACTCTGCCAGCTCTTCCAGTTCAAATGATTTTAAAATATATTCTTTTCGGATATCAGCTAAATTCATGTTTTTTCGCCTAATTTTTTAAAAATAACATTGTTATTGCATTTAAAAAATTTTTTGTTTTATATTAATGCATTCTTTAATAAATGCACTTTTAATGGAATTTAATTCTAAACTACCGCCCAAATCTGGATGTCTGCTCGTATCAGAACCGTTCCTACAGGATGAAAATTTTGTAAGATCAGTTGTTTTATTGTGCGAAACTAATGAGAATGGGTCATTTGGACTTGTTTTGAACAAGTTATCCATTTTAAAAGTAGGGGATCTTTTGGATAATTTGGATTTTCTGGATATGGAGGTTTATGTGGGTGGCCCGGTGGAACAAAATACACTGCATTTTATTTATTATGGAGAAGCCCTGCTCAGTGGGAGCGTTCCATTAGCTGAAAACCTATGGTGGGGAGGTGATTTTGATGAGTTTGTCCAAAAGTATAAAAGCGGTATATTGGATTTGAATAATTTCAGGTTTTTTATTGGCTATTCGGGATGGTCTGAGGGTCAATTGGATGCAGAACTTACGGCCAATACATGGATAGTTTGCGATAATATTTATTCTAAGAATATTTTTTATTCCGCTCCTGATGATTTATGGCGCATCATATTAAAGAATATGGGTGGGGATTTTCAGGTTTTGGCAAATTATCCCATAGACCCAAGATTAAATTAGAGCAATTTTATTACTTTTGCTTAAGCAGTGGTAATTTGGAAGGACTCAATTATGGAGAACGATAAAGAAATGTCAAAAGAAGACAAGGTGACTCAAGAAGTAGTGGAAAAAGAAACGGCGGTTAACCAAGGAGAGCAGGGAAATGACACCGGTTCAGCAGAGGAAAAGCATGATCATCAAGATCATCATGTGGAGGTTAGCAATTTTTCTAAAAAACAGCTTTTGGAAGAGTTAAAGGACCAGTTTGGGAAAAGGGATTATATTAAATCCGATCCCTTGGTGCATGAGCTAAAATCCTTTTATGATGAGCTTTTTGAAAAGGAAAAAGAGCAAGCACTTCAAAAGTTCATTAATGAAGGGGGGGGGGTTGATGATTTTCAATATCGTAAAACTGATCAAGACAAAGAGTTTTTTAGGACTTTTAATGATTTCAAAGAAAAAAAAGCTTCGACTATAAAGGAACTTGAGCAATCCAAAGACAAAAATTTATTTGCCAAAAATCAGATTTTAGAAAGGCTTAGGGAATTGGTTGATGGGGAAGAAACTACCGACAGCATCAGTACCATCAAGAAAATTCAGGAAGAGTGGAAAAATATAGGCCCTGTACCTTCCAACCAAAATAAAAATTTATGGGCTTCTTATAATGCCTTAATGGACCGCTTCTACGATAACAGGAGCATATATTTTGAACTTAAGGAACTTGACCGAAAAAAGAATCTGGAAAGCAAGCTGGAACTTTGTGCAAAAGCGGAAGCGCTCAGTGAAGTCGAGGATTTAAAAGAGGCCATTAAATCATTGAACGAACTCCATGAAGATTTTAAATACATAGGACCTGTTCCCAGGGAAGAGCAAGAGAAAGTTTGGCAAAGGTTTAAATCTGCTTCTGATGCGGTGTATTCCAGGAGAAAAGATTACTACGAAAGCCAAAAGGAAACTTTTAAGCAAAACCAGGATATAAAAGAAGCTTTGATAAAGAAGCTCGAAACATGCCAGGATTTTAAAGCAGAAAGGATCAAAGATTGGAACACCAAAACCAAAGAGATTTTGGATATTCAAAAGCAATGGGAAGCCATAGGTCCGGTGCCGAGGGAGAATGGAAAAGAAATCAATCGAACTTTCTGGGGATTATTCAAACATTTTTTTTACAATAAGAACCTTTTCTTTAAAGAATTGGATGATATCCGGCAGGTAAATAAAGAAAAAGCAGAGTCATTGATTACCGAGGCAGAGGCGGAGATGAACAGTCTGGATTGGCAGAATTCTGCCAATGTCCTGATCAAGTTGCAGCAGGAATGGAAAAAATTAGGACCTACGCCTGAAAAGGTGAGGGATGAGCTTTATAAACGTTTTAAAAAAGCTTGTGACACTTTCTTTGAAAACAGACGTCAGGCCAACAAAGAAGCGTCAAAGGAATTTGATGAAAACCTGGCCATGAAAGAAGCCATATGTGAGAAGATTTTGGGTGAATCAAAGGGAGCGGAGTTGGCTTCGCAACAACTTGAAGAACTGATAGAAGAATACAATAAGATTGGATTTGTACCCAGGAAGAATATAAAGGAAATTGCGGCTAAATTCAATCAAGCTGTTGAAACCTATGTAGAAAAACTGGGAGTTGGGGGAGAAGACCAGGAGGACTTCCTTTTCCGTTTGAACCTGAATAAAATCCAGGCAGACCCCAATGGCACCCGGGTGCTGAATAAAAAGGAGCATGGTATCAGGAAGCAAATTTCGGACCTTGAAAACAACATCACCCTTTGGAAAAATAATCTGGAATTTTTCGCTTCTTCCAGAACAGCAGATAAGCTAAAAGATCAATTTGATGAAAAAATAGAAAAGGCCGAGAAGGAAGTGGAAAAGTTAAGGAAAAAACTGTCCATCATTCGGGAATTTTAAACTTCTCATATTTAGGTGAATAGTTTTATCCCTTTAAATTTTTGTCCGAATTGTTTGGGGGAAATTAACTATAAATCTATATTTGCACTCGCAATAGGGAAGACACCAGACATAGTCAATGCTGCTTCCGATATATTGACAAAATGATAGGCCTCCTTAGCTCAGCTGGTAGAGCAACTGACTTGTAATCAGTAGGTCGTTGGTT
>JBBDSC010000153.1:0-4964 GCA_040905145.1 Anditalea sp.
CTAAAGATACACATTTATCCGGTCGTTTTTCTAACTTAGGTTTTTAGAAGTGCCCACTAGTTAATCCATTATTTCCTTCAGGGATTCTTCGTTGGCCTGCAGGATCTTATCAAGGTGTTCACTCTTTAAAGCCGTGGATAAAAAGAGGCTTTCAAATTGGGAGGGAGCCAAATAAACACCCCGCTTGAGCATGGCTTGAAAATACCTGCCAAAGAGCGAAGTGTCTGACTTTTTGGCAGAATTAAAATCATAAACCTCCTCTTGGGTAAAAAATAAACTATACATACTCCCAATATGATTGATCGTATATTTCAACCCCATTTTAGCCAAGCTATTTTGTAACCCTTTCACCAATTTATCACCAATTGTTTCCAGCTCTACGTACACAGATGGTGTGTGGTGCAAGTGTTTGAGAATGGCAAGACCTGCAGCCATAGCAATGGGATTACCGGACAAGGTACCGGCTTGATAAACAGGTCCCACGGGTGAGACAAAATCCATGATTTCTTTTTTGCCCCCATAAGCACCTACAGGCATTCCCCCTCCTATTATTTTACCAAGGGTGGTAAGATCCGGCGTTACATCGAAAAGTTCTTGTGCCCCCCCCTGTGAAAGTCTAAAGCCTGTCATTACCTCATCGAAAATCAGTATGATCCCTTCCTTATCACAGATCTCCCTCAATCCTTGCAAAAAGCCGTTCTTGGGCAAAACAAGCCCCATGTTGCCTGCTACCGGTTCCAAAATCATGGCGGCTATTTCTCCTTTATTTGCCTCCACCAGCCTATGAACAGCTTCTAAGTCATTGTGAGGGGCCAGTAATGTATCTTTAGCTGTTCCTTTGGTTACTCCTGGTGAGTCTGGATTTCCCATGGTAACCGCTCCCGAACCAGCAGCTATTAGGAAAGAATCACCATGTCCATGATAATCCCCCTCAAACTTGATAAATTTATCCTTTCCGGTAAAGCCCCTGGCCAACCTAATAGCAGACATGGTGGCTTCAGTCCCACTATTGACCATCCTGACCTTTTCCACTGAAGGAATCATTTGGCTAATCAATTCGGCAACTTCTACTTCCAAAGCTGTGGGAGCCCCAAAAGAAGTACCATTTTCCATGGCCTTGATGACAGCCTCCCTGATCATAGGATGGTTATGTCCCAATACCATGGGTCCCCAACTGTTGATCAATTCTATATAAGCATTATCATCTTCGTCAAAAACATAGGCTCCATCTGCCCTTTTAATAAAAACAGGCTCCCCCCCCACTGCCTTGAATGCTCTTACTGGGGAGTTAACCCCTCCAGGAATAAATTGCTGTGCCTTTTCAAAAAGGACCTTACTGTTCTTTATCTCCATTAACAATAAATTTTTATTCTACTTCTAAAACCCCATCCTCTAGTTTCAAAATTGGAACGTAATTATTTGAACGGCTATTTGTAAAATCATATCCAAAGGTAAGTTTACCATTTTGAAATCCATCCCGGTCAAGGTTTTTTTGAAAATCAAAACCTTTTTTACTATTGATTGAATTGGTTATCCAGTGAATAATTTCGTAGCCTAAGTGGGCATTTAAATCAGGATAAACATTATACTTATCAAAAAATCTTTCCCTGAAATCCTCTACCTCCTCTAGGTTCACATTAACCGTATTGTTCCCTATAAAATGAAAATTTTGCATATCAAACATTTCATAACTGGCAAAGTTGAAATACAACCAGCTGTCCATTACCAAAACAGGAACTTCTGGATTCAAAGACTCTAAAACGGCAAAGGTAGGGGAGGCTATATTAGGATCATCGGAAAATATGACAATTTGGTCAGCTCGGACACTATCCTCTATTTTTAAAGAAAGATTATCAAAAAAATCCCTCATATCCTTAGCACTTACTTTTCTGTTCTGTACTATTTGAAACCCCATATCTTTTGCTGATTCAACATATTGTCCAGCCAGCAATTCATCCCGGGTAGTTCCTGAATAAGCCACTGCTATTCTTTTTCCCGGAAGTTTCTTATTATAATTAAGGATGCCCTCACTAATGGCCTTAACTGAGGGCCTGAACAAATAGGAATAGCCGGAATCTGATTGGTTATCATTAATATTGGAAAGTGGATTGATAAAAGGGATCTTTTGGCTTTCTGCGAATTTTGCTACCATATCAGATTCTTCTGGATAAATTGGCCCGACTATAATATCTGCCAATTTAAAAAATGGATCCTCCAGAATGCTGTTCACTACATCCCTATTTCTTTCTGTATCAAAAGTCCTGATGATCAAGGAAATACCTTTCTCTTTTGCTTCATTCAAGGCAAAATTAATCCCTTTATACAACTCAAAAACGAAATTATTGTCCCCTAATTCTTTTACGCCCGAACCTCCATTATAATTGAAGGGAAGGACAATAGCCACTTCCAAGGTTTGATTCAGTTCACGGGTGAATTCATCATCATCCCCATCAAAAAATTTATAATCTTTGATTTGATCATAAACAGTTTGTTCTCCTGCGGATAAGATGGAACGGCTTTCCAATTGGTTTCTAAGGGCCATTACCAGCCCTTTATTTCTTTCAAATTTCGGCAGATTTACTATTAATATGCTTGTGGAGATATGTTGCAGAAAATCATAAGAAGCACGATAGGCTTCCTTCAAGACATTTTCATCCCGCAAATTGGCTATCTCAGTCAATGCCTCTGATATTTCTTGTTGCTGAAAATGGCACAAGGCCAACAAATATCTTGCATCATCCTGATGTTTCCAATTTCCTTCCTCCAAGATTTGGCTCAAGGAATTTTTTGCCAGTTCAAACTGTCTATTTCCATAGGCGGCTTTTGCAAAATGATAGCTGGCATAATTAGCCACCACACCATATTTCTCGAAATCCATAAAAGGCCTTAAAAGATCCATGGCTTGACCAAAATCCTCATTGGACACCAGTTCTTTTGCACGCTTATAGTCCAAAAGCTCCTCCTGGGCCAAAATGGAGGGGACATAAACTATAATAAATAGTAAAGTGAATACAAAGATTCTCATGGGGTAAATTATAAATTCAGTTCGCTTTTTCAAATTCAATACCTAAGATTATGAAATTTAATTATATTTACCTACTCCCACTCTATTGTAGCCGGTGGTTTTGAACTAATATCATATACTACCCTGTTCACTCCTTTAATTTTATTGATGATATCGTTGGATAATTTTCCCAAAAATTCATAGGGTAAATGCATCCAATCTGCTGTCATTCCATCTACTGAGGATACGGCCCTCAGAGCGACTACCTTTTCATAGGTTCTCTCGTCACCCATTACGCCAACTGATTGGATTGGGAGCAGTATGGCTCCTGCCTGCCAAACCTCATCATATAATCCATGGTCCTTTAAGCCTTGGATAAATAGATGATCAACCTCTTGCAAAGTATTGACTTTATCGGGTGTAATGTCACCCAATATCCTAATGGCCAGACCAGGTCCTGGAAAAGGATGTCTGCCAATAATTTCCTCGGGAATTCCCAAGGCACTTCCGACTTCCCTTACACCATCCTTAAAAAGGGTATTCAGCGGCTCCACCACTTTTAGCTTCATAAAATCAGGCAAGCCGCCTACATTGTGATGCGATTTAATGGTAGCAGAAGGACCGTTTACCGACACTGACTCTATCACATCCGGATAAATAGTGCCTTGCCCCAGCCACTTCACCCCTTCAATTTTATGGGCCTCCTCATCAAAAACTTCAATGAATGAATTTCCTATTGCTTTTCTTTTTTTCTCGGGATCAGAAATTCCGGCCAAAGCATCATAAAATTTTTGTTTGGCATCGACGCCGATCACGTTCAAGCCCATGTCCTTATAGGAATCCAGCACTTGATGGTATTCATTTTTACGGAGCAGTCCATTATCAACAAACACGCAGGTCAAATGCTCACCTATGGCCCTATGAATCAAAGTGGCAGCTACCGAGGAGTCCACGCCTCCGGACAAACCCATTACTACTTTGTCCTCACCTATCCTGCTTTTCAAATCCGCAATGGTCGCATCAATAAATACATCCGGGGTCCAATCCTGCGAGCAATCACATATCTGGACTACGAAATTTCTTAACAGATTCTTACCCTCTGAGGAATGCGTCACTTCCGGGTGGAACTGAATGCCATAAGTTTCTTCTTTTTGGATTTTAAAAGCAGCAACTTTTACGGAATGGGTACTGGCAATGACATCAAAATTATCAGGAAGATTTCTTATACTATCGCCATGTGACATCCATACCTGGGTGTTATGGGTCATTTCCTTAAAAAGATCGAAATGGGTATCAATATAATTTAGATTGGCTCTTCCATATTCACGGGTTTCTGAGGGAGTCACCTCTCCCCCATTTTTCTGAGCTAATAGCTGTGCGCCATAACATACCCCTAAAATAGGAAGCTTGCCACGCAGCTGACTTAAATCCACATCGGGAGCTTCTTCATCATTTACGGAACATGGACTTCCTGAAAGAATAATTCCTTTGACCTCAGAACCAATTTCAGGTATTTTATTAAAAGGGTGAATTTCACAATATACATCCAGTTCCCTAACCCTTCTGGCGATGAGTTGTGTGTACTGGGAACCAAAGTCAAGGATCAAGATCTGTTCTGCCATGTGCAAAGTTAATTAACCTAGGAGAAATGAAAAAATTGTTTGTAAAAATATCGGAAGATTGTTTGGAAGGGAAAACCGAGGAAGAAGCTGGAAGACCGTATCCCTTGGGGAAGAGCGAGGGGACGAAGAGACTAAGGGAGAGGGAGACGGAAGAGGTTACTTCGGAAGTCCGAAGTGAACCCTGTTACCCAGAAGGGGTAAAAGATAAATAGCCCCGGGTGGAATGAGGTACGAATGCAACCCGAGGGTCAAAAGGTATCTTTATACGTCCCAACCCTGAAGGGCCTGCCTGTATTCTAAGGTAAATGCAAGGGAAATAGTACAATTTTTTATTTATG
>JBBDSC010000154.1:0-21020 GCA_040905145.1 Anditalea sp.
AATACTGATTACTGCTTGCTGATCACTGATTACCAGTTTATTATGCTTTTATACTTGAACCTATGTACTTGAATCTTTCCTCCAACTTATCTTCTACGATAGTAGGATCAATAAATTACACCCTTCAGAATTTATCCAATTGAGAAAGGAATAACACACACCTGAGCAAAAAAGCGAGTATTTTATTTCTAAACATACCCATTATTGGGTATTTTATATAAAATAATTCTTATTTTCTTGAAAAGAATAAAATATATAACTAAATTTTAGGTAAATGCCGTATTTTTCATAATCCGCGTATTGTTTATAGATATCAATTCCATATGAAAAAATTGTTAGCACTTTTTGCTGTTGCTGTTTTTACCATATTGGTTTTATTGTTTATCACCAACCCCGAACTACTGGATAAAGCATGGTTATGGATCATTGGTTTTATAGGATACCTATTGATTTTGATTGAAAAAGGTTTTAAGACAGTGGCAAGTGCTTTTAAAAAATCAGAAGAGACAGACCAACCACTTTCCCAGGAATCCATTTCATCATTTTTTAACCCAAATCATGATAAAAAGGCAAAAGGGGAGAAAATAGAGGAGAAAATTCTTAAAATCGAAAAACAACTCCAAGCAATTCCAAACAATCAACCATTGCTTTCTGGTCATAATCTGACTGTTTTACGCTATCTGGACGATGGAGATACCACGCTGGGCCTTCTTTTCCTGGGGAATAAATTTTTTGCTTACACCTTGGAGAATTCCCAGCAGGAAGAAAAGGCTCCTGGGACCAAAAGAATTTCTGAAGGGGTTTATTCTCTCGGGTTTAGCAGGGACCAATCCTCATTTACCGATTCAGTATCCGGAAGGATCCTGAAAACAAAAAAAAGTGAAAATGAAAGAAAAGGAACAAAAGGAAATCGACAAGAAGAAAGTCGAACAAGATAAGACCCGGCGCTATTTGATTTTTAATATCGGTGCTATTGTGATAATTGCCCTGGTAATGGCTGCGTTGATCATCCCCAGCCTGGAAGAAGCCAACCAAAGATTTACACTGGGCTTTATTGCCGTGTTGGCACTGGGTATCATTTATCGGGTGACTGCCAAATACATGAAACCTGTGGTGGAGAATAAGGAGGAGGATAGTGTGGAACAAGAAAATCCTTACCATGGTTTTTTCTTCCGGGGAACAGTTGTACTCACCATGATCCTTATCCTTATGGGTATCTTTGGGGGATTTTTTGTTTATGTTGAACACAATAACCTCTTTCAGGCAATAGGTCTAATGACAGCCCTAATTTGGATCGGGGCATTTTTGATGTACTTTATGTGGTCTGTTTATCATTACAATATCAATTATGGAATTACTGATAAAGACTGGAACAAAATATTTGAGGCTGAGAAAAGACATCAGCAGGGTTTCCCGGTAAACCCATCTGAATTGGAAGCGCCGAAATATAACCCTTATCGCAGCCAGACCTTTGGGCTTCCACCAGGAACTGTGCGGGGTATGATAGCTTTTACCCTTTTGATCGGCGGAATGTCCCTATTGGTCGTAAGCTTTGGCACGGAATACACTGGAGCTGAACTTGCTCTGGTGCGCCAACAATTCGAGTTTTTTGAAACAGCTTTTCTTATGATGATTGCCTTCTATTTTGGTGATAAATCCCTCAAGTACCTTCAAAAAAGATGGAGTGATCCCAATAAAAGGGGGAAAGATGGAAGTTCCCTTTCTTCTTCCCTGAAAAAAGGGGAAGATCCAAGTGCCGGAAAAGGAGCAAGCTCACCTCCTGAGTCTACTGATCCCAAGGATCAAGTACATTATGAGGACCAGGAACATTTGGAGGAAGATACTGAATTTGCCCAAAAGAATGATATCTCCCCTCCTTCGTCTACACAAAAAGAGCCAACTTCTATCTCATTAATGGAAGAGCTCCAGCTGGGAAAAGGGGTAGAATATGTACAGATCCTGGACAACCTGCACCATAAAGTCCTAAGTGATGAAGACATCAAAATGGCTTTGGAAAAATTAAAATCAGAGGATAAAATTGAGCTTTCCCTACCAGTGGTCCAAGCCATTATTGCCGTAGAATCCTCGGGACGGGGCCACCTTCAGGATGGAAAGGCAAAAATCCTTTTTGAAGGACATAAATTTTGGTACTGGCTCGAAAAATTCGGGAAAAATCCTGAAGAATTACAGAAGGGTAATGACAATATTGTCTATAAAAAATGGACCAGAAAACATTATTTAATCGGTTCAAAAGAGTACAAGCGATTGGATGCGGCTAAAAAAATTGATGAGAAAGCGGCCATTTATTCTGCTTCCTGGGGACTCTTCCAAATTCTGGGAGAAAACCTTGAGCACCATATAAAAGGAAGAGATTATTTAGATGTACATGAATTTGAAGAAAAGCAACATGAAACAGAAAATTATCATTTTCTTGATTTTCTGGCTTTCATAAAAACCAAAATATTACGGGGAAAGGCGTTGATCCATTATATATCAGAGGAAACAAATGGAAATTATGACTGGGAATCCTTTGCTTATGGCTATAATGGAAGTGGCTATAAAGTAAATCAATACGATCAAAAACTAAAAGCCGCCTATAATAAATTCAAAACGAAAGTGGATCAAAGCTCCACAGGACTGATCCCGATCATTGATACGGGACACGGCGGTATGGTGGAGGGCCAATATGTCACAACAGGAAGACAATACAGGTTTAGTGATGATACGGTCATTTATGAAGGGGTGATCAATCGGCTTATCGGGAAACTTCTGGCCAAAAAATTAGAAAAAGCCGGAATTCCCTTTTTTCACATCACCCTGGAAACGGAAGCTGACATCGATCTTATGGAAAGGGTGCAACAAGCGAACACTATTTATCAGGTCAATCCTAGTAGTTATCTTTTATCCATACACAGTAATGCTACTTCCGATAACACAAAAGGAAAGGGAAATACTGCAAAAGGTTTTGAAGTATATACCAGTGTAGGTCAAACCAAAAGTGATGAATTGGCAACTATTGCCTCAAAATGGTATAAAAAGCTGTTCCCTGAGTTTGTATTCAGGGAAAATAAGACTGACGCAGGAGAATTTGAAAATAAAGAAGCCGCTTATACTGTGTTGACCAAAACAAAATGTCCGGCATTCTTGGTGCGAAACCTATTTTATGACAACAAAAAAGAGGCGGAATTCCTGTTAAGTGAAGAAGGGCAGAAAAAGATCGCTGAATGTTTGTTCCAAATAGTAAAGGAAATTCATCAAAAAGTAAAGGTATGAAACGTCCAGAAAGCAGACCAAGTCTTTTTATTGCCTTATGGGGGTGTTGGATATTTCTCCTGGCCTCCTGTCAAAATGATGAGCGGGCCATGGTTGTTGGAAAAGTACAGGAGGCCAGTGACATGGTGACAACGGAGATGGTAATAGATAAAGTAGTTTTTGGGACGAAAACCAAAAACCTGTTGTGGTTCAAATTCAATGAAGCAAAATTCATGGCCTACTCTCAAGCTAAGGTCAAAGCAGGTATTGACCTTAGCAAGATTACCGAAAAAAGCATCCAGATTACAGGCAGGAAAATCGAATTAAAACTCCCCCCTATTGAGGTGCTCAATTTTTCTTATCCCCCTTCAAACTTTGTGGAAGATTCCCTGATCTCCGATCCCCAGGTTTTTTTGAATGAAATAGACCTCCGGGATCAGGAAGAATTCTTCAGGTTGGCCGAACTGGATATCAGGGACAATCTCAAGTATATGGGAGTCGTGGAAACCACTCAGAACCATACCCGAAAAATGTTCAAGCTGTTGCTTGGCTCTTTAGGATATAAAGAAATTTATATCACCTTTGAAAATGATGAGCTGATCATTGCCAAGGTTAATCTGACAGGAGAACCAGAAGACGCGGAGGAAATATGATAGGTTTAATATTTACGGACTGGAAATTTATTTTGAATATCATTCTGGTGGTAGCCTTGGTGGTTTTCCTGTTTATGTGGAACCCATTTGGCATTTTTGGAGGAGGGCTCAAACTAACGTCAACCGCGAATTTGGTTACAGAGGTCAGGGAGATTGGGCAGTTGGTGACTTCTGAATATTATGGCGAAGTAATTGCCTCCATAGAGGAATCAAGACTGAACCGTATCGAGGAGGAAGAGATTAGTATCAGGGCTTCCCAGCTCTACAGCAACCTTTATGAGGCAATGGATGAGCTTAATGCCTATCAAAACCAGCCTCTGAATGTAAGGGTTGCAGACTATAAAGAAACAGAACCTTATAATGGTTGGAGGCGGGTCATCAGTCAAAGTGTCAACAGAAGGAATATTTTGGAAAAGCTTGATTACCACCAATTCCTGGGAGATCTTTCTATGGATCCATTGTACGGGGATATTTTGGAATATCTCTATCAAGAAAGGGGGAAAAACAAGATCCTTAACTGGAGTTCAAATTCAAGACATAGAGAAGAAGCCCTTTATCTGCTCTATTCGAATGTCAAGCAAAAATTGAATCCAACTTTGGACGAAGCCACTTTTATCGACTTCTATTATAAAAACAAGGAGGCAAACGTTTCCCGAAAAGAAACAAAGAAAAAATTGGCCATGGTGGGTCGTGGATGGGTCAAAGCAGGATTTGATTTCGGCACTATGGATAACAACACCTTCTATATCAATGAAGATGCGGGGGAAGTCCATTTTTTTGGGCTTTCTCCAGTCATCCTTAATGCCGATATCAACCCATGGTTTATACCAGAGAGAGGAATCCCTGGATTTGAAATTTTGGATCATAATGGAAAAGTTGACTTTAGGGATGCAAAAAAGGTAAAGCAATATTGTATCGATAAATTAATACTGAATGCCCATCGGGCTGATATCCTAAAAAATGCTGAACAAAATGGGGCAGAAACCTTAAAGAATCTCTTTTCTTTGATGAGCGGAAAAGAAATAAAAAAGGTGTTTTTCCACAATGACCGGATTATCCAGTTATCCCAGGAAATAGCAGAAGATGAGTTTATCAATTATCATGAAGCTACTTTGCTTGATTCCCAGATTGTCAGAGAGTGGATTATGATTGATTCTTTACGGGATACCAGGGAAAACAGCTATAAAAATCAACAATTGGCCAACCATAAGGAAGAGAATCTTGCTGTGGTACTCAAGCTGCTCCAGCAATTGCCGTTCCAGGACCTGCCCCGCACTTTCAGTTATCTTTCCAAAATCACTTATGAAATAGCTGAAGATTCCATTTTGGATTCTTTGGAAAATATAAAACTGGAGGCAATTCGCTACAATTGGCCATCAACATCCCATAAAGAACCTGAAAAAACCATCTCCCCACCTATTTATTGGATTGAGGATAGCCTTGCCTTTACCAGCGAGTATAATACGGCCATAAGTTACCTTTTGGATAGAGGAGTTGTTGCAGGAAGTATAGAGGAAATTACCCTACTCAAAGAGGAGTTTTCCTCTATCTTTCTCGAAGAAAACTGGGTGAGGAATTACACTTTCACCCAACCGGATACTGTTCAGGTAACTTTGGTAAAAGAAGCCGAATTTCCTAAAAAGGATTTATTGGACCAATTATTCCCTTTCAAATACGACAAGGATTCTTGGGGTCTTATGATTTCCAAAAAGAATCTATGGCTGGATTCAATTTCCAGTGGGCAGGGGGAAATACCTGATTATAATGATTCAACAGTATGGGTATACGATGCCACTACGACACCGGAAATAAAAAGGCTGGATATTCCGCTGGATAAATTAATGGACCCACATCTTCTTGAAAGATTTGCAGACAGGGAGCTGGTTTGGATTTCTGATAAACTTTGTTTTATTCAAAATGAAAGCTCCTTTGAGCCTTTAAAGAAGCCAAAGGAGTGGCTGCTAACAGACAGGCAATCAACTGAGATGGAAGCCTTTTATAGACTTTTGTTAAAAAGCCATGCCACCAATAAAAACAGGGGCCCGGTAGTCCGGGCCAATGAATGGATGCAAAAGAAGTTTGAAAACAACAAACCCGTGAGTGAGTGGTTTTCCGAGTTGAAAAAAAAGTTGAATGATTGAATTGAATTGAATTAACTGCACTGACCTAAAAGAAACCAAATGATGGCAAAAACTATAATAGTTCCAAAGCAACCTCCTCCTAACTTATAGGCTCCATAACCTGCTAATAATCCTTTAAATATATTGTTCATGGGATTAGTGGTAAAATGTTAATTTTTTTTTCATTTTCTGAAACCAACAATCGTGCTAATTTTGAAGCCTCCATCTTGGGAAGAAGCTGGAGTGTGGTATGGGTAAGCCCCTGGGTTAATGCCAGGGGCTAAATTTTTGGCACTCAATAACCGGGGTTTTGTGTCAAACCAGGTTCAACTTTCAAACTGTTCTCATGGAACGGCCATAGGTAATTATGGGGCTGAAATGAACGATCTTCTATCTTGAGGGATACAAGGTTTCCATTTTCTTGCCTTGTATGTCCCAAGGCCGGTTGATTTAAGACTTCATCTGCTATTCTCCACCTGATGATATCATCATAACGGAGTCCTTCTGCGGCAAATTCAACCCTTCTTTCATTCCTGATCAATTCTATCCAATCTTCTTGGGTATAAGCACTGTATTCAGGTAAGGTGACGTCAGCAACGGACATGTCCAAACCCGCTCTTTCCCGAATCTGATTGATGTAGCTTTTTGCCAGATCGTCGACGTCATTCATCATGATTTTAGCTTCAGCATAAGTCAGCAATACCTCGGCATAGCGCAAAAGGGGAAAGTCCATATTGCCGCTACCTCTGAAAGCATCGGTTTCCGAAACAAATTTTTTGAACCAATATCTAGGTCACGTTCATAGTTGATATTGGCACGGGCGGTAATCTGGCTGACACTGATCCCTTGCTTGGGAAGAACCCACTGCGTTGCCCCAAATAGCCACGGGTTTGCCATCTCCGTCAAAAAACTTGAAAGTTTCCCTTTTGTGTTTGTTTGCTGACTTATTGATCATATAGGACACATTGCCATCAATGTGCAGATTATCATTAATGTGATAGCGTGGGCGTAAATTGATGGTGCTTCTATCATGTAGTGCATTCCATGCGCCACCATGATGAATAGAGGCGACAGGATTCATGTTATTATGAAGAATATAATTATCCTCCAGGTCAGAGTCATAGAAAACAGGTTGTGTCGGATTCATCCTCCAGGCAATCTGATATAAGCCATGGCCATCGTTATTGGCATGGAGACGGTTGACCTGTAATCTATGGGCATAAAAATCCGCCAAAAGCACGAATTTATCGTCAATGTTAATGTTGGTATTGAACCTAGCACTGAACTTATTGGTACCCTCCAGTTCATTTAAGCCGTTTTCCGTGATGTATCCCAGCATTAAATTAAAGGTACCGACACCCCCCACCGCCTGATATACTGGCTGAGGCATTATAAGAAGAAGCCTGTCTTTCCATGACCTCATCCAACCAATCGGTATATTGACCTTGCCTTGCCAAAGTAATATCCTCCGAAGAGTAAAGTTCTGTCTGGCCCTGCATGGAACGGGCCTCATTGTTTAGGCTCATGTAATCCGCTGAATTGACAAAATTTGGCAAATCAATGGGGTCACTGATGGCTGTCCAGGCATGTAGATCCACCTTAAATTGACCGGTGGTTCCCCGTTCTGTTTCTATAATGATAACCCCATTGGCTCCCCTTGAACCGTACATAGCAGCGGAAGCGGCATCTTTTAAGACGGTGATACTTTTTACTTGATTGGGGTCAATATCAGTGAGAGATTGTTCCATCCCATCCACGATCACTAAGGGGGAGGCATTTTGAAGTGTACTGATCCCTCGAATAGAAATCGTACCCGGAACGCTGCCTGGTAAATTGTTCCCTTGTAACAAGGTTACCCCAGCAATGGTACCGCTAAAAGCCTGTTCCAATTTGGCAATAGGACGTGTCTTTATTTTATCCACATCCATTTCTTCAATAGACGAGGCAAGGTGTCTTCTTTCTACCTCATTGTAACCCATTACGACGACCTCGCCCAATGCAAAACTCTCCTCGGATAATTCCACATCGATGCGATTACGCCCATTAGTGCTTACTTCCTGGTCTTGAAAACCGATCATACTAAAAATTAATGTAACTTCTTCTTCAATATTGACCTGATACTTTCCCTCAGCATCCGTAGTGGAGCCGACGTTTGAGCCTTTGATCAGAATATTGACTCCGGGAACAGGCATTCCTGTTTCGTCCGTTACCGTTCCTTGAATTGTCCTTTGCTGAGCCTGTAACTGAAAGGCTGAGAGCAAAAATGTGATTATAAAGAGGGTTTTAAATTTATACATGTTTTCCAAATTAATACATGTTTTCCAAATTAAAATGAGTTTGTTTTTCATAAAATGTCTAAATTGGGTCTCTTATGTTATTTTATGGAAGCCTTAAACTTAGTCAAATTTTTTTCTTATCCCTAAAGAAGAACTTTTTTATAAAAAAAGGAAAACTCAATAATATAAAACATCATTTACGTACCGAAATACCGGAGCGACCCCACCTGTACAGAGGGATGAAGGACATGTTCCAATCAAAGCTTTGGTATGGCAATTCCTTACTATCTTTCACCCAAACAACAACAATTCCGCAAAAGCATTGAAACTTTAAAAAGTTGCCCCTATCTTTATTTTTATTCTTAAAATTTCCATCCAAACTATTTAAGCCAAAATGAAGAAAGTTAAAGTTGCGGTTGTCGGCACAGGATTTATTGGCCCGGCACATATTGAGGCCCTAAGAAGGCTTCCAAATATCGAGGTAGTGGCACTTTGTGAAGCTACTTTGGAATTGGCCCGGGAAAAAGCCAAACTTTTAGGCATAGAAAGAGCCTTTATTTTTGAAGATTTGTTGAAGGAGGAAGATATAGAGGTGATTCATATTTGTACGCCGAATTTTTTACATTATTCCCAGTCTAAAGCCGCCTTATTGGCCGGAAAGCATGTGATCTGTGAGAAACCATTGGCCACTAAGATCGAAGAAGCCGAAGATTTAGTGGCTTTGGCCAAGGAAAAGGGATTAGTTAATGCCATACATTTTAATCTCCGTTACTATCCTATGGTACGGCAAATGAAAACTATGCGGGAAGAAGGGGAGCTGGGTGAAATCTATTCCATCATGGGGTCTTACCTTCAGGATTGGCTGTTTTTGCAGACGGATTACAACTGGAGGCTTGAACCGGATAAATCAGGAGACTCGCGGGCCATTGCCGATGTGGGTTCCCACCTATTGGACCTGACCGAATTTGTAACCGGACTGAAAGTCACTGAAGTGATGGCAGATTTTACCACCATTCACAAAACCAGGTTGAAACCATTAAGACCCATAGAAACATATTCAGGCAGGCTATTGGAGGACTCTGATTATCAGGAAGTTGAAATTAATACAGAAGACCATGCATCAGTACTTCTGAGATTTGATAATGGCAAAAAGGGCTCTATAACGGTCAGCCAAGTTGCTGCCGGTAGAAAAAACCGGTTAAACATTGAAATTTCAGGTTCCAAATCAAATTTTGAATGGTGTTCGGAAAAACCCAATGAGATGTGGATTGGAAGAAGGGAGACCCCCAATCAGCAACTGATGAAAGATCCTGCCTTATTTACTCCTGAGGCGGCCGGCTTAATTAGCTTTCCGGGGGGGCATAATGAAGGGTTTCCCGATACTTCAAAGCAAATGTTCAAAGAAGTGTATGCGGCCATTCGTGAAGGAAAGCAACCCGAAAACCCCACTTTCCCCACCTTTGCTGATGGTTTAAGGGAATTGATCATTTGTGAAAGGATCATTGAAAGTCACCGCAGCCAGGCCTGGGTAAAAATATAATAGCATCCCGCAGTCTTTTGTTTTTCAATAGAACCAAAGACTGCGGTTGTTTTTTCCTAAATCCTTTCAAAAAGCTTCAAAGACATGGTCTTTGGGTCCGATGGTAAATAAGGAAAACTCAATAATATACGAAGATATGAACAAACCGGGAGATTATTTTAGACAACAGTTGGTGAATCAAATCCCGGGAGGCAATGCTTTTATTAAAATCGAACAGGTAATGGAAATGGTGGAATTTGACCAGTTGGGAAGACAATTTCCAGGCTTGCCCTACTCCTATTGGCAGCAGTTTGAGCATCTACGGATCACCCAGCGGGATATTCTTGAATTTTCCACCAATGCAGATTACGAGGCTTTGGACTGGCCAAAGGATTATTGGCCTGAAAATCCCGCTCCCTCCTCCCTGAAGAAGTGGGAAACTGCAAAGGAAATGTTTCTTGAAGACAGGAAAGCTTTTTTGGCCCTGATTTTGGATAAAAATAATAACTTGTTCCAGCCTTTTATTCATGGAAACGGTCAGACCCTCTTCAGGGAAGCCCTGTTAATCTTGGAACATAATGCATATCACACGGGACAATTATTGATCCTGGTAAGGCTATTAAGGAAATAATCAAGAAAGGAAATAAAATATAGTAAAATTTTAATGAATATATTTATATTTATCCATCTTTAACCAAAATAACAACCATCATGAGAAACAACACATTGCAAAAATCCAGCTTATTTGGCATATGTATGATGCTATTCACCTTTATCGCATGTGCCCAAGAAAAAGCCAGTCCCGCAAAAACGGCGGAAGGAACAGTAAACGGCGCCGAGATTACTATTCATTACAGCAGCCCTGCGGTGCAAGGAAGGACCATCTGGGGAGATTTGGTGCCTTATGACAAAGTATGGCGTGCCGGTGCCAATGAGGCGACCATTTTTGAAACCAGTGAGGATATTAAAGTGGAAGGCCAGGATTTACCAGCCGGGAAATACAGCTTTTTTATTATTCCAGGCGAAGAGGAAAGCACCTTTATCTTTAATAGTGAAACGGGTCAATGGGGTACTGAATATGACGAAAGCAAAGATGTAGTCAGGATACCTGTCCAATCCTTGGAAAATACGAGTACGGAAGAGCGTTTAGTTTATGAAATAACCTCTGATGGATTTGAGATAAGATGGGACGACGGCTTAGCAAGAGCTAAGATCGAGTAGCAATCATACAGCTAATGATTTAATAGGACCGTTGAAAAATAGTCATATACCAATGAAGGTATAAGCAATTCAAAAAGCCCAAAGTTCTTTTGGGCTTTTTGCTGTCTGGTCCCCCAGGTTTTCGTAACACAATAGAAAAAATTGAAAGAATAATAGTACACAGGTTCTAATAGACACCTCTAAATTATCCCATTTTGTTAGCTGTTTTCCTTTTTTTATACTATATTTACAGATATTAATTCAAGGTGCCCTCTGGAAAACCATTTCACTTAATCCCCTGAAATTCTACTTATTTTTAGAATACTTAATTATGGCCTGGTTTCAATCCCCATGCTTATTAATTGCTTCAATATTTAGATACAAAAGTTTGGAGCTTTGGGAACCTTTATTATGTACAATCATAACTAAAAATATGGGAAGATCAAACAACAGCTTTATTAAAAAACAAAAAGCCGATAGAAGAGTAAAGCGTAAAAAAGAAAAAATGGAGGAAAGGCTGGAGAGAAAAGAGCAAACTTCAAGCGGTAAACTGGAAGATATGATTGCTTACATAGATGAATTTGGCAATATATCCGACACGCCTCCGGAAGAGCCGGTTCCGGCAAAGAAAAACAAGGACAGTAAAGAAAGCAAAGAGCCCCACAATCCGACGGGAAATCAGAATTAATTTTTTATGCTCTAAATGTTTAGGGCTATATTGACCTGTTTGGATGGCCCCTAATTTATAAACACTCCATGTCGGGGAGTAAGAATTGCATGGAATCATCCAAAATTATACGCAACCTACTTTAATTGCCCTGGAAGTATTTCACTTTATTTTTACCGCCTCCCTGTTAAGAATGGATTTGCATCTGAATAGATGCCAATGGTTGTTTTGATTACTTCATGACTCTCTTTCCGCTGTATTCTTCCCCCTCTCCGGTCCTCATGAAGTAAATGGAGTGGGGGAAAATACAGCTTAAATTTACTTGAAAAGTTTATATTTTAAGAAGTATTGGTATATTTTTGTTAAATTAAAAATAGAATTTTCTATTTGATATGGAATAATTTAAGCTTTATGATGGTAAGTAACTCAATTCCTGACAATGAACAGGAGAGGCTAAAAGCCTTACAGGAATATACTCTTTTAGATACACTTGATGAGAAGGAATTTGATCGGTTCACCCGGTTGGCTTCTATTATTTGCCAATGTCCCATTGCGCTTATCAGCTTAATTGATGATAAAAGGCAATGGTTTAAATCAAGGGTTGGAGTTGAAGTGACAGAAACACCCAGGGAAATAGCAATTTGTAGGTATTCCATTTTAGGAATGGAAATACTGGAAGTAGAAGATGTCTCCAAGGATTTGCGCTTTAAAGATGATATTATAGTCAATGAAGGTGAAGATTTACTTTTCTATGCCGGTAAGCCCCTAATTGACCCCAATGGATTTGCCCTGGGCACTCTTTGTGTCCTGGACACCAAACCTAAGAAGTTATCCATGGAGCAGAAAGAAGCCCTGAAGATCCTAGGGGATCAGGTGATGGCACTTATTGTTGAAAGAAGCAAAAAACCGGTGTATCGGTATTTTGAAAATGCCTTCCGCCTTTCTGATGAACTTATTTGTATAATCGGACCCGATGGCATTCTTAAAAAAATCAATCCGGCATTTATTAAAATATTGGGTTATGACGAACAGTTTCTTTTATCTACCTCCATTTTTGACTTATTACCTCCTGAAGATTTAGCTGTTGCCCGGGAAAGATTTAAAAAAATCACGAAGGGAAAGCAAAACATAAAATTCACCCAGTGCTTAAATGCCAAAAATGGGGAATGCATATATTTGGCATGGGAAACAACCCTTGAGCCCATGACCGGTAATATTTTTGCTATTGGTAGGAATGTCACCAAGGAACGGGAGAAAGAAAAGCTTCTTAAATTAAGTGAAAAAAAATTCAGGTCATTTTTTGAGAATAGCCAAGGTCTTATGTTTACCCATGATCTGGAAGGAAAACTTTTGAGTATTAACGCATTCGGTGCTAAATTATTGGGCTTTTCCTCCAAGAAAATGATTGGGATAAACCTATCTCAATTTATTCCAAATAATTTTCATCCGGATATTTCCACCTATCTGAAAGAAATAAAAAGTAAGGGCAAGGCAAAAGGTTTATTCACTACGGTCCAAAAGAATGGTCAGGACAAAAAGGTTTGGTTATTCAATAATTCGCTTGAAAGAGATTTAGAGGGAAATGAGTATGTTATTGGCAATTCCATTGATATCACCGAAAGACTCAAGCTGGAAAGGGACGTTCAAGGCACAAAAGAACTTTTGCATCAGACGAATCAAATGGCCCGCATTGGGGGCTGGAAACTGGATCTTGTTAAAGATGAAATTACCTGGACGGATGTTACCCGGTCGATCCACGAGGTAGATGAAGATTTTATCCCCTATAAGAAAGCAACAGAAGCTTTTTTTAAAGAAGGTTACTATAGAAATAAGATCAGAAAAACATTTGAAAATGCCATTATAAACGGAGAAGCTTGGAATGAAAAATTCAAGATCATTACCGGAAAAGGAAGGGAAATATGGGTAAGGGTAATAGGGAAACCAGTTTTTGAAGATAATCAATGCATCCAAGTACATGGAACTTTTCATGATATTGACAATCAAACGAAAAATGAACAGGAACTGAAGCGGAAGGAACAAATGCTGTTTGCCATATCCAAAGCAACGGATGAGCTGCTATCCAATAATGATCTTTATGATGCTACCTCCAAATCTTTGAAATTGATTGGAAAAGCGGTTGCTACGGACAGAATATATTTTTTCGAAAACGGGGCCGATGAGGCCAATAATCCAGTGACTCCGTTAAGATATGAAGGAAAAGGTGGTATGGAACCAAAGATCAATCATCCGGATTTACAAAATATTCCCTTTGGCGTGTTGGAAGATTTTATTCCGATCCTTAAACAAAAGAAAACAGTCCATATCGTTGCCTCTCAAATTGCCGGCAGGCTCTGACATTAGGAATCTACTGGAGGAACAAAAAATTAAATCTACTCTTATTATTCCGATTTCCAATAATGATGATTTTTGGGGGTATATACGATTTGATGATTATAAAGCAGAAAGGAAATGGTCAGAAGCTGAGATATCTTTATTGAAAAGCTTCTCCAATAGCGTTTCCAATGCTATAGACCGGAGTTACTTGGAAAAGAATCTCATTAAAGCTAAAGAACAAGCAGAATCTGCCAGTAAAGCAAAGTCCGAATTCCTGGCGAACATGAGTCATGAAATCCGTACTCCTTTAAATGGCGTGATCGGTTTTACGGACCTCGTTTTAAAAACAGGTTTAAGTAAAATACAGCAACAATATTTAAAAATTGTCAATCATCAGCCAATGCACTTTTGAATATTATCAATGATATATTGGATTTTTCCAAAATAGAAGCAGGAAAGCTGGAATTGGATATTGACAAATGCGATATCTATGAACTGGTCAGTCAAACTGTGGATATAGTGAGCTTCGGGGCTCATAATAAGGGCTTGGAAATGCTGTTGAATATTACTCAGGATCTTCCAAGGTTTTTATACGTTGATGAAATCCGGATTAAACAAATTTTGATCAACCTTTTGGGGAATGCGATAAAATTTACCCACCAGGGGGAAATTGAATTAAAAATCTCTCAATTAAGCTGCTCCAGAGAAGGCCACTCCACCTACAGGTTTGAAGTACGGGACACTGGAATAGGTATTGCGGAAAACAAACAAACTAAAATTTTTGAGGCTTTTTCCCAGGAAGATGGATCCATTACCAAAAAGCATGGGGGCACAGGTTTGGGCCTCTCGATTTCCAATAAGTTGCTGGCCCTAATGGGAAGTCACTTGGAATTGATAAGCCTACCGGGAAAAGGAAGCACTTTCTTTTTTGACCTGCCTCTTCGAAGCGAGGATGAAGAAGCCATTAACTCCCTGAATTTTGGGTTAATAAAAAAAGTTTTGGTTGTAGATGATAATGACCATAGTAGATCCATTATAATGGATATGTTGTCTTGCGAACATAGGGAAGTTCATGAAGCTAATAATGGTTATGAAGCCCTTCTGCAAATTGGCGCGAACAGGGATTATGATGTTACACTCGTGGATTATCAAATGCCCTACATGAACGGGTTGGAAACCATAAAGAAAATTAAGAAAGTCTTTAACCCAATGGATGAAAATTCTTTTATATTAATGCATAACGCTTCAGATCATGAGCTGATATTAGAAGCTTGTGAAGAATTGGACATAAAACACCATCTGGTAAAGCCTATAAAATTAGATGATTTGTTCCATGCATTTTCGCACATACGCGAAGAAATAAACCCTAAAAAGAAGCCAACGGAGCAGGCCGGGGATAAATTAGATCCGGGCAGTTATAAAGTGCTAATTGCAGAGGATAATCCCACCAATATGTTGTTGGCCAGAATAATCATTGAAAGGATCGCTCCCAATGTGGTTATCATAGAAGCTTATAATGGATTGGAGGCCTTACACTACTGCCAAAAAGAAAGCCCCAGCATTGCATTTATGGATATCCAGATGCCAGTAATGAATGGCTTTGAGGCAGCAAAAAAAATTTTAAAGCTGCCCCATTGCGCCAACGTCCCCATTATCGCCCTATCAGCGGGGAATGTCAAAGGGGAAAGGGAAAAATCATTGAAGGCGGGAATGGTGGATTTTATACCCAAGCCGATTGTAGAGGATACGTTTAAGATGGCGTTAGACAAATGGGTTGACAAAAATAAAATTTTACCATCTCTCGGTTACCAAGAACCTTCCGTTCAAGAATTTGAAGATAGAACTTTAGAGCATTTAAATGTGGGGAAAATCAAAGAATATTTAGGAGATGATCCAATAGTGATCAAGGAAATACTCCACTTAACTTTGGTAGAGCTAAATGAAACCTCTTTAAGATTTAACTCTTTCTTAAGCCAAAAAAATATTAAAGGGTTAAAGGAAGCTGGACATAAATTAAAAGGTTCCTCTATGATTGCAGGACTGAACAAGTTGGTGGAAATATCCCGTTCATTTGAAGATCTTGAAAAATTTGAAAAGGATAAAGTAAGTGCTCTTATGGACGATTTGTTGGAAGAAAAGGATCTTGTCATTGGCCTTATCCATGAATATTTGGGTCGAAATTCCTAACCCCTATCTCCTGGAATATCATCTTTGAAAGAATCCTTTTCTCAATTAAAATAAGTGAAAAGGCCCATTCAGAGACCTCCTCTACGATATAATCAGATTTATAATATCTGTTCTGTGTCTTATGTCTTTTTTAATATCTTATCAAAGTAGGTGATGGTCTTTTTTAAACCCTCCTCTAATTGAATTTTGGGGGCCCAACTCAATTCTCTCTTTGCCAGATCTATTACGGGTCTTCTTTGCAACGGATCATCAGTAGGCAGGGGTAAAAAGATCAATTTACTTTTAGATCCGGTTAAAGCAATGACATTTTCGGCTAATTCCAACATGGTGAATTCTACAGGGTTGCCTATATTCACTGGCCCTGTAAAAGAGCTGGGACTGTTCATAAGCTTGTACATACCGTTGATTAGGTCATCGACATAGCAAAAGCTTCTGGTCTGGGTCCCATCTCCAAAAATTGTTATATCTTCACCTTTCAAAGCCTGGACAATAAAGTTGCTGACCACCCTTCCATCATAAGGGTTCATTCTGGGTCCATACGTATTGAATATACGCATGACCTTGATATTTAATTGATGCTGTCTATGATAATCAAAGAAAAGGGTTTCTGCGCACCTTTTCCCTTCATCATAGCAGGCCCTTGGGCCAATTACACTTACACTGCCTTTATAGGATTCAGGTTGGGGATGTACTTCTGGATCACCATAGACTTCACTCGTACTGGCCTGGAGGATTTTGATTTTTAGCCGTTTTGCCAATCCCAACATGTTTATGGCACCAATCACACTTGTTTTTGTGGTCTGAACGGGATCAAGCTGATAATGAACAGGGCTTGCCGGACAGGCCAAATTATAAATTTCATCCACCTCTGCATACAAGGGAAAAGTAACGTCGTGACGCATAAATTCAAAATTTTTGTTGTCCAGGAGATGATGGACATTTTGCCTTCTGCCTGTAAACAAGTTATCCACACATAAAATCTCGTTTCCTTCCCCTAAAAGCTTGTCACAAAGGTGGCTGCCTAAAAAACCTGCCCCACCGGTAACTAGAATTCTTTTCATAGTTTAACAATTAAATCTTTCCGATTATATATTTAGCTCCAAAATACTAAGGTACATCTAATCTTGAACAAAAACTGCCCTACAGTTTTTATAAACTTGGGCAATATTTAATTTGAGATTATTCCAATAAACCTTTTCTTTATCAAGCATTATGCATTTATATTATAAAGGCTGTTTATTATTGGAGAGGCGAATATAGTTCCTTTTGCTAAAAAATTAGACTCATTTTGTAAAACAATAGAATTATTGTAGAGCCTTTTTAGAGACAAAGAAATTTCCATGGCTATATCGAAATATTTGTTTTATATTTAGAAAAATAATGTAGTTAAAGCTTAACAGATTTCAAACTTATACGTTTGTATCTTTAGCTTTAACAAGCATTAAAACCATAAATTAAAACAGTCATGTCAAAGGAAAAAAGCATTAAAAAGGAAAACAACAAAAAGGAACCTGCTAAGAATCTTAAAGAAAAAAGGGCTGAAAAAAAAGCAAAACAGGCGGATAAGAAAAAGAATGAATGATAAAGCTAATGGGATTATCAGTAGATTTATCCAGCTGTATTGATTTCAAGCTTTAGACTATAAAATGGCTACAACGAATATTTCGTTAATGTAGCCATTTTCATTAATCTTTCCCCCCTAAAGCCATGGCGATAAGATATCTTAGTAAATTCCGTATTACTGACTTTCAACCTTTTTCCTCAGTATTTTATAGATGAAAGATAACAAATATGTATCTTTCAAATTAAATTGAAAATTAACATATATGAAATGCCCCATGCACTACCGTTCACCCAAAGTGTGAACAAGGTCAAGGGTATCTTATTTAACAATTAAAAACAAAATATTTACAGATGAAATTAAAAAAAATATTACCTCTCATTTTTACCGTATCATGTTTTATTATAGGTTCAAGTGTGTATGGCCAAAGTCCCAAAAGGGATATTTATGAATTGAGAATCTATCATATAGAAAATTCTACCCAGGAAAAGCGAATAGACGACTACCTGGAAAATGCCTTCTTGCCTGCCCTTCACAATTCCGGAATAAATAAAGTTGGGGTGTTTAAACCAGTGATATCGGATGAGGAAGAAGCCGGACAAAAAATTTATGTCTTTATCCCTTATGAATCGATGCAGCAATATTTGGACCTGCCCGAAAAGTTGGAAAATGATCAAAAATATATGATGGCAGGCAAAGACTATATTGATGCCGCCCATAATGATCCAACTTACGAGCGGATGGAGACCATATTAATGAAAGCTTTTACCGGGATGCCGCAGTTTAAAGAATCAAAACTCAAAGGACCCAAAAAAGACAGGGTTTATGAGCTAAGAAGCTACGAAAGTGCCACTGAAAAACAACACCGGAATAAAGTGAAGATGTTTAATGAGGGAGAAATTGATATTTTCAACAAACTGGATTTTAACGCAGTGTTTTATGGAGAAGTTATCGCTGGAGCCAATATGCCAAACTTGATGTATATGACAACCTTTTCGGATATGGCCTCCGAAAAAGAACATTGGGAAGCTTTTGGAACCGACCCGGACTGGGAAAAAATGAAAGTAATGGAGGAATACCAAAATAACGTTTCACGGAATGACACCAAACTGTTGTATCCAGCAGAATACTCAGACATCTAATTAAAGACGATAGATTCAAGACGTAAAGATTGGTTATGTAATCAGTAACCGGTATCCAGGAACAGGTCACCGAACACCGACTACCGATAACCATTTCTTACGTCTTCTTTTTTATAATTGTCGTCATTCTTGGCTGGTGGATTGATCATGATATGAGCCCTATGGGTCCCGGGATCCATTATCCAGGGCATCCCCGGAGCTTCGGGGCTTAAAGGCAGTCCAGTGTTTTCCTCCGTAGCATATGGGATATAAACCACATACCTAAAGTTCCCATTTACCACCTCACCTGTTTCCGGGTTGAACGCCTCCTCATCTTTGGTGAAAAACACAAACAAAGTAGTGCCGTCTTTGGGCATTTTCAGCTGGTCACTTTTTACTTCCTCCTCTCTTAGATCAAATATTTCCTGAAAAGACTTCCCTTCACTTTTGAGTATTCTACCCCGTTCCATAAAGGGCTCCAAATCTTTGGGATAACAAGAAACGCTAAAGCCAGGACTGTTTGGATCATCTGCAAGACAAATCATATTGTTCGTGCCTTCACGGAGAACGACAAACTCCCCTGCTTTGTTTAAACCATACACCATGGCGCCATCCCTAGTTCCTTCAGGCGCTGCCAAAAGGGCTGACTTTATCTGTACTTCTTTAGAAGGAATTTCAACCTGTGCCTCTACTGCGTGAAACAAGCAGATCATTAAGATAATAAAAAGGTTTTTCTTCATGACAATAATTATTTAAAGTTCACCGGGGACATTTTTCAGGGAAAGAAGTTCTTTCAGGTTGGACTAATGTTTCTTTGGCCTATAATTTACAATTCTCCTCCCATATATCCATTAAATCACCCCCTGATTTTCAGACTAAAAAAGAAGATAATAAAAAAGCAGCCCTTGAAAGACTGCTTTTTTTTATTCAATTGATCCATATTGCTATTTAATAGAGATCGTTTTTATTGGCTTTTTCTTAGCCTCTTCTTTTTTCGGGATCATAAGAGATAGAACTCCATCATTAACCCGTGGTACTAATCCATTTCCTTCTGTCCTGGACCAATCGAATAGGTCTCTAGTAAACAACTCATCCAATAAAGATGTTGATCTTCTTTCTGAAAAATTGTCAGAAAATGACAGATTGCCTTTCACGTATTATTCATTTTTTAGCTTTTTTAAAATCTCTTTTTGATCAGAAGAAAGTGATTCGGGGATTTTGATCAAGAGCTTAACATATAAGTCCCCAAATTGTCCAGGCTTATTGTACACAGGCATACCTTTTCCCTTTAATCTTACCTTTTTTCCATTTTGAGTACATTCATTGATCTTGATATTCAACTTTCCTGATAAGGTATTTACCTCTTGTTTACCTCCCAGCAATGCAGTAAATACATCCAAGGGCTGCTCAATATATAGATCATTCCCTTTTCTTTCATAGTTCGGGTCAGGCAATACATTCACGGATAGGTAAAGATCTCCAGGCCTGCCATTTCGTCCTTTTGCCCCTTTTCCTTTTATTTTCAACCTTAAACCCTCATAAGCCCCAGGTTTAATTCTTACCTTTATTTTCTCCCCTCCAAGATCGATGATCCTTTCTGTTCCATGATAAGCCTCCTGAAGGTCAATAGGTATATTCCCTGCAAGGTCAGCACCTGGTGAAGACTCGTTACCGGACATGAATTCCTGGTTAAATCCCCCGCTGTTTCTTCCTCCCATACTGCCAAAAAAAGATTCGAAAAATTCTGAAAAGCCACCGGCATCTCCAAATAGATCTTCCGGACTTCCCTGAAAATCTCTATGATATTCTCTTCTGCCCCTTCGTGACCCAGAAGCTCTTGAATAACCCGCTCCTCCATTTTCGTATTGCTTCCAATTGGATCCCAATTCATCATACTTCCTCCTTTTCTCCGGATCACTTAGCACTTCATTTGCTTCAGATATCTCCTTAAACCTCTCTTCTGCTGCCTTATCATCAGGATTTTTATCCGGGTGATATTTTAAGGCCTGCTTTCTATAGGCTTTTTTTATTTCATCTTGAGTTGCGGTTTTGTTTACCCCCAATACGGAATAATAATCTTTGAAGTCCATAACTTTTTCTGTTATAATCAAGATAACCTTTACGCCATAT
>JBBDSC010000154.1:21120-28394 GCA_040905145.1 Anditalea sp.
ATCTTTGAAGTCCATAACTTTTTCTGTTATAATCAAGATAACCTTTACGCCATATCCTTTCCATTCCCGGAACCGCCAATTCCAGCAAAAATTTATAGGCTCCTTCCTTGATATTCACCTTTGGAAAAGAGGTATGGGTGGAAACAAAGTCCTCCTGTTAATATCATTCCATTAAGCTTAGGAGGTGCCATGGCATTCCAATTTATTCACCTTCAAACAAGGATCTTAAATCATTAAAGATAGCCTCTACTTCCCTCTTTTTTAATACAAACCCTTCATCTTTTTTGGCGTTATTTTGATAGTGGTTCCAATGCTTTTCAGCTTTTTTTATAACTCGGGGTGTGATATCGAATTCAGTATGATCTAGGTATTCCTTGGCCAAAGTTGAAGCCTTATAATTGCCGAAGAGATAAATTCTTAAAATTTCAACAAAGCTTTCACGTAAATCAAAGGCTTCTAAGGCTTCCACTAGAGCTCCATTGTTTTGTTTGTTATTCTTGTCATGGATCACTTCCAACAATGTCGCTAATGCCTTATTGTTTTGCTTCATTTTACCCAGGGCCCTAGCCGCAAGATAGGCACTTTCCACATCTTTATTTTTCAAAATGGAAAGAGTCTTCTCCAACGCTTCATCGGTACCTATTTCGCCCAATTGATCCGCATATTTATAAGCTTCATTTTCCTGTTTGTCTGTCATCCTTTGAATCAAGAAATCAATTTTCTTTTCCATCTTGTAATTTTCACCTAATTTCACAAATATACTAAATTTAACATTGCTCGATTTCTTATGAAAATAGTTTTAATCACTGAAGCCCAAAGCAAAACATTGCTCCATTTACTTCGGGGCAACCAATTTGAATATAGCTTTATCGAAAAAAAAAACCAACTGGAAATCTCCAAAGATCAGGCTGCAATTGGATTCAGATTACCCATCAGCATAAATTCACCGGATACATTTTTTAATTATCCAGAAGATAGGGCCAATTATATATTAATATTGATCCGTTCAGGAACCGCCTCAGTAGGATATTTCGAAAACGGAGAAAATGTGAACCATAAAGTTTTCCGGGCATATATGGTAAGAAAAAAACAGGGAACAAGTCAAATTAAATACCTAAAGACGAAAGGAAAGTCAAGAGCAGGATCCCGGGTAAGATTAGCAGAAACATTAGAATTTTTTGAAGAAATTAACCAAAAGTTGAATAGTTATTTTATGGAATATCATGTGGACAGGATTGGGTTCAGTTGTCCGGTTACACTTATTCCTTATTTTTTTGGGTCCAAGGTCACTACGCCTTTTGAAAAAGATGATATTAGGATCATGAAAGTGCCCAAGCATGTTCAAAATCCAAATTATGAATCTCTAATGGAGACAAACGAATTTTTACTGAAAGGGGAATTAAAATATTCGGATGAAGGTAAAGATCTTTTTGAATATTTCATGGACGCTATAATGGGGATTACAAATAAATTCGAAGAGGATGAGGATTGGTAAGGGCATCCAATCAGCTACAATTTCTTAAAAAAATAAAAAGGCCGTTTGACTCCTTTTATTGATCAAACGGCCTTTTTTTTAAAGCTCTTGGTCCATCCAATTCGGTCCAATTAATTCTTGAAGCTTTTTGTCATATTCTTGAGCTTTCGCTTCATCTTTAAGCCTGGTATGCACTTGATACAAAATTTGCATAATTTCAGTATTCTCAGGCTGCAATTCAGATGCCTTAGTGAAATAAGGTAATGCCTCAACATATAAGCTATCTGCTTCTTCTAACATGGATTCTGACTTGGCTTCCCATTCTTCATCATTTAAATTGTTTACTTCGTTGATGATTTCCCTGGCCTTGTCCAAATAAATTGCTCCAGCATAATAATTGCCTTCAAAAAATTCCGCGTCCGCTTCAACGGTTTTCCTATATTCCTCAAGTGCCCCTTCCAAATCACCGGATTGCTCCTTCAAATAACCATACCTTAGTCGGATTGCTGTATTATCGGGATCATCCTCTAATGCTGATTCTATTGAGGCCATTGCTTCATCCAGTTTTTCCAGTTGCAGCAAAAGTTGGATTTCAAATTCTGCCAGTCCTTTATCTTCAGGATAGATTTCCCTCGCCTCCTGTACCAATCGATAGGCCTCTTCCTGATCATCTTCTTCAGCACTTGCTATTTGAATGAGAAAATAATAGGCATTTAACTTATTATAGTCCTCATTTTCAAGAAGAATATGAAAATATTTCTTTGCTTCCTCAAAATTCTCACTCGCATTGCCTGTATAGCCAGCATTGAACACCAAGGCGGTATCAGCCGGATCAATATCTGCAGCTAAGGAGAAAAAGCCAAAGGCCAAGTCCATCTCATCCGCTTCATATTTTTTCAAGGCTTTTTCAAATGAAGTGTTTTTTAGTTTTAGAACACCTTCTCCTTGTAAATTCTCCGGAAGATCTGGCAGGAATTCCTTGTAAACCTCTCTGCCGACTTTGCTTGAAGAATCGTTATCTTCCATTTCCATAGTTTCTTGGAAAGTGGACAGCGCAGTTCTTCCAAGTTTTACCGTTTCTTGGGTATCAGAGGAATCTGCTTCAAACAATCTAGTTTCAATCTTACCTTTTAACAGATAAGTTTCCGGATCCTCCCCAGTTTGCGGATCCTCAAGAGCCTTTTGAATATCAGTGTAGGCTTCTTCAATATTACCTCTTTTCAAATTTCTTTCAGCAGACCGAACTACCTTTTTTTGGCTAAATGCTACAGTAGCGATTCCAACCAAAGCTAACGATAAAATTAACTTTCTCATTTGTTGTTGTTTTAATCTAAATTGTTTGGTTCGTGAGTTTGATTATCTTCATTTTGTGAATTGGGATCAATGTCATCATCCATAGGAATGGCATCTTCTATTTCCTCAATCTTTTTTAATTTTTCAACCGAGGATATTTCATCATTTTCACCCAATTTAATAAGCCTTACACCTTGAGTTGCCCTTCCCATCACCCTAAGAGCTGATACAGGGGTCCGAATGGTAATGCCCGATTTATTTATAATCATCAAATCATCCGAATCCACCACTTCTTTAATGGCCACAAGACCTCCGGTTTTCTCGGTGACGTTCATGGCTTTTACCCCTTTGCCCCCTCTATTGGTGATCCTGTAAGCTTCCAAGAGGGATCTTTTCCCGTATCCTTTCTCAGAAACCACCAATAATGTGGCATCTTCCCTTGACGCACAAACCATGCCAATTACATCTACGTGCTCCTTTTCCAGATTAATGGCTTTTACGCCCGTCGCTGTTCTGCCCATCGGCCGGACCTTGGACTCATGGAAATGAATGGCACGTCCCGAACTGGCAGCTATGATGATATGGTTATCCCCATTGGTCATTTCCACATTGATCAATTGATCATTTTCCCTGATATTCAGGGCAATAATGCCGTTGACCCTTGGCCGGGAATATTGTTCCAAAGTGGTTTTTTTGATAATTCCCCGTTTGGTCACCATTACCAGAAAATTGTTGTTGATATAATCCGCATCTCCAAGATCATTCACTTGAATAATAGACCTGATCCTGTCATCACTTGGGATATTGATCAAATTTTGTATTGGCCTTCCCTTGGAGATTTTATTTCCCTCTGGGATAGCATAAGTTTTTAACCAGAATAATTTTCCCTTATCCGTAAAAATCAGAAGATAATTATGGGTGGATGCGGTAAAAAGATACTCAGTAAAATCATCTACTTTGGTGGAGACACCCCTTGATCCTACTCCCCCCCTACTCTGGGTCCTATATTCTCTAAGTGCTGTCCTTTTTATATATCCATGATGAGAAACGGTGATAATAACCTCCTCATTGGGAATCATATCCTCATAATTGAAATCTTCAGCGTTATGCTCAATGGTAGTCCTTCTCTCATCTGCATACCGGCCCCTCATCTCCAACAACTCGTCCTTGATGATTTGCATTCTTTTTTCTTCGCTTCCTAAAATTTCTTTTAGTTCCTCGATCAATTTCATTAAATCATCATACTCATTCTGGATTTTTTCCCTTTCCATTCCAGTGAGACGTTGTAGCCTCATGTCCAAAATGGCCCTGGCCTGGATTTCACTTAATTCAAACTTCTCCATTAATCCCGTACGGGCGGTTTCGGGATCCCTGGAGCTTCTTATCAGGCTGATTACTTCATCCAAATGATCGAGGGCTACCAGATAACCCTCTAATATATGCGCCCTTTTCTCAGCTTCCCTTAGCTCATATTCCGTCCTTCTAATGACGACTTCATGCCTATGATCCACATAATGGACAATCAGATCTTTTAGGTTGAGTGTGAGGGGCCTTCCTTTTACCAAAGCCACATTGTTCACACTGAAAGAGGTCTGAAGTTGGGTATGTTTATAAAGATTGTTTAAAACAACATTTGAAACGACATCTCGCTTTAATTCATAGACGATCCTCATACCCTGTCGGTCGGATTCATCCCTAATGGCAGAAATCCCATCCAGTTTTTTTTCAGTGATCAACTGGGCGGTTTTTTCTACCATCCCCGCTTTATTGACCAAATATGGAATCTCTGTAATAACGATCATTTCCTTTCCGGAATCCTTTATTTCCACAGCGGCTTTTCCACGCATGATCACCCTTCCCCTACCGGTTTCAAAGGCAGATTTCACCCCATTGTAGCCATATATGATCCCTCCCGTGGGGAAATCAGGGGCAATGATATGCTCCATTAGCTCCGCAATGGTTATTTCGTTGTTGTCTATATAAGCAACAATTCCATCAATCACCTCCCCCAGGTTATGTGGGGCCATATTTGTGGCCATTCCTACCGCAATTCCAGAAGCCCCATTAAGTAAGAGAGCTGGGATCTTGGCGGGCAATACCACAGGTTCTTTCAAGGAGTCATCGAAATTTAGCTGGTAATTGACCGTCTCCTTGTTGATATCAACCAATAATTCCTCAGCAATGCGCCTCAACCTTGCTTCTGTGTAACGCATGGCTGCCGGATTATCACCATCTACGGACCCGAAATTTCCTTGCGGATCCACCAGGGGATATCTTAACGACCAGGGCTGTGCCATCCGTACCATACTTTCATAAACGGCCGAATCCCCATGAGGATGGTATTTACCTAATACCTCTCCCACGATCCTAGCTGATTTCTTGTAAGGTTTGTTGTGTGAAACACCTAATTCCTGCATACCGAAGAGTATTCTTCGATGCACGGGTTTTAACCCGTCCCTAACATCCGGCAATGCCCTGGAAACAATAACAGACATCGAATAATCGATGTATGCACCGCGCATTTCATCCTCAATGTTAATGGGTATAATATTCTCGTTTTCGCCTTGAGCCATAAATAAAATTCCTCAACAATAAGCTTGCAAGATAAGAAAAAGAATAAGCTTTTAAAATATAAAATACCTTCAAAAACCTTATTTAAGGAATAAAGATTACCATTGTCCCACTTTCCTGTTCTGCAAATTCCAAATGGAACTTCCCCTGTATTCCACCCCGTTATGTATGTGCTTCATTACTACACCGCAACCACCAACCTTACATCTTTTGGTTCCCGGGATATTAATGGAAAGCCCAAAGTTGATGGTAAATAAATTCTGATGTAGATTTTGCATTTCCAATACCTCCAAATTATCGTGGGTCACCGTTCTATTATAGGATAAGGTGGTAAAACTTACTGTGGGCTTAATAAATATTTTGGTGTATTCGGAAAATTCCCTTTCAATCCTGAAGCCAACGCCATAATAAGGCTCGGTAACAGATAAATGACTGTCATACGCTTTACTGAGATTTAAAGAGCCATATTCTCCTTCGAGGATAAAGTGCCAGGGATAATTTTGGCGGATGCGCTGCTTTAATTCCGATTGCATATAAAAATTATTGCCAGAGTAATTTCTATATCTCCAATTTAAAAATAAAACGCGTCTCCTGGCGTCATACAATACCAGACCAAAAGTACCATATAGCTTATCAAAAGTATAGGTAGTTCCTTCCAAGCTGAATTGATGATCCCCTGCACTTAGGTTTTTAATCATTCCAAATTCTTTACCATATCCTCCTCCAATGGTGAAAATCCCGAACATATCAATTCTTACCCCTGCATTGACAGGGAAAGCATATTCATCCCCTATAAAGGTTTCCTGATTTTCGTCCCCTATTTCAATGGGTCTTTGTGGGTCAGAAATATTTTGTATCGGATAGTCCTCAGGTGTCAGACTTGAAAAATCTAAACTGTTCTGGTGAAATCCAGCCCCTGTCGAGATTTCAAAACTGAACTTACTGATGGCATTCCGGAAGACATTTCCCAAGTCACTCTCGCTTTTTCTATTGCTTATTTTTCTTTCAATGCCAAAAATGTCCTCTTGTGCGGAGGATTTCAGGGGAAAAAGAACAGATAAAAATAACAGGGTCAATCCTATCCTTATTATTCTAGAACAGTCAAACATTTTACCAAATTTTTGTGACAACATCTAATGAATTCATAACGAACAAAAGCAAAAAAAACCTCATCCAATGAGGTTTTTTTTGCTTTAAGAAAGGCAACCTATTTTAAGCTTTTGGATCAGATGCTTCCTCATCAGTTGGAGTTCTTTTTTCTTTCAGCTCAGTGGTTAATGAATCTACCTTTTCTTTAATTTCTGGGTCTTCTTTATAAGCTTTATTGACCTTGTTGTAAGTAGAGATCCCTAAAATTTCATCATTCTTTATCAAATTGATCTTCAATTCTCTTACCTCATCACTTAATGAACTCATAAAGCTTAAAATTTCATCATAAGCGGTTTTCTCTTCAGGTGTAATTTCTATTTCCGTTAGTTTCTCCTCGTCTCCCCAGGCAGCTTTTATTTCATTGTACCTTCCTGCATCAATGACCTCGTTATTCTTGATCATATCCACCAACTCCTCATTTTTCATTTCATAAAACGCCATTACAGAATCTTCCATTGTAGCGAACTTTATCAGTTCTTCTTCTGTAATTTCCTCTTCTGCCTCTTCCGCATCTTCTTGTGCATATACACTTACATTCAATAGCCCTGCCATAAGGAAAGCCAATACAAATAATTTTTTCATGCTCTTTACCTTTTTTGAATTAATCATGCACCAATAAACTTTATTAATATTTCTTTCACAAGAAAAATTGCAAAAAATAAGCGAATTTATTATTTGGGATCAAATAAGAGGACAAATAAAGGACAAATGTTAATGGTTATCGGTACTTTGTTCTACTATATAACTCAATGTATTGAGAATATCAGTTAATTTTATGCAGCTTTTT
>JBBDSC010000155.1:0-76208 GCA_040905145.1 Anditalea sp.
CTTTGGCAATGCTCAAAACCTGGGACCCGAAATTAATACAGAGGGGAATGAAATGTTTCCAATGCCAGTGGATTCCGGGGAATTTTTCTTTGCCTCGGATGGACATCCGGGATTTGGTAAATTGGACCTTTTTGTGGCTGAAAACAAGGACGCTTCCCTGGAAATAAAAAACCTGGGAAAAAACATTAATTCTGTGGCAGATGATTTTGGCATTTTCTTTACCAATTACCCAGAGGAAGGCTTTATCACTTCCAATCGGGAAGGCGGAATTGGCGATGATGATATTTATTTCTTCCAGGATGCAACACCAAAATCAAAGGTTATCAACGTATTCCTCAATGTGACTACCAAGCAAAGAACAGAAGATGGTGAGGAGGAAATCTTACCACAGGCAAGGGTGGTATTGTACGATGACACCGATAAAACTGTTGGAGGGGACCTCTCCAGTCAAAAAGGCCTGATAAGGTTCGAGCTGCAAGTGGATGAAGATTTTACCATCATTGCCTCTAAAAACGGCTATTTCACCCAAAGTATCCCTTACAGCACCCTTGGCAAAACACCGGCCCCGGAAGAACTTATCCAGGATGTCACCAATGTGACGTTGGACACCACTATCGTGCTGGAACAACTGATATTGGAAAAAGCCATCGTACTGGAAAATATCTATTATGACCTTGACAAGGCGGATATCCGTCCCGATGCAGCTGAAGAACTGGATAAGTTGGTCAAAATCCTCCAGGACAATCCTTCGGTCAAAATTGAGTTAAGCTCCCATACCGATGACAGGGCCAGTGATGCCTACAACCAGGATCTTTCCCAGAGAAGGGCTGAATCAGCGGTAGAATATCTGATTTCCCAAGGCATCGACCGAGAGAGAATGGTGGCAAGGGGCTATGGTGAAAGTCAGCTGATCATTGAAAATGCGGCTACCGAAGAGGAACATCAAATAAACAGGCGAACCGAATTCAAAGTGACTGAGGTGGAGGAGTAGGCTGAAAAATTTGGATTGAAGATGCATTCAATAAGATTGTTGCTTCCTAACGTCTTCGGAATTTTTTAACCAAATGAAGTCAATCAACCCCATTAATACTTAACTTTGCAAGTATATCCAATGTCCGTACTACACTAATGAACGAAAGATATATGCAAAGAGGCGTTTCTGCCTCTAAGGAAGATGTCCATCAGGCCATCGCCAAGCTTGATAAGGGTCTTTTTCCAAAGGCATTTTGTAAAGTGGTGGAAGATAGTCTTGGAAATGATCCTAAGTTCTGCAATATCATGCACGCAGACGGGGCAGGCACTAAATCCTCTTTGGCTTATCTTTATTGGAAAGAAACGGGGGATCTAGATGTATGGAAGGGCATTGCACAGGATGCTATTATTATGAATATCGATGACCTGCTTTGTGTAGGGGCCATAAACAATATCCTGGTGTCGTCTACCATCGGAAGAAATAAAAACCTGATCCCCGGAGAGGTGGTATCGGCGATCATCAACGGCACCGAGGAAGTCCTCCAGATGCTCCGGGATAATGGGGTAAATGCCGTACTTACAGGCGGTGAAACTGCCGATGTCGGCGATTTGGTAAGGACGGTTATAGTAGACAGCACAGTGACTGCCCGTATGCCAAGAAATGAAGTCATTTCAAATGACCATATCCAACATGGCGATGTTATTGTTGGCATTTCTTCATTTGGCCAGGCCAAATACGAAAAGACCTACAATGGAGGTATGGGAAGCAATGGACTGACTTCTGCACGGCATGATGTTTTCAACAAAGTGTTAAAAACAAAATACCCCGAAAGCTTTGATCCTTCATTACCTGAAGATCTTGTTTATTCCGGAAAATACCACTTAACGGATGCTGCTCCGGGCACTTCCCAGGATATGGGCAAATTAGTCCTATCCCCTACCAGAACTTATGCACCGATCATGGTAGAAGTCTTAAAGTACCTCCGCCCACACATTCATGGATTGGTTCATTGCAGCGGCGGTGCGCAGACCAAAGTTCTCCACTTTATTGACAAGCTGCATGTGGTGAAAGACAATCTGTTCGAAACCCCTCCGCTGTTCAGAATCATCCAGGAAGAAAGTGGTACCGATTGGAAAGAGATGTACAGGGTCTTCAATATGGGCCATAGATTGGAAATATATCTGGATGAAAAATATGCCGAAGAAGTCATTGATATTGCAGAATTCCATGGAGTGGATGCCCAGATCATCGGACGGGTCCAGGCGAATGATACCAAAAAGGTGACCATCCAAAGTGAACATGGGCTGTTTGAATATTGATATTTTTGACTCACATATAAGTCCTTTGAAAATTCGACCCTAAACCCATGTGGAGAAAATTGATAAAAATACTGGCCTGGACAACAGGCCTTTTACTTTTATTGGTCCTATTGACCCTCACCACTGTGGATTGGTCGGATTATAAAGAGCAGGATTACTACCATCAGACCATGAAGGCCATAGACAGCCTGCAATTTCAAGGAGGCTCCAGTGATTTTTTATTGGCTGGTTGGGCCACAATCAATGCCACCCCCTCAGAGCCCCAAAGTTTGGTAGGGTATAAGCCCAGGGGAAAGTATGAATTCGTACAGGACAGCAGCTATATCAAAACCCTGGTGCTAAATAATGGCTCCCATTCCATTGCTTACTTAAATTATGAACTCTTGATCATTCATCCCACGTTGGCCAAAAGGGTGGAAAACAGTATCCAAGAAAAACTCTCTATTGATAAGGTCTATTTCACCGCAACCCATACCCATAGTGGAATGGGGGGATATATTCCCGGCTTGATGGGAAAAATAGCTTTTGGGGGATATGATGAAGCAATAGTTAAAATGTTGGAGGAAAAATCGGTTATGGGCATCCGATCAGCGATGGCTACAATGGACACGGTACAGGTTCAATATAAAAAGACCGCGGCACAAGATTTTGTCATGAACCGTTTTATAGCGGAAGATCCCGTGGATCCTTATTTCCGGCAATTAATTTTCACCAAAGCCCAAGGAGAAACGGGCACCTTTATTACCTACAGCGCCCATGCTACCTGCCTCAGCGGTAAATTCATGGGTCTTTCCGGTGATTATCCTCAATACCTTATGGATTATTTGGAAGAGGACAACGCTGATTTTGCCTTGTTTGCTGCCGGGACCGTTGGCAGTCACAGGCCAATGACCAATGGAAATGAAATCCCCTCCGTAAAACAATATGCCCATTCATTAGATTCAGTGTTGACCCACTCTACCTCGGAACCTATTCCTGTTACAGGCCCGGCAATCAAATTTGCCACCATTCCGCTGGCCTTACGTGATGCGCACTACCGGATTTCGGACAATATCCGGTTAAGACCCTGGGTCTTCAATTCCATTTTTGGGGAAACCAGCGCCCATTTTGACATTGTCTTATTGGGCAATACTTTGATGATCTCCTCAAGCGGGGAAATATCAGGGGTATTTTATGAAGAATGGGAAAAGAAAGCAGCTGAAAAGGGATTAAATTTAATAATCACCACTTTCAATGGTGGCTATATCGGCTATATTACCCCCGACCGATACTATAACTATGACTACCACGAAGTCCGGGACATGAACTGGTACGGCCCCTATAATGGCGCCTATTTCGATGAGATAATCTCGGGGATCATTGAAATAGTGGATGGTCCATAGCCAATCCCACAATGGCTCAGGACAATTTTCGACTTGGTATATCCCCAAGTCTCCCCGTCTCTTCGTCTCATCCTGCGGCAGTAAATTTATTTTCCAATTATACTTTTCCGCATCAGCCATGCTTGGATGAAACCCTTACCCCAGGATTTCTTTTGGCCTGTTTCCCATCCGTATTGATTAAAAAAGTGACTATAGTCCGGCAAGTTCCTTCTGGGATTCCGGGTAACCATCCTAAAAAAGCGGATCATTAAACCTATCAGCCATTTTTTTCCTTTTGTCTCAAAAAAATCCACAAAAATCCATTTGGTATTTTTATCGGATCTTTTATTCATAGCTTGAAACAGTAGACGAATTTCCTTATCAGCCAAAACATCGAGGAAATATTGGGTCAATAAAGCATCAAAAACTTCCAATGGAATTCCCGAAAAACCCGATTGGTGCAAAAATGTAATCCGGGGTTTATAGGAAGAAGGCACTCTCTCAATGGCTTTTTCAATCATTTTAGAGGAAGCCTCTATATAAAACAGCTTCCCGCTTTCCCCTATCCTATCCAAAATCCCGGGAAGATTCCCTCCTGTCCCTCCTCCTAAGTACAGCACCTTATCCCCCTCCTCAAGCTCCTCTAAAAAAGTCAATTTACTTTCCCTGTACGATTTACCCAAGACCCAGGAAAGGCGATCATAAAAAGAAGCTATGTGGTTGTATTGATTGCTCACCATGGACTAAAAGTAGCCAAATCAGAATAATAAACTTTACCCCCTGGAATATTATATAAAATTCCTGACCATTCTATTTGCCTTCCCTAACGTCTACTCCGAAAAGGGCCTTGGAACAAGCCGGATTTTTTGCCTCAAAAACAGGCAATATTTTTGTAGATTAGGAGTAAATTCATCAAAATAAAGATAAACCCATGACCAAATTCTTAAAAACCTTTTCTACCATCAAATCCCTGCTACAGAACTTGGATTTTTCCAAACTCGATCAACTCTCACAAAAAGTGGACATAAACGAATTGATGGGAGCTGTGTCGAACATGAGCAAAGAAGACTTGGGAAAAATGATGAAGATGATGAAAAGAGGAGACGGCAAAAAAAAGGAAATCCCCGCGATCAATGGTGACTTCTATGAACTGGGGAAAACCCTGTCCCCTGAGGAAAGAGAGATCCAACTCCAAGTCCGGGACTTTATGAACAAAGAGATAAGGCCTATAGCCAATGAATATTGGAACAAAGGGCAATTCCCCCACCATATTATTCCCAAAATGGCAACATTGAACATAGCAGGACTTACTTATAAAGGCTATGGATGCCCGGGAAAGTCTGCCCTATTGGAAGGATTCTTGGCCATGGAAATGGCGCGGGTGGACACTTCAATTTCTACCTTTTTTGGTGTGCAAAGTGGTCTGGCCATGGGTTCCATTTACATTTGCGGCTCAGAAGAGCAAAAGCTGGAATGGCTTCCCAAAATGCAAAAAATGGAAGTTTTGGGCGCCTTTGGATTAACAGAACCGGAAGTCGGCTCGGGGGCAGCTGGAGGATTGACCACCACCTGTAAAAGAGAAGGGGATGACTGGATCATCAATGGGCAAAAAAAGTGGATAGGCAATGCTACATTTTCCGATATAACCATCATTTGGGCAAGGGATCTGGATGACAATAAAGTGAAAGGTTTTATAGTCCGAAAAGACAATCCTGGTTTTAACCCGGAAAAACTGGAAAATAAAATGGCATTAAGGACCGTTCAAAATGCCCTCATTACAATGAAGGATTGCCGTGTGCCAGAAAGCGACCGATTGCAGGAGGCACATTCCTTTAAGGATACAGCCAAGGTACTCCGAATGACCAGGGCAGGTGTAGCCTGGCAAGCAGTTGGCTGTGCCAGGGGAGCTTATGAAGCTGCCCTGAAGTATACCAATGATCGAAAACAATTCGGAAGGCCCATTGCCAGCTTCCAGTTGGTCCAGGATCTATTGGTAACCATGTTGGGAGATCTTACCGCCATGCAGACGATGGTGTTCCGGCTATCTGAAATGCAGGACAATGAGGAACTCTTGGATGAACATGCTTCCCTTGCCAAGGTGTTCTGTACGTTGAGGATGCGGTCCATCGTGGATCATGCCCGGGAGCTGTTTGGCGGAAACGGGATATTGTTGGAATATGACATTGCACGGTTTGTGGCAGATGCCGAGGCCATTTATTCCTACGAAGGTACCAAGGAAATCAACTCCCTGATCGTGGGACGGGCTATTACAGGCCATAGCGCCTTTGTGTGAGAAGATGGAGAGGAGAGGTAAACGTAAGAGGCCCTATGTTATTGGTAATCAGTGATCGGTAACTTTCGGTAATCGGTGAAAAAGTACTAAGTATAAGGTACAAAGCACAAGGACTTCTCCCGTCTTCGGCCTTCCAGCCCATGACACAATCTCTAACCCCCGCCTCCACCATCCGACTTCCGGCTCTCTCCGGTCTTTTCCTCCTCTGACATCTGGCTTCCGGCCTTCTCCGGTCTTCCGACCTCCGGCATCTGACTTCCGGCCTCTCCCCTTCCCCTCAGACCAAAAGCAATAAAAAGGGGAGCATAAAGCTGGCATCAAGCTTCCTTCTTACGGCATCATTGTTATTCTCTGCCTTTAAAAAAGCTATCCCATGTATGAGGGCAATGATTAATATCAGGCTGATATGAAAATAGGCAAACGAATTCAATATCACATACAACGAAATAATATAAGCCAGCATAATGGCCAAAAGTACATAAAGGATCTTTTTGGATCTGGATTCCCCCATACTTAGTGCAAGGGAATATAAGCCGTCTTTATAATCACTTTCTCTGTCCAATATTCCCAAATAAATAGTGTTAAACCAGGCTACTAGTACATAGGCGATACCCAGCAGCCAAAAAGAATGTGGCATTTCCCCTAGGACATTGTGGAAAAATGGAGCCAACATAATACCCCCGACATAAAGGGTTGCAATGGAGATTTCTTTTATAAAAGCCCATTTCCCAGGCACAATCTTTAAGAATATAAAAACCAACAAAATCAATATTCCCAAACCTAGGCCATAAATGATAATATACTTGATGTGGAGCATATAAAAAGCTGCCCCCAACCCAATGCCCCCAATCAATATCAAAAGGAAAGAGATTGTTTTAAAATGTTCTTGATGAAAAGAATGCCTGAATGTACTTGCTTGTTTGCCAATTTGTTTTGCATCCAACAAGTGATCAAAGGTATAAATACACCATACGGCTAGCCCAAGGAGAATATATAGAACCAAATCCAATTCGGCTTCTATCAATCTGTCAAAAAACAACATGCCCGCACAAGCACCTAAGACAATATCAATGGAAAGAGATTGTAGATAAGCATAAATCTTTTTTAATTGAAGGATTGCCATGGATGCAAAGATAAAAAGGGCCTCTTTGTTTTGGTAATTAAAGCTCCTTTATAAGCCATTGACGAAAAGAATAAAAAAGGTGTTTGCTTAATCAACAAACACCCTTTTTATCCTACCCCTATTCAAACTAATTTTTGCCAAGCGCTTCTGCACCGGAGACAATTTCAAGGATTTCATTGGTAATGGCCGCTTGACGGGTCCTATTGTATACCAATTTAAGCTCCTTTAACAGCTCTCCGGCATTTTCAGTTGCTTTATCCATGGCTGTCATACGTGCGCCATGTTCTGCAGCATTACTGTCCAGAATAGCTTTGTAAAATTGGATCTTCAGGGAATTGGGCACCAATTCTTCAATAATGTATTCCTGGGAAGGTTCTACTATATAATCTGCCTCCATGACTTCAGCGTCTACCTCATTTTCTGCTCTTTGAATGGGCAAAAACTGTTCTATCTGGACAAATTGTGTGGCCACATTTCTAAATTCATTATATACCAATACAATTTGATCATAAACGCCTTCTTCATAGCCATTCATGACATATTCAGCTGCTTCTTTAACATGGACAAAAGACACATCAGAAAACACCTGATAAAAGTCGGAAACCAGTTCAAATTTCCTTTTTTTAAAGTAATCCATTGCTTTTTTGCCCAATGGCATCACCGTTACATTTTTCCCCGCAAAATGGGTATTGATGTCAATAATTGTTGCTTTTAGGATGTTGGAATTAAATGCCCCACATAAGCCCTTATCCGAAGTCACTGGTATGATCAGGACATTCCTCACCTCCCTTTCCTGAGCATAAACAATATCAGCGCTCCCTTCACTGCCTGAAGAAATATTATTGAGTATGGCGGTTAGTTTTTGGGAATAGGGGCGCATCTGGATGATTTTATCCTGTGCCTTCCTAAGCTTCGCAGCAGCTACCATTTTCATTGCTTTGGTAATTTGCTGTGTTGAACTTACAGAATTAATCCTTTCTTTTACTTCCTTTAAGTTGGCCATGATTTACTTCTAAGCGAATATATATCCTCCTGTAACTGCACAAGAGGATAATTTTTATTTTGCGTATTTGGGAGAAATTTCTTTGGCAGCTTTTTCAAGGATTTCGCCGGCGGTATCCAGATCACCTTTTTTTATGGCTGTTAATCCATCTGGATAATGTGTAGTCAACAAGGTATAGAAATCCCTTTCAAAAGCCCTGGCACTTTCTACCGGCACATCGTCCATTAATCCCCGTGTGGAGGCATAAATAATAGCTACCTGTAATTCAACAGCAACTGGGGAATATTGTCCCTGTTTCAGAATTTCCTGATTTCTTCTTCCTCTTTCGATCGTTCTCTTTGTAGTTGGGTCTAAATCGGATCCAAATTTAGAGAAAGCTTCCAGTTCACGGAACTGTGCCTGATCAAGCTTCAAGGTACCCGCCACTTTTTTCATGGCTTTGATCTGGGCATTACCGCCCACTCTGGAAACGGATATGCCCACGTTAATAGCTGGACGGATCCCCGCATTGAACAAGTTGGTTTCCAAGAATATTTGTCCGTCGGTAATTGAAATAACATTGGTAGGAATATAGGCAGAAACGTCACCCGCTTGTGTCTCAATAATTGGGAGAGCGGTCAAAGATCCGCCACCTTTTACCAAATGCTTAATAGAGTCCGGCAAATCATTCATTTCCCGGGCAATTTTATCCGATGAATTGATTTTAGCCGCTCTTTCCAGTAGTCTTGAGTGAAGGTAAAACACATCACCAGGATAAGCTTCACGTCCCGGAGGTCTTCTCAAAAGAAGGGAAACTTCACGGTAAGCTACAGCTTGTTTGGATAAATCATCAAACACCACAAGGGCAGGGCGACCGGTATCCCTGAAAAACTCCCCCACTGCCGCTCCGGTAAAAGGGGCAAAAAACTGCATCGGAGCAGGATCAGCTGCCGAAGCACTCACCACTACAGTATAGGGAAGCGCACCGCCTTTTTCCAAGGCTGCTACTATATTGGCAACTGTAGATGCTTTCTGACCAATGGCCACATAAATACAATATACAGGCTCCCCTCTATCATAAAACTCCTTTTGGTTAAGAATGGTATCGATGGTTACCGCAGTTTTTCCAGTCTGACGGTCACCAATGATCAGTTCACGCTGACCTCTTCCTATAGGGATCATGGCATCTATAGATTTGATGCCTGTTTGAAGGGGTTCTGTTACAGGCTCACGGTAAATTACCCCCGGAGCTTTACGTTCCAATGGCATTTCGTATAATTCACCTTTCAATGGGCCTTTTCCATCGATAGGTACACCAAGTGTATCTATGACCCTTCCCAGCATCCCTTCACCTACTTGCAGGGACGCAATGCTTTTGGTCCTTTTTACAGTATCCCCTTCTTTAACGCTTTTTGGATCACCAAATAATACGGCTCCCACATTATCTTCTTCAAGATTAAGCACCATCCCTTTAATGCCATTTTCAAACTCGATCAACTCACCGGCCTGTACCTTAGAAAGTCCATAGATCCGGGCTACACCGTCACCTACTTGGAGGACGGTCCCTATTTCTTCAAGGTCAGCTTTTGTTTTTGCACCAGAAAGCTGTTCTCTCAATATAGCTGAAACTTCATCAGGTCTTACATCTGCCATTATTATATTGTTAGATTATTTATCGCTAATTATTTAATATTTTTTCTCGTATAGGTTCTGTGTGAATTTCAACTGAAGCATTTTCAATTTACTGTTCAAGGATTCGTCAATTTGCCTATCACCAATAGTAAGGACGAAGCCTCCTATCAAATCTTTCTCTGTCTTTTCGATCAACTCCACTGAGCCCTTTCCCGAAATCTCCTTGACAATACCAATAAAAGATTTCCTTAACTCTTCGTCAATGGGGAAGGTGGTTACAATTTCGGCCTCTTGAATGCCCTTATGGATATTGTATAGCTTGTGAAATTCTTTGGCTGAAGCCAACAGAACATTTTCCCGTCCTTTTTGGGACAAGACATTGAAATATGTAATCGTTAACGGAGAGACATCTTTAGCAAATAGAGCTTTTAGAACATTTAATTTCTTTTCGGATTCAATAACAGGGCTTTGTAGCATAACCGTAAGATCACGGTTGGACCTTCCCATTTTCAAAAGTTTGATCATGTCTTGATGTACTGCTTCCAACTCCCCCTTCTCCACAGAAAGTTCCAACAAAGATTTGGCATATCGGGAAGCTACTCTAATTACTGACATTGCTTATGATTAATTTAATTTAAGGTCTTTAACAAATTCTTTAACCAATTCTTTCTGCTCTTTCTCTGAGGAAAGGTTCTTTCTCATCAGCTTCTCGGCCACTTCCAAAGATATTTCTGCTACTTGGATCTTTATGTCAGTAATAGCAGCCAATTTTTCGTTTTCTATAACGTCCTTGGCTTCTTCTATCATTTTTGAGGTAACTTTAGAAGCATCCTCTCTTGCCTGCTCCATGATATTAGCAGAGTATTCATTGGCTTTCTTAAGAATTTCATCCCTTTCTATCCTGGCCTGCAGAAGCAGCTTTTCATTTTCGGCTACAAGATTGGCCATTTCAGTACGTGCAATTTCAGCCGCCTTAATGGAACTTTCAATAGCACCTTCCCTTTCTTCTAGAGCAGCAAGGATAGGTTTCCAAGCAAATTTGGCAAGGATAATCAACAGGACTATGAAGCCCAAAGCTTGCCAGATGATTAATCCGGACTCAGGTATTATAAGATCCATCTATTAATATTTAATTTTTCGGTTTTTTGTCCCAAATTAGTTAGAGGAACGGCTCTAATGCCGTCCCTCAACTGAATTTTCTTAGAAAGTAAGGTTATTGTTAAGGGCAATAAGTAGACAAACTACTACTGCAAACAACGAAACCACCTCAATAAGAGCTGCAATGATCAACATGGCAGTTTGAATCTTTCCAGCAGCCTCAGGCTGACGGGCAATTCCTTCCATAGCCTGACCACCGATACGACCAATACCCAGACCTGCGCCTACCGCAACAATTCCAGCACCGATACCCGCACCCATAAGTGCAAATCCAGCAGTCAATAATAATGAAGTTAACATACGTGTTTATTTATATAAATTGAACAAAGAAATTTAATGATCTTTAGCAAAGCTATGTTGATCTTTCCCATAACTATGCTCCGCTACCGCAGAACCGATATACATCGCCGAAAACAAGGTGAATACATATGCCTGAATTGTAGCAACCAATAATTCAATAATGTTGATAAAGATCACCATTAAAGTACTTGCCACACCTACCGCATAGGATTCAAATACAAATATAAGTCCTATAAAGCTAAGGATTACAATATGACCGGCGGTGATCGCTACAAATAACCTCACGGTCAAAGCAAAGGGTTTGGTGAACAAACCTATAATTTCGACAGGGACTATAATAAACAATAAAGGCCAAGGAACTCCCGGTGTAGCAAATACATGCTTCCAATACTCCTTGTTCCCGTTAAAATTGGTAATGAGAAATGTAATAATTGCTAAAGTTACAGTAACAGCAATATTTCCCGTTAAATTGGCGGCCCCAGGAACCAAACCCAAAAGGTTTCCTATCCAAATAAAGAAAAACAACGTCAATAAGTAAGGTGTGAAATGCTTGTATCTGGGACCAATATTGGGAAGTGCGATCTCATCCCTAACAAAAATAACAATGGGTTCTATAAAGGAAGCAATGCCTTTGGGAGCGGAGGCAGGATTCTTCTTATAATATTTGGAAGAAGATAAAAGTAGATACAACATCACAGCTATTACAATAAACAGCATCGCCACATTTTTGGTTATTGACAAATCAATAAAACTCCTGCTTTCATCAACCGCTTTTAATTTATCATGGTCATCAATATAATAACCTTCATACTCCTCACCAAATGTATGTGTTAAGGGATCTTTGAAATCAGAGGAGGAATAAAACTCAAAACCTCTATCCTGGGAATAAACAATGATCGGTAGAGGTAAAGTGATATGGGTATGACCAAAAGTAGCAAAATGCCACTCATGGGAATCTTTAATATGGTGCATGATAAAACCTGTCTTATCCTCTTCACCTGATGCAGCAAAAGTTGGGTGAGAAAATGCCAGTAAAAACACTGACAGTAAGACACTTAAACAAAGAGTTTTATGGATCATCAAATCAATTGTTATTAGCCTATTTTGAACGAGGGCGCAAATTAGTTATAAAGGCGTATATATCAAACAATAAATACAACAAATAAATGGTAAAGAAATCAACTACAAACCAAAGTATATTTTCAGTTCCCCTCCACAAAAAAATGAAAACAAAGCCCAAACTCGCCAACAATCTGATTAAACCCACCCCCAAAAGAATAGGGACCGAATTTTCTTTACTGAGTTTCAAGAGATATTGGGAGAGCAGGCCAGTAATTAGTGTCAACACAAAATAAAACAATACCACTGTCCCAGCATTTTCATGAACCCAATAGGGTCCCCATAACTTTTTTAGCAAAAATATTATTCCAGCCACAAGAAATGTAAAAGCAACTATTCTGGAGGTATATACAAGAAGAAATTTCATTATCTATTAATAAACATTACTGTTAAGGCTTTTTATTTTTCTCCTCATTACGTTCATCCTGTTTTAAGGAGCGGAATAGCTGATAAAAAGAAATAAAAATAGAGGCAAAACAAAAAAGAAGAACCCATACAGGAAAATGCATCTGGCTTCTTTTTTGCACCTCAAGGCCCGCCCATGTTCCTAGTCCTATTATAGCACACATTTGGAAAGCCAACCCAACATATTTCATATATCCCGATGAGTTATTTTGAGACAATTTTCTTTCCCTGTTCGCCACTGTTGTTGATGACTGGCTTTTCTTTTTCCACTTGGCCTGTCATATTGCATTTCCCATTAAACAGGGCACCGTTTTCGATGATCAATTTCTTCGCAAAAATATCCCCATTAATATAGGCAGTTCTTTTGAGGTACAATGTTTCGGAACAATGGATTTCACCATCTATATGTCCGGATACTTCAGCCTCTAGGGCATGGATATCCCCTATCACGTGGGCCACATCCCCGATAACTATCTTATTGCCTGACTTAAGTGCCCCTTCCACTTTTCCTTCTACCCGAATATTTCCATTGGTAATGATATCTCCTACTATGCTGGTCTCCTGGGCAATCAAATTGCTGGAGGTGACCATTTCAGTGGTGGATTTTTTCACTTCGTTCTTATTTGACATGCTAATCAAATGTTATAAATTCCTGGGGATTTAAGGGATTTCCTTTGTACCATAATTCTATATGGAGATGCTGGCCCGTGGTTTGTTCTCCGGTATTTCCAATAATAGAAACGATCTCCCCACCTTTTACAGGATCCCCTAAATTTTTTAATAATACAGAATTATGTTTATAAATAGAAATCAATTCATTTGAATGCTGAACACTGATCACATATCCAGTTTCCAAAGTCCATGAAGCAAATATAACGGTGCCGTCCGCTATGGATTTTACCGGTTCATTCTCTGCAGAGACAATATCCACACCGAAATGGCTTTTTGCAGGTTCAAACCCTCCTGTCACTACCCCTTTTAAGGGTGGGAAGAAATAGGCGTCCGAAAATGATCTGCTGGTAATGGTGACAAAACTTTTTTCGTCCACCGGTCTGGATTCAAACTCTTCAATGATGTCTTTGGTGGCTTGGCTGGTTTTATAAAGGTCTATTTCTCCTCTTTTTACCTCCAGGGAAACGGCAGTATCTGCTTCCTCTATGGTCTCCTCCACCTCCTCCCCAGCAATTATGCGCTGGATATTCATTACATACCGGTCCTTGGCCTCAACTTCCAAAAGCAGGGAATCCACTGTCTGGGACAAGGCATAAATTCTGGCCATATTTTCTGTTTCTATATAAACAGGATCAAACCACCTGGATAAAAGTGTTTTGGACAAGACCAGGGAAACTGCAAAACAGGTCATAAACAGAAACAACAACAATAATCCTATTCTGACTTTCGTAATACTAAATGAGGTAATGACAGAAAAGTCTTCCTTCCTTCGTATGACGAATAGGAATTTCTTTTCTATCCAGTTTTTCGCTTTTTGTTGAATATTCAATTCAATGGGGGTTTAAACTTATTGCGACACAAAAATAGGATATTAAATGGAAGCATTTAAATATTTAACTCAAAAGAACTAATTTGGCACTTTATAATCGGTGAACATTCAATGAATAAAAAGATTCAATATATCTTTTTTTTGATCATATGCTCAATAATGGGATGTTCTTCCCAGAAGGATACCTTTATGAACAGGCTGTTCCATAATACAACGGCCCGTTTTAATGCCTATTATCTTGCGAAAGAAAAAATAGCAGAACTGGAGAGCAACATTCAAACAAGCCATCAGGAAGATTTTTCCCAGGTGTTGCCTATATTCTATCCTATAGACAGTGCTATAATTCAGGAAAACGAAGATTTAATAAAAGAAGCCCGGGAATTGGCGTCCAAGGCCATTGATTGGCATAAAATCAGCAAATGGGTAGATCCCAGTTATTTTTTGATTGGAAAGCTGGATTATTATCAAGCTGATTTTGATGAGGCGATGAATACCTTTAAATACCTGAATGTAAACAGCAAGCAAAAAGATGTCCGCCATTTGTCCCTGGTTCAACTTCTAAGGGTATTTATTGACCTGAGGCGGTTTGATGATGCTGCCTATGTAATCGATTTTTTATCCAAAGAACCAGAAATCAACAATGAAAACATGCAATACCTGTATAAAACCCTTGCTTATTATTATGAGGTAAGGGGAGAACAGGACATGATGGTGCCAGCCTTAAATAAGACCATTGAAAATACCGATGATAAAAAAGAAAAGTCAAGGCTAAACTTCATTATGGGCCAGCTTTATCAAAGGGCAGGGTTGGATGCATTTGCTTATGAATATTATCAGCAATCCTTGAATGGCAATCCTCCCTACGAAATGACCTTTTTCGCACAACTTTACTCTCAGCAAGTGGCTGAATTGGAAAAAAGCAGGGACTTTAAAAGAGTAAGAAACTATTATGACGGCTTATATAAAGACAGAAAAAACAAAGACCTGAGAGACGTTATATTGTATGAAAAAGCTATTTTTGAACTGAAGCAGGAGGAATTGGACAAAGCCATTGAGCTACTCACACTGGCCGCCAAAGAACCTGGCAATAACCCAAAGCAAAAAGGATACATTTATCAAAAGTTAGGGGAAATTTATTTTGAGGAGAAAAAAAACTATCAAGTCACTAAACACTTTTTGGATTTAGCCCTTCAAAATTTCAAAGAAACAGATAGCCAATTTGGTCAACTTTCACTACAAAAGGAGGTTCTTGATAAATATGTTTATAACTATGAATTGATTCAAAAGAATGATAGTTTGCTGAACCTAAGCAAACTAAGCCTTGAAGAACAAGATGCCTTCGCGGAACAGTTTATTAAAAATGAAGAGGAAAGATTGTTAAGAGAGGCTGAGGAAGCGAATGCCCCTAAATCCACAAATATTTTCAATAATCTGTTGGCTTTAGGGGGAGGGGGCGCAGGATCGAGCAGCACATTTTACTGGAACAATTCCCTGGCCATGCAACAAGGTGCCATAGAATTTGCAAGAGTATGGGGAAACAGACCATTGGAAGATAATTGGAGAAGGAACAACAGAGGTTTTAATGAAAATCCGAAGATGGAGGTTTCATCTGAGTTGGATAGCGTGCTTGCAAGTGAGCCCAACAGTGAAGAACCCGCCGATAATATTGTTCTTCCCGATAAAGAAACACTTCTTATGAACATCCCCAGGGACAGCGCCAGTCAGGAAAAAATGAATGCGGAAATGGAAGAAGCTTATTTCCTGTTAGGGAAATTGCTTTTCTTTGATCTGAATGAACCCGGCCTCTCCATTGATTATCTGGAAAAATTAATCCAAAATTATCCGGAAACGATCAGAAAACCAGAGACTTATTATACCCTGTACCTGGCCGCAAAAGAAATAAATGGGCATGCTGCCCAATATGCTGATCTGCTGAAATCGGAATTTCCCGAATCACAATACACCAAATCCCTCAATAACCCGGAAAGAACCTCCGGAAACGAAGCTAATTTAGCGTCTGCACAAAACTACCGGAGAGCATATAGGATGTATTCAGAGGGTGGTTTTGATTCATCCCGGTCCATCATTCGACAGACTTTGGACAAGTATTCCCTGACCAAAAACACTGAAAAGTTATTGTTGCTGGACATCATGATTTCAGGGAAACTGGGTGAAAATGAAATCTATAGGACAAGATTGGAAAAATACATCCAAAACACCGCTGACCCTGAGCTGGTAGAAATGGCAAGGAATATGCTTTCAGCTCTAACGGGAATAAAAGAAGGGGAAAAGCAAGCTATGGAATCGCCTGTTGATTTACCTGATTCCACAGACACTAAGGATCATCCGGTAGATCTTGAAAATGAGCCAATCGAAAATGAATCTTCCCCTTATACCTTAAATCTTAAACAAACGCATATTTTCGTATTGGCTATGGAACCTCAACAATCCTCTGAAGGCAAAAACCTTACTGCTGATCTGGAAAATTTTCATGGACAACATTTCCCAAACGAAAGGCTCAGAACTGGTAATATATCATTTACAAAAGAAAACACCATTGTAATCATCAGTCCCTTTAGCAATGCGGCAAAAGCACTTGCTTATAGAAAAGAATTTTTAAAGAGTTTTAACACGGATTCATTATCCGAGGAATTAAAAATGAGTAGTTTTGTTATTTCTATAGAAAATTTTCAAGAACTTAACAAAAGAAAAAACATAGAAGAATACAAGACTTTCTATCAAGAGTCTTACCAATAGATTATGAGTAAGAAAAAACTATCTTTAAGCCCCTCCAAGATCAATAAAATCATCCGGTTCCTTTGGATTGGATTCGCTGCCGGCATCTTGGGTTTTATCCTATTTATCCTGGCCATAAGCGTCAATTTTCTGGGGCTTTTTGGAGGGATTCCAGAATTTAAATCGTTGGAGAACCCAGACACAGAGCTTTCCTCTGAATTGTTTTCAGCAGATGGCTTACTTTTGGGAAAGTATTATAGGGAAAACCGGAGCCCCGTCAGTTATAATGAACTTTCCCATAACCTGGTGAATGCGTTGATAGCTACGGAAGATGTTAGGTTTGAAAATCATTCGGGTATTGATCCAAGGGGAATGCTCAGGGTATTGTTCAAATCACTATTGCTGGGGCAAAACTCTGGGGGAGGGAGTACCTTAAGCCAACAGACAGCAAAAAACCTTTTTAAAACCAGAACGGTGGAATCCCAAGGGATATTAAGTAACATCCCCGGCCTTCGAATGCTTATCATAAAAACAAAGGAATGGATAGTAGCTGCCCAACTGGAAAAAGCCTATACCAAAAATGAGATTCTGACCATGTATCTCAATACTTCTGAATTTGGGAGCAATGCCTATGGTATCAAGACAGCCGCAAAAACATTCTTCAATAAAGAACCCAATGAGCTGAACATACAAGAATCTGCCACACTGGTCGGAATGTTTAAAGCCCCTTCCTACTTTAGTCCTGTTTATAATCCCGAAAATTCCTGGGGAAGAAGAAATGTAGTGCTTGGACAGATGAAAAAATACGGGTTTATTACTGAAAGCCAATATGATTCCATTTCCAAAATACCTCTAGAACTAGAATATTCAGTAGCAAGCCATAACAGGGGATTGGCCACTTATTTTAGAGAAGTGGTCAAGGCCGATTTATTGAAATGGACGAAAGAAAACCTCCAGTCTGATGGCACCCCCTATGATCTATATGGTGATGGGCTGCGGATTTACACCACCATTGACAGCAAGCTGCAGAGATATGCAGAAGAAGCTGTACAGGAACATATGGCCGAACTGCAGGAAAAATTTGATGCAGAATTAAACGGCAGGGATCCGTGGATTGATAGTCAGGGCCGGGTCATTAAAAACTTCCTCGATAACGCAGTGAAAAGGACCGAAGCTTACCGGAACCTAAAGATCCAGTACGGAGAGGATGTCGATTCAATCAATTACAAATTGAACCAGAAAAAGCAGATGACAGTGTTTTCATGGGAGAAAGGTGAAGTTGACACCTTGATGAGTACCATGGATTCTCTACACCACTATAAAAAGCATTTGCAAGCCGGCTTTGTCTCCTTGGATCCCAAGATGGGGCATATCAAAGCTTGGGTGGGGGGAATAAACCATGAACATTTTAAATATGACCATGTCAAGCAAGGGAAAAGGCAGCCGGGGTCTACCTTTAAGCCTTTCGTCTATGCAGCAGCCATTGAGAACGGTTATGGCCCTTGTTACACAGTAATTGATCAACCGGTAGAAATAAACATTCCAGGACAGCCTACTTATAGGCCAAACAATTCCGATGGCAAGTTTACCTATGAGAGATTGAGCCTTAGACAAGCCATGGCCCAATCCATTAATTCCATCACAACTTATATGATGAAAAAGCTGGGGCCTAAAATAGTGGTAGAAACCGCTCATCGACTGGGAATCAAAAGTGATCTGGAGGAAGTACCGTCCCTGGCACTAGGGACCGTTGATGTTTCGATTTTAGAAATGGTGGGGGCTTTTGGCACCTTTGTCAATAAAGGAGAACATATCACCCCTTTTTACCTCGACCGGATAGAAGATAAAAATGGAAATGTCCTGCATCAGTTTATTCCAAGAAAGAAACCGGCAATGAGTGAAGAACACGCCTACATCATGTTACATATGCTAAGAGGGGGGTTGGAAGAAGAGGGGGGCACCAGTCAGGGAGTTCCTTGGTCTTTAAGGGAAGGCAATGAGATTGGAGGGAAAACCGGAACCACACAAAATGCCTCAGATGGCTGGTATATGGGGGTTACCAAAGACTTGGTGACCGGGGTATGGGTCGGCGGTGATGATCGGGCCATTCACTTTAGAAGCTGGACAAGCGGACAAGGTGCCAGAACGGCAAGGCCGATTTGGACCAAGTATATGACCAAAGTTTACAATGACCCCGCAACAGGTATCACTAAAGGACCTTTTGAAAGGCCAGAAAGACCCTTAAGCCTAGAAATAAATTGTGAAATGTACGATTTGGAAAGAGATAGCTTTGGAGATTTTGACTATGACTCCCGAAGCAATGACTTTTAATAAATAATTCCACGAGGAAATTTAAACAACTTTGAACAAAACGAGTTTGGATTTCCTTGCATTTATATGTATTCCACATCCTATAATCCAGAAGAATATCACCAGTTGCCTGACCATCCTGGGGTATATAAATATTATAATGAAGATGGGGTATTGATCTATGTGGGCAAAGCCAAGAGCCTTCGAAAAAGGGTCTCCAGTTATTTTATAAAAAGTACAGGTCTTAACCATAAGACTAAAAGGATGGTAAGGGAAATCAAAAAAATCGAATTTACCTTGGTGAATTCAGAATTTGATGCACTCCTCCTGGAAAATAACCTGATCAAAAAAACACAACCCAAATATAATATATTATTAAAAGACGATAAGACGTACCCTTATCTTTTACTTACCAATGAACATTTTCCAAGCATCTTTCCCACACGAAGAGTCATCCCATCAAAAGGGCAATATTTCGGCCCCTTTGCCAGTGTAAAAGCAATGAAAAACGTACTGGAGCTGATCCGGACGCTATTCACAATCAGAACCTGTAAATTAGATCTAAGTCCTTCCAAAATAGCGGAAGGAAGATATAAAGTCTGCCTGGAATATCACATAGGAAATTGCCTAGGCCCATGTGAAGGATTTCAAAAAGAAAATGATTATTTAAAAGATATTGAACAGGCTAAAAATATACTAAAGGGCAATTTGAGTGTTGCAAAGGTTTATTTTAAAACCAAGATGCAAGAGGCAGCTGAGGGTCTGTCATTTGAGAAAGCCCAAAGATTCAAGGAAAAGCTGGACCTGCTTGAGAAGTACCAGGCCAAATCACTGGTTACCAGCCCAACGGTAAGCAGTCTGGACATTTTTTCCATTGTAACGGACGAAAAGCATGCTTATGTAAATTACCTCAAGATTAAAAATGGGGCCATCATTCTCACCAAAACGGTGGAATTAAAAAAGCGATTGGATGAATCAGAACCCGAATTATTAATTACGGCAATTGTAAGACTAAGGGATCAATTTCTTAGTGATTCAAAAGAAATTATTACCAATATAGCCCCTGAAGAACAAATTGAAGGATTACAAATCACTGTCCCCAAAATAGGGGACAAACGAAAGTTGGTAGAACTCTCCCTTAAAAATGCCATTTACTACAAGAAAGAAAAAGCACTTGCAGCCGGAGAAATCAGGGACAAAAAAAATCGGGTTTTAGAGCAATTGCAGCAAGACCTTTCTCTCAAAGAACTTCCAACCCATATTGAATGCTTTGATAATTCTAATATTCAAGGAACCCATCCTGTAGCCAGCATGGTCTGCTTCTTAAATGGAAAACCAGCCAATAAAGAATACAGGCACTACCATATTAAAACCGTGGAAGGCCCTAATGATTATGCCAGCATGGAAGAAGTCGTAAAAAGAAGATATAAACGCCTGATGGAAGAAAAAAAACCTCTCCCAAAGTTGATTGTCATTGATGGAGGTAAGGGTCAGCTATCTTCGGCAGTCCAGGCACTGAAAGAATTAGGGATTTACGGACAGATCTCCATTATAGGAATCGCCAAACGATTGGAAGAAATTTACTTTCCTGCAGATCCTTATCCATTACACATAGATAAAAAATCCGAATCACTGCGATTACTACAAAGGATCAGGGATGAGGCCCATAGATTTGCTATAACTTTTCATCGCAACCTAAGGAGCAAAAGTGCTTTTGGCACCCAACTGACTACTATGGAAGGTATAGGATCAAAAACTGCAGATATACTACTTAAACATTTCAAGTCCTACAAGAAAATAAAAGAAGCCTCCGAAAATGAAATAATAGGGGTTATAGGAAAAAGTAAAGCGGAAAAATTACTCAAGGCCATGAATGAAAAAAACGGGTAAAAAATTACCCGTTTTTTAGTCTTTTACCATTCCCAGAGCGTATTTTCCCATTCCAGCAAATCATACTCAAACTCCAAAGAATTCAAATAAGCCTGCAATTCGGGATTGGGATGATCCGGATCTACCATATCTGCTATCAAAGCCCCATCGGCATTGGTGTACTTACGGACAACAGACCTGAATAACCTCAAATCAAAGGCCTGGTCATAAGTAAGGTCCTTGGCAGTATTCTGGAAATTATGCCACTTTGCCTCTGGATGATCCTTAAAATGCTCATAAAAATCCTTATACCTGATGAAGGCAATGCTTTCTTGTCCCGCATTGGAATTGGTCTCAGAAGGCATTACCAGTTCAATATATTTGATATCAAACATAATTTCAGATCTGTGCTTGTCAAAAGCAAATTCCTCCATAAAATCCAGATAATAAAGATTTTTTATAAAAATACTATCTCCGTTAGCTGCTATCCAAAAATTGGTCTGGAATTCACTTATTGATAAGGGTTGTGTAAATTCTTCATCAGCAAACACCTCCAAGGAATTTTCTTCTACAACAGCCTTATAAATGTTACCAATAATCCCATCAGTTTTAATATCACCGGTACCATAAAAAGGAAGGTTGTATTTTTCCCTTAAATCAATTCTTCTCCAAACCGAAATTTTGTACATCTTGTCCGCCTCACGTACTGGTCTGGCTGAAAAAACGGTATCTATTTTATATTCCCGGTCACCATTATTAGCAGGGCTTTGCGTATTGCCCTCCTGTCCAAATGTTTCCAAAGCAATGACACTACATAGCATCAACGAAAAGAATCCTATCAATTTTGATCGTAACCTCATCTCTTTTTCATTTAAAATTTACTTCACAACAATAATCAGGTAATCAAATTATTTAATGGATATCGTATGCACCTCACTGACAGGAGTGGTTATTTTATTGCCCCGAAAGTTGGTCCTCGTAACTTCAGTGGCAACAACAATTAACCTGTCGCCACTCTTAGCCGCTTGAAGTAGATTTCTTATGGCCACGTTCTCTCCTGTTATTTTAACAGTTTCCCTTGGAACATCATTCCTGACCAACCTTACTTCTCCCCCTGTTACCTCAAAATTGGAATCCCTGGCCATTGTCCTTGCGAAGTTCGGCTCAGGAACAGCTCTAATCATTAATTGAGAAGGTCCTGGTGCAGGATATGGATTTTGAAGATCAATAGGGCCCCTTGAATCAAAAGGTTTAATGGTAGGCGCCGGAACCGGCTTGATGTCATAATCCACATTTCCGATTTTATTTCCCCCACTGCTCACTCCGACTACCACCTTTCCTGAGTTTCCAGGGATAACGGTCACCTGGCCAGGGGCATTTCCTTTTATTGCCTGACCACCACTTACAGTAAATTCAGGGGCATATGAATTACCTAAAGCAGGAACATCTATCATTAACTCATTGGCACAGTCAGCATAAAGTTGATTGACTACCTCTGAGGTCACCTTAATGACGGGTTGAGCTACGAAATACTCATAATCAACCGAGAACAAACTATCCTTACCAGCAATGTTAACCACTGCTTCAGCTTTTAATGTCCTTTTTGCCAGCCCTCTGTCATCATAAGAAGGTGCTGGTGGGACCGTAAAATTGATTTTCCCGAAACCATCTTCCACGGGTACTTCCCTCCCGTCGACAGTCATTTTGGGCTTTGCTGATGAGGAAGATGAAGCTATGAACATATCCCCTTCAAAGGTTGTCCCCGCAGCAACTACATTGGAATTGGCAGCCACCCTGGCTTGTATAACATCTGATTTAAAATAAAACGAGCCAATTGTACTGCTTATTGCTGATAATGCTTCGCTTTCAATATTCAACACTTCATTTTGATGCTGACTGATAATTGCCATTACAGCACCTACCGGTGATTTGACAAAGTTCAGGTTTACGTAATCCTTATAATTAACGTCTACATCGTTTTTAAACAAATCGATTTCATCGGCATCCTTAGCTATTTTTTCAAATGTCATATCTACCCCAGCATTAGAAAGCATACCGGAAACAAGCTCCGGAAATTGGTTCAGCCTTTCCTGCATTTCATATCCTTTCCTGTTATTGTTGAAGATATTGCCAGGAACATCCGTGTTTTTAAGGGCCCCAGTATTGTACCCACCTTCTTCATTTTTAGCATTGGTAGCACTAATAAGCTCCTGCTTTAAGCCTTCCAGATAATTGAATATGTCTGAAGTAGCTTCCCTGATATTTTCAGCAGCCTCCACTTTAGGAACATCCCTGACGTTTTCTCCTTGCTGCTCTACTGTTTGTGAAATAGAAGTTACAGTTAATTCATTTTTCTGAATATAATTTTTAGAAGTTCTTTCTAATCCATCATTAAGTAAAACGAACTTTTGTAAAATTTGATTGCTGACTTGTAACGCCAATAGAGCAGTCAGGACAAGGTACATCATACCAATCATCCGCTGTCTTGGTGTCTCTTTACCACCCGCCATATAATATTTGTGTAATTTTTAATTAAAATTTAAACTGTAAAAGGATTACCCTTTCATGGCGGTAAGCATACCACCGTAGATTTTATTCAAGGAATTGACATTGCTATTTAATTTTGCCAGCTCACTTTTAAATGTTTCTGTTTCCTTTCCGGCTTCATTTATGCCTTCCATTGCGGCTGTTACATTTGAATAAAATTTATTAATTACTTTTACATGGCTTCCGGCATCATTGAGTTCCATTTCATAAAGGGCATTGAGGGCTGCTAATTTGTTGGTAACATTGGCTACTTCCTCACGATATCCTACAACATCTTGTGTGGCAGAAGACATCTCTGATAAAGCGATGGCAGTTTGCGCATAGGATTGATTAATATCCACTAATGTTTTGGAGGCTGTTTTGACATTTTCCGCATATTCAGTTGTGGCTACTGAGGCATCGGCAATATTTCCCATTTTTCCCGCTGATGTAGCTAAGTTTTGAATCCCTTTACCTAAACTGTCGATCAGTTCCGGGCCGATTTTGGCTTTTTCAAGCATCTCGTCAAACTGCTGAGTTACACTATCACTAACCACCGCCCTGTTTCTTGAATTTGATGGGGCAGGGCTTGCCCCTGCGTTATCCCCTGCTAATTCAGGATACACTTTTGACCAATCCAATTCATTGCCTTTTGGTTCAAAAGACGATAAAAAGAAAATCACTGCTTCAGTTGTAAGACCTACGCCTATCATTAGAGAGGCAAAGGGCCAGTCCAATATCTTGAACATCGCCCCTAAAATTACTACAGATGCACCGATACCATATATCTTAGGCATAATATCGACGTAAAATGTATTTTTAAATGATTTTTCTGCTGACATAATTGATGAAATATATTTGTTATTTTAAGTTTTATCTTCTGTTTCTTCTATTTGAATTGACATCCATTGATCCTGATCTACCAATAAATGTCATGACAGTCCTAAACCCGATGTGGGCTGTTTGGGTCTCCTGATATTCATAGGTCCTGGTACTAGTCTCCAAGAAATGGGCTATATCTTTCCAGGATCCACCCCTTACAACTTTCCTAGGTTCATTAGGGTCATCATAAATAGGGTCCATGTCCCATATTAAAGCATTGCCGGCCGGATTGTACGCATCATTTACCCACTCGGACACATTACCAGACATGTTGTAGAGGCCAAAACCATTTGGCGCAAAAACATCTACAGGAGCGGTATAGGCAAATCCATCATCTATATAATTACCCCTGCCTGGTTTAAAGTTGGCCATTAAACAGCCTCTCCTGTTTCTGAGGTAGGGACCGCCCCAAGGATATTTGGCCGCTAATTTACCTCCTTTGGCGGCATACTCCCATTCTGCCTCTGAAGGCAGCCTGAAGCGGGGCATATCATATTCAGATTCATCGTTTGCATTCATGTGATAGCTTTTCCACTCACAAAATTGCTTTGCCTGATCCCAACTGATGCCTACCACGGGATAATCATCAAAAGCCGGATGGTCAAAATAATATTCCATCAGAGGATCCCCATAGTGAAAGGTAAAACTGTTGGACCATACCGTTGTATCCGGCATAAGCTCATCGATATTAAACTGAGGAGGCTCCCCCTGTGTGGTAGGCGTCCCCAGAGCAAGCTCCCCCATACTAACAGCTTCCAGAAACTGCCTGTATTTATTATTGGACACTTCATATTTGTCCATGAAAAATTCTGAAATAGTTACCTGCTTATTCAACGCAGATTGGCTTTGCGAAATATCTTCATCTGCTTGGCCCATCCAGAAAGTTCCCGCTTTCACCGGAACCATTTCATGCGGTAAAATCTGTTGCCAGCCGGACCTGTTCGGAACACCGGTAACTTCCCCTCTTCTGTTTGCCTTTTCACTGGCAGATCCACTGCTACCAAAAAGGCCGCAACCCTGAAGTAGTGCCGCTAGTAAAAACACCGCAATTACTGATAAAAATCGCGAATCCATTTTCTTATACATAAATGACACTTTATTATAAACATTCTGATACAACGCTTTTTTCAATTTATTAAATCGAAATTTAGTATAAAATATCAGAAAAACACAAGGATTATTTTAATAAACCAATAAACTTTTAAAACCTATACCTTGGTGTCCTCTGAATTATTTTCTCAAATTCCCTCCTAACCTGTGGCAAATTATAAGTTAACATTAATTCATGAGAGGAAGGGGACTTCGCTTCCAGGCCACCTATTACCAAATCAAAAGCATACCCTAACCTCAATGAATTATCCTTTAATAAACTGTATCCCAATATAACAGAAGCAGACTCTTCTCCCCTGTATGCCAAACCTCCACTAACCCTGTTATTATATGTGGCTATAACGCTGACATCATAAGAAAAATTATTCACCTCGACTGATTTTAATAAGACACTTGGTTCTATGGACCAAAGTGCAAAAGTATTAATTCTATAACCCGCCAATAAATAGTTATGGTTTTTTAGTTGGTTCCCCAACTCACCCTCTCCAAAATCAAAGTGAGGTTCGTTTAAATGCCGGCTACTTAGACCCAAATAGAAGTTCCCCCTGTCATAAACCGCCCCCACACTAAAGTTTGTATTCATTTGATTTTCACTTCCTCCTTCAGGAACAATCAAATCGGGATTTACCAATTCCAGAAGATCATAATCCATTGTACTGGAAAAGGCCCCAGCTGACGCTCCTATACTTAAAATTCCCCGTCCTATGGAATAATGGTAAGCCAGGGATATATTAGCTTCCTGATTGGAGGTAGCTCCAATCTCTTCATTAACAAAAACAAGGCCAAAGCCTAAGTTATACCGCTCCAGCCCACCTGACACGCTTAAAAGCTGGGTAGACGGGGCACCTCCTGCACCAGCGGAAGTAGTATAGCCAGACCACTGGCTCCTGTGTAAAGCAGAAAATTGATAGCCTTCTTCATTTCCCGAAAAAGCAGGATTATAAAAAATCCCGTTATACATGTATTGCGTAAACTGTGCATCCTGTTGGGAAAAGGCTGGGATCACATGGAAACAATTCAATAAAAAAACGCAAATATAAAGGTAAATCGGTTTTTCCATGTGCTATAGAGATTTTTTTCAATTGAGTAACTATTTTACACATTTTAACTGAAACTACCTTAAGAAAGATTGGAAATTTCTTATAAATTATTGGCCTTCTTGATATACAATTCCAGCGCACCGGTCATGCTTGGTGCATTGGGCATGGGTGCTTCTATGTCTAGTATCAAGTCCTCGTCCATTACGGATTGGGCAGTAGTAGGACCAAAAGCAGCTATTCTGGTGTGGTTCTGCTTAAATGCAGGGAAATTTTGAAATAAGGATTTTATTCCAGATGGGCTGAAGAATGCCAAAATATCATACTTAATATCCTTTAAATCGGATAAATCCGCAGCCACCGTATGATAGATTATCGCTTCGGTAAATTCTATATCGTTCTTTGCCAAATAATTAGGAATATCATCCTTCCTAATATCTGAACATGGGAATAAATACTTTTCGCTTTTATGTTTCTTGAAGTAATCAAAAAGATCAGCTGCTGATTTCACTCCTACAAATAGCTTTCTTTTCCTGATCACAATGTATTTCTGCAGATAGTGGGCAGTTTGCTCAGAGATACAAAAGTACTTCATGTCCGCAGGCATTTCCACTTTAAGCTCTTGACAAATATTGAAAAAATGATCAATGGCATTCCTGCTTGTAAAAATAACAGCAGTATGTTTTAATATGTCTATCTTTTGTTTTCTAAAATCCTTTATAGATACTGGTTCCACCTGAATAAAGGGCCGGAAATCAATTTTTAGATTATATTTCTCCGCTAATTGGAAATACGGTGACCTATCATCAGTGGGTTTAGGTTGAGATACCAAAATGCTCCTAACCCTAATCAATCTGTCTTTGGTAACTTTAGTCATCTTACTTATACTCCTTCTTTTATTATATCCAATAATTAAAGAATTACCCAATAATTAGTTTTGAAAGAACTAAAAAGGGAATCAATTCTGCGGTGCAAAGGTAAGAAAATAAATGGTAATTTTTAAATGATACTTTTTTTGTCATCATAAAAAAGAGCATGAGTGTGCCGAAAAAATAAACAAAAAACAAACCGAGCAACAAATGGTTTATAATGGCTTCTACTTCCAAAAAATCGTTTGTCATGGAAATAATCAAGATGGAAAATATGGCAATCAGTATCACTGATGTGATTCTTAACATATAGAAAAAATGAGTGAACTCAAATTTGTTGATCCCGAAAATGATCGCTGATATCTTCAACCAGATGAATTTGATCAATGAAATCAGCAACAAAACCCCTGTACCGGAAAGCCATACAAAAAACATATAATTCAAATCTCCTAACAGCAAATTTTCCAACCCTATCACATTCAGATAATTAACACTGACCATGATGAGCAACATCAGGAGCATATTAAAAATAAGCAAAAAGAATAAAATCTCTTCAGAAAAAAGCTTCTTCAGGGAACTGGACTCTGAAAAATCCTCCGTAGAAAAAACGGAGACAGGCCGGATGATAAAAGATAAAACCAACGGATAAATAACCTTGAACATGGAAATCAACAAAAAGATGATCAAAACCGCGATAAAAAAAAACTCATTCATTACATCTCTTTCCCTCAAACTGGTTATCTCAGGACTTTCTTCATCGGGATTTAAATCCGTACCCTCTTCAAAAATCCCCTTTTTTATGGAAATCTCTTCTATTTGGACACCCTTTTTATAAATTGTCAACTCCCTGTTCCCTTCAGTTGAAGGAAACCTTTCCCTTAAATCTTGGCTGCCTATTATTAAGCTGGTATCCTTTTCTGCGAAAAACCACATCACCCCATCAATGAAAACGGAAGCATTGCCTGGCACGGTTACTGAAATACTAGCCAGTGGAAAATCCTCCAGGTCCAAGAAAACCCTCGCAAGCACAGGGGATTTATACCATTCTGTTCCCTCTTCTTTCGTTATCCGAGGATTGTAATTTTCAAATATCTGCCCATTAGCCCAACTCAAGCAGCTAAAAAAAGCGACCTTAAAAATTAGAAAACTTTTGATCTTATCATTCATTCTTTAAAATCTACCCGTATACCCAAAATGAATTTTGGAGAAATCAAACCCCAGGAGTTGTGTATTGGATTGTCCCAGTGCATAAACAAAGGTGAAAATACCTCCATTTGTTTCCAAACTAAGCCCTCCCCCAAAAGAGAAAGGCCATTCTATTGTTCCATGCCCTACTTTATTTTGAATACCTCCAATATCTGTGAACCACAGCATATAAGAATAATCATCAAAATAATATCTAGGTTCAAAATTAACATAAACATACCTGTTTGCGAAAAAAAAATTTTCATTAAACCCCCTTATGCTTTTCAGGCCTCCCAACCGGTACAAATCATTCACCAACAAATTCTCATTGGCCATTTCCCCAGCCCTCATCCGGATCAACCCGCCAACTTGTGGCTTGAAGTAAAAATGTTTTTCTATTGATAAGGTAAGGTAATATTGAAGGGTTGTCAATTCTATATCCTGGTACAATGATGCTGATAAACCCGTATTATGAACCAGCCGCTTGTTCCCAATGCCAAATTCAAAACCAGATAACCATCCTCTTCTAGGCCAAAAAGCATCATCCAGGGTATTGAACCTCAAATTTATCCCGTAATTATTAAACCTAAAGTCGGCGAGATCAGGCAATTCCATAGCATCAGCCCATTGAGAAACGGCCAATAAATCCCCGGCTTGCCTTCTTGAGAAAAAGCCGATATAAGTAGTAGGGCTTGTCCTGTACCCCAAATCAATTTTAAAATCCCGGTTTAAGAAAGTAGTGTCTTCTTTTAAAAGATAAAATGAAACCTTCAGATCAATCGAGGAGCCCATAAGCATCGGTTCTTCTGCTGTGACATTAAGGTTCTGCGAATATTGGCTCAATCGCTGCCAATCAATTTTATAATTCCTTCCTCTCCCACCCACATTATACAGTGCCAAATCAAACTGTCCTGTAATCAGCAGTTTATTTTCCTCTGTCTCATTGGGGAGAATGCCGATTATCCCATCAAGCGTATTTACCCGTCTGTCATTAATGGGCAGATAAAATATAGCCTCACTATTTTGAAAGCTAAGCTGAGGCTCGCTTACCACCTGCACAAAAGAAAGATTCTTTAATCTCCTCAGGGATTGATCCACTTTTTTTTGGGAAAAGAGTGTTCCCGGCACCATTTTTAGAAGCCGGTTTAAGTATATCGGGCTGGTCTTTGAGTTGCCGGTGATTTGAACAGTATCAAAAGTTATATAAGGGCCATAATCAAAATTAAGCGCAGCACTAATGCCGTTCTGCCGGCTGGCAATACTATCCAACCGAATAGAAGCAAAAGGATACCCATTGTTTTGAGTTTCCTCCAGTATCTTATCAAAAAGCCTTTTTAATTGCCTGAAATTGAAAGGGCGGTGCTGAAAGCCATTCTCCTGAAAGCCTACCTGTCTGGCAACCCGGTCATCCAGATTACCTTTTTTCAAAACCACCCATCTATACATCTCCCCGGCTTGCACCTCAACATTTAAGGTATCTCCATAAAAAGTTTTCCCCTTAACAAAGGCGGTTGGATATCCTTCCAATTGAAATGAAATGATGAGTTCTTTTAAAAAAATTTCCCTTGAAAGGGAATCCGGAAAGCTCTTCATTCCAGATCCGTTTTTTATCCCCTCCACCTCATATTTGAGAAAGGTCTGTGCGCTTACCTGATGCCAACCGCAAATAAAAATAACAAGTCCAAGGATTAAAGTCTTTTTCCAGAAGAACAACGTTTGGTTTATATACTTTACCCCCCTTAAAATAGCCATTTTTTGTTAGACATAGAAGAATCAAGGAACTCAGGGAAGGCTCTTTTCCATTATTGGGACCTTGCAATTACCAAACTCCCCTAACTTTCATTTGAAGACCATAAACAGCGTCAGATGCAGTTATAAAAAGCGTTTTACGGTCTCCACCACCAAAGCAAACATTGGCTGTCCATGGAGCATCAACAGGTATATGTCCGATTTTATTTCCCTTTCGGTCAAACACAGTGACACCTTCCCCTGTCAGGTAGACATTTCCCCGATTATCAATGGTCATGCCATCCGATCCCATTTCCACAAATAGGGTCCTATTGGTAAGGTAGCCATCTTCTTCTATATCATAAACATAGGTTTTCTTGGCTCCAAGATCTGATACATATAACTTCTTGCCATCAGGAGTACCTACTATTCCATTGGGCTTTTCCAGGGTTTCGTCCACTCTGAAAAACTGCAGTCCATCGGCACTTATGTAGTATAAGTGCTCCCCGTCCTGTTGCATTTCTGGATCTCTTTCCCAATAATCCCTTTTGTACAGAGGGTCAGTAAGGTAAATCCCTCCTTTAGGGGATATCCAAAGATCATTGGGACCATTGAGTCTTTTCCCTTTAAAATTTTCCATAAGGACTTTACGGTTCCCCTCCCTGTCGAATGACCATACTTGGTTTTCCATGTCTGCACAGGTGATCAGATCACCCTCCAGGTTGAAATACATGCCGTTTGATCTACCTGCATCCTCTGTAAAAGTACTCAACTCCCCTGATGAGAAGGCCCATTTGATGATCTTATTGTTGGGTTGGTCGGTAAAATATACGTTTCCTGGCCTATCTACCGCCGGACCTTCGGTAAAGCTGTAGCCGTCGCCCAGTTTTTCCACTTTGGCATTTTTTGCCACCAGGTTTTTCTTGTCCTCAATTTGTGCGTTCACAAGAAAAGGTAGCAGGAGACAAAAGGTGGCAGTAACGGTTCGGAAAAGGGTTATACTTTTCATCTGCATATATAGTTTGTTTATAAAGGTCAAAACCTGTCCGGATTTAGCGGCCCCGATTTTTTCGATAAATTATCCCTATTGCCCAAATTAACATAGGGATTATCAGTTTTTACTATTTCCCTTCTAAAACTTTACAGCGGTCATAATCAGGATCTATATCAATAAAAACTTCTTCCTTGGCTATAACAAACCAATTGCTTAAGAGTTCTTCTTCCTTCTGCCGCCCGGTCGCTGCTTTTAATTTTTCATAATCATCATCGAGATTTGCCTTATGGGCAGGAAATCTTTCCTTATAATAAAGAACCCTTACCGCTGACTCAGATCTTCCTGATCTTGGATCCTCATCATCAAAACGAATGGGCTTTGTAACTGTGCCTACTTCCATGCTATCCAACGTGAAATACAAAACAGGATCCTCTAAGGTCCGCAGGGTCAATCGGTTTGACCCATTCACCGGATCAGAGAAAAAACCACCATTATCAGAAGTTTCCCTATCATCTGAAAAATCTTTTGCTGCTTTGGAAAAAGATAAACTGTCTGACACAATAAGAGTCCTTAGACTATCCAAATGACGTTCAGCTTTTTCAATATCCTGTTCAGAAGGTTTAGGGATGATAAGAATATGTCTGGTATTAAAACTATTTCCTTTTATTTCCAACAATTGGATCATGTGAAATCCAAACATGCTTTCAATCGGCCCACTGATCTCCCCCTGTTTAAGGGCAAAGGCGGTAGCCTCATATTCAGGGGCCAATTCCCCTCTGTTAAAAAAGCCCAGATCCCCTCCACTGGCGGCAGAGCCGGGATCTTCTGAATGCTTTCTGGCTAAGGTGGCAAAATCCGATTCGCCATCCAGAATCTGCTTTTTTAAAGAAGCAAGCAGGGCAGCTGCTTTTTCTTTTTCCTCCTCACTCACTTCCGGTTTCTTCACAATTTGTCCTACAGTTACTTCCGCGGAGAAAAATGGCAGGGAGTCCTCTGGTATCTTCCCGTAAAACTCTCTGACATCAGCTGGAGATACCGAAAGGTCTTCAGCAATTACCCCCCGCATTTTGTTGACAATGAGTTGTTCTTTAATGCCATCATGGATTTCACTTTTCAGCTGCTCCGCAGTCTTCCCATAGGCTTCCACCAAAGTTTCTTCGTCTCCGCCAAATTGTTGCATGACCATATTAAAGCGTTGGTCTGCCTGAATAATTACTTCCGCATCAGATACAATTACTGAATCAATTTCAGCTTTTGCCACCATCATTTTGTTGACCAGCAATGATTCAAACACTTCACAACGGGATGGCGCTTCAAATCCCTCCTGAGATTGGGCTATCGCTTCCAGATAGGCCTTTTGTAAATCTGATTCTAAAATTATATTGTTATCTACTTTGGCTATGATCTTATCTATCACTTGCCCAGTGGGTTTTTCTTCTTTTTTATCCTCCTGAGCATATGCAGAAATAGATATAAACAAGGTGGCAGATAAAATCAGTACTTTTCTTATGCTGTTAATCATATATTTTAAAATCATTTTTTTCTAATGCCCGATCGTATACTTTTTTGTGCAACTCCTCGGCTAAAGCTACTTTTCTTTTATTAATAATGATTTTGGAAATTTCTTCTTCCACAAACTTTATGGGAGGAACCTGGTCTTGCAACTTATACTCCAGGATCTTAAAATAATAAGAATAATCCTCATCCTCTACTTGGATTAATTTATTCCCTGCTAATAGTTGCACATTGTTGCTGTTTTCTATCAAAGGAGTGTTCACTATAATGTCATCAAACTCGATCCAGGTGGAATCTTCCAGGTAATAGTTGGTGGCCAACCTTAAGGCCATTTCCTTTAATTCCTTTTGATCCCTATCCCTATCACTCTTCAGAAGCCGTTCTATTTGCCCCTTTTGAGGTATGTCTTTTTCTGTTTTCAAAAAATTTGTCCTGACTATTATTTTTTTTAACGTAAAATTGGTCTGGTTTTGTTTATAATATTCTACTATTTCAGCTTCACTGACATTTTCATCCAAATTCTCTTCCACGTAAGATTTCTCAAACTCATACACCATTAAAGCATAACGGTAATCCAGAAGCTTCCGGTTTAATTCCGCTTCATCAAAAGCCATGTTTTTACCGGCTTCTTTGATCATCAATTGCTTTTTGACCCAGGACTGTAGGTATCTTTCAGCAAGATTGGCACTATCCTTTTCTGAAGAGGTGTCTTCAGTGATGACATCCAAGTCAGAAAGACGGAGCAGATTATCATCCACGGAGGCTAAAACAGTATCGTTAACATCCTCCTCTGCTTTAAACTTAAAGAAGTCACAGCCGGATAGAACCAGCGAACCTACCAGTATCAGGAAACTATTTTTCAACAACAATATTTGAGATCCTTTCTTTTCACCCTCATTTATTTGGAGGATATAATTATACATGCTTAAATTTCATATTTTTTTGCTCTCCGGAAATGATACTGCAATGTTACAAATTTTAAGGAAGAAATGGACCACCTGCTCATTATATGTGGTAAGAATTAACAATTATTTGGAATTAAGGCATTTGGTTAACCTGCAGATATTCTGGTTGCCTACCGACTCAAACTCTATGGAGTCCATGATCTTCTTTACTAAAATTATGCCGAGGCCACCCTTTCTTTTTTCCTTGATTACATCAGAAAGTTGGGGTTCCTGGTACTCCAGGAGATTAAAAGCTTTGCCGGAATCTTTTATTTCAAAAATAATCTGATGCTTGTCCTGAGTGACATCCAGCATGATGGAATCATTGGGATTACAGGCATGGGAATGGATGATGAGATTGGCACACACTTCTTCTACCGCCAAGATGATCTGATTTTTGTTGATTTCAGACAATTTGGTGTTGATCAAGACGTCAGTCAGAAACAACCTTAGTTCCGAAAGCTTGCTTTTTTCACAATATAACGTCAATTCATCCCTCATAAAGCACGTCAAGAGCTTTTTCCTCATCATCTTTAATTATTAAAAGTTGGTCCAAGCCGAGGATATGGAAGACGTTTTTTACTTTATCGTTCAACCCAAAAATGACAAATTTTATCCCTTTCTCCTGAAAATCTTCCAGATAAGACATAAATACCCCTAATCCGGCAGAAGAAATGTACTCAAGAAATGACCCGTCTATCATGATTTTATCCACGTTCTCACCTAAAAGTTGCTGAATGGCCATGTCAAGTTCCACAGAGTTGCTTGCATCTACTTCCCCTTCCAGTTTAAGGGTGATATGTTGATCAACTTTTGTTTTCCCAATTTCTAACATAATAATTTATACGCTTTAAGCTATTGAATGTTCATTTGAGAAATTTGACCACCACTAATGAATAATCATCATCGGGGAGAGTGCTGGTTCCTATAAAATCATAAACCCGCTGAATCATTTCTTCTTTTATTTTGTGTACCTCCAGGGAGTGGGTTTCATTGAGTGCCTGCTTTAATTTTCCATAGCCAAATTCCTCCCCATGCTCATTTCTAGCTTCCACAATGCCATCTGTATATAAGAGCATTATATCCCCAGGCTTATATTGGAAAGCTTTTTCCGTGACATAATCTTGATATTTGTCGGTCCTCAAGATCCCCAGTCCCATACCTCTTACATCAAGGTATTCGCTTTCACCATTAATAACATCATAATAGAGAGTAGGACAATGTCCGGCTCTCGAATAGCGTATACTACTGCTTACCGTGTCAAGCAGATAATACGTGGTGGTGATAAAATGGTTCCTTTCCAGACAGTGGCTAAGTGCACTGTTGGCTTTTATCAAAAATTCAGATGGAGTCAGGTTTAACTGAACCAAACTATGGAATACACCTTTCATCTGGGACATATTAAAAGCAGCTGAAGTTCCTTTCCCTGAAACATCTCCAATGATCAGGGCAAACTCATGCTCGCTGAACTGAAAAGTTTCATAGTAATCCCCACCGACTTCATCGGCTGCTTCCGAGAAGCCGGAGATCTCGAAACATTCGTTATGATGGAGTTTTGACGGCAGAAGGCTTCTTTGTACCCTTTGGGCAATTTCCAGTTCTTCTTTATACCGCTCGTTTTTTATGGCTTCATTCAGCAATCGATGGTTTTCGACTGAAATACAGGCCTGGCCCACAAAGGTGGAGATGATGTTGATCATTTCTTTATTGAAACCGTCTTTGACTTCCTTTAACAAGAAAATATTTCCAATCACTTCTTTATTAACCCTGATCGGGAAAATAATTGCGGATAGGTAAACGTCATGGTTCAATTTGCCCAATACATAATCCTTATCCTGTTGCATCCCATCTTTGAGGTAATCAGAAAAAGGTTTGGTAATTTGTATCAATTCCTTAATATCTTTTCTTTCCTGATTACTGATAAACCTTTGGTGAACCACTTCAACAGGGAGGGATTTTTTTTGAATCTCCAGCCAGGCAGCATCCACATAAGCGGCACTCATGCAGCTGTCCATAAGTATATCCAGAACTTGGCCTTCATTTTGCCCCGGCTGTATGGACCGGCTAAGCCGCTGGAAATTTATGGCCTCGGTTAGTTTCTGCTCAAAGACAGAAGAGGTCGGCAAATTAAACAAGGTTACCAAAAAGCTGAACAGGGCATAAACGACTACAAATCCGAACAGGCCCAGTAAAAACAAGTTGTCAGTAAGATTTACTAAATGGAAGTTACTTTCACTGTAAGACAGCAGTTGTAAAAACAGATAAGCCGTTGATATAATTATGATCACAAAAAACAAGAGGGATTTCCATTTTTCCTTGAAGGTTAAATAGGGAATCCACTTAAGATTTGCGGACAATATGCTTCCAAAAATCACCAAAAAAGACAGCCCGAACATAAAACTATAATCGAGGGTATTTTGATTGAAGAACATAAAAAACATACTCATTAACAGGATAATTTCATAAGCCTGCCATTGCTGGACCACTATCTTGTTCTTTTGGTAGAGGATCAGGTGTCTCCACACCAAGGTAGAGGAGATAAGAAAAATGGAAGTTAGTCCAAAGTTGACATGGTAAAAGAAATTTCGAAGTAGGGGGTCCGTGGATAGCCGGGTGTCCCCCAATAAATAATAGAAAAATAAAATGAGCACGGAAACTCCCGTAGCAACCAAGCCAGTAGAGGCTGACTTCCAAATTAAATCAATAAAATGAGAACTTCCTGCTTTGTTTAGGGCATTATTGTAAAAAATATAAAGAAGGATAAAAAAGATGATTTCCAGTGACCAGCTGATTTCTGGTGCAATTTCTGTATGGATTTGATTCAATTCCCCAAACAGCCTGATTAAATCAGTGAATAGCAGTGATAGCCAAGCCAGGATTGCCACCAAAGCTGCTATCTTACCGATATGGAGGTTGTGAAGCTTAAACATTTGCAAAAAACTATTACAATATTACATAATGTTAGCCGAATTTCCTGAAAGAAGGATTTCCCTGAAGATATTTATCTTAAATTGACTGGAAAAAATGAAAAATTCAATTAATGTGCTGTTATCTTTTATATTTGTTATTTTAATTGGATGTACGGCCACCGATCTCAACAGGATCCTTAAAGGAGCAAGTGGGGCTGCTTTAACCAATGAGGATGTAGCAAATGGATTGAAGGATGCCTTGGCTAAGGGGGTTTCCACAGGTGCTGAAAGTGCTTCCAGGCAGGATGGATTCTTCAAGAATGAGTTGATTAGAATTGCCCTCCCTGAAGAGTTCCGTAAAGTGGAAGCTACTATGAGGCAGCTGGGTCTTGGATCTGAAGTGGACAAGGTGCTTTTGGCGATCAATAGAGGTGCGGAAAATGCTGCCAGCCAGGCCAAGCCAATCTTTATCAATGCCATCAGACAGTTATCAATTCAGGATGCTTTTTCCATCTTAAAGGGCCAGCCTGATGCTGCCACAGAATATTTGCAAAAAAACACGACAGGCCAGCTGACCACGCTCTTCAGGCCAGAGATACAGGAAGCTTTGGACCAGGTCGGGGCAACAAGATATTACAGTGATCTGGTGAAAACCTATAATGCAATTCCAACCACAAAAAAAATCAACCCTGATTTAAATGCCTATGTAACAGAAAAGGCACTGGAGGGTTTATTTAAACTGATCGCCGAAGAAGAAAAAAATATCCGTGAAAATCCTCTTGAAAGAACTACGGCCATAATGCGACGGGTTTTTGCCGCCCAGGATTAAAAAAAGGCCTATCTACAGAAAAACAATGTCTTCAATGGTGTTATTCCCAAATTTATCGGCAATCAATTGAAGGACTTTGGACTTGTTCATCATCAGTTCCTTCTTGACAGGACCCGAACTTAATTTCACATAAAGCTTCTTGTCTCTTACCGATAACTCAGATGTTCTTTTGGAGACGGTATTACCCATCATTTCCCCCCATGCACTAATGACTTTTCTCTCATTAAATCTGTCCTTGAGTTTGTACGCCTGCAATAATTCTTCAAACACCTCTTTTAGGGGGGAAATATCACTTTTTCTGCCGGTAGCACCTTTGTATTTGCTCATCGATCAAAGATAATGGGAATATATTAAACAAAGAGCTTTAGGGCAATGCTATCCGCTAAAAGTTTTCCTTTGCGGGTCAGGCTTAATTTTTGGTCTTTTATCCCCATAAAACCATCTTCGACCAGCTGCTGGATTTCCTTGGATTTTCCTGCCACTAAGTCTACTTGATATTTGTTTTTAATAAAAGTTACATCAGCACCCCAAATCGTCCTCAATGAAGTAAGCAGGTACTCATTAAGGGCGTCTGCTTTATCTATTTCCTCCCGTTCAAATATTAAAGATCCCTTTTCCAAAGATTTAATGTACCTGCTGTTATTGGAGGGGTTATGTTGCCGGCTTTTACCATCAAAAGAGTGTGCGCTCGGACCAACTCCCAAATAAGGAATGCCCACCCAATAATTGGTGTTGTGGATGGCAAAGGCACCTGGTTTTCCAAAGTTGGAAATTTCGTATTGAACATAACCTGCCTTTTCCAGCTCATCCTGCATGATTTCGAATTGTTCAGCAATGAAGTCTTCGGAAGGCGGTGTAAAGCTTCCCTTTTCTGCCCATCTTCCCAAAGCGGTCTTCGGTTCAATGGTCAGACCATAGCTACTGATATGACCAGGATCCAGCTCAATCGCTTTTTTTAAATCATTCTTCCATATATTATGGTTTGTATTGGGAAACCCGTACATCAGATCAATGGAAAATTTTTCAAAACGGGCATTTTTGGCTTTCTCAAGAGCACGAAGCGATTCTTCAGCAGTGTGCGCACGGTTGTAAAATTTCAGCACCTTATCATTAAAACTTTGGATGCCGATACTAAGCCTATCAAATCCCAATTCTTTTAAAGCAATTAACTTGTATGGTGTAAGGTCATCCGGATTGGTTTCTATGGTAAGCTCCTCTATCTCCAGTCGATAATATTGGTGCAAGGTATTAAGAATTTGCCCCAACTCCACACTACTTAATAAAGACGGCGTTCCTCCTCCGAAATAAATGGTTTTGATTATGGCTTTTTCTCCAAGATAAAGCTTTTGGAGTTCGAGCTCCTTACAGATCATCTGCACCATTTTGTCTTTCAAATCGATGTTGGTGCTGAAATGAAAGTCACAATAATGGCAAGCTTGTTTACAAAAAGGAATATGTATGTAGATTCCAGACAAAGGAGAGAAAATCACTGATGAATTACAAAGCTATCACTATTTTGATTAAGAATGATAACATCTAGTTTTGTTTGTAATTTGGTTCATTGTGTTATAAAAGTACAGTTCTTGTCCGATTGCGTACAGGAGAATGAGCCCAAAAATAAATGGCGTGAGGAAAATATAACTTTTTATAAAAAAAAATATTTTTTTATAAGTTCCATTTTCCATCCTAAGCAATTTGCCACAAGAAGCTGTGTAGGGATAATTTCAGGAAAAGTGTTCGGATATGATGCAAAAAAGGCGTACACTTTTAGGAGGTGTAAATTTTCTTTTAATGAGGGGCCCGTGCCAAGATGTTCCGCCTTAAGTAAAACCCTAGGGAAACAATAAATTGATTTATCGGTTTAATTAAAACAATCGCCTGAAAATTTTCATGGTACAGAATTCGTGTTGGTGCATTTAAATTATTTGTAACCAAAACAAAAACACATAACCATGAAAATGCTATTTATTTCCGCTTTAACTGTAGGAATTTCCTTCCTATCCTTCGCAGAGCCAAAAGAAACCTTAATGGAAGTGACATCGGTACGGAACCGTTATGAAAAAGTGAGAGTGACCTTTAAGGAGCCAATGAACAAGGTTTTCATCTCGATTTTAGATTCAGAGGGACGTATGATTGTAAAATCCAAGTATAAGACAAAAGAACCGACGACTGTACCTTATGACCTCTCCCACCTTCCAACAGGGGAATACCAGATAAAAATCGAAACCGAAGATGAAACTGCCCTCTATAATATTACGACAGTGGAAAAAAAGATTATAGAAAGGCCACTGATGGCCTATGGAAAATTCAAGGCCCGGGATACCATAACACTTTTGGTGGTAGGACTGGAAAAACCTGGAGTTACGGTAGAAATTTATAATGAACTGGGCAAAATCAGAAAAGAGTTTATAGATGTGCCTGAAGGCTTTTCCCGGGATTATAAATTTGTCAACCAAAAAGCTGGTAAGATTTATTTTCGCTTAAAAGATGCCCAAGGAAGAATCAAATATGTTTATCCAAGAGCACAATAAATCTATGGAAAGGGAGGGCTTTCATTGTCCTCCCATCCCTATTTTTTTATCCTATTAGAACAACCTGATCCCCAAAGATAAAATCAATTGATTTTGTCTTTGATCAGTATTGAAGCCGACAATGCTTTCCGCATTTTTTCCAAAGGGTCCTTCATACTTGAGGTCCAAGATCATATTTCCCACATCAACTCCTATACCTGCGTGATAGCCAATAGTAGAGTTTTTGTAATCCGGTAGTGCTCCGCTGGTAACATCCTGTGCCACTTCTGAATTGAGTAAAAAACTTGCCACCGGACCTGCTTGTACACGAAAAAAGTTGGCCAGTTTTAAGCCTACCAATATAGGTACATCCAACCTGTTAAAGGTGGCTTCATACTTTACTTCATCTGCTCCCGGAGGCTGTGTTTCCATAAATTCACCACCGGTGTTTGTATAGAGTACCTCAGGTTGCAAATAAATAGCATTACCTCCCAAACGAGCAAATAAACCGAAATGATAGCCAAGCTTGCTGTCCCCCTGGGAAAAACCATCACCGTCGACTGCGATATTGCCTTGCGAGACTCCTATCTTTGGGCCTACTGAAAACTCCTGGGCACTCAAAGTGCCGATTGCAAAAAAAGCAATCAGAGCAATAAATAAATTTTTAAATTCCATATGCATATAATTGATTTTGAATGGTTATGATTTGTCCCGATCAATCTGGATAACCTGCCCCGGGGTTTTATCGGGGGAATAGCCCTATTGGTTAAATTGGTATAGCAATTAATAAGATCAAATATCTTGCCAAGGAACTGATTATCAATAGCAATTCGTCTTAACTCTTTCTTAACTTTTAATAAGGTGCCAAAGCCATGAGGCAAAATTTGTTAATGAACATCCTGATAACGTAAAACTTTTCCCAAAATTGAAAAATTCGAGATTTTTCTATACTACGCTTTCCCCTGCTAGTGGGCCAATTTTTCCACTTAATAATAAAGTGTTTGAAATTGGATTAAAAATCACCTATATTTTAAATTTCTTTCAAAGATGTATCAACATTTTAGCTATTTGACGGGAATTCTCAGGCTTCTTTTGGCAAATTATTGATAGCAACTGAGAAGAATTTTCTTAAGGGATGATAAAAAAATGAAGGAAAAATATACTTTTGTAAGTCTGCTTTGATTAAAAGAATCATTTCTTTGACAGAAGAGGAAAAGTTCCATTTGGGAATTGATAAAAAAATATAATTTCAAATAATTGTTATAAATACGTCCAGATGATAGAAGTAATTAAATATCCAAGTGTTTTTGAGAGCAGTAATCTTGAACTGAGAAATGTTGCGAAAGATTTAGTTTCAGGTCTAAAATTATATCATGAAAATGAAGGCTATTTAGTTGGGGACCTGGCACATTCAGAAGGGATATCACCGCACAGAAATATCAATAGTTCACCGGATGAAGATGATTATCGTCTTTTTTTGAAATCGGGCTTATTGTTGGCTTCACAAAAACTGGGCACTCCCATTACGGTTACGACAGGCTTTCCCTTTTCCACTTTTCAGGTTTTTAAGGAAAAAGCTTATCAACTTCTGGAAAAGGAACATTTGATCGAATTCGACACCCATACCTTTGGAGGGGGGGGCAAAAAGAAAGTAGCGGTAGAAGTGGATAGGGCAGCTGTTTTGCCAGAAGTAGTGGGCTGCAGCTTAGCCGTTAGGGAGCTTGAGCACAATGCTACAGGAAATTTCTTTATGATCAGTTTGGGTTATGGTACCATGGAAGCCATTCTAAGTACTGAAGGAGGCTTAGTGCAACGCTCAAGTGTTTCCACTTTTGGATTAAGGTATGCTGTAAATTTGATTACCCGCGAGCTTCAAAAGGATTATTATTTGGACCTTAAGACGGAGCATCAAATAGATCAATATTTTAGTGATGGCTCAATCTTCCTTAACAGAAAGCGCTTTGATTTAAAAGAACTGAGAAAGCAGGTATTGACCCAATATTTCAAAGATGTAATTTCCCCTTCCTTAAGAAAAGCTTTTACGGATAGTGATTTTGCCAAAACAGAAGACCTGTATTTAGCAGGAGGTGGTGCAAATTATGTTGATTTGGCAAATTTAATTAAAGAAGAATTTGATGGGATACTTAATGTCCATGTTCCGGAAAACCCGGAAAAGTTGGCATCCATCGGATATTGCTATAATAGTTTGGCCATCAATGGAGGTGCAAAAGACAAGGCAGTAGGTCTTGACCTTGGTAACAGTTCCACCATTCTGACTACTTTCAAACAAGAAAAAGGAATTTAATATGATGAAATTCGGGTCTAGTAAACAAAATGACGAAGTGAGTAATGCCAGTAAGGTAACCGTTCTGTCCTTGGGGTTTGAACTCACAGGGGATGTTATTTCTAAAAATGACATTCGGGCAGATGGTATTTTATGCGGGAATATCCGCACGGACAAAAAAGTAGTGGTGGGGGAGAAAGCTTCCATCATCGGGGATATTCTAGCGGATGAAATCAGCATAAGTGGTGAGGTAGTGGGAGATCTCTTTATCAATGGGGAAACTACAATTTACGCCACCGCTAAAGTTTCCGGAAATATCATTACCAACCAAATATTTATACATAAAGGAGCTGAATTAAACACCAGTATTAAAACAGACAGTGTTGAAAGCATCAAAAGGGGAAAAGAATCAAGCAAATTAAAAAAACCTGAACTGGTCAAAACCTATTCACTTATGGAATCCAGGGAAGAAAAATCAGAGGAGGAAATAGAGAAGAAGGAAGAGGTTGAAGCCACCATTGAGCCTATCAACAAAAAATTCCATAGAAGCTGGTAAGGTAATAATTTAATTATTTCAGATTGAAGGTTTCAATCTCTCCATCCAAAAAGCCTTGCACTTTTGGATACTTATCCAATGCTGTAAATGTTTTTCTTAAACCGATTGATTTTTTTTGACCCTGCCCTTTTCTTTTATAGCAGTGGTATATTTTTTCAGTTCTTCTTTTACCTTGGGGAACAAAAAGATCAGCCCTATCATGTTGGGAAAAACCAAAGCTAAAATCATGGCATCGGAGAATTTGACAACAGCATTGAGCGTTGTGGAGGCCCCGATGACAATAAAAAAAAGGAACAGCAATTTGTAGGTCAAGTCTGCTGTCTTACTTCTTCCAAAGAGGTATTTCCAGGATTGAAGTCCATAATAAGACCAGGAAATCATGGTTGAAAACGCAAACAAAATAATCCCTATTGTTAACGCATAAGAGAAATGGGGAATTGCAGCATCATAGGCCAGGGTTGTCAATTCTACACCGCCCACACTGGAACTTTCATTGTGCAGGATCACATTACCTGCTCCATCCCCTCCATATTTGAAAATGCTTTCAGTACTCTGTAAGTCACCGTCAATATTGAAGAAGATGATCACCAGTGCCGTCATGGTGCAGATCACGACGGTGTCTATGAATGGCTCAAGAAGGGCGACAACACCCTCACTGGCAGGGAACTTTGTCCTCACTGCCGCATGTGCAATGGAGGCGGATCCTGTACCGGCCTCATTCGAGAAAGCCGCTCTTTGAAAACCAACAATGATTACCCCCATAATACCCCCCAATCCTGCGCCCGGAGTAAACGCACCTTCTATTATTAAAGCAAAAGCATCGTCAATGTATTCATAGTGGCTCCCTATAATGACCAATGAGGAAATTACATAAAGGGCCGCCATAAAGGGGACAATTTTTTCTGTGATAGTCGCTATCCTTTTAATTCCACCAATAATCACTATGGCCACCAATAAAGCAAGGCATAAACCTATCCAAAAACCTCCTGTCTGGAAGTTTATTCCCAAGAGGTTTGAAAGCTGAGAAGCCGCCTGGTTGGATTGAAAGGCATTCCCTCCACCGAAGGAGGCACCTACACAAAGAACCGCAAAAAGACCTCCCAGAAACTTCCCGAACTTTGCGTAGTTCAGCTCTTTAAACCCTTTGGAAAGGTAATACATTGGTCCCCCATGTACCGTACCATCAGCTTCGATATCCCTGTATTTTACTCCTAGCGTACATTCTACGAATTTTGAGCTCATCCCCAGGATTCCACAAACAATCATCCAAAATGTAGCGCCGGGCCCACCTATGGCAATAGCTATCGCAACTCCAGCAATATTGCCCAGACCTACAGTACCTGACACAGCCGTGGCCAATGCCTGAAAATGACTCACTTCCCCTTTCTGACTTTCGTCTCTAATAGTATTGGGTATATCTTCCCCCTCTGGAATTTCCTCTTCACCCTCATGTTCCAAAGCATCATATTTCCCCCGAACAGTATTAATAGCCATGGGAAATTTCGAAATCCCCGGAAACCAAAAATAAAAGGTAAAAAAGGTGGCACCTGCAATAAGCAAAATCAGAACGATGGGTATCCCATACCCCTCAATGGGAATGGTAGAAAACACCAATTGCTCCCAGGAATCCGCAATGGGCTGGAAGGACTGGTCTATTTTTTGTCCCACACTTAGTTCTTCGGACTCTCCTTGAGCAAAATTCAATATGGGGGAAAAAAGTAACAGGAAAAAAAGGAGGATTCTATTCAAATTGAGCAAGATGTTTGGGGATTTATTTATTTAAGAAGGCCTTAATAGCACGATTTTATAAATTCTCAGGCTAAATTAACCTGTTTTGATAGAATAGCAATTCCCTCTATAAAACTCCTAGGCTGGTAATTCAATGCATTCACCGCTTTATCAATGATAAATCCTGTTTTCAAGGGCCTTTTAGCCGTTTGTGTAAAAGTTAAAGAATCAGCTTTTTTAATTTTAGCCTTATTTAAGTTGAAAAAATCGGCGGTCTGAATGGCCATGTCATAGGGGGTCAGAAAATCCTTACCGGAAATGTTGAATACACCTGTAGCTTTTTTTTCAGCTATCAAAATACAGCCTTCAGCAAGATCTTCTGCCAAGGTTGGGGTTCTAAATTGATCATCCACCAAATTGAGTTCTTTTCCGTTTTCCAAAGCATTTTTCACCCAAAGAACAATATTAGACCTGCTCATATCGTATGAAATGCCATACACCAAGCCTGTCCTTATAATTGTCCAGTCAATAGATGACTGTTGAATGATTTTTTCGGAATCAAGTTTTGTCTCCCCATAATAATTTATAGGGTTAGGGGCAGCATCTTCCGCATAAGGCCCTTCCTTCCCATCAAAAATAAAATCTGTAGAAAGGTGAATAAGGTGGCTCTGTATTTTCTCGCAGGCATCAACTAAATAAGAAACGGCCCTTACATTTTGCTCATAACAGTTTTCCCTTTCTGTTTCACATTGATCCACGTTCGTCATGGAGGCACAGTGAACAGCTACTTGAGGCTTATATTTTGAGAAAACATCCTCTACTTGTTGGGGATCGGCTATATCCATTTGAACGTAGGTATAGCCTTTCCAATCTTTAGGCAATCGGCAATTTCCCCTCCCTGTAGCCAGTATCCCGAAATTATTTTTTTCCAACAAACGGGCCACTACCTTTTGGCCCAATAGCCCATTGGCTCCTGTGATCAGGAGGGAGGGCTTATTTATTTTTTCCTGGGTATTCATAACCATAAACCTCCGTTATTTCTTTTTTTGGCAATTCCTCCACGGATACCTTCATGTATACAGGTACTGTGGGCTTATCCTGAGCAGTAGTTTCTTCGGCTGCTATCTTATCAATCACATCTATTCCTCGGATCACTTTTCCAAATACCGTATATTCATCATCCAAATGGGGAATGCCCCCAATAGTGGTGTAGGCTTCCATTTGTTGTGGCCTAATCTTTTTATCCAAATTGACATTAAAAAAGCTTTCCATTTCATCCTTTTCACTTAGCATCAGCTTACTTATTCCGTCAATATCCCCTTCTTCATGTAATTGTGTGTATTGTTCCCTCACCGGCTCGTTACTTTCCAATTGCAAAAATTTCATAAATATCTCCTGAAGACGTCTTATGTCCGTGGTTAATTCCAGTGGATCATATACCCTGCCTTGCACGATATAAAATTGAGAACCACTTGACCTTTTTTCCGGATTGATACCATCTCCTTGTCTTGCTGCGGCAATACTCCCCTTTTCATGAATAAAACCCTCATTAAATTCAGCAGGGATCGTGTGCCATTCTTCTTGAGGCAAATTTTCCTTTTCGAAGACATCGCCACCCTGAATCATAAAATCTTCTATCACCCTATGGAATTGAGTAGAATCATATCTTCCACTCTCTGCCAATTTGATGAAGTTATCCTTATGGGCGGGGGCTTCATCATAAAGTATGGCAAATATTTTACCATGTTTGGTTTCGAAGGTGATCAGATGATCTTTCTCTGTCGCACAAGCGAAGAATATGCCTACGGTAAAAAATAGCAGTACGTTTTTATTTTTCATTTTTAATTATTGTTTTTTTTATTTCTTTAAGAATGCTGCCGCCACCGGAGTTCAGTACTTTTTGGGCAAGTTGCTTTCCCAGTTCTTCGGCGTTTTCAAAATCCCCTTGCACCTCATGAGTGATTTTTTCAGTTCCATCGAGACTTACAATACCTCCTTTTAGAAAAAGTTTTTGCTCCTTAATGGTGGCCAAGGCATAGACTGGAATGCTACATCCGCCTTCCAGGATTTTGAGGTAACTTCTTTCTGCCACCAAACGATAGCCTGTTTCTACATGATGGGCAGCGTCTATGATTTTCCCCCTGATCTCCGGATCAAGTGTAGTGGACGTTTCTACGGCTATACTACCCTGCCCTACAGCGGGGATAAATTCATTCAGGGAAAGTTCATGTCTGATCAGGTGGTCGTATTCCATCCGGTGAGCACCTGCATAAGCCAAAAGTAGGGCATCACAAACCCCACTTTCCATTTTGGCTATCCTTGTTTGGAGATTGCCCCTAACTTCTACGGTTTTGATATGGGGATAAAAATGTTTTAAAGTCGCTATTCTTCTTGTAGAGGATGTTCCCAACACTAGTGGAATATTCGGGTTTTTATACTCTATTTTAGAGTGGTGACTTAATATGATGTCATTTTCTTTTTCCCTTTGCGTAAAAACGATGATCTCAAAACCTTCCGGTAAGGCAGATTGCATGTCTTTGGCACTATGGACCGCAATATCTATAGTACCCGCCATCAATTGATCCTCCAATTCTTCCGTAAACACTCCTTTGCTCCCTATTTTAGCAATGGACACATCAAGGATTTTGTCCCCTTTGGTGTCAATGATGACAATTTCACTTTCAAGTCCTTTTGCCTGTAGAAGCCCTGCAACATGATGCGCTTGATAAAGTGCCAATTTGCTTCCCCTGGTTCCTATCCTTATTGGCTTCATTATTCTTTTATCTTTCGTTTCAATATTTTCTTGTTAACGGATTCTTCAATAAACTCAACTATTTTAGCTGCAATATTAATTCCGGTTGCTTTTTCTATGCCTTCCAACCCCGGGGAACTGTTAACCTCCAAAATCAGGGGCCCCCTTGCTGATTGTAGCATATCTACACCTGCTATATCCAAGCCCAAGGCCTTTGCTGCGTTAAGTGCGGCAATCTTCTCAGCCCGGCTGAGTTTGATCACTTCTGCTTTCCCTCCACGGTGAAGGTTTGAACGGAATTCGCCATCAGCACCTTGACGCTTCATGGCACCGACCACTTTTCCATTGACGATAAAGGCCCTGATATCAGCCCCTTTTGCTTCTTTGATAAATTCCTGAACAATTATTCTGGCCTTTAATCCGTGAAAAGCTTCAATAACCGATTGCCCTGCTTTTTTGGTTTCTGCCAGTACCACCCCCAATCCTTGGGTCCCTTCCAAGAGCTTAATGATCAGAGGTGCTCCACCCACGTGCTCCACAATCTGCTTTTCCCCCCCTTTTGAGAAATTTGTAAAAGCGGTTTTGGGCATGCCCAGACCTTCCCGGGACAAGATTTGCAGGCTCCTTAATTTGTCCCTGCTCCGAACAATGCCTTGTGACTCCACCGCGGAGAATACCCCCATTAATTCAAATTGCCTAACAACCGCCGTTCCATAAAACGTTACAGAAGCGCCAATTCGAGGGATGATGGCATCAATATCCAATAATTTTTCCCCTTTGTAAATAATAGAAGGACCTTCCTGCTCTATGATGAGATCACATAAAGAGTGGTCAATAATAACAGCTTCATGCCCAGCTTCCTCGATGGTACGGAATAACCTTTTTGTGGAATAAAGGTGAGAGTTTCGGGACAAAACGGCAATTTTCATTTTTTTGCTTTTTTATAGCTGCTGGCTAGATTAACATAATCTACATCAATTAAAAATCTTCCTTTAAGCATTTTTCTGCCCAGAAGAATCGGGTTTTTCATTTTTGATCGGTTGGACAGGGTAAACTCCCCCTCGAAATCCTTTCCAAACATGGTGACTTTTGTGCTCACTTTGTACCGTGTTTCCACATGTCCAAAGGAATTCTTCACTTTCTTTTGCAAGAAGTGCTGGGTGCTGAGAATTTGGTTTTTGAAATGTTTGTGAGAAGGCGACAAAAGAACAAATTCAAGTATTCTTTTTCCGCCAACCATTTTTACTTTTGCATATTCACAATGTATAGCACTAGTATAAGCACCTGTATCTACTTTGGCTGATATCATTGAAAATCCCCATTCACTCAGCGTTATTTTTTCCTTTCTACCGATGACCTCTTTCATGCATTTTCCTTTTTCCTGAGTATTCTTGCCACATTGAAGGAAAGATCAGCAAAAAGGATCTTGGAGTTGGCATTTCTTTCCAAATGATAATGAGCATCATTTAAAATTTGATATAAAGAAATAATTTTTTCTTCTGTCAATACATTTTTCCCAAATTTCTCGATAAACTCCCTATCCGAAGAAGCTGTCCGCATCAAGGTATCAAGTTGACTCTTTTTCAACAAACTTTCCCTCAAGGTATTCAATCCGGTAAGTAAAAGCGTTTTTTGTGCCTCCTTATCTTCCTCGCTAAATGCATCAGCCAGTGAAACAATCCCATTGGTGTTAAGATCATAGCAATTTATCATCCAAGACCTGAATCTGGATGTGTTTTTATCCAGTACCTGTTCTATTAACCGATAGGCTTCCCGCATACTGCCATCCGCCAATGGAGCTATTTGCTGAGCAGCTTCATTTGAACAAAGACCCTCTGAGACTAAATGCTCTTTAATTTCTTCATCAGTGAATCCCCTCACCAGGATTTTCTGGGTCCTGGAAAGAATGGTATTCAAAAGTTTATCCGGTTGATGAGCCACTAGTAAGAACAGGGTTTTTTCAGGTGGCTCTTCCAATACTTTTAACATGGCATTGGCAGCAGCAGGGTGCATCAATTCCGGTGACCATATCACCATGACCTTGTACCCCCCCTCGAATGCCTTCAGGGAAAGTGTTTTGATGATGAGTTTGGATGCTGCTTTGGAAATGTTCAATTGCTTTTTGAAGCCAGTATGGACAATCCAATCCTGCAAATTTCCATAGGGGGTTTGAAGGGCAAATGACCGCCAGGGAATCAAAATATTATTGCTTTTCCTGTCTTCTTCATTCTCTTCCTCCTTAATGACATTGCTGGGTATCGGAAAGGTAAAGCCTACATCTGGATGGATAAGTTTAGCCATCTTCTGACAGGAGCCGCATTTTCCACAAGCGTCGCTTTCCCCTTGGTCCCCGCAATTTACATAAGTGGCCAAAGCCAAAGCCATTTTTAGACTAGCTGAGCCATCAGGGCCATGAAGGAGCAGTGCATGCGCCAGATGGTTATTACGGATGGCCTTAATTAACTTTTCCTTGATTTCGGCCAATCCAGGAATGGATGAAAACAGCATATTTCTCAATTATATCATTAATGTGTCAAGTCCTGAATTTAGTTGACACTTCTTTTCACTATTTATTTTCCCTAGGCAAACCTGAATCCCTCTTTTTACCTTGTACTTGATACCTCGTACTTTTGAGTTTATGGGTTTATGAGTGGATAAGTTTGCTTCGCCAGATCCAAACTACTCCACTTTTCAACTATTCAATTCCTTTGGTACGCAGAAGTATTCCTACTCCCATATCCGATAGGCTTGGGTCAGGTCAAAAACTTTTTGGAGAATGTTTTTTTCCAGCGCATCGAAATTGAAGCCCCTGCGTCCCATTACCACAGAAGCTGTTTCCTCAAACTTTCGGAACTGAAAAGTGCTGAAACCTGAGGAACCGCCCCAAGCGAAAGAAGGAATAAAATTCCTTGGAAAGCCGGCCCCAAAGATATTGGCCCCAACTCCAGCCACTGTCCCTGTGTTAAACATAGTGTTGATCCCACATTTTGAGTGGTCCCCCATCATTAAACCACAAAATTGAAGACCAGTATCTATATATCCCCCTTTGATATAATCCCAGACCTTTATCGAGGCATAATTGTTTTTTAAATTTGAGATATTCGTGTCGGCACCAAAATTACACCATTCACCTATCACACTATTTCCCATAAACCCTTCGTGGCCTTTGTTGCTATAACCAAAAATGACAGAGTTGGATATTTCCCCACCTACTTTGGAATGGGGCCCAACAGTAGTGTCACCCCTTATCTTGGCCCCCATATTTACGGTGGACCCATCACAGAGTGCAAATGGGCCCCTTATCACTGCCCCTTCCTGAATCTGGGCATTTTTGCCAATATAGATGGGCCCATCTTCAGCGTTGAGTATAGCTGCCCGGATGGTAGCTCCTTCCTCTACGAATACTCCACTTTCATTATAAACAACAGTATGGGGATCATTGATCCCCATTGAATATCTTTTCGCTGTAATCAGTGCAAAATCCTTTCGCAGCTCCATGCCATTGTTCTGGAAAATGTGCCAGGTTTTATGGATCAGTGTAATTTCCCCTTCATATTTTATAGGGTCCTTTTCTTTTGCCATCTCCACGGAAAATCTATTGGAATGTGCTATATGAATTGCGAGAAGGGTGTTTTCATGCCAAAGTGCCTGATGAGGTGCCAGCATTTCAATGGCCTCAAGTAGCCCTGGACTCGGGCAAAGGGCGCCATTGATAAACATAGCCGGAGCATCTTCAAAGCTGAATTTCTCCTTCAGGTAGTCCTGCGTATAATATCCCGCAGGTAACTTTAAATGCTTTTCCCACTTTTCCCTTATCTTTAAGATGCCTACTCTTATCTCAGCTACTGGGCGCGTAAAGGTAAAGGGAAGAAGAGCCCCCCTTAAAGCTGGGTCATCAAATAATATCACCTGATCCATAATGCAAAAATAAAAAAGTCTCCCGGAAAACAACTTCCAAGAGACTTTACTTCTAAAAACAAAAGAAACTATTAATTCTTTTTATACCTTCTGTTGAATTTCTCCACTCTACCGGCGGTATCCAATAGCATTTTCTTACCTGTGTAGAAAGGATGGGAAGCAGAACTTACTTCCACTTTTACTAGAGGGTATTCTTTACCATCTTCCCAGGTGATTTTATCGTTACTTTCTACAGTGGATTTGGTTAAAAACTTATACTCACTGGAAGTGTCATAGAAAACCACTTCCCTATAGTTTGGATGAATATCTTTTTTCATGGTGTTACTTATTATTGTTTGGCCAGCTTATTCAAATTGAGGCACAAAGTTATTCTTTTTTATAAACCTCTCCAAATGTTTGTCAATGAAATAATTTTAGATTGCCCTTAATCCTTGCCTCCCGAGAAAATAAGGGGATAATAATAGATTTGTACCTTATGAGGAATGTTGCTTAATTTACGACTTATTGCGGCCGAAGATCACCATCTCCTATCTATATTGTCTTATTTGCTTCTCTCTGTGAAGGATTATCAACTAAAGACACTTTCCTTTGATTAACTATAATCTAACTCAAATGAAAAAATTTTTGATTTTTGGAGTAGTATGCACTATGATTTTGTCGGAACTAACAGCCCAAAGCGCATATGCCCCTATTGACAGGGACTATTATCATCTTCTCGACAGGTATGGGATTGTCAATGGGGGGATGGATGAAAAATTCCACACTGGGTTTAAGCCTTTCCGCAGGGATGATATTGCTGCTTTTGTGAATACACTGGGACAGGACCAATATCTATGGAATAAGGTAAATCGATTCAATATCTCTTACTTAAGGAATGACAATTGGGAATTTTCACAGCATACTATCCCTGTTTCACGAAATCCTTGGAAAGGCTTGTATAAAAAACCCTCGGATTTTTTTCACTACCGGGACAGCATTTTTGATATCCATATCAATCCGGTCCTTTATTTTCAGGGAGGGATTGAGTCCGGAAAACAACACTTTCAGTTTAGAAATACAAGGGGAATTGAAATGCGGGGAAGTATCGATCGGAAGGTAGGGTTTTACACTTTTCTGACTACCACCGAATCCACTTTGCCCTCTTGGGTCCATAATTATGCCCGGAACAACGGGGCAGTTCCGGGAGAAGGCTTCTGGAAGCCCTATAGAGACACAGGGTTTAGTTATTTCTCCGCCACGGGGTATATCACTTTTCAGGTTTCCAAGCATATTGTTGCCCAAATGGGACAGGACAGGAATTTTGTGGGAGAAGGTTACCGCTCAATGATCCTTTCCGACTTTTCCAGTCCTTACATGTTTTTCAAATTGAACACAAGAATCTGGAAATTTAATCTTACCAATCTTTGGGGCCAAATGAACGCGGATGTACTTTACAATAGGGGAAGGCCCACAGATGGAAGATATCCCCAAAAATGGTTTTCCCATCACAGGTTAAGCATCAACTTGGGCAGAAAATTGAATATCGGCTTGTTTGAATCCGTCATGGCCAATCAATTCGACTGGAATTACCTAAATCCGATCATCTTCTACAGGTGGGTGGAACACCAGCTGGGCACACCTGATAAGGTAATGCTCGGAACGGATTTTAAATGGAATTTTTATCCCTCCATGCAGCTTTATGGTCAATTTTCCCTGGATGAATTTGTATTCAAAGAGTTTTTTGGAACAGATGGTAAAAACTCCAGCAGAAATAAACACGGTATACAGGCTGGGTACAAATACATCGACTTTTTTAAAATTTCCAACCTTGACCTACAGTTGGAATATAATCAGGCCAGACCTTTTACTTATCAGGAAAAATTTGATTACCAGTCTTTTTCTAATTACCGAACCCCTCTGACCCATCCAAGGGGAGCCAATTTCAGAGAAGCGGTGGCCATTTTAAGATACCAGCCCTTGCCCAGGCTAAGCCTGAATGCTACGGGGATTTACCATTATTTTGGTACTGACCCTGATGAAGCTTCCAATTTTGGCGGCGATATCTTAAAAAACAGGACTAGCCAAAGCACGGGGTTATTAGGGAACAAAATAGGGCAGGGAGTGGAGAACAAGGTATTATTGGGCACCTTGAATGCCACTTATATGCTGAGGCATAACCTTTTCGTGGATGCTAGCCATACCTATAGGAATCATACTTTGCACACTGAAGCACCTGAAGGAAATCATTTAACTCAGTTGTCTGTAAGAATGAACATTAGCAGACAGGAATTCAATTATTAATCCTTCGTATTGTCAATTTTCCTTGGTGCGAAAAATGAATTGGCTTACCCTATCTCCCAACTCTTGGGATTACAGTAGTGGCAGGGATTTTGGTGTATGGTGGTAGGTTGGCATTGGCCAATTTGATTGCCTATAGATCCACCTTGATAATTGCACATAGAATGAATACCATTCCGCGTGCAGATGAGATCCTGGTCATTCAAAATGGGGAAATAGTTCAACGGGGAACTTCCAACGAAGTTAATTAAAAAGGAATATATTATAAACTTTCAGCTATGCAGTCTGTTTAGTATATTAGGTGAAAAGAAACCAAATAGAAAATATATGAAAAAGGTCAGCGGAATATTTCAGCTTTTGGTAGCATTATTTTTTGGGGTAGCATTGGTATTCTTCCTCATGTTTGATAGTGTGAGAAATGGGTTTGGGATACAGGAACTCACAGCAGGTACTGTTGTCCTATGGTTGTTGGTAGGCCTGGTATTATTTCTGATTTCCTGGGCCACTACGATGATTTACACGAATAATTTGAACAGTAAAATCAAAAAACTGGAATTGGAGAAAAATGAAGTGAAAGCAGTGCTTTATGACATGGAGCGGGGAATTAAAGTAGGTAATATCGATAAAAAAATCGATACCATTGAGGAGGATAAAGATGGTTCCGGAATCCGTCCCAGGGAAAATTTCAAATAACTCTTTTCCTCTCAGCTTTGGTCGAAAATCATTTATGTTAGGAACTTCCATAAAGGGAGTTCCTTTTTTAAATCAAAATTCATGAAATGGTAGCTAAATCCTATGGGAGTGCGGTGTCCGGTGTGGATGCAAAGCTGATCACTATAGAGGTAAATGTTGGTCAGGGGACTAATTTTTATATGGTAGGACTGCCCGACAGTGCTGTAAAAGAAAGCCAACAAAGAGTGGAATCTTCGCTTAAATACTTTGGCTACCGCATGCCCCGGCAAAAAGTGGTGGTCAATTTGGCACCAGCAGATATTCGCAAGGAAGGTTCAGCCTATGATCTGCCCATTGCCTTAGGTATTTTAAGGGCCTCAGAGCAAGGGGAGCTACCGGAACTGGAAGAATACATCATTATGGGAGAACTTTCCCTGGACGGAAACCTAAGACCTATCAAAGGGGTACTTCCCATTGCCATTGAGGCCAGAAAACAGGGCTTCAAAGGTTTTATTCTTCCCAAAGAAAATGCAAAGGAAGCTTCCATTGTCAATAACCTGGATATTATTCCAGTGGAAAATGTAGAAGAAGCGATAAAATTTTTAGAAGGTGAACTGGACATTGCTCCCTTGATCACTGATACCAGGGATCTTTTTTACCACTCCGTAGATCATTATGCCTTTGATTTTGCGGATGTGCAGGGTCAGGAGAATATAAAAAGAGCCATGGAAATAGCTGCTGCGGGAAGCCATAACGTAATCATGATAGGTCCCCCCGGTGCCGGTAAAACCATGTTGGCAAAAAGACTGCCCTCCATCCTCCCCCCTTTAAGCCTTCAGGAAGCACTTGAAACCACCAAAATACATTCTGTAGCGGGAAAATTGGGAGGGGAAGCCTCACTTATAGCACAGCGTCCTTTTCGCTCCCCACATCATACCATCAGTGATGTCGCCCTGGTAGGAGGCGGGGGCAATCCTCAACCTGGCGAGATCTCCCTTTCCCATAATGGGGTATTGTTCCTGGACGAGTTACCGGAATTCAAAAGAGCTGTTCTTGAAGTCATGCGCCAACCTCTTGAGGAAAGAACGGTGACGATCTCCAGGGCAAAAATTTCCGTGGATTATCCAGCAAATTTTATGTTAATTGCCAGTATGAATCCCTGCCCCTGCGGCTATTACAACCATCCTGATAAAGAATGTGTCTGCGGCCCAGGGGTTGTTCAAAAATATTTGAACAAGGTAAGTGGGCCATTATTGGACCGGATAGACTTGCATGTAGAAGTAACTCCAGTTAAATTTGATGAGATGACGTCTACCCGCAAATCAGAATCCAGTAAATCCATTCGTGAAAGAGTAATTATTGGCAGGCAATTACAAATTGACCGTTTTAGGGAAACACCTGAAATTTACTGCAATGCGATGATGCCTTCTCATATGGTCAAGGAAATTTGTCAAATCAATGAAGCGGGTAAGGCTTTGCTAAAAACGGCCATGGAACGATTGGGCCTTTCTGCCAGGGCATATGATAGGATACTCAAAGTATCCAGGACCATTGCAGATTTGGCTGAAAGTGAAAATATAAAAGTGGAGCATTTGGCTGAAGCTATACAATATAGGAGTCTGGACAGGGAAGGTTGGGCCGGATAGGCACCAGGTATGTTGAGTTGCCGTAAGTTAGATCCTGAAAATAAAAGTTGGAATAAATCACACTTTTTCATCTAATCTATAACCATAGAAAAGGAGAAATAATGTGGAAAAAAGAGAGAACAATGAAAGAAGACACCAGTTTGGCCAATTCCATTTCCGTATTTGCTGAAGGCTTAAAGTTGGAAGGCAATATCGAGGCCATCAATGACGTCAGGGTAGACGGAATCATTTTGGGAAATATATCCTCCAAAAGGAAAGTGATGGTGGGGGGTACAGGAAAGATAATTGGAAACATTGATGCCAATGAGGTATGTGTGATGGGAGAAATAACCGGGGATTTGCACGTAAAGGGTTTGGCGAAAATTGGATCCACCGGTAAATTAAAAGGGAACATTGTATCCGAAAAAATCCAAATTGAAGAGGGAGCTGATGTGGAGGCTACCTTAACGAAAGTAGGAAGCTCACAAAAAGAAGAACGGGACAATTCCTTTGGTAAGATGAAGGAGCTTGAACTTAATAAATCAAAGCCCTCTCCTATGGAAAAGGTAAAATAAGGAGGATGCTGATGCCAGCCTTCTTTAAATAGAGTGAAAAGCCCGGTCCAAATCTTCCAGTAAATCCTCCAAATGTTCCAATCCTACCGAAACCCTGATAAGATTTTGGGGAGTCCGGGATTGGGGACCTTCAACGGCTGCCCTCCTTTCTATCAGGCTTTCCACTCCTCCCAAGCTGGTGGCGTTGGTGAAGTATTTTAATTGGGCAATAAATTCGTCCGCTTTTTCGGCACCCCCTTTTATTAAGAAGGACAACATACCACCAAATCCCGTCATCTGTCTGGCAGCGATTTCATGTCCTTTATGTTTTAGAAGGCCGGGATAGAAAACTTTTTCTACTTTTTCATGCTGATCCAAAAATGAAGCTATTAATCCCGCATGTTCTGCATGACCTTTCATTCTATAAGGCAGTGTCTTTATGCTCCGGGCAAGGTAGTAGCAGTCAAAGGGAGAGGGAACTATTCCTCCGATAGTCTGGACATTTTTGATACGCTCCCAAAGTTCATCTTCCTCCTTGGTGATCAAGGCGCCTCCCAATATATCACTGTGCCCACCTAAATATTTGGTTGAACTGTGCATCACCAAGTCGGCCCCCAATACCAATGGGTTCTGGAATACAGGAGTGCCAAAAGTACTGTCGCACAGCACTTTGATTTGATGGGCATTGGCTATTTCCACCAATGCTTTTATGTCACTTATTTCCAACAAAGGGTTTGATGGCGTCTCTATCCAAAGTAATTTGGTTTCAGGGGTTATAGCCTTTTTCAAGTTTTCCGGATCTGTAAGATCTACAAAAGAAACTCTCAAAGCGTCCGAAAAAATCTCCGTTAACTGTTTCCTCATGCCATGATACATGTCATGGGGGGCTATGACATGGCTCCCTACCGGCATGGATTGAAAAACAGCCATCCCCGCTGCATTTCCGGAGGAAAAAACGGCCGCTCTCTTGCCTAATTCCAATTTAGCCAACAAATTTTCCAATGCTTCCCGATTAGGGTTGGAGAGACGGGTATATAGCGGGGAGTTTTCCACATGTTCAAAAGTAGTTGATAGCGTGATAGGCTGTACAACCGGCCTATTGGTGTCGGTGATCATATTAGCCCCGTGTATCGCTAAGGTTTCAAATTTCATCTGTATCAAAATCGTTTAGGCTATTTCCTAAGGTAAAAATAGGGATTTTAAGCCGATTACAAGTCCTCCTTCCATGAAAAAATGGCACTTTCAAACATTCTGATTAAACCGCTTTTAACAAAGCCTTCAATTCCTTGAAATTTGTGATTTTAAAATTTGCAGAATGGTCGGTATGTTGGTTGTACCTATCAAACAATACGGTCTCAATCCCGAGTTCGAGTGCCGCTTTGATTTCCGAATCCGGATCGTCCCCTACTACCAATACTTCCGAAACCTTATATCCTTTTCTTTCCATAATATCCCTAAAAACATCCTTTTTTGTTTTTGTGGAGGTACTGGGATCCACTACATGGATTTCACTAAAATCCCGCTCAATATTCATTTTACGTATCTTGCTCCATTGCAGATCCCAAAATCCGGTAGTAACCAAAAAGCGTTCACCAAGGATTTTTTTTATTTCACCATAATCGTCAAAAGGTTTGATTTCACCTTCATAGGTTAAGCCTTTCAACATATCAATCCCTTTTTGTGTTAGCTCCTTACTGAAATGGTGATTAGCGGCCACTACCTGGAACGGCTTGCCCATGATATCTTCTTTGATCTTTTCCAAACTGCTCTTATGGTCCCCGCTGTCAGCAATAAGTTTAAACAAAGGGGCAAAAATCTCTTCTCCAATGGTTTTCACAGCGTAAATGGTGTTGTCGAAATCGTAAATAATCGCTTTTTTATCCATGCTTTTCATAAATTCTTCGATCTCTTCCTTAAATGATTTTTTCTATGATGCTCTTTCTGATTGATGATATATATGGTCGATAACAGAATTGATTTTTATTGCCGGGCTATCCATGTTTTTGAATATGCCGGACATATCGCTATGCAATGGTGCTTCCACCTCTCCTTTGATAAAGGGATGTTTTCCCTTGGTTCCAAAGATAAGGTGAATGTACATTTGTGAAAGCGATTGGCCCATATCTTTTGTTTCAGCCTACATACAGGCTGAGGTTTATTTTTTCGTGTTCCTCTCTTGGGGAGACGCCCCAAGTTTTGATGTCAAAGCCTTGCAGGCTTAGGACCGAAACGTTTCCTGAAATGATGGAAAAGCATCTTAACCAATTGGAAAATCCTTCCGGGCTTATGTCGAACAATGGTCCACCGATAATACCGTGGATTTGCGGACAGGCTGAAAGCCTGCTACACCACAACTTGGGGCATCGCCCCAAGCAAAGCCACAGATCTGCCTCAGCCTGAAGGGCTGGAACAAATAAATCCTAAGAAAAGGCAAGTCCTAAGATAAAAGCTTTACCTCTACCATCTTTTAAGCCCCAAAAGCTTTTCCCCAAGTTCCGTCAGTTCGGCAACCGGACTCTTTTTTTCCCTTTCCTGGGGATCTCCCGGAAAGGCATAACCTTCGGGTCCCTGTTTGTTTTTCCAGCTATTGATCCGCCACTGTCGAAGCTCTTCATTATCTTCCTGGGCCGGCATCATGGAAATGTACTGGGCTATCCGGACTTTGTCCCCACTTTTGTTGGGCCTTATACCATGCGGTTGAGTGCTGTTGAAAATCAGGAGGTCTCCTGCCTCCAATTTAACTTTAACGGTTTCAAAACCTGTAGTATCGGGTTTAAAATGATCCCTATCCTCCCGCTGGCCTAGCTTCCAGGTATCATAGCTTCGGTACAGCTCGGGAATACACTGGAATCCACCCATGTTCTCATCCGTCTGGTCCGCCAAGGCCAATACCCCCTGCACATTTTGGGGTTTTGTTTCGGGATCATAATCCCAATGGATAAATCCGCTATATTCAAAACCCTCGCGTATGGGGAAGTTCAGATTGGCCCGGTCAATGGTCACCCATAACTTTTCGGTTCCCCAAATATCGGAAAAAGCCTGATGCACCTTGGGGTATTGACGATTGTCCCACATATACTGGTGATTGTAGATTTCAACCATTCCGGTATTGGTGAGTTCTTTCATTTGCATAGTTACATTGGGTTTCCTGTACCAGGTTTCCATATTATCCGGATCTTTACCTTCATATTCCCATAGGTATTCCGCCAGCTTTTTGACCTGTGATTTGGGAACGGCATTCTTAATGATCACATACCCGTTCTCGATCCAAAATGACCAATCTTCTTCAGTCAATAGGTTTAGCGGCTTTCCGCTACTACGGTCATTTAGCCGGATGGGGCTGCTGATGGCCGTTGAAGGGTTTCCGGGAATGGCTTTATGGTCTTCCAGGTGATTTGGTTTCTTTTCCTTATAATTCATGGTATATTAGTATGTAGTAGGGTTGATACTTGGCTCTTGATTTCCATAAACTAGAATACCCGTTGTCGCGCGTTTGTAACGCATGACGGCTAAAGTTGAGTCTGTGACTCATTACGTGAACTGTTTTGAACAACAGTAAAAACCCTTCTGATTTTAAGAAGAATTGGCATTAATTAAATAGGAAATCCAAACAACTATGAAAATAATGGTTCATGTGATTGAAAATGAGTAATTGCATCCATATAAATCGTCCTCCATGGAAATCCTCCAAGAGTTTAGAAACCCTTGGGAGGATTTGGACTAATATTTACGATATCAAATTATCTGTTTTGATGTCTGATTACAAAATCTTGAGGACTTTGCGTGAAAAGATAATTAAAACGGATTTTCCGTATAGCGTATCCAGTAATCTAAATACAAATACTATATACCAAATACTAAAGACCTCACCTTTCGGTCCTTGTATTCGTTCCATCCACAGGGGTGCGGTGTTCCCTGTTGGTCAGGTCCCAGGAGGTATGAAATATCAGTTTGGCCCTTTTCTCCATCAGTTCAAATTCAATTTTATCCACCGTATCAGAAGGTTGGTGGTAATCATCATGTACCCCGTTGAAAAAGAAAATGACAGGTATGTTGTGTTTGGCAAAATTATAATGATCGGATCGGTAATAAAACCTGTTAGGATCATCCTCTGCATCATAACGGTAATCCAGTATCAGGTCTGTATAGGTGATGTTGTTATATTCATTGATGGTCTTCAATTGGGAAGAAAGCATTTCTGAACCGATTACGTAAACGTAATCCTGATTCTCCGCATCCTGATATTCATAATCAATCCTTCCTACCATATCAATGTTGATATTATTGACCGTGTTTTCCAATGGAAAGATAGGGTTGTCGGAATAATACTCCGATCCCAGCAGCCCCTTTTCTTCTCCGGATACATTCAAGAAAAGGATACTTCTGCGGGGCCGGTTTCCTTCATTGGCAGCCGTTGCAAATGCTTCGGCTATTTCCATCACACTTACTGTTCCTGATCCATCATCATCGGCACCATTATTGATTTGCCCATCGCTACTGATCCCGATATGGTCATAATGGGAAGAAATTACCAGTACTTCTTCTTTCTTGTCCGTCCCTTCCAGATATCCCAGCACATTTTCAGTGTTCACCACTTCTTTAATCTTCTCCACTTTATATGAAGCCTTTTGTGAAGGGATGGAAGCAGGATTATTTTTGGCCGCTTCTTTTAATTCTTCCAAAGAGGTGCCGAATATGGTGGCCATTTTATCAGAACTTACCATAAAGACAGGTTCTTGTAGGGTGGGTTTGTCAAAACCGAGCCTTCCTTTACCACTTAAGGACTTGTAGCGATTGGCGACTCTGTCAAAATTGGCCTGACCTTCCATAGTGACAATAATGACACCTTCAGCTCCGGCATCCATGACTTTCTTTATGACAGCCTGGGTCGTCTCTCCTATGCCCCAAAGGCCTACTAATTTACCTTTGATCTCCACCTTATCCAGGTTTTCTTCATTGGCCAATCCTAAAAATACCGCTTCTGTTTTGGCCCTCCTTTTCATATGTCCATCCCCGATGAAAACAAAGTCTTCATTGTTCACCAACTTGTGTTTGCCAACTTTTAAAGAAACGTCCCCCCAGGATATACTGCTCAACTCGAATTTCTGCAAGTAATTTCCATCCACTGGCCCGGTAAGGCCAATTTCTTTATAAAAGTTGACCAGGTATTCTGCGGCCAATTTTTGCCCCTCTTCCCCAGTGTCCCGGCCCTCCAGTTCATCGGAAGCAAGATAATTCAGGTGTCTTTCCAGGTCTTCGGCGGCTATGGTCGACGCATAATTGATTACTTGTGCATCCTGTGCAGCCGTTTGCCAGGACAGTAATATGGCCAAAAGGCCTGACATAAGATATGTTCTCTTCATATTCAAAGATCGAAGTTTAGATTTAATTTAGCCCCAAAACTAAAAATTATTCCAAATAGTTTAATACTAAGCCAAGAGCGAATTATTTTCCAAAGGATAAAAAATATTACTTCTTAATATTTCATACATTTGCACCATCAATTCCAGGGTAGATCTGTCCTATAAATCATTACAATTCTCCACAGAATGAAAATTAATCTTGAACCCTCAGTGAAATTCGAAAACAGGCATATTGGCCCTTCCAATGAGGAAATTTCACTGATGCTAAACAAAATTAAAGCGGCTTCTTTAGAGGAGCTGATTGATCAAACCATTCCTAAATCCATTCAACTTTCAGAAATCCTGGAGCTTCCCATGGCACAAACTGAAACCGATTTTTTAAAAGATTTAAGAATTTTGGCCAAAAAAAATAAAATTTACAAATCTTTTATCGGGTTGGGGTATTATGATACTATTGTACCCGGTGTGATCTTAAGAAACGTGCTGAAAAACCCGGGCTGGTATACAGCATACACCCCTTATCAAGCTGAGATAGCACAGGGAAGACTGGAAGCTCTTATCAATTTTCAGACAGTAATCATGGAGCTTACCGGCATGGAACTTGCAAATGCCTCTCTTTTAGATGAAGGGACGGCCGCTGCTGAGGCGATGACGATGCTTTATGCCTCTAAACCTAAACAGAAAAAGCAAGCCAACAAATATTTTGTTGATGAAAAGGTTTTTACCCAAACCATAGAAGTATTAAAAACCAGATCCCTACCAGTTGGGATCGAATTGGTCATAGGCCCTTTATCAAAATTGGACCTAACAGATCCAGCCTTATATGGGATAATGCTCCAATACCCCAATGCCGATGGTGAAGTTATTGATTACAAAGAGCTGATTGCAACCGCAAAAGGGCATCAGGTCTTCTCTGCTTTCGCAGCAGACCTAATGAGCTTAACCTTGTTGACCCCTCCTGGGGAAATGGGTGCGGATGTAGTGGTGGGCACTTCACAACGTTTTGGGGTCCCTATGGGCTATGGGGGGCCCCATGCCGCCTACTTTGCCACCAGGAATTCATATAAGAGGCAGGTACCGGGCAGGATAATAGGGGTGTCCGTGGACAGAGACGGAAACAATGCCTACAGAATGGCACTGCAAACCCGGGAACAACATATTAAAAGGGAAAGAGCAACTTCCAATATTTGCACCGCACAGGTTTTGCTTGCGGTCATGGCCGCTATGTATGCCGTTTACCACGGTCCTAAAGGACTCATGGAAATAGCGGCTAAAATTCACGGATTGGCAAAGCTTGCCGCAAAGGGATTGGAAGAACTGGGATTCGAGCAGGAAAACAAAATTTACTTTGACACCATAAAGATCAAAGTGGATGAAGTACAACAATCCGAAATCAATTCATTTGCTGTTGCCGAAAAATTAAATTTCCGGTACAGTGAAGGTTATATTTCCGTCTCTTTTGACGAGACAAAATCCCTACAGGATGTGGAGGAAATTATTGAAGTTTTTCGGAAATCCACAAAGATTTCTTCCATTGATATCAACAAATATTTAGAAGATCTCAAGGTAAGTTATCAAGGCCTGGAAAGGACCACGGATTTTTTACAATACCCCGTATTTAACAGCTATCATTCGGAACATGAGATGCTGAGGTACATCAAAAGATTGGAGGCAAAGGATCTGTCTTTGACCCATTCCATGATTCCTTTGGGTTCCTGTACCATGAAGCTGAATGCTACCACTGAAATGATTCCTTTGACCTGGCCGGAATTCGGGCAAATACATCCTTTTGTCCCCCAGAACCAAGCAGCTGGATATTATGAATTGTTTCAGAATTTGAGGAATTGGCTATCTGAGATCACTGGCTTTGCAGATACTTCCCTTCAGCCAAATTCTGGGGCACAAGGGGAATATGCGGGGCTTATGGTTATCAGGGCCTATCACCAAAGCAGGGGTGATCATCACAGGAACATCACTTTGATCCCTTCTTCGGCACATGGTACCAACCCTGCTTCAGCCGTGATGGCAGGGATGAAGGTCGGCATCGTAAAATGTGATGAAAAAGGAAATATTGACCTACACGACCTTAAATTAAAAGCAGAAGAACATCAAAATGACCTGGCCGCCTTTATGGTCACTTACCCCTCTACCCACGGGGTTTTCGAGGAGGCTATCCGGGAGATTTGTCAGGTCATCCATGAAAATGGCGGTCAGGTATACGTGGATGGGGCCAATATGAACGCACAAGTGGGATTGACAAGTCCTGGAAGTATCGGTGCTGATGTCTGCCACTTGAACTTGCACAAAACTTTCTGTATTCCCCACGGGGGAGGTGGACCAGGCATGGGCCCTATTTGTGTCGCTGAGCACCTGGTTCCATTTTTACCCAGTAACCCCTTGGTGAAAACCGGAGGGCAAGAAGCCATTACCTCTATTTCCTCTGCACCATTTGGAAGCGCCAGTATCCTGACGATATCCTACGCCTACATTGCGCTTATGGGAGAGAAAGGATTGACCAATGCCACTAAGATCGCCATCCTAAATGCCAATTACATGAAGGCAAAGCTGGAAGAACATTTCCCTATCCTTTATACCGGATCCCAAGGTAGGGCTGCCCATGAAATGATTGTGGATTTCAGAGAGTTCAAAGCTTCCGGAATAGAGGTGGAGGATGTAGCAAAGCGGTTGATGGATTATGGTTTTCATGCCCCTACCGTCTCTTTTCCGGTAGCAGGCACCTTGATGATAGAGCCTACTGAATCAGAAAATTTGGCTGAATTGGACAGGTTTTGTGACGCCCTTATCTCCATCAGGAAAGAAATCAGTGAAATAGAAAACGGTACCGCAGATAAAGAGGACAATGTTCTGAAAAATGCTCCCCATACTGCCAATATGGCCCTTTCGGATCAATGGGCTCCCAGTTATTCCAGGGAAAAAGCCGTTTACCCCATGGAATTCGTGAGGATGAACAAGTTCTGGCCATCGGTAAGAAGAATTGATTCGGCCTATGGCGACAGAAATTTGGTCTGTAGTTGTATTCCCGTGGAAGATTACGTGCAAAAAGAACAACCTGTGGCGGAGGAATGAATTGAAATTGGAAGAGGGACGGAAGTTGGGGAAAATATAAGTGGAAAAAATGTCACCTAAATTCAGGAAGTGATATTTTTACTTTTAAATACTAAAGGCTCAACATTAAAAAGCTGTCAACTAAATACAGGACATGACAAAGACACCAGGCTGGAAGACCGGAGGCGGAAGAAGTCTTTGTACTTAGTACTATATCTTACGTCTTATATATCTCCGGACTTCCCACTCCGATCTTTTCCCTCTTCTACACATTCACATGTCTTTCAGCATGGTAGGATGACCTCACCAATGGCCCGGACTCTACATATTTTAAGCCCCTTTTCAATCCTTCCTCCCGGTATTGGTCGAAAATGTCAGGGTGGATAAACTCCGCTACTTCTATGTGCATTTTGGTGGGTTGAAGGTATTGGCCCAAAGTAAGGATATCACAACCATGTGCCGCTAAATCATCCATGGCTTTGTGAACTTGGTCCTGCTTTTCCCCTAGTCCCAGCATGATGCCTGTTTTGGTACGTTTGCCATACGCTTTGATCAGCTTGATCTGTTCCAGGGACCTTTGGTACTTTGCCTGTGGCCTAACCCTTCTGTATAGGCTTTCCACCGTTTCCATATTATGGGAGACCACTTCCTGTCCGGCACTGATCATTCTATAAAGGGCTTCCCAATTGGATTTTACATCCGGGATCAGTGTTTCTATGGTGATTTCAGGGGATAGTCTTTTGGTTTCCATCACCGTTTGATACCAAATTTCAGCTCCACGATCTTTCAGTTCATCCCGATTGACCGAAGTAATCACCGCATGCTTGACGCCCATTAACTGAATGGCTTCCGCCACTCTTCTGGGTTCATCTGTATCGTATTCAGGAGGTCTTCCAGTAGCTACTGCACAGAAAGAACAAGATCTGGTACATACATTGCCGAGTATCATAAATGTGGCAGTACCTGCTCCCCAGCATTCCCCCATATTGGGGCAATTGCCGCTTTCACAAATCGTATTTAATTTATGTTCGTCTACTAATTTCCTGACTTTTGCATATTCTTTGCCTACAGGCAATTTAACCCTTAGCCAGTTTGGCTTTTTCCTTTTGGTTGCCTCTTCGGATATTACTGGTAGTTCAATCATCGTAAATTTCTTAACTTCAAGCAAAAATAACTTATATGCCCCGCATATCCCAATTCATGATTATTTCCTAAACCCGTAGAAAAGGGTAAAATAAGCGGATTGGTAGATCTGCCTGTTTTTAGTAGTAGGCATCAATTTGATTTCTTTAGTAAAACCTTCCAATAAATAACCTAGTTCCAATCCAGTTACATTTGATCTGAAGACACCAAACTCAAAAGCAAGGGCAGCTTTTATATGGCCCCCAATTGCCAGTTCCGAATCTTCTATCCCTTCAAATATCCTCCCTGGGCCCAAGACATTGAACCTGCTTTGATGGATTTCCGGGTCATATTGTTCCCGTACAGATTCTGCCCGATTCAGTGAATATTCAATATAATAAGGGGCTACTAAACCAATAGTAGGCCCCAGTGCCGACAATATGGAAATCTGTACGCCTTGCTGGGGTGCTTTTTTGAACAAGATAATCTCTCTTCCGTACTGAGGCCGTATGGAATACAGGTAATTGGATTTTCCAAAAATATAACTATTGCCCAATACAGTATTATACCTTACTTCTTTTGGGCTTTTCACATTGGCGAACTCCAGTTGAAAAAATTGGAAATTCGTTTCATCCACTCTAAAACCAAATTTGAGATTGACCCCTCCAATCAAGCCTCCATTGGTGTTTTTATTCACCCCAAAAAGAACTTCCCGATCATAATCGTAATCACCGGCATCCTCCCTTTGGGCAAAGCTCCATTGTGCCAGCCCCATGAGGAAAAAGAAGAGAAGAAATTTTTTACCTTTCGCCATACTTGGTCAGAAATTTAACACTAATTTTGTGTTTTGAGTTATTTGAATAGGAAATAAAAGTAAGTGTTTATGACAACTATAAAAAGTCCTTCATCGGAAATCCTGGAACTTCTTCAAAAGAAACATTAATTTAATTTTTTTAGACAAACTTCCATTCTTTTTTTGAAAAGTCTGTAGCGTTTATTCCAGTTCAATCGTCTTAATTAAAACTGCCAAATAATAAACCCATCCAGTTGGAGAAAAACCTTGTAAAGGAAGCATTGAATGGAAAGCCCCGATCACTGGAAAGGCTTTATAAGCATTTCTATGGCTATGCAATGAGCATTGCCCTAAGGTATTCCAATTCCCGGGAAGAAGCCTGCGAGATCGTGAATGACAGCTTTATGAAAGCTTTTGACAAACTCTCCCAGTATTCAGAGGAAAGTTCCTTTAAAGGCTGGTTCAGAAGGATTCTCATCAATACTTCCATTGACTATTATAGAAAAAATGTAAAGTATTATTCTGACATGGAAATAGAAAAAGCAGAGCACAAGCTCTGTGATCCCGGTGTGGTGGATGATTTATCCAAAGATGAAATTTTAGGTTTGTTGAGGGAATTACCTGAAATATTAAGGATCATCTTCAACATGTATGAGATAGAGGGGTACAGTCACAATGAAATCAGTGAAAAATTGGGCATCCCATCCAGCACATCCAGGACCTATTTGGCCAGGGCCAAAAAAAAATTAAGAGACAAGATTGCTGCATTAAATGAGATAAAGAATGAAGGAGCAGTTCGATAAAAAGCTGGTGGAGAAGATAAAGGACTCCTTCCAAAACCATGAGGAGCCCTTTAATTCCCAGGAATGGGAAAAATTATCCCATTCCTATTTCCAACCGGCCAAAAAGAAAAAATTTGCCTACTGGCCTTTCTTGGCTTCGGGGGTTGCAGCTTCTTTGTTGTTGTTACTGGTTTTTTGGCCAGTAGGCATCGACCTGAAGAAAAATGTCAAAACCTTTACGGAATCCATCACCATCGATAACAAACAATTTGAAAAAATAGAATTACCCAAAGGAAAGCAGCAATTGGCGCTAAAGGAGGAAAAGGGAAGCTCTACTTTTAATGGAAGTTTTAAGGGAGGGGACAATATGCCGGAATTATCCACCAAAAATGCCGAAACGAGTACGAGGGAAAATATTGTAGCTATAGGCAAAATTGATCCAGGGTCGCAGGAAATTTCCCCGTCTTTGTCAGAAATGGCTGTCCGCTTGAAGCTATCCCGGAAGATAAAAGAGGATCTGAGAGAAAATGCCGCCAACGATAAAATCGGGAATTTATCCATTGCGCAAAATGACACAAACAAAGCCCAGGAATGGGTGAATCAATGGAAGGGGGATGGCCAAAACACCTCCGCCACAGAAACTATATTAAAAAGAAACAACAATAACAATGTAAGGCTGGGTTTATTGGTTGGACCCCAAGCTTCCTCCAATCCCGTCTCAGGAATGACCTTTGGAGCGGGGGTTATGTCGGAGTTTTCCTTTAGCAATAGGCTTAAGTTAGACGTAGGAGTCACTTATGCGAAGCACAGTATGGTTCCTGAAAACGGGAATTCACTTCCTCAAAACGCAACTATGTCCAGTTTATCCACCAAAAGTGATTTTATTGGATCAAATGCGGAACTTAATTTTTCAGGTCTGGATATCCCCATAAACCTGAAATACAAGGTGATGGATAAAGAGCAATCGGTCTTGTTCCTGATTACCGGTCTGTCCAGTATGGTTTACCTCAATCAGCAGACCACTGAGACTTTAGCCGTTAACTCCTATTTTACCGCCAACACCAATGGAACTTTGGATTTTCAGCGTTCCGTTCAGGAATTCACCCACGAAGCAGGGCCTGAGGATAATGCGGATGGAGTAGATCTGGGGCGCATGCTGAATTTATCCATAGGCTACGAATATAATTTAAAGAATGGTACTTTTCTTTCCATAGAGCCCTATTATAAACTTCCTTTGGGAAATATGACCTTTGCAGACCAGAAATTTTCCATAGGGGGGCTTAACCTTAGAATGAATTTTAGAATTGGTAAATAATCAACACAATTAATTTATGAAGACAATTATTAACAATGCATCTGCCATAGTAGTGGCTGCTTTAATGACCGGTTGTTTACAAGAAACAGAGTCGGAATTCGAAAAAATAGCACAAAGGGATGATGCCATCATGGAAGAATATATTTCTTCCAATAATATTGATGCGACCAAAACACAGTTAGGCTATTATTACCGCAAAGATGTGGAAGTGGAAGAAGGCTCACAGTTTACCAACAATAATGTAATTGGGGTTTATTATGAGATAAAAACAGTTGAAGGGCACTTAATTGACTCACATTTGGATGAGGAGGAAGCTCCAATACTTTTCAAATATACCGATAATGGCTTGTGGCCCTCAGCTGTGGGATATGCAGCAGGTTTGGCCCGTGAAGGGGAAGAGATGACTTTGTATGTCCCATCCTATTTGGCTTATAATACTTATTCCTATCAGCAATTGATCTCCTCCGGTGCCAATTTGGTCGTCAAAGTGAAATATGCAAAACGGTATACCCAACAAGAGCTGGAACAATTAGAGGATGAAATGATCCAGGCTTATATCACAGAAAATGAACTGGAAGGATTTGAAAAGAAAGACAGTGGCATCTATGTCCGGGTAGTGGAAGAAGGGGAAGGGGAGCCTTCAAAAAATGGGAACAATGTCACGTTTTCCTTTGAATTATACCAAATAGGCATTTCAGAAGCTCTTGCTGAATCCGAAGTAAATAAAAGTCCTTCTATGTCTCTGGGCTCACAGAATAATATGGATTTTCTGAACGAGGGTCTGCTCAACCTCCCCCAAGGAACAACGGTGGAGATTTTGGCCCCTTCATTTACGGCTTATGGAGAAACCATCCAAATCATCCCACAGGAAATTCGGTTTGATCTAGTGAAGAAAGGGGAATTACAGCAAATAACGGCTCCCTACACGCCGATAAGGTTCAATGCGGAAATAGTTGATGTCAAATAGTACAGCTATTTCTGACATTGGATAAATATCAAGAATAAAGGCCAGTCCCTGAGGAGGGATTGGCCTTTTTGGTTTCAAATAGTTTAGCTCAGAAACCTCTGAGGAAAATTTAATAAATGGTTTATCTGAAATCCTTCATTCCCACTAATAAGTGCTCCATGAGTAAAATTTTTTTTATACCGCTGGTAAAATCTTTTGCCCATTTTAAAATTAAGTTTCTAAATTGGCGCCAAATTTAACTTATATGAACATTTACAATAACATAACCCAATACTTGATTTTTATGGGGTGTCTGTTTCTTTTTGCAGCCTGTTCCCAAAGATCCGGAACCCCCAAAATACTCGTTTTCAGTAAAACTGCAGGGTTCTACCATGAATCTATTCCTGACGGCATGGCGGCTATACAGAAGCTAGGGCTGGAAAACGACTTCGATGTGGACACGACCACCCAGGCGGAGATGTTTCATGAAGAAAATCTCGAAAAATACAGTACGGTTGTCTTTTTAAGCACTACAGGCGATGTACTTAACCACTATCAGGAAGCCGACTTTGAAAGGTACATACAAGCGGGAGGAGGGTTTGTAGGTATCCATGCGGCTGCCGACACCGAATACGAATGGGATTGGTATGGCCAAATGGTTGGAGGTTACTTTATTGACCACCCGGGCATCAATGATCCCCACCCCAATGTGCAAAAAGGCGTGGTGGAAATAGTGGATGAAAAACATTCCAGCACAGAATTTTTGCCCACGAGCTGGGAGAGAACAGATGAATGGTACAGTTATAAAGAATTTAATGACGAAGTCCATGTATTAATGGCCCTTGATGAGGCAAGTTACCAAGGCGGTTATGATATGGGTGAACATCCCATTGCCTGGTACCACGAATACGATGGAGGAAGGGCCTTTTATACTGGAGGAGGACATACAGCCAATTCTTTTCAAGAAGAATTATTTTTGAGGCATGTGTTGGAGGGAATACAGTATGGTATAGGGCAAAATAAAAAGCTGGATTATTCCAAGGCAATATCCAAAAGGGTACCGGAGGAAGATCGCTTCACAAAAACGGAGTTGGCAACAGGTGAGTTCACAGAACCTACGGAAATAACCGTACTGCCCAATCTGGATATTTTGATTGCACAGCGGAGAGGGGAAGTACTGTTGTACAAAAACGGAGACTCCACAGCCAACCAGATTGCCCATCTGGATGTTTATTGGAAGACGGAAGTTGAGGGAGTCAATGCGGAAGAAGGATTAATGGGTCTACAGGCTGACCCGAACTTTGCCGAGAACGGCTATATCTACCTTTTTTACAGTCCCTCGGATACAAGTACAAACAGGTTGTCCCGGTTTATATTCGAAAACGACCGCCTAGATCTAAAATCTGAAAAAATGATTTTGGAATTCTATTCACAAAGAGATATCTGCTGCCATACCGGCGGATCCATCGCCTTTGATAAAGACGGTTTGTTGTACATCTCCGCAGGGGACAACGCGACCCCCTTCAATCAGCCCAGCGGAAAATATACCAACCAGGGCTATGCACCATTGGATGACCGGCCTGGATTTGAACAATATGATGCCGCCCGGTCTTCAGGAAACAGCAATGACCTGCGTGGAAAGATCCTAAGGATTAGGGTCTTGGAAGATGGAAGCTATGAAATTCCCGAGGGAAACCTGTACCCCGTAGGTATGGATGGAACCAGACCTGAAATATATGTCCAGGGCAACAGAAACCCTTATCGGATTTCTGTGGATCAGAAAACAGGCTTTCTTTATTGGGGGGAGGTTGGACCGGACGCCAGAGGCGACAGCTTGGAAGCCCGCGGCCCTAGGGGATATGACGAAGTGAACCAAGCCAGAGAGGCAGGCTTCTTTGGGTGGCCCTTTTTCGTTGGCAATAATTACGCCTACCGCTCATACGATTATAATACAGGGGAATCGGGCCAGCCATTTGATCCCAAAAACCCGGTAAACTTGTCCCCAAACAATACAGGGCTAAAAGAATTGCCCCCTGCACAACCAGCGTTTATCTGGTATCCCTATGATGCTTCCCCGGATTTTCCACAAGTAGGTACAGGAGGGAGAAATGCCATGGCAGGACCTGTATTCTATTCCGACCTTTACCCAGAAAGCACAAGATTACCTGAATATTATGATGGGAAACTATTTATCTATGAATGGATCAGGGGCTGGATAAAGGTGGTGACCATGAAACCCAATGGGGACTTTGAAAAAATGGAACCATTTATGGAAAGCACCAAATTCAATTCTTTGATTGATCTTGAAATGGGATCCAACGGGAAACTCTACTTGCTGGAATATGGAAGTGGATGGTTCTCTAAAAATGCCAATGCAACTTTGTCAAGAATAGATTACAACCCGGGCAACAGGGCACCAAAAGTAGAAGACATAAGCCTCAACCAAACTTCTGGAATGGTCCCGTTCAGCTTGGAAATCACCGCCAATGCGTCTGACCCTGAAAATGATGCTTTGACTTATGTTTGGGATTTGGGAAATGGAGAGACCAAAGAGACTTCTGAACCAAACCTCCAATACACCTATGATGAAATAGGGGAGTACAGCGTCTCGGTGGAAGTACGGGATCCTTCCAACCTAAACGCCAGCAGTAATGCCATAGATGTATATGTAGGAAACGTGGCCCCAGAGGTTAACATCAGTATTGAAGGCAATAAAACCTTTTATTTCCCCAACAAAAAAGTGGAATACTCGATAGAGATCACAGACGAAAACCATCCTGATGCTGGGGAAGATTTATCCACCTTAATCGTTTCTGCGGATTATATAGAAGGTTTTGATAAAGCAGAAGCTTCTTTGGGACATTTGATTATGACAGAAGCTATGGTGGGCAAAAGCCTGGTAGAATCCCTAACCTGTAAATCCTGTCACAAACAGGATGAGGTATCCATAGGGCCTGCCTATACCGCAGTTGCTGCCAAATATGAAAAAGATCCCCAAGCAGATTCATATTTAATCAATAAAATCATCAAAGGTGGTTCTGGCGTATGGGGTGAGACCATGATGCCTGCCAACCCTGACATGAAGCAGAACAATGCCAGGAAAATCGTATCCTGGATTCTCTCCCTTGCTGGGGATAAGGAAGCCAACAACAGTTTACCGGCTTCGGGCAGCATTGATCCGACGGTTGGTAAACCTGCCTCTGCCAATGGGGTATTTATCCTTTCGGCCAGTTTTATGGACAAAGGTGGGGATAATATTAAACCACTGGCAGGAAGCAATTCGCTGGCACTCCAAAACAGCCAACTGGATTTTAACCAGGTCGCCAATTTACAGGGCTTCAATTCGCTCAATATGGACGGAAGGAATATTATGGTAGCACCTACCAGACCCGGGCACTTTAGTTTTAACCAAATTGATCTGACAGATGTTACCTCTGTGGAAATCATCTCCGGAAGCCAGGAAGTTTTAAAGCAAGGTTATAAGCTAGTGCTTAAACTGGATGGTCCTGAGGGAAAAACAATTGGTGAAACAACCATACAGGCTAAAAATGGAGCCCGTCAAGGTGCGTTTATTTCCATTCCAACTTCTGTACAGATTGATCCTGTTGCGGACGGCAAATTACACGATCTGTATATAGTAACCGAACCGATAGGGGAAGATGAAATAAACATGGCCTTGGTTTCCATGGAACTGAAGGCAGAATAATCCTTTAATCATAAAGGAAAATTATTGCTGTTTTAAGGAGCAGGAACTGGCAAAAAGCCGTTCCCTGCTCCTTATAAACAACGCCTATCCATCCCCATAGCCAACCATTCCCGTTCGCTTCAGCTGACGGGTAAACCAATCCCATAAAAAACAGGCTTTAGCCACACTTTAAACCTGCTGGAAACATGGGGGCTAAAGCCTAAAACAGAGGGCACTACCTCTTTCCGTTGGCTGAAGCCGAACGGCAATGAAAGGAAAAACCGCCAAGACCATATAGAAGCAGGATTACAATACAGCACTGCCCGACCATAACTAATGCAGGACGCGATGCAGGAATATAAAACCTGCAGAAGTCTGGAACACCAGCTTATACCGTCCGCTTCAGCTGACGGGTAAACCAATCCCATAGAATAACTGGCTTTAGCCACATTTTAAACCTGCTGGAAACATGGGGCTAAAGCCAAAAAACAGAGGCACTGCCTCTTTCCGTTGACTGAAGCCGAACGGGCAATGTATTACAGCAATGCCTGAATGTGAAAGCCGGAGGCAATGCAAGAATATTGTTTTTTTTTCTTACATTAAAGTCCAATAAAACTTACAGGTTTATGAGTTGGGTAAGGGTATGGATACACTTGGTCTATTCCACTAAATACAGAACACCTTTTTTTAATACGGCCCAAATAAGAGAGGTTGTTTTTCGTCATATCCAGGAAAATGCCAATAAAAAAAGGGTTTATTTGGAGTGAATGGGCATCAGGAGCATATTCATTGTTTGATTTCCTTAAATAAAACCCAGAGCATCAGTGAAACTGCCCAGTTGGTCAAAGGGGAATCTTCCTTTTGGATTAACAAAAATAAAATAACAAAAGACAAATTTATCTGGCAGGATGATTATTGGGCAGTTGGAGTAAGTGAAAGTCACGTGGAATCTGTTAAAAAGTATATTCGCCAACAGGAGCTGCATCACCAGAAGAAGACTTTTACTGAAGAAATCGACGAATTTATGCAAAAGTATGGCTGGGAAATTATTAAAGGTTAAAGATCCTACTCTTGTAACTTTAGCCGCAAATCATTCCGTCCGCTTCAGCTGACGAATAACCATTCCCATAGCCAACCATTCCCGTCTGCTTCAGCTGACGGGTAAACCAATCCCATAAAAAACAGGCTTTAGCCACATTTTAAACCTGCTGGAAACATGGGGGCTAAAGCCTAAAACAGAGGGCACTACCTCTTTCCGTTGGCTGAAGCCGAACGGCAATGTATTACAGCAAAGCCTGACTTTGACTAAAGAAAAATTTCTTACCCACTCAACCGATGACAAAAGCAAAGTCCCTGCTCCTTATAAGCAAGCCTATGAGGTTACATAATTAAGACAACTTCATGAGATCGATCTGAGATTCATGCGCCTTATCTCCCCATCAAATCCCCATAAGTTTCGATACCCTTCTTTTCCGCAATTTTCAAAAGCTTTACCAAAAGCTGGGCCGTTAAAAATGCATCACCTGAAGCGGCATGCCTATCATTCAAGGGTATATTGTAACGCTCACATAAACTGTCTAAAGAGTAATCGGCCATATTCGCCAGTCGGGGATTGGAATTTTTACCGATTTCCAGGCGGATGGCCAGATAAAGGATATCAAGAATGGGATTCTGAAGCTTTTTAAGCCCAAAAGACCTGCCTGCTCTTTCCAACATGGCCACATCAAAACCAGCATGATGGGCCACCACAATAGAATTACCTATCTCATGCAGGAATTTGTCAACGAACTCTTCAAGAGTAATAAAACCGTCAGCTTTAATGATTTCATGAACTTTGATCGCTTCTTTGCCTTGCTTTTTGAGCTTTAAATAATATTCTTTAACGGTGTTTATTTTGATGCTATAGCTCTGTACCCTGACCGACCCAAAGGAAATAATATAATCGGTCCTTATATTCAGCCCAGTAATTTCTGTATCCAGAACAGTAAAATCCAACCCCGAAACGGGTCGATCCTTTAGGGTCTTTTCATTAAACAAGGTTTCGTAGTCCAGGACAAAGGACGATGGGATTATTTTTTCCTTCTTAATGAAATCAAACCAACCCATATCAACTTCCAAAAAAGTCCAATTGAAAACGTACTCTGATGATCCTCTGCAGTTCATCAATTGGAACAAAGGCATTTTTGAGTAACTGCCTTTGCAATTTCCCTAAAGCTTGGGGCTGAATGAAGCGACCGGAATCCCCTGACCTTAGCCCTTCAATCACCCTTATCCGCATAAAAATCTCATACGCTTTCCCTGCTTCCCTAAAAATATCCGCATCATTAGGTTCCATCTCGGCTAATTTTTCAAATCTTTTGAATGTATTGTTTATCCCCACGATTCTGTGGCTCAGGACCATTAACCTGGCAGCATCGACCAAAGGCATCATGGCTCGTAATTTTATATCAAACTTGTCCTGATGCTCGCCTGACTTCTCCACTACAAAATTTCTGAAAAAGCCCAAAGGAGGAGGATTTAACAGTGCGTTTCGCGCCAGAAAATTTAAAAATATTTTCTTCTCCTCCACTAGTTCATAAATATGGTTAACCATTTCTTTGGCCAATTCCTTTGCCCCATAAATGCCCCTAAAGTCAAAAAAGATGGAAACC
>JBBDSC010000155.1:76308-109489 GCA_040905145.1 Anditalea sp.
GATGGAAACCACTTGCTTTCATTATTTCTATGACCTCCCCTGCTATCAGAAGGAGATAATCTTTGGTCCTCTCCTTATTTTGCTCCTCCACATCTTCAAATACTATCGCATTGTCAATGTCTGTCCTCAATAATTGCTCTCCCCTACCCTCACTTCCTAAAGAAAGGAAGCAAAATTTCACCTTATTTACATCCTCAAAATCCTCATCATGCTTTTTCTTGGCGATGATTACCGCCCTGAAAAAACCATTAAACCCTTATCCTTCGAAGGTCCGGTAAAAAGTCTCCTCGCCATTTGGGATTGGGATAAGTCTGACCTTACCACCACTTGGCCCGAGGCAAATCCTGCTGCAAAATACAAACTTACCAGATTGTTTTCTTCCAGAATCCTCTCAAAAACCCCTACCGGAACAGCATATACCAGAGTATCTTCCGCGGCAAAAGCGTTAAGAATATATGGACGCTTCCCCAAAAGTGTCAAAACTCCAAAAACATCCCCCTCATCACAATATTCCATAATTTGGGGAACACCATTGCGGTCTTCGGTCAAGTTTACAAAACCCTCCTTTATTACAAAAAAATGCTTCTTAGCTGGCTCTCCTTGATAAAAAAGATATTCCCCTTTGGAAAAATACATCAACTCCACTTCCTTCGCCACATTTTTCAATAAATCATCCGATAGAAAGCTGAAAGGCGGAAACCGCTTTAAAAATTCTTTCACTCTATTGACGATGACGTTGGCCATTTTGTGGTTATTGCCCTTCTTATTCTACTCTCCCTTTGATAATTTCTTCTACTACTTCCGGGTCCAATAAGGTAGAGATATCCCCCATATCCATATTTCCTTCGGCAATCTTTCGAAGGATTCTTCTCATAATTTTCCCTGACCGGGTCTTTGGAAGCCCCCGGACTACCTGTATCTTATCAGGCTTGGCAATAGGCCCAATGATGCGGGTAACCGTATCTTTGATTTCATTGATCAGGTTGGCCTCTGTTCTATTGGTCAGGTCACAGATGATGAAGGCATATATTCCCTGTCCCTTCACTTCATGCGGATAACCAACTATAGCCGATTCCACGACCAATGGATGTTCGTTGATGGCGTTTTCAACTTCTGCGGTGCCCATTCTATGTCCGGAAACATTAATCACATCATCCACTCGACCCAATATTCTGTAGTATCCATCATGGTCCCTTTTAACTCCATCGCCTGAAAAATACATTCCCTTGTACGAAGAGAAATAAGTTTGCTTACATCTCTCGTGATCACCGTAGGTGGTCCGGATCATCCCTGGCCATGGGAATTTAACGCAGAGATTTCCCTCTACCGAATTTCCGGTCAATTCTTTCCCTTCACCATCCATAATCGCCAATTGTATACCGGGCAAAGGCAAAGTAGCATAAGCTGGTTTAGTCGGTGTGACTCCAGCAATAGGGGAAACCATTATCCCTCCTGTTTCCGTTTGCCACCATGTATCCACTATGGGGCATTTTGTCTTTCCAATATGCGTATGATACCAATGCCAAGCTTCTTCATTGATGGGCTCGCCTACAGAACCCAATACTTTCAAAGAATCCAATTTAAAAGGTTCAATAGGTTTGGTGCCAAATGCTTGAAGGGCCCTGATAGCCGTCGGAGCAGTATAAAACTGGTTGACCTGATATTTGTCGATGATCTCCCAAAACCTTCCTGCATCCGGGTAAGTGGGCACTCCTTCAAACATTACGGAAGTTGCCCCGGCCAATAATGGCCCATATACAATATAAGAATGGCCCGTAACCCATCCAATATCTGCGGTACACCAGTATACATCCCCTGAGGAATACTGAAAGACATTTTCAAAAGTATACTTGGTAAAAACCATGTAACCTCCACAGGTATGTACCACCCCTTTTGGCTTGCCCGTAGATCCTGAGGTATATAAAATATAAAGCAGGTCTTCACTGTCGGTTTCTTCCGCTTTACAGCTATCCGGCTGATCTGAGATTACATCATGCCACCAATAATCCCTTCCTTCCTTCATCTCCACTTCTTGATGGGTCCTCTGGTAAACAATAACAGATTCTACGTGTGAGGTTTTTTCCAAGGCTTCGTCCACAACACGTTTAATGGCTATCTTCTTGGCGCCACGAAAATTCCCATCAGATGTTAAGATCACCTTGGCTTCACAATCGTTGATTCTGTCGGCCAAAGCATTGCTGGAAAAACCTGCGAAAACCACAGAATGAACCGCGCCCAGCCTCGCACAGGCCAACATGGCAATAGCCGCTTCAGGTACCATGGGCATATAGATGATCACTTTATCCCCTTTCTTCACCCCTTTTTGTTTAAGGGCATTGGAAAATCTGCAAACCTCGTGATAAAGCTCCTGGTAGGTAATGGTTCTCCCTTCCTCGGTTGGATCATTGGGTTCCCATATAATTGCCGGCCTATCCCCAATGGTATATAAATGCCTCTCGAGAATATTTTCGGTAATATTTAATTTTGCATTGACAAACCATTTGATATCCGGTTCATCAAAATTCCACTCCAACACTTTATCCCACCTTTTTTTCCAGTGAAAGGAATCTGCGATCCGAGACCAAAATTTTTCAGGTTCAGTTACACTTTTTTGATATTCATGAAAATAACCACTTAGGGTTTGGATTCTATCACTCATGATACTTTGGTTATTTGACTATTGTTATTAATATATTCTATCCTAAAATTCCTCAAGCCCTAAATTACTAATTATTTGGATCTTCATAATCATTGATCGGGAAACCACTGACCTTTATGCCCCAATTATCGTTCCTTGAATATAGAAATTTAAAAGCCTGTTAAATCATTAATGGTGATGGGCTTCACCTGCGCCCCTGGGAATTCTTATATCCTGTATGATATCCTGCACATGTTGAGGTGGTGGTGGAGTCATTTTTGAAACAACATAACAAGCGATAACATTTAGAATCATCCCAACAGTACCAATACCTTCAGGGGAAATGCCAAACCACCAGTTATCTGGACTGACCGCCTGTTCTGATAACCCAAAGAGTTCCATCCCAAATTTGAAATAAATAATATAACCCAAGGTAAAAACAAGACCGGTAAGCATTCCTGCAATAGCCCCTTCTTTATTTATCCGGGTAGAAAATATCCCCATGATAATCACAGGGAAAAAAGAGGCCGCTGCCAGACCAAAGGCAAAAGCCACCACTTGTGCCACAAATCCCGGAGGGTTAATGCCGAAATATCCTGCAATGACTACAGCGACTGCAGCTGAAATTCTGGCTATTAAAAGTTCTGTCTTTTCTGTCATGGAAGGGACAAATGTCCTAAAAAGATCTCTGGATACGGAGGTGGATATAACCAATAATAATCCTGCCGCTGTGGAAAGAGCTGCTGCCATACCGCCTGCAGCCACCAAACCTACCACCCAATTAGGCAGGTTGGCTATTTCCGGGGAAGCCAGCACCATGATATCCTTGTCAATAATCATTTCATTTGTTTCCTCCTGTGGAGTGTACTGTACAATGCCATCCTGGTTGACATCCCTAATTTCGATCAAATTTGTTTTTTGCCAGTTCGTCACCCATTCTGGCAATTGGTCCACAGGTTGCCCAACCAAGGTATCTATGGCATTATACATCCCAAAAGCTGCTACAGCAGGAGCGGTAGTATACAATATGGCGATAAAAACCAAGGCATAACCAGCAGATAACCGCGCATCCTTCACTCTGGGCACCGTAAAAAACCTGACAATAACATGCGGTAGACCTGCAGTCCCCACCATTAAAGCCAAGGTAATTGCAAAAACATCCACCATGGACTTTTTCCCACTCGTGTATTCATTAAACCCCATTTCGGTCAATACTCCGTCCAATTTGTCCAATAGGTAAGTTCCATCTCCAACGGTATCCCCAAAACCCAATTGGGGAATAGGATTACCTGTTAACTGCATAGAAATAAATATTGCAGGTACCATAAAGGCAAAGATTAACACACAATACTGAGCTACCTGGGTGTAGGTGATTCCTTTCATACCACCCAATACCGCATAAAAAAACACAATGGCCATACCGATCAATACTCCGGTATTGATATCTACTTCCAAATACCTGGAAAACACAATTCCTACTCCCCGCATCTGGCCGGATACATAAGTAAAGCATATAAACAGCGCACAAAATACGGCAACCACCCTCGCCTTATTGGAATAATATCTATCTCCTACAAAATCCGGAACGGTAAACTTTCCAAATTTCCTTAGATAGGGAGCAAGCAGAAGTGCCAATAAAACATAACCGCCCGTCCAGCCCATCAGGTACACAGAGCCGTCATAACCGGAGAAGGCTATAATCCCCGCCATCGAAATGAAGGAGGCCGCTGACATCCAATCCGCTGCTGTAGCCATACCGTTGGCAAGGGGGGAAACCCCTCCCCCAGCTGTATAAAATTCTTTGGTCGAACCCGCTCTCGTGTAAATAGCAATTCCAATATAGAGGGCAAATGATAAACCTACCAATATATAGGTCCAGGTTAAAATTTCCATTGTTTGTTTCGGGTTTGTTTTTTATTCTTCGTTTACATTGAATTCTTTGTCAAGCCTGTTCATGCGCACCACGTACACAAAAATCAGCACAACAAAAAAGTAGATCGAACCTTGTTGGGCAAACCAGAAGCCCAGCTTAAAGCCTGCTATTTTGATTTGATTAAGCTGCTCGACAAAAAGAATCCCGAAGCCAAATGAAACAATGAACCAAATGGTCAGGAGGATAAATAAAATCCTGATGTTTTTCTTCCAATAATCCTTTCTCGATTTAGTATCCATAAGGTATATGATGAGTTGGTGGTTTTTATTTTTCGAATCACTGGTGTTCCGACCTAAACAGCAAAAACGAATGTGGGAATAAGATTTAACATTCAAAAAAAAATATATATATTTCTGTTACTTTTTATTTAAAGATATATAATGGAATTCCGGAGTAAAGACATCCATGTCACGGTCTTCCTATGTTATCCATTCATATGATATATTCTGATAATATGGCCAACACAGCGGCAAACAAGATGATCAACAGTTTATGAAGTTGAAATCTGTGCTGGGGATTGCTTTCGAAAAAAATCATGGTGGAAATATGTAAAAACCCCCCTGCAACCAAGCCAAACAGAGTGTTAATGGTGCTCTGACCGATTACGTTTTGAAAATATAACAGCTCTATGGAAAACATGCCTATAGGAGAGGCAAGCGAAAAAAGGATTAAAAGAAAAAATACTTTGCTTTTATTCAAACGCGTCAATAATACCGCTACCAAAGCAAAGGCCTCAGGGATTTTGTGCAGGATTATCCCTATGAGCAAAGTTTCACTTCCATGTTGGTGTCCGGAGAGGGAGGGTTCCTTGGAAAGTAGGGTGCCTTCAAGAAAAGCATGCAAAAACAAACCTGCCATTAAAGTCCAGACACTGTTTCCCACCCCATGTCTTGCATGCTGATGGATATGCCCATGTTCTATGCCAGAAGACATAAAAACCAAAACCTGCTGTAGTAAAAACCCCAGCAGAATATACAGTCCCATAAAATAGGCGGATTCCCGATCGGCAAACAGTTCGGGTAGAATATGAAGGATGGTAATGGAAAACAGATAGGAGCCGGCAAATACCAGAACCAATTTAAAGTCTCTTTCTTTCCATTTAGAGGTTATTAAGGCCACCATTCCTGCCAGGAATGCAGAAAAGAACAACAGCATAAAACTCATCATATTTCTATAAATTAAAGGTCGCAAAAATCACCTTTTCCACCTCATTCTTTGATATTGGATACGTAAGGTTTAAGGCTCTCACTTATAAATGTTTTTATATTGCCTGATTCATCATTGTATATTAAAAATGCTTCCAGTTCTTCTACTTGATCCAGCAAAGCAATTGATTCCTCGGTTCCCAATACCATCATGGAAGTTGCATAGGCATCTGCTGTCATACAATCGGCTGCTAGCACGGTTGCGCTCAATAAGCCATGCCGGACCGGCTGCCCGGTAAATGGACTGATCGTATGGGAGTATTTTACACTGTCCACCTGGTAAAAATTCCTGTAGTTTCCGGAAGTAGCCATCCCTTTATTGTCCAAAGCAACGATACTGAAAATATCATTTGAAAAACCTCCTTCATCAGGACGGTTGATCCCCACCTTCCACAATTCACCTTGATCATTATTTCCGTGGGCTACCAATTCCCCACCGATTTCCACCAGCATATTGGAAATCCCCTTTTCTTCCAAAAAGTCAGCCAGAATATCAACGGCATAACCTTTGGCAATCGCACTAAAATCAAGATATACCCCAGGCTGGGTCTTCCCCATTCCCTTTTCATCAAAGGTTACTAATTCAAAACCGACTAATGGCAAGAGATTTTTAATGGCTATACTGTCCTCTGTCCGGCCCCCTTCAGGACCAAAGCCCCAAGCATTGACAAGGGGACCCACTGTTGGGTCAAATGCTCCACCTGTAATGGTATAGACCTCCTGACTTTTCTTAAGGACAGGCAATAGGTAAGGTAAATCAAAAACAAGGGAATCCCCTTGATTGAATTGGCTCAACTCTGAATCGGGAATATAGGTAGACAAAGATTGGTTAAAAACTTTCAAAATGGAATCCACAGCACTTTTAAAATCCCTGTCCTCTTTATCCAAATAAACAATTCGATAAGTCGTTCCCATCGTTTTTCCAGAAAACGTAATTTTACCGTTTTCTTTCGGTTCTTCCTGGGGAGGCTCCTGATTCTTTCTGTACAGAAAGACGCTAAAGACCACCAACAGCAAAATGATGGAATAGATGATATTTTTTCTCGCATTTTTTTGCATGGTACCGGATAATTTTAGCGAAAGTTAAATTTAAATTTTTAAAAATGAACATGGAGCAGGTATCCGTCATTTTTTGGAGCGGAAATAATAAATAATACCGCCAATAAGCAAGGCTATTGTACCGGCAATAAGATTGGCCAAAGTGGCACTTACCAAGAACAACATACATAAGCCCAGTGCGGAGAGGTTAATGGCGTTACCTCCTGGAAGCTGTATGGTTCCGCTCTTGTTCCGGAAACGTTTTCGCAGAATCGGCAAAGCAGCAACAGTGCCGACATAGGTGACCAAACGTGCGATGATGGAAAGCAGGGCCAGCCCAACGAATGACCCGGATAAGGCCAGTGCAAGCGCTATACCTGATTGAACCAGAATTGCAATAGCAGGGGTATGATACCGCGGATGAATGCGTGACAGTATTTTGTGGCCAAAACCGTCTTGCGCCAATGCAAACAGGTATCTTGGTCCAACAAGCGTGGAATTGCCCACATTGCCAAAAATGGAGACCATCGCTCCGATGCTCATGAGCACAGCGATCCCTGGCCCCGCAAACCGTGCTGAAGCTTCGGCCAATGGCGATGCTGAACCCGCCAGTCCCGGTAATGTCCCCACGGCTACAAATTGTACCAAAGTGTAAATAAGCGTTACGAGTATCACCATAGTCAATAACGCAAATGGCACATCCCGTTGGGGATTTTTAAACTCTCCAGCGGCACCCGGTGTGTTCTCAAACCCACAGTAAGCAAACAGCAACAGCAAAACCACTTCTGACACCGAACCGAAAGAGTTGGGGGGAGCCTCCACTGCCAATAACTCCCAATCTATGACAAATATGCCCAAACCAATGAAGACCAGTAGAGGCAGTGACTTGGCTATCGTCAAGATCACAGCCATCTTTGCGCCCTGCTTTACTCCGATAACATTGATCCAGGTAAGGATGCCCAGCGAGATGGTGATAACGGCTGCGCGTCCCCATCCTTCGGTGGCTCCAGGCCACAGGTAGCCGAATGCCAGGGCAAACCCCGCAGAGAGGGAGGCCACTGAGGTCACCCGGGCCAACCATGTCATCCATCCAACCTCAAATCCGACAAACTTCCCGAATGCTTCGCGTGTATAGAGATAAGCACCTCCGGGTTCATCAAAATAGCTGGAAGCCTCAGCAAAGCAGAGCACCAGAAGTGCAACGGCACATCCCGCAAGCAAGACGGCCCAAATGCTTGCCGGACCCAACAGCAGGGCCGCCGCAGCCGGGAGCAGATATATACCACTGCCAATAACGTCATTGATGGACAGGCCCACTACCTGCCATCTGGTCACAGCACGTATCAGTTCGGGTGAAGATTGCTTTTTGCTGCTCATATTTTTTTCATTGGATTGATCCTCTTAACTATTGATGTTCGTTTTTAAAAGTGTTCTAACCATGGAATGGCTTTATCCCCAAAAATCCTATCAATAGAAAAAAAACAGAAGAACACAAACTTAAAAAAATTCTTGCAGGAAACCAGAAGCTATCTCATTGTATAAAGCGGCATTTAAAATGTCAAAGATTAAGCACAAATGCTTGCTGCTTTGTCGAAAAGGCAAAATGGTGCGATGATTTCCTTATATTTGTACGCTGAAGAGGCATATTATGAGAGAAGATTACTTGAGTGGAGAAAATGAAAAGCTGAATTCCTCCGATAAAGAAATAGAAAAAGCACTACGGCCCTTGAGCTTCAGTGATTTTACGGGCCAATATAAGATTGTCGAAAATATCAAAATATTCGTATTGGCAGCCAAAAGAAGAGGTGAACCATTGGATCACGTCCTGCTTCACGGCCCTCCGGGATTGGGCAAAACCACCTTGAGCCATATCATAGCCAATGAACTGGACGCTTCTATAAAAATCACCTCTGGCCCGGTACTGGACAAACCTTCTGATCTTGCAGGATTGTTGACCAATCTGGAAGAAGGGGATGTGCTTTTCATTGATGAAATTCACCGTTTGAATGCGGTAGTGGAGGAATATTTATATTCGGCCATGGAAGATTTCCGTATAGATATCATGCTGGATTCAGGGCCCAATGCCCGCTCGGTACAGATTTCTTTAAGTCCTTTTACGCTGATAGGGGCAACGACCCGATCAGGTTTACTCACCTCTCCTCTCCGGGCCAGGTTTGGCATCAATGCCAGGTTGGAATATTACGATGCAAAATTGCTCACAACCATTGTCATTAGGTCTGCCGGTATATTGAATACCCCCATAGATGAAATTGCTGCTTATGAATTAGCACGAAGGAGTCGCGGAACACCACGTATCGCCAATATGTTATTGCGAAGGACCAGGGACTTTGCAGAAATAAAAGGCGATGGAACCATCACTTTGGCCATCACGAAAATGGCCCTTACTGCGCTGAATGTGGATGAAAATGGTCTGGATGAGATGGACAACAGAATTCTGATGACCATTATCGGAAAATTTAAAGGAGGACCAGTCGGCCTTTCCACCATCGCCACAGCTTGTAGTGAAGAGGCAGAAACAATAGAAGAAGTCTATGAGCCCTTCCTGATCCAGGAAGGCTATCTTAAAAGGACCAGTAGGGGGAGAATGGCCACGGAACTGGCCTATAAACACCTGAAAATGAAGCCCGATTTCGGAGGACAAACTGGTTCTTTATTTGGCGGAGACTAGGATTTATTGATAGGTATTGAGTATGTGGTATGTAGCATGTGGCGTTTTGTCGAACTGTTTTTCTATCGAATGGTGTTTCGTCAATAATTCGTTATAATTTATAGTATGTGGTATGTAGTATGTGGTATGTAGTATGATCTTGTATTTGATACTTTGTTCTTGATTCTTAATGCTTAATACTTAATACTTCTACTTAATACTTTGTACTTGAAACTCTGAAAATGTCCCTCAAAGATAAAAACGCAAAGACCATAAAAAGGCTGGCCAAGGAATTGGGTTTTGAATTTTGTGGTATTGCAAAAGCCGGATTTCTAGAAGAAGAAGCCCCTAAACTAGAGGCATGGCTTAATCAAAATCATCATGGGCAAATGGCCTATATGGCGAATCATTTTGATAAAAGACTGGATCCAACCAAACTGGTAGAAGGGGCCAAAACAGTGGTCAGCTTGATATACAATTATTATCCTAAAGAAGAATTGCCCCATGGCGAGGGGGATTATAAGTTGGCAAAATATTCCTATGGGAAAGATTATCATTTTGTCATAAAAGAAAAATTGAAGTCCTTTTTAAGTCTTCTCAGAGATGAAATTGGTGAGGTGGGGGGAAGGTCTTTTGTGGATTCAGCGCCTGTAATGGAAAGGCAATGGGCCCAAAAAGCAGGCATTGGATGGACGGGGAAAAACAGCCTTTTACTTAACCAGAGCATGGGAAGTTTCTTTTTTTTAGCGGAATTGATCATTGATCTGGAAGTGAGCCCTGATCCTCCGGTTGTCAAAGATTACTGTGGCACTTGTACCCGATGTATTGATGCCTGTCCCACAGATGCCATTGTCCAACCTGGAGTGGTGGATGGTTCCCGATGCATTTCTTATTTCACCATAGAACTAAAAGAGGAAATTCCCAAAACAGTAAAAGGGAAATTCGAGAATTGGATTTTTGGCTGTGATATCTGCCAGGACGTATGTCCCTGGAACAGGTTTGCCCAACCTCATTCCGAACCGGAATTTGACCCTCGTCCAGACTTGAAGGAAATGGGAACAAAAGATTGGGAAGAAATCACTGAGGAAACTTTTAGCAAGATTTTTCAAAAATCAGCTGTAAAGAGGACCAAAATGCAGGGCTTAAAAAGGAATATTGACTTTTTAAATGATTAACCCCAATAGGATCACCCAGATGGCTTTTTGAATTCTCAATATTCAATAGACAATAATCAATGCTCAAGGTTGGAATCCTTTCTGCTAGCTGTTTTCCCATTACTTAAGAATTGAATGTTGAAACATTGAGTGTTGAATATTTATATTTCCCTGATTTCTTCTTTTCAATTCATAACCTCTGGCTTCTTCTGTGGTTTCTTTTTGCTAATGATTAAATAAGAACTAAAGTAAAAAAAAACCCTAACTGGGCAGTTCTTTTTAAACTTGGAGCCTTAAAAAATGCTTATTGAGCACTGGCTCGTAAAGTTCAGAAAACGTCTCATAACACCACACCTTAAATTCCTGAACTTCTGAAGGGATCAGCAAACTTAACCCTTTACGCAGCTCTTTTTCGAAAAGCTTCTTGTCAAAACTCACCTTTAATAAAATGACTTTAACATAATCCATCATGGCTCTGATTGTTTAAGTTTTAGTTAAAAATAATCTGTCAAAGATTAAACGACTCGCTCATTCATTTGTTGCGTTTAAAATATACTTGTTAATTTGCAGTTAATTAAGTATTAAGCAGATTCATGAAAAAAACGAAAATAACCTTGATTCTATTATTTATCTTTTCCCTTTTCTCTCCTTTGGCCTTTGCACAGGACATTAAGATAGAACTGGGGCCTGATGAAATAGCTTTAAATGAAACATTTAATATTAAGGTAACTGTTTCAGACGAGAAAATAAAATCCTACGGTTCGTTCCCTGAAATCCCCGGCTTCCAGAAACAAGGTTTGTCTCAAAGCTCCTCCATGAACGTGATCAATGGGCAGATGAGTAGTACCAATAGTATTATTCAATATTATAAGCCATTAAGAAAAGGCCAATTTATTTTGGGGAATTTTTCTATGAATATTAACGGCAATGTTGCTTCGTCGGAAGGGAAGGAAATTAGCGTCATGGATACCCGGCAAAACTCACGGGGAGGCAGAAGCAATGATCCTTTTGATGATTTCTTTGGAGGGAGCGGGGAAGAACCTGAATTTGTGGAAGTAGAGGATGAAGCTTTCTTTTCTTTGTCTTTGGATAAAGAAGAAGTATATGTAGGTGAAGGCTTTCATGTTAGCCTTGCCTTTTACATGCCTGAAGACAACCAGGCACCTTTTAATTTTCATGAACCAGGCCGGCAATTGGAAAGCATTATTCAAAAAATCAAACCCACCAATGCCTGGGAGGAAAATTTCAACATCACCAATATCCAACCTGAAAAGGTATCCCTCAATGGTAAAAACTGGACCCGGTTTAAGGTCTATGAATCCGTTTTCTACCCGTTTTCTGAAGGGGCCATTGATATCCCAAGTGTTCCTTGGAAAATGATCAAATATAAAATAGCTAAGGACCCTACCTTTTTTGGGAATAACAGACAAGAAGACTTCAAGACCTTTTATTCTTCCCCAAAAAGTATATCAATAAAGCCCCTTCCTCCACATCCCCTGAAAAATGAGGTAAGTGTGGGAGTTTATGAGTTAAGGGAGAATTTTGATCAAAAAGAAATCGCTACAGGAGAAGGGGTAACTTATAATTTTGGCATTATGGGTGAAGGAAATATCAATTCCATACAGCCTCCAAAAAAAACCGAAGAACAAAAATTGAATTCCTTTGATCCGAATGAAAGACAACAGATCAATAGGGGATATGGCAGGGTCACCGGCGTAAAGGAATACAATTATTATCTCACTATTAATGAACCAGGAAGAGTGGAGTTAAAAGACCATTTTGAATGGATATTCTTTAACCCCTCTTTAGAAAAATACGATACGCTTCGCCCCGAAGCTGTTTTAAATGTCGCTGGTGAAAACAAGGTCAACCAAGCTATTTCATCCTCCAGATTAGGGGGCATTTATGATTTAATAGAAGTAGAAGATAATAATCTTTTAAACCAGCGATTTAAGTATTATTTTTCAGCTTTTATAAATGTTTTATTGGTAGCCACTGTTATTTTACTGGGCATTTTGATGATTAAAAAGAGATAATGGGCAATTCATTTGGAAGTATATTTAAGATTAGCACCTTTGGTGAGTCACATGGCAGAGGATTGGGAGTAATTATAGATGGTTGCCCAGCAGGCTTACCGATCGATGAAAGTTTTATCAGTGGGGAGCTCCAAAGAAGAAAACCCGGTCAGTCCAAGATCACTACCCAAAGAAAAGAAGAAGACGAGTTTCAGATTCTTTCGGGGGTTTTTGAAGGGAAAAGTACAGGAACCCCTATCGCCATTATCATTCTAAATACCGATCAAAAAAGCAAAGACTATTCGCATATAGCGGATAAATTCCGGCCATCTCATGCCGATTATACTTATTTTGAGAAATATGGCCTACGTGATTACCGCGGTGGGGGCAGAAGCAGTGCCCGTGAGACAGCTGCCCGTGTGGCTTCGGGCGCAATAGCCAAATTGCTTTTAGGCCATTTTGGTATCAGCATCAAAGCCTATGTCAGCCAGGTCGGGAATATCACCTTGAACAAACCCTACCAGGAACTGGATTTAGAAGAAACAGAAAAAAATATAGTCAGGTGCCCGGATCCTGAGCTGGCAGAAAAAATGGTGGACTTTATAGACGAAATCCGAAAAAACAGGGACACAGTAGGAGGAATCGTGAGCTGTGTTGTTCAGCACGTCCCCCCTGGATTGGGCGAACCTGTTTTTGACAAGCTTCACGCCGAATTGGGCAAAGCCATGTTAAGTATCAATGCGGTAAAGGGGTTTGAATATGGTAGTGGGTTTGACGGGGTGACCATGCGGGGCTCTGAACACAATGATCTTTTCTATCAGGAAGAGGGAAAGGTAAAGACCAGGACCAATCATTCCGGAGGCATACAAGGTGGTATTTCCAATGGGCAGGATATTTATTTTAGGGTGGCTTTCAAGCCAGTAGCTACCATTATGAAAGATCAGGAAAGCATAAATGAGGCCGGGGAGTTCGCCACAGTCTCGGGAAAAGGCCGGCACGATCCCTGTGTAGTGCCTAGGGCCGTACCTATCGTTGAAGCCATGTGCGCGTTGGTATTGGCTGATTTTGTATTACTAAACCGCCTCAGCAAACTGTAGGTCCACTTAAAAAAGCCGATTCTTATGATTAAAAAAATACCCCTCCACACCCGGATTATCGTTGGTTTGATCTTAGGGCTGATATTTGGCTTGGTGGTTATCCAAACTAACATTTCACCTGATTTCACCCTTGATTATATCAAGCCTATCGGGACTATTTTCATAAACGCCCTCAAGATGATAGCCGTTCCTTTGGTCCTGGCTTCTTTGATTGTAGGGGTCTCCAATCTCGGTGACATCTCCAAACTCAGTAGAATAGGGAGCAAAACCATTTTAATCTATCTTATTACCACAATAATCGCTGTGAGTATCGGGCTCATTTTGGTGAATATCTTTACTCCAGGCCATAGCCTTCCTGTTGAAACCCGTGAAGGCTTAATGGCCCTATATGACGATGCGGCAGGAACGACTGCTTCTCAAGCCGAACAACTACAACAACAGAGTCCCTTACAACCCCTAGTGGACATTGTGCCGGAAAATATTTTCCTGGCTGCCAGTGAAAACAGCAGCATGCTTCAGGTAGTCTTCTTTGCCATTCTAGTGGGCATAGCCCTGCTCCAAATCCCTAAAGGCAAAGCTACTCCAGTAGTAGCTTTTTTTGATGGATTAAATGATGTGATCATCAAAATAGTTGGATATATCATGCTGATAGCCCCCTATGGGGTTTTTGCTTTAATGGCTTCACTGATCATTGAAATTGCCGGTGATAATCCGGACAATGCCATCACTTTGCTACTCGCACTTTTGCAATATAGCTTGGTGGTAGTCGGGGGTTTATTTCTTATGATGTTTGGAATTTATCCTTTAATCTTAAAATCTTTCACCAAAATAAAATACGGGGATTTCTTTGCGGCAATCAGGCCCGCACAGCTTTTGGCTTTCAGTACAAGCTCGAGCTCCGCCACCCTTCCGGTAACCATGAAACAGGTGGAGGAAGAACTGGGGGTTTCTGAAGAAGTCAGCAGCTTTGTTTTGCCCTTGGGCGCAACGATCAATATGGATGGGACAAGCCTTTACCAGGGAGTTGCAGCAGTATTTATTGCACAGGCACTTGGGCTGGATCTCAGCATCATTCAACAGTTGACCATCGTCTTGACAGCCACTTTGGCCTCCATTGGCTCCGCCGGCGTGCCAGGCGCTGGCTTGATCATGCTTATCATTGTACTGGAATCTATTGGTGTTCCGGCAGCAGGAATAGCTTTGATCATAGCTCCAGATAGGATTTTGGATATGTTCAGAACCGTAATAAATGTCACAGGGGACGCAACTGTTTGCTCAGTGGTAGCCTCTACCGAAGGGGAACTGCCCGATGGCTTGATCAGAAAATCAAACCCATTGACCCCCAATGATTAACACATGAAATAGCCCATAAGAAGCGTCGTCCACACCGAGGATGAATATCTGGGAAACCAAAACTAAACCTTGATGAAACGAACTGGTTATTCCCTGTCTACCGGCAAGGCAGGCATATGACGATTAAAAACCAATTATATACATATGAAATCAATAGGTTCTTTAATCATATTTGTTCTATTAAACCTATCCTTGGCCATGGCTCAGGATCAAAAAAACCGGGCCTGGGGAGGACCGATAGATCCTTTACAGGAAAAAATCACCATCGAACATTATGAGTTAGACCTGGAAATAATCCCCGAGAAACAATGGATCCAGGGATTTGTCAAAGTAACTTTTGATTGTCGACAAAAACTGGATACCCTGCGGCTCAATCTCATCGAATCTTACTACATTACCCAGGTAGAAATTTATGATGAACCCGTCAATTTTCGCCATTTTGGAGATACCCTGGATGTTTATATTTCCGATGGCTGTGCAAGAGAAGCCAAAATTTATTATGAAGGGAAAACCCCTATCGCCATGAACCCGCCCTGGGAAGGTGGCTTTACCTGGCAGAAGGACAGTTCCGGAAATCATTGGATGGGATTATCTTCCCAAAATGAAGGGGCCAAAATTTTCATGCCCTGCTTGGATCACCCTTCCAGTGAGCCTTCCATGGGCATAGACCTATACCTCACAGCACCAGCACCCTATTTTATTGCTGCTAATGGGCGACTCGTAAGTCAGGAAAGAAAGGGGGCCAAAATCACCTACCATTGGTCCAGCGGTTACCCCATCAATAATTACAATATCAACTTTACCTTGGGAATATTTCATGAAGAAGGTAAAGAATACCATTCTGTGGCTGGGAATAAAATCCCTCTAAAGGTCTATACCCTGGAGGAAAATAAGGACAAAGCTCTCCTACTATTGGCTGTGTTGGAAAACAGCGTGAAAACACAGGAGAAGTATTTTGGGGAATTTCCCTTCCCCAACGATAAAATAGCGGTGGTTGAAACCCCTTACCTAGGCATGGAACACCAAACCATCAATGCCTATGGGAATAATTTCCAATTTGTAAAGATGGGCGATGTCTACTATGACTGGCTACTTCACCACGAGTTGGGACATGAATGGTGGGGCAATAAAGTATCTGTCGCTGATTGGGCAGATTTTTGGCTACATGAAGGACTTTGCACCTATGGCGACTGGCTGTTTTTCCTGGAGCATGGGGGACAGAAAGCTTATCTTAAAAAAGTTAATGACGTGGAAAGGTCCCTTCAACACAGCTATCCCGTGGTGGCCCCAAAAAACTCCACTTCCGATGAAGCTTACCATCCTGGAATATACTCCAAAGGAGCTTATATCATCCATTCCTTACGGTACATCCTTGGGGATGACGTCTTTTTCCCCATGCTAAAGGCTTTTGTGACGGATGAACAATACACCTATACCCATCTGGTTGAAACCAAAGATTTTACCGACTTTGTACAACAATACAGTGGCAAGAACTTGGAGGGTTTCTTCCACCTTTATTTGTACACCACAACACTTCCTAAAGTGAAAGTCGCCAAAAAAGGCAAAAATAAATATGCAATCAGATTTTCCAATATCGACCTCTCCTTACCCATCGATATTTTGACCTCTGAGGGAATTAAAAGGATTGAAATCTCTTCAAAACCAACCTTGGTCAAAAGTGATATCCCGGTCACAGTTGATCCGGAAGGCTGGTATTTAAAACAATAAGCAAAATTATTCGCCCTTGAATTTACTTTTACTCCATATATTAGGAGCTATCTTATGGATTATTATCGGCACTTCCCGACTAAGGCTTCATCCCCTGATCTGCCTGATGACAGCTTCGGTATGGGTGGGCATTGCGGTAGGTTTTGGCTTTCTTGAAGCATTGGAGGAATTCACCAAAGGCTTTGGCAGCCTTATAGGTCAAATTGGCCTGATCATTATCTTGGGAAGCATCTTAGGGGTACTTTTGGAAAAAAGCAATGCGGCCTTTATATTGGCCAATGTCATATGGCACTATCTTGGCAAAAAAATCCCGGCATTAAGTACTGCCTTGATGGGATATGTAGTGGGAATTCCGGTTTTTTGCGATTCAGGGTTTATCTTGTTGAACCCAATAGGTAAAAACCTCGCCAAAACATCCGGTATCTCCCCCTTGACTTTTAGTCTTTCCCTTGCAGGAGGGCTTTACCTTTCGCACATTCTTATTCCCCCCACTCCAGGACCGCTCGCTGTAGCAGGCATTTTCCATATGGAACAACATTTGGGTTTGATCCTTATCGTAGGCCTTATAGTATCCCTGCCGGTATTTTTGGTGATTGCCTGGTGGGCCAATCGATTCAGGAGAACATTCCCCGCCAACTCACCAGAAAGTGACGAAAGCCCAGTGGTGGAAGGGAAAAGACCCTCTGCTTTATGGCCGGCCCTGGTTATTATTTTGCCCTTGCTTCTCATCACCTTGGGCAATATGAGCGGCTTTTTTGGGCATCCGGTTATTATTCAAGTACTGCAAATAACCGGTAATCCGATTGTTGCCATTTCCATTGGCCTGTTGATAGGCTTGGTATTTTTGAAGGATAGCCAATCACAGGAACCTTTACTTGGATTGTCTTTTAAAAAAGGAATAGAAACAGCGGGACCCATTTTGATCCTTACCGGAGCGGGGGCAGGTTTCGGGGCCATTCTCAGACAATCAGGATTGGAAGAGATCTTTCAGCAATGGAACCTTTCCGAGGGATCAGGAGGAACATTTTGGTTGCTGATTGCCTTTGCATTGGCTGCTTTTCTAAAGACCGCCCAGGGTAGCAGTACTTCGGCCATGATCATCGCAGCGTCCATTGCCCTATCCATTATTCCTGAAGTGTTCCTGCTCAATAAACTTTACACCGTTCTGGTCATTTCCTCAATAGGGAGTGGGGCCATGGCCATTTCCCATGCCAACGATTCTTATTTTTGGATCATCAAAGAATTTTCGGGCCTTACGGTAAATGAAGCTTTAAGAAGCTTCAGCCTCCTCACAGCCTTAATGTCAATAACTGCTTTGCTCGCTATCTTGTGCATTAATTGGGTAGCCGTTTAAAAGGAGGTACTGAAAAATAGCGGCGGACCTTAAGTGATCTTTCCCCGGGCTACATCTTCCACTGTCTTCCAAACCCTGAAGATGTTTTTATGGCACGAAGATAAAGACTTTAAAGGCGTCCTTACGGACTTTAAAAGTTTAAGAATATCTAACTGAAATAAATTTACCCGGTTTTATTTAATAAGCGATTGTTTTTCATTAAATTCAAATTAATAATGCAGGGACTCTACTGATGTTGTTTTAATTAAACTTAATCAACCATGAAAAAAACAATCAACCGATCAATCCTTTTAATGACAGCCTCTCTGCTTTTTTGGCAGTGTGGCCCACAGCAGACCACAGAAGAATCCATAGATGAGGATTCGCCAACTACGGAAGAGGAACCGACGCTCACCCAGCTATGGGAAACAGAAGCGGATCTTACCACTAATGAATCTGTACTTTATGATGAAGCCACTGGAAATATCTATGTAGCTAATATAGAGGGTGATGCTTCAGAAAAGGACGGCAAGGGCTCCATCTCCACTATTTCGAGAGAAGGAGAGATTTTGGAAAGAGAATGGGTAAGTGGTTTGAATGCTCCTAAAGGAATGGGCATTATGGATGGCAAGCTCTATGTTACCGATATTGATGAAGTGGTGGAAATCGACGTTGAAAGTGCCAATATCAGTAACCGGTATCCTTTGGAAGGGGCTCAGTTTTTAAATGATCTGGATACCCATGACGGGAAAGTCTATTTTACAGACATGCGTGCCGGAAATATACATGTTCTTGAAAATGGGGAAATTACCACCTTTGCAGAAGGACAGGGAAGCATCAATGGATTAAGGGTAGCGGATGATGGGACACTTTATGGCCTCGATGGCGAAGGTCTTAAAAAATACTCAACAGATGGAAGTTTTGAGATGGTCAATGATGTGGTAACCGGAGGTGATGGTCTGGTCATTATTGATGATGACACTTTCATTGCCAGCAGATGGAAAGGTGAAATTTACCTTATTCAAGATGGCGTAGAAACGAAGATACTGGACACCCAAGATCAGGAATCCAATACGGCAGATATAGACTTTATTCCGGATGAAAACATTATTTTAGTCCCTACTTTCCAAAAAAATAAGGTGGCTGCTTATCAATTGACTTACTAACTTGATATTTTTCAATCCGGGGCAAATTGCCTAATGCCTGCGCCATAAACGCAGGCATTTTTTTATAGGAACCGATAGAAATGGCAGGTTAAATCCTCTGTACCATTTAATCTACGGGTTCTTTGTCTTCCGTTCTAAAGAGGGATCCAAAATCGTTTGCTGCCTTCATTAAAGGAGGGTGGAATTTTAATTGTTCAATTATTAGTTCTTTGTAGGGGGTAAAATAAAAACAATAGCACCTAAAAACACTTAATTTTTTGAAAAGAAAATTGTTCCTTTGTAAAGGATTTAGTTTCAAAAAGATATTGCAAATAAAATAATTTCTTCAAATAGGAATATTAACTCCAAAGATCATGAAGAATAAAGAAAATATAAATTACGAACTGGAAAAAAATGCAGAGGTCATCAGTCAATTGGATGAATATGCATCCAAGACAGTGGACGCTGTTTTATTGGATCCGGACGATTGTTGGCAGCCAACAGATTTTCTCCCTGATCTCACAAAATCTGATGGACTGGATGAAATTAAAGCCTTACAGGAAAGAGCTTCAAATATTCCTGATACGGTGATTACTTCCCTTATTGGCAATATGATTACAGAAGAAGCCCTTCCCAGCTACCAGACCTATTTCAATATGCTGGAGGGGATCAATGAGGATGGCAATCTTACCAGCCCTTCAGGCTGGGTACGGTGGACAAAAGCATGGACTGCGGAAGAAAACCGCCATGGGGACCTCCTCAATAAATACCTGTACCTGTCTGGAAGGGCGGATATGAAAAAAGTGGAGCAAACGATCCACAGGTTGATTTATAATGGGTTTGATCCCAGATCTGAGAAAGATCCTTATCAGGCCATAATTTACACTTCATTTCAAGAAAGGGCCACTAAAATATCGCATGTAAACACCGGTAAATTAGCCGATAAGGCCGGGGACGTTGTCCTGGGAAGAATTTGCAAGCAAATTGCCGGCGATGAAGCCAGACATGAAAAAGCATACAAAAGCTTTATGGCCCAAATCTTCGAAATCGATCCCAATGGTGCCATACTTGCCTTTGAAAAAATGATGCGGAAGCAAATAGTCATGCCTGCCGTACTCATGGGAGACGGAGGAAACAATCCCACACTTTATGACCAATTCTCTGCCATTACGCAAAAAATCGGCATTTATACCGGATGGGATTATGCCAGGATTATTGAACATTTAGTCAAGCTATGGAAAATTGAAACGATTACCGGACTGAATGATATGGCGGCCAAAGCGCAAGAATATCTTGCCGGCCTATCGGACCGTTATCTGAGATTGGCTGATAGGATGAAGACGCCGGATGAAATCAGTCTAGCTTGGTTGAAATAAGGGATTCTGAAGCTCCCCAAGATATACAGGTTTAACCGCAAATAACCTTAGGTAAAAACCAAAAAAAATCCTCCGAGCTTGCTGCGGAGGATTTTAGGAAATATTATTGACAAAAGAATTTATGCTTATCCATTCATACTGACCAAGAATTCTGAGTTGTCCCTGGTTCCTTTCATTCTTTGCAACAAGAATTCCATGGCTTCCTGAGAGGTCATGTCAGACATCAATTTCCTCAATATCCAGACACGTTGCATTTCTTCCTTGTCCATCAGTAAATCTTCCCTTCTGGTACCAGATCCAGGTACGTCAATAGCGGGATAAATTCGGCGATTGGATAACTTACGGTCAAGTGACAACTCCATGTTGCCCGTACCTTTAAATTCCTCAAAGATCACCTCGTCCATTTTAGAGCCTGTCTCCACCAACGCTGTGGCGATAATGGTCAAAGATCCTCCATGCTCTACATTACGCGCTGCACCAAAGAACCGCTTGGGCTTATGCAGGGCATTTGCGTCCACACCCCCGGAAAGTATTTTTCCCGAAGAAGGGACTACTGTATTATAGGCCCGGGCCAAACGGGTGATGGAATCCAAGAGGATCACCACATCATGTCCACATTCTACCATCCTTTTTGCTTTTTCCAAAACCATAGAGGCCACTTTCACATGACGCTCTGCTTGTTCATCAAAAGTAGAAGAAACCACTTCTGCTTTTACTGACCTGGCCATTTCAGTGACTTCTTCAGGTCTTTCATCAATTAAAAGGATCATCAAATGAACCTCTGGATGATTTTCCGCAATAGCATTGGCGATCTTTTGTAACAAAACCGTTTTACCGGTTTTTGGCTGGGCTACGATCATTCCCCGCTGTCCTTTGCCTATCGGGGCAAAGAGATCCACTATTCTGGTGGAGAAATTATCTGCTTTGGTAGTAAGGTTTAATCTTTCTTCAGGAAAAAGTGGGGTAAGGTATTCAAAAGAAATCCTGTCCCTGATCTCCTCGGTGGTTTTTCCATTGACAGTTCCGACTTTCAGAAGGGCAAAGTACTTTTCCCCCTCTTTTGGTGGCCTGATCTGCCCTTTGATATTATCCCCTACTTTCAATCCGAAAAGCTTGATCTGGGAAGGCGAAACATAAATGTCATCTGGAGAAGCCAAATAATTATAGTCTAAGGAACGTAAGAAACCGTATCCATCGGACATGATTTCCAAAACACCTTCATTTTCTATGATACCGTCAAAGTCCTTAATGCTAATGGCCGGCTTCCTCTTGGCAGAAGCAGCAGACTCTGAAGAATTGTTCTCTTCCAAATCCCTATAACTTTCTCTCTTGGGAACTTCTTTCTCCTGCTCATATGAATTTTCAGAAGTTATTTTGGCGAGTTCTTCTTCTTGCAGAACTGCTCTTCTTCTGGGCCTGAACGATCGTGACTTGTTTTCTTCGTCTTTAGATTCAATCTTTTCAGCTCCTTTTTCTTCCTGCTTAGGTGTGTTTTTGGCTGGCTCCTTTTTTATTGCCTCTTTGGATTTAGGCTGTTCCTTTTCAGGTTGTACTTTCTTAGATTGCGACTGGTCCTTCTTGTTTTGTGGCCTTCTTTTAGCTTTTGGTGCTTCTTTTCCCTCAGCTTCTTTTGAAGCTTCAGTTACATTCTGCCTTTTAAACTTAGGCTTTTCTTTTTCCGCATCGGCTCCTGGGGCCTGGTTTTCTTCCTTTGGAGTGTCTGTTTCCGGAGTTTCCAGTTCCACTTTGGAAGGCTTTTTCTTTGGGAGGGCTTTTTCCGGGGTGATAGCTTGCTGATCCAATATAGCGTACACCAAGTCGTCTTTTTTAAGTGTTTTGAAGTTTTTAACCCCCAATTCTTCCGCTATCTCTTTAAGTTCAGACAGCAATCTGATTTTTAATTCTTCTATATTATACATAAAAAGCGTATGAAAGTAATTTCGATGTGAATGAAGTAAGTACTGTGACTAAGTTTGATTGGTATAAAAAGGTCTTCAGATAAATATAAAATCTCCGGGAATGGGATTTTTGAATGCTTTGAATATGTAATATTACGGGAACCTAAGCTAATTAGCAAATTTTTTTTATGGTTAATAAAAATCGGGGCCTTTTAAAGGTCCCCTTTTCTATCCAAACCACTGCTATAATTTTTACTATCTTTGCACTTTATAACTCAAATACCCCAAAGCAATTAACCATGCTACAAGTAAATTTTATCCGTGACAACTTTGATATCGCAGTTGGAGGCTTGAAAAAAAGAAATTTTCCCCAGGCAGAAAACCTGCTTTCCCAAGTACTGGAAATAGATAAAAAAAGAAAGGAAACCCAGTCGCACAGGGACAGTTTACAAGCAGAATCGAACAGTATTTCTAAGGAAATAGGAGCGTTGATGCAAGCTGGCAAAAAAGAGGACGCCGAAAAGGTCAAAGCCCGCACCTCTGTTATAAAAGGTCAAGTAAAAGCATTGGAGAATGATTTTGACCAACTCGAGGAAAAACTCAGGCAATTGCTTTATACCCTGCCCAATATCCCCCACCATAGTGTCCCGGCAGGAATTTCCGAAGAGGACAATGAAGTGGTCCTGGAAAACGGATCCATTCCCACACTTTATGAGGGAAATCGGCCCCACTGGGAATTGATTAAAAAATATGACATCATTGATTTTGAACTTGGCACCAAAATCACGGGAGCGGGATTTCCCGTCTACAAAGGTAAAGGGGCACGGCTACAGCGGGGCTTGGTGAATTTCTTCCTGGATGAAGCTTTTAAACAAGGGTACTATGAAGTGCAGCCCCCAATATTGGTCAATGAAGAAAGTGGCTACGCTACCGGACAGCTTCCCGATAAAGAAGGTCAAATGTATCATGATGCCTCAGAAAACCTTTATTTGATCCCGACGGCAGAGGTACCTATCACCAATCTATATAGGGGCGAGATTGTCAACGAAAGTGATTTCCCGATCAAAAACGTAGGATTTACCCCATGTTTCAGAAGGGAGGCCGGGAGCTGGGGAGCTCACGTCAGGGGCCTCAACAGACTGCACCAATTTGACAAAGTAGAGGTTGTGCAAATCACCCATCCTGAAAAATCCTATGCCGCTTTAGAAGAAATGAGCAAATATGTGCAGGGTTTATTGCAAAAGCTTGGATTACCCTATAGGGTTTTGAAGCTTTGCGGAGGGGATATGGGCTTTACTTCTGCCTTCACCTACGATATGGAGGTTTATTCAGCAGCGCAGGAAAGATGGCTTGAGGTCAGTTCTGTAAGTAACTTTGAAACTTATCAGGCAAACCGTTTAAAATTAAGGTTTAGGGGAGAGGATAAGAAAACAACACTGGCGCATACCTTAAATGGCAGTGCGCTTGCCCTTCCACGGATAGTCGCCTCTCTACTTGAAAACAACCAACATGAAAAAGGCATTAAAATGCCCGAGGTACTGGTGCCTTACTTGGGATTTGAATGGATTGAGTAGAATGATTTGAGATGGGAGACCGAAGTTGGTGTCATGTCATGGACGGTGATCCGCTGGCTGTAGATCAAGTCACCGACTTGAATTAAAACAAATAATGTCAACTAAATAACTACTTGATGAACAGGAAAAGTCTTATTGGTATGGGATTGATTACGGCTACTTTGATGGCCTGTAGTGATAAAGGGGATAAATTTAAAATCATTTCATTGGAATATCCTGAAACAAAGAAAACCAACCACACTGATGAATATTGGGGAGAGCAAGTAGCTGATCCCTACCGCTGGCTGGAAGATGACCATGCTGAAGATACCAAAGCCTGGGTGAAAGCACAAAATGAAGTTTCGTTCGGCTACCTTGATCAAATCCCCTTTCGGGAGCAGATCAGGAACAGATTGGAGGAAGTGTGGAATTATGAAAAAATTTCCGCCCCCTTTAACTATGGGGAATACACCTACTACTACAAAAACGATGGTCTGCAAAATCAATCTATACTGTACCGGAAAAAAGGAGAAAATGGTGAGGAGGAAATATTTTTAGATCCAAACAAGTTATCTGAGGAAGGCACTACTTCCTTAGCCGAAACCAGTTTTACCAAGGATGGGAAACTTTTTGCTTATTCTGTTTCAGTAGCTGGTTCTGATTGGAGAAATATCCATGTGGTGGATACTGAATCCAATGCCCTTCTTGATGATGTAATCCTGGATGCCAAGTTTACAGGCATCTCCTGGAAGGGAACCGAAGGATTTTATTACAGTTCTTACGAAAAGCCAGGCGGTAATAAACTTTCCGCAATGACAAACAACCACAAACTTTATTACCATCAATTGAGTACTTCTCAAACAGAAGACCAACTTATATTCGGAGACGATAAAAACCCAAGAAGATATGTATACGCCTTGGTGACCGAAGACAACAGATATTTGCTGATTTTTGCTGCCAACAGTACCACTGGAAATGAACTGTATTTCCTTGATCTGACCGATCCAAAACAGGGAATCAGGTCTATTGTTGGGGACATGGAAAACTCCCATTTCGTACTAACCAGCAAAGACAATTACATATATCTTCAAACCAACCTTGATGCCCCCAACAATAAAATAGTGAAGGTAAATGTGTCTGATCCGGAGGCATCAAATTGGTCCGAAGTCATTGGTGAAACTGAAAATGTCCTTGAAGCCTCCACCGCCGGAGGCAAAATCTTTGCCTCTTATCTCAAGGATGCCATTACCGAAGTAAGGCAGTTTGACCTGGATGGTGTGGAAGAAAGGGTAATCACCCTGCCCGGTATAGGTACCGCCAGTGGCTTTTCCGGTAAGGAATCCGAGGATCACCTTTATTATTCCTTTACCTCTTATATCATCCCCAGTGCTATTTATAAGTATGATATTGCCACAGGGACCAGCAATCTTCATGTCAAGCCCGAGGTAAAATTTGATTCAGATCAGTATGAAAGCCATCAAATCTTTTACCAAAGCAAGGATGGAACCAGAATCCCCATGATTATCACCCACAAAAAAGGGATTGAACGCGACGGAAAAAATCCCACCCTGCTCTATGCTTATGGTGGGTTTGGAATAAGCCTTACTCCCTCTTTTAGTATCGCAAATTCTGTTTGGCTGGAAAGCGGGGGGATTTATGCCGTACCCAATCTTCGCGGAGGGGGTGAATACGGTGAAGACTGGCACTTGGCCGGCACCAAAAAACAAAAGCAAAATGTATTTGATGACTTTATTGCAGCTGCTGAATATTTGATCAGTGAAGGCTATACCTCTTCGGAAAAGCTGGCCATAAGCGGGGGCAGCAATGGGGGCTTGCTGGTTGGTGCTACCATGACCCAAAGGCCTGACCTGGCCAAAGTGGCCTTTCCGGCTGTAGGGGTCCTGGACATGCTGAGATATCATCAGTTCACCGCAGGGGCCGGATGGGCCTATGACTATGGTACTGCGGATGAAAATGAAGAAATGTACCAGTACCTTAAAGCATATAGCCCGGTCCACAACCTTAAAAACGGTACCGCCTATCCTGCTACCATAATCACTACAGCAGATCATGACGACAGGGTGGTACCAGCACATTCTTTCAAATTTGCTGCCTCTCTACAGGAAGCGCATAAAGGCTCTCATCCTGTGATAATCCGGATAGAGACCGATGCCGGCCATGGAGCGGGGAAGCCTACCAGTAAAATCATAGATGAGACTGCGGATAAATTTGCTTTTGCTTGGTACAACATGAACATAAATCCTTATAAGTAAAATCAACCCTATATGTGGAACGAAATCACTGTACTGATCAAAAAGGAAGCCACCTTGGAGTGGAGGCAAAAGTACGCCCTCAATGGTATCCTACTTTATGTGGTCAGTGCTGTTTTCATTACCTATCTAAGTGTTGGTGCCAATCAGGGATCCTTATCCGTCGCTACCTGGAATGCCTTATACTGGATCATCATTCTTTTTTCTTCGGTCAATGCGGTGGCCAAAAGCTTTGTGCAAGAACACCAGGGCAGGCAATTATATTATTATATGATTGCTTCCCCGGAAGCCATTATCCTGTCCAAAATCATCTATAATACCTTATTGACCTTGATTTTGGCACTTTTGGGTTATTTGGTTTTCAGTGTTATCCTGGGAAATCCAGTACAGGACCAAAGCATGTTCCTGTTGAATTTAATATTAGGGGCTATGGGGTTTTCCGCCTGTTTGACCATGGTATCCGGAATTGCTTCTAAAGCCGGGAACAATGCTACATTAATGGCCATATTAAGTTTTCCCCTCATCATCCCCATCCTTTTGATGTCTATTAATATTTCCAAACATGCCATTGATGGACTGGACCGGGGGTTAAGTATGGATAAACTGGTAATCTTATTGGCGATCAACACCATCATAGGGACCACCTCTTACATCCTTTTCCCCTATCTATGGAGAAGTTAATATGAATAAACTACCATCTGTCCCTTAAACTTGAATAAAGTGTCAGTAAAGGGCAAAAGTGATGAACTTATCCCTTACTTTTGCACTTAACAAATCAAAACAATATAATGAGAGCATATTGGTGGAAAATCCTGGCCATCTTGCTGTTGGCTTACACCCTAATAGCCGGCCTACTCTTTGAAGTACCCCGGTTACCCATTCTAAATGAAACCATCCGGGCCCTGTATTTCCACGTGACGATGTGGTTTGGCATGATCCTAATGTTGATATTTGCGGTCATTTACAGTACAAAGTACCTGCGGTCCAATGACCTTAAACACGATGATATTGCCCTGGAATTCACCAACGCTGGTCTCTTGTTTGGGTTTTTGGGAATTGTAACCGGCATGCTCTGGGCAAAATTCACCTGGGGCGCCTATTGGAGCGGTGATCCTAAGCAGAATGGTTCAGCTATTGCCTTGTTGATATATTTTGCCTATTTGATTTTAAGAAACTCTCTGCCCGATGTCAATCAAAGGGCAAGAATTGGAGCTGTTTATAACATATTTGCCTTTGCTGCTTTTATTCCATTAATATTTATTCTGCCAAGATTGACGGACAGCCTACACCCGGGAAGTGGCGGCAATCCCGGCTTTAATGCCTATGATCTTGACAGTCGGCTGAGAATGGTCTTTTACCCCGCTATTATTGGCTGGACCTTACTGGGGGCTTGGATCAGCACTTTAAGGGTAAGGCACAAAAGGCTGGAAAGAAAATTTGAAGATAAACTGATTAATCAATTATAGATGAAAAAGTGGATGGTTGTTTTTCTTTTGTTCATCAGCTTGCAAGCGATGTCCCAGGAGAAAATTGAAATTACAACAGACGATTACCAAAATTCCAGCGTTGAGATGGCGGATCTCATGCGTTCCGAAGGAAAAATATATGTCTTAGTGGGAATAATTGGAATTGTTTTAGGTGGTATTTTGGTTTATGTAATGCATACGGACCGAAAAATCTCTAAACTTGAAAAGAAATTTGAAGATTAACCCTTGTTAAGCATTTCCGTATAGGATTCCAAGTAATAAATATAATTATGAAAAAAGGACATATTATTGGTTTAGGCGTCATTGCGATAGCCATTGTGATCATCATTACCTCTATTGGTGACGCAAGTTCTTATGAAAATTTCTCTACGGCCAAAACCTTGGCCATTAACGGGAATGATGAGGCCATCCATGTAGTAGGCGGATTGAAAAAGGATGAGGCAGGTACAGTAGTAGGCCTGGAAGTAAGTGAAGGCAAAACCTCTTTTACTTTTATGATGGTGGACAAAGATGGTCAAGAGCAGCAAGTATATTATAATGAACCCGTTCCTGCAGATTTCACACGGGCCGAACAGGTGGTAGTAATAGGTTCTTATAAAAGTGAAGAAATGTTCGTTGCTGATAAAATCCTCATGAAATGCCCTTCCAAATACCAGGAAACTGACGTACAAACAGCAACATTATAAGAAATTAAAAATTATCTTTTCTGAAAATTATGATCAATACCTTCGTGGGTAACCTTGGCCATTTTATGGTGATCTTAGCTTTTGTAAGTTCCCTTGTGACGGCCCTGTCCTATTATAAATATACTGTAGCAAATGAAATTGATAAACCCTCCTGGAAGAGATTCAGTAGAATAGCCTTTTATATCCATGCTATCGCGAGTATTTCCATAGCTATAGCCCTTTTCAATATCATTTATAATTTCAGGTTTGAGTATTTCTATGCTTTCTCGCATTCCTCTAAATCCCTTCCGCTCCATTATATGATATCCAGCTTCTGGGAAGGGCAGGAAGGGGCTTTTATTCTTTGGATTTTCTGGAATGTGGTATTGGGCTTGATCTTGATTCATACCAATAAATCCTGGGAGGGTCCTGTAATGGTTGTATACGCACTTGTACAGGCCTTTTTGGTATCCATGATTCTAGGCGTGGTGATAGGAGATTTGAAAATTGGAAGTTCCCCCTTCATCCTGTTAAGGGACGTCTCCAGTGCTCCGGTATTCCAGATCAATCCCGAGTTTATTCCAGAAGATGGAACGGGTTTGAATCCGCTGTTACAAAACATATGGATGGTCATACACCCCCCTACCTTATTTCTTGGCTATGCCTCCACCTTGGTACCCTTTGCTTTCCTGATGGCTGGACTTTGGACCAAAAAGTACCACGAATGGATCAGGCCCGCTTTACCTTGGGCTATATTTTCAGCCATGATATTGGGAATGGGTATAATCATGGGAGCTTACTGGGCCTATGTTACACTTAACTTCGGTGGATACTGGAACTGGGATCCTGTAGAAAATGCAGTATATGTGCCTTGGCTTGTACTTATTGCGGCTATACACACCATGATTACTTTTAAGAAAAGTAGTACCGCCCTTAAAACCTCCATCGTGCTGGTGATTACATCTTTTATTTTAGTATTGTATGCCACTTTCCTGGTAAGAAGCGGTGTGCTGGGAGACAGTTCTGTCCATTCTTTTACAGACCTGGGCCTTTCCGGACAATTGCTGATATATATGCTGTTCTTCTTGGGGATTTCGATATTTCTGGCGGCAAGGGCCTGGAAACATATCCCCACTTCTGAAAAAGAAGCTTCCGTTTATTCCCGGGAATTCTGGATTTTCATTGGGGCCATTACACTGGGATTGATGGCTTTTCAAGTGATTCTACCTACTTCCATCCCGGTGTACAATGCCATCATTGAAATGTTTGGGGGCATTTCCAACATGGCCCCCCCAGCCGATCAGGTGGAGTTTTACACGAAGTTCCAATTATGGTTTGCTGTAGTTTTGGCGCTTTTAACGGCCATAGGTCAATTCTTTTGGTGGAATAAAATAGACAAAAAAGTACTGAAAGAGACGCTTGTCACCCCTTACATTATTTCCTTGGTCGTAGGTGCCATTATCATTACCTTGGGCAAGGTTTATGACATTACCTATATTGCCGTGGTGCTTGCCGCCACATTCACCATTGTGGCCAACGCCACCATCTTGATAAAAATTGTCCGCAAATCCACCTTTAAATTAGCAGGAGGTTCTTTGGCACATATCGGCCTTGGCATGATCCTGATTGGGGTTATGTTCTCTTCTGGATATTCCGATGTGATATCCATCAATACGTCCGGCCTTACCTACAAGAAAGACTGGGAAGATGAACTGAACAAAGAAAATGTACTTCTTTGGATTAATAAGCCGCTGCAAATGAAAGGGTACGATGTCATCTACCGGGGAAGGCACAAAAAAGTTCAAGGTGTACCTAATTACGTGAAAGCAGACAAATTGGAATCTACCAATAATACAAATGAGGCTGTCGTCTTGGAAGACATTGAGATCAATGGCGATATCTATCATGTGAAAGGGGACACTGTAGGTATTGTATTGGAAGAAAACAGTTACTTCAAAGTGGAATATTATCAGGAAAACGAACACCAATTCACCTTATACCCCATGTCCCAACCCAACCCTACCATGGGCCTGATTTCTTCACCGGATTCCAAAAATTTTCTGAGCAGGGATTTATATACACATGTTTCTGCCATCAACGATTATGAGGAACCGGAATGGAAGGAGGACCAAATATATGAGGTATCACCAGGTGAACAGTTCTTTGTCAATGATTTCGTCACACGTTTTGAAGGCGGGGAAGTATTGGATGAAGTGGAAGGGTTTGAATTGGAGGAAGGGAATGTCGCTGTCAAAGCTAAGTTGGTAGTATTGGACAATGACGTGGAGATAAAAATAGAACCTATTTTTTTAATTAAGGATAATCAGGTGGGAAGGATCCCTGCTGTTGACCACGACCTTGGTGTACAGGTTCAAATAGAGAATATTGTGCCCGAAGAGAATAAATTTATCTTTAAAGTGAATACCTATCAAAAAGACTATATTGTAATGAAAGCCCTGGTAAAGCCCTATATCAATGTACTTTGGGCAGGTACGATTCTCATGTTGATAGGTTTTAGTGTGGCCATCTACAGACGCTATGATGAATTTGTTAAAATGAGGGACAAAGGATTGGAATAATCCTCCCCTAAATCAACCAAAGAAAAAAGCCGCTAACTGTTTAGCGGCTTTTTTCTTCTACAATTTAAAATAATTGATTTTCAGTAGCTTTTAATACAATTAGAATGAAATTCAATATTGCTATCATAGGAACGGGCAATGTAGCATGGCACCTTGCCCCGGCCCTGGAAAATGCGGGGCATACGATAACGGAGGTATATAGCAGGGATCTTCACCGGGCGGATAAAATAACGGGGAGATTATATGCCACAGAGCCAAAAGACGATCTTGATTTTTCTGAGAGCCCGGCCGAAATATATATTCTAGCTGTCAGCGACCACGCCATTCCAGATATTGCTGATTCCATTATCTTGCCTGAAGAAAGTATTCTTGTCCATACCTCGGGAAGTATGCCTTTGGAAATTTTAGCCTACAGCTCTGCCATTTATACAGGAATATTCTATCCACTTCAGAGCTTCAGTAAATCACGGGAGATAGATTTTAAAGATGTGCCTTTTTTATTGGAGTCCGATGATCAGACCACCTTACAGAAGCTGAAACTCCTGGCCAAAAGCCTCTCGCCCAATTTTTATCTGGTTAAATCCAAAGACAGGCAGGCCCTGCATATAGCGGCAGTCTTTGCCAGCAACTTCACCAACCATATGCTGAGGTTATCGGAAGAAATCATGAACCGACAAGGGCTGGACTACGAGATGCTGAAGCCCTTGATCATAGAGCAGATCAGTAAAAGTCTGGAAATCGGGGCGAAGAGGGCCCAGACTGGGCCCTCCGTCCGTGGGGATATCAACACCCTTGATTTGCATTATCAATTCCTCCAATACAATGAGCAGGTTGCCGAAATCTACAAGTTGATTTCCCAGGATATTATTGATTCGAATTAAAAAAACAACCTCTTTGTCCTCTTTCCCGTAATTTTGGAGTATGAAAAATGTGTCATTAGAAAAAGTGTTTTCATTCTCTGCTTTTCTTAAAATCATTAGACCATTTAACCTGTTGATCGTGGCATTTGCCCAGCTGATGACAGCCTACTTCTTGGTGGAAACTAACCGTTCAGGTTTGCCGGTGCTACAGGATTCCCAGCTGTATTTGTTGATCTTTTCTACCCTCCTCCTGGCCGCTTCTGGTTATATGATCAATGACTACTACGATGTGAAAGTTGACTATATCAACAAGCCTGATGAAGTGATAGTGGGCAAAAGCATGAAAAGAAGAACCGTCATGTTCCTCCATACCTTTTTCAATATAGCGGGAATAGGCCTCGGTTTTCTGATCAGCCCAAGAGTGGGGGCAATCAATTTCATTGCCGCTTTTTTACTTTGGTTTTATAGCAATTCCCTCAAAAGAATGCCCTTGGTAGGAAATGTTACAGTAGCTTTTTTGACAGGATTGGCCATTTGGATTATAGGAATTTATTATCAGTCCTCACAGCTTTTGGTACTGACCTATGCAATCTTTGCTTTTTTTATCAATCTCATCAGGGAAATCATTAAAGACATAGAGGACAGACATGGGGACAGGAAGCATGGCAGCAAGACTCTCCCTATTGTATTGGGGTTCAGGGCTACAAAAAATATCATCTTCATCATTGCAGGCTTATTTGTGATTTCAATTTTACTTGTCACCTTCAAGCTCCACAATGAACTGTTGTTTTATTATTTCGGCGGTTTGAGCTTTTTGTTTTTCCTGTTTATGTATAAAATTTACATGGCTGACAGAAAAGCCCATTTCACCCAATTAAGTTTCCTTTCAAAATTGCTGATGTTGACGGGCATTCTCAGCATGGGATTTTTATAAACTTGGTACTAAATACAAGGTACAAAGTACAAAGACTTAATTTCAACTTCCAACTTCGTTCTCCGGTTTTCCAGCTTTTTCCATGTCACATCCTGAATTTTGTTGACACTTCTCCACTTCCTTGTACTTAGTACCTTGTACTCTCTCCGGTCTTCCAGCCTGTCTTCTTCATCGGACATCCGACATCTGACACTTCTTTCCGACTTCGGTCTCATATCTTTGTAATGTTAAGAAAAAATACAATTTTTAACA
>JBBDSC010000156.1:0-4799 GCA_040905145.1 Anditalea sp.
GATGAGGGGGTCCGTCAGGAATAAACTGATTCCTGACGGCTCTACTCTACTGGTTGAGAAAGAAACCGCCAAGGCAATCGGAATGCGCCCTCCAGGGAAACTTAAAGCTTTTGGACTTCCATCACTATAAAACCCATTTCATCCTCTATATTTTCGAAAAGGTACAAGTTCCCATCTTTAACGAAGTATTTGCTGGGTACTTTACTGATCGACAAGGCATTGGTCTCATGGATTTGATTCAGTCCATTATCAAAAGTGGTTAGAACAATATTAAAACGGTTGCCTTCTGCTGTTTCCTTTTCAAATTCTTTGGAAAACCGATAATATCGCTTATTCAGGTTATCATATGCATAACGGGAAAAGTTGACCTCTTTCCTCATTTCTTGAATAATTTTGTCCATTTCTTCTGAAGAACTAACCTGATTGCGTGGATTATCAGCTTGGCGGTTCGCCGTGATACTGCTCTCAAAAGATCGCTTCATTAGGGAATCCTTTTGTACATCATAGGCATAAACTTCATTGATCGCACTATTTGAGATCAAAATTTTTCCTTGTACAAGTTGAAGATAAAGGCTGGGATGGTAAGCGGACATGCCCTGTTCATCAGAAAAGAACACTTTGAACTTTTCCAAATCCTTTAAACCTGGGATTGGAATCTTTACAAGGGATTTGTCTTTTAAGTGAATCTTGGCTAAACCCAAAATCTCTCCAAAACCTTTTTCATACGTGGTTAAAAAATAAGTGCCGGTTTCATCCAATAAACCTCTAGGACTTAAGGTTTCCTTTTCTTCCAAAGAATCCCTTTTAAATACTTGGTCCCTGATCTTCAATTGAAAAGTTTTTTCAGCACTGGTATTGTACAATCCTATTTGATGATATTCGGTTAATAAAATTTTTTCATCACTCAAGTAGTTCATTTGGGTTACATAACTTCCAGTTCCGCTAGGTCCTTCCTTTTCGAAGCGGATTTTTTTATCCAGTTTTAACGCCTCCAAATCAATTACCTCAATTGCATTTTCATTGGAATTATAGTTGTAAGATATTTCCTGTTTTCATCTACGTTAGAGAAGTGAAGACCATATTGAACAAACAATATTTCCTCCCCGGGATCCACCACTAAGGTATCCGTAACAGTAAAAGAAAAATTCACGGTATTATTTTCAGTTTCCCCGGCTTTTTCTTCAGTGGAACAGGCATATAGAGCAATCAAGGCAAATCCAAAAATCAGCTTTTTCATAAAACAAGGATTGAAATATCACGGAAAACAAAAATTAGACTAAAAAATTAGTAATTAAAGTTCGGATATACAAATCCCATCATCAAAGTTTTTCCCCTTCCGGTCCTATTTACCTCCTCTTCTTTATTTCTTACCTACCACTCCCATTTTTGTAGCAAAATCCCAAATAGCAATTCCCATTGTCACCGAAACGTTCAAAGAATGTTTGGTTCCCAGCTGGGGAATTTCAATGACATGGTCACTGTCCACAATTACCTCTTCCTCTACACCAAAAACTTCATTCCCAAATATCAAGGCATACTTTTTTTGCGGCTGGGGAGTAAATTGATTCAGAAGGGTGCTGTGGCTTACCTGCTCGAAAGCACAAATATCAAAACCCTCCCTCCTTAACCTTTTTATCGCATCCATAGTCACTTCGACATATTCCCAGGCGACGGATTCAGTTGCCCCCAAAGCCGTTTTATTGATTTCACGGTGCGGGGGAGTACCGGTGATACCACAGAGGTAAATTTTTTCAATCCGGAAAGCATCCGCTGTCCGAAAAGCGGAACCAACATTATTTAAGCTGCGGACATTGTCCAGGATCAGTACCAGAGGTGTTTTTTCCATCTCCTTAAACTCCTCGGGGGACAGACGGTTTAATTCGTCCATGCTTAATTTTTTTCTTTGCATTTTGCTTACCTTTCTTTCTTCCCTTAAATTCAGGGCTTGAAGCTCACAAAATTAAACACAAAGATTTTAAAATCTATAGAAAATGGCCAAAGCTAAGGCAAATGAAGTGAAAGAAACCCCCTTGATGAAACAATACAATGCTATCAAAGCAAAGCATCCAGGTGCTTTATTGCTTTTCAGGGTGGGAGACTTCTATGAAACTTTCGGGGAAGATGCCATCAGGGCCAGTAAGATTTTGGACATTGTGTTGACCAAAAGGGCCAATGGGGCTGCATCCCATATTGAGTTAGCTGGGTTTCCCCATCATTCCTTGGACAGTTATCTTCCAAAATTGGTAAGGGCGGGAAACCGGGTGGCGATCTGTGATCAGCTGGAAGATCCGAAGGAAGTGAAGGGTATTGTCAAAAGAGGAGTGACCGAGTTGGTAACTCCAGGGCTTTCCTTCAATGACAATGTGCTGGACAAAAAAAGGAACAATTATCTGGCTTCTATTTATTTCGGAAAAGACAGCCTTGGCATAGCTTTTCTTGATCTTTCTACCGGCGAATTTATGACTGCGGAGGGCAAGGATTCCTATATTGAAAAATTGATGCAAAGTTTTAGTCCGGCAGAAGTGATTTATTCCAAGACAGCCAGAGCAAGAGCAGTAGAAATCCTCAAAGACAATTATGCTACCTTCCATTGTGAAGACTGGGTTTTCCAGTTCGACTATACCTATGAAAAGCTCAGCAGTCATTTTGGAACCGTTAACCTCAAAGGTTTTGGGATAGAAAACCTGGAACATGGGATCATTGCTGCAGGCGCCATACTTTATTACCTGGAAGAGACCGAGCATAAAGAGGTCAAACACATTGCGTCCATCTCCAGAATAGCAGAGGAAAAATATGTATGGTTGGACAAATTTACGATCAGAAACCTGGAATTGGTTTTCCCCCAGCAGGAAGGGGGCATTCCGCTGATCCATATATTGGATCAAACCGTGACACCTATGGGCTCCCGATTGATGAAGAAGTGGATGGTATTGCCATTAAAGGAAAAAGCACCAATAGAAGAAAGGCTGAGAGTAGTGGAACATTTTCACCAGGAACCGGGGCTAAGTGGGGAAATCATCTCTCACCTCAAACATGCGGGAGACTTGGAAAGGCTGATTTCCAAAGTAGCCGTGGGAAGGATCAACCCAAGGGAAATGAACCAGCTAAAGAAGGCCCTTAAATGTACCTTGCCAATCAAAGAGCTATTGAAAAACCAAAAAAACCCTTCGTTGAAAAAACTGGCTGACCAGATCAACCCATGCGAATTCCTGTTGGAGAAGATAGAAAAGGAGCTTCAGGAAGAGGCTCCCATGCTTACCCATCAGGGGGGAATTATAAAAAAAGGCGTAGATGAACAATTGGACGAATACAGAAAGTTGGCCAATTCCGGCAAGGATTATTTGATCCAGATCCAGCAAAGGGAGATTCAGCGGACGGGCATTTCTTCTTTAAAGATCGCGTTTAATAAAGTCTTCGGTTATTATTTGGAAGTAAGCAATACCCATAAGGATAAGGTACCTCCAGAATGGATCAGAAAGCAGACATTGGTCAATGCAGAACGCTATATTACCGAGGAGCTGAAGGATTATGAAGAAAAGATCCTTCATGCCGAAGAACGGTTGATTGCGCTCGAACAAAAATATTTTTTTCTGTTGGTTCAGGATGCGGGGGAGTATGTTTCCCAAATCCAGCAAAATGCCCGGGTGCTTGCTTCGGTGGATTGTTTGTTGTCCTTTGCTCAAGTGGCCTTGGCCAACCACTATTCCAAGCCCAAGATTTCTGACACGGAATCCCTGGAAATCAAGGATGGCCGACATCCGGTGATTGAAAAGCAGCTTTCAATAGGAGAAGATTATGTGCCAAATGATATTTACCTGGACAACAAATCCCAGCAGATAATCATCATCACCGGGCCTAACATGGCGGGTAAATCCGCCTTGCTAAGACAAACGGCCTTGATCGTTTTGATGGCGCAGATGGGCTGTTTTGTACCGGCATCTTACGCCAGGATCGGCATCATCGATAAAGTCTTTACCCGGGTTGGAGCCTCAGACAATCTTTCCAAAGGGGAGTCCACTTTTATGGTAGAAATGACGGAAACAGCCAGTATTTTGAACAACCTTTCAGACAGGAGTTTGGTGCTGATGGATGAAATAGGACGGGGCACTTCCACTTATGATGGGATTTCTATCGCCTGGTCCATTGTGGAGTTTCTGCACAACCACCCTAAATTTAAGGCAAAAACCCTATTTGCAACCCATTACCATGAATTGAACCAATTGGCAGAAGATTTCCCTAAAGTCAAAAACTTCAATGTATCGGTGAAGGAAATGGGGAACAAGGTTATTTTTATGCGCAAGCTTAAAACAGGCGGAAGTGAACATAGCTTTGGGATCCATGTGGCCCAAATGGCAGGAATGCCTAATCCTGTGGTGTTACGGGCTTCCGAAATTATGGTTCATATGGAAAAGGACAAGGCACTCCATCAGCAAAAAGAAAAGATGAGGGACCTTCCAAAAAATAATTTTCAGTTAAGTCTTTTTGAGATGGATCCTAAGTTTAAGGAGGCCAAAGAACTGTTGGATTTGATTGACATCAATACCATTTCTCCGGTAGAGGCCTTGATAAAGCTGAATGAAATAAAGAAAAAAGTGGAATAGAAAGCCTTTGTATATCAGTAGGGAATGTTGCTTTGTAGAGGGTCAAGGGAGAAAAAATTATTTCATTTATTGCGGATTAAAAAATAGTAGTTACATTTGCATTCACAATAGGCTTTGATGAAAGGTCAATCTTATTTGTGATCAAAAGCGAAAGTAGCTCAGCTGGTAGAGCACGACCTTGCCAAGGTCGGGGTCGCG
>JBBDSC010000157.1:0-27589 GCA_040905145.1 Anditalea sp.
TTTACCATTTTGGTAAGATAAAGAAGATGTTGAAAAGGAGTTTTTAGAGGTTCCCATAAGTCCATGGGCAGGAATTGGTTTTTCCTGCCATTGTATCTTTTAAATAAAAGGTTATAGGTAAAGACACCCACAGCGGCAGGAGGACCAATTTTGCATAAACAAAAGCAGAAGGGATGGGGAGATAGACTCCCTCTGTCCCGTCGCTTCATTTCCTTTTGGGACTCGGTGATGAAGGTAACTAAAGCTTATATGGAATATGATTTCGCCCCTACAGGGCTTGGATGGTGTTTCGCCTCTTTATCTACAGGGCTCCACCCTGTGTTAAGCTATGGCGCCCGCTTTGGGGCTTAAATTACTCCGGAATATCATGCGGTATGCCGTGGACCGCGGACTGTTGACCGATTGGACACACGGATCACCAATTAATCTCCTCCAGGCCCTTTTCCCTCAGATATTCATTGGCCTTACCGAAATGGCCGCAACCAAAAAAACCCCGGTGTGCAGAGAAGGGGCTGGGATGAGGCGCATAAAGCTTCAGGTGGTCTTTATCCGAAATTACAGCAGCTTTTTTTTGGGCGTAAGCTCCCCAAAGCATAAAAACAATATCTTTTCTTTCTTCGGCCAGTTTCTTTATCACAGCATCTGTAAACTCTTCCCATCCCTTTTTCTGGTGTGATCCAGCTTGATGCGCCCGAACAGTCAAAGTGGCATTTAACAATAAAACCCCCTGTTCCGCCCATCTTCCCAAGTTTCCATTTGAGGGAATGGGAGCACCCAAATCCCGGTGGAGTTCCTTGAAAATATTCGATAATGAAGGAGGAAAAGGTACTCCCTCTTTCACCGAAAAGGCCAAGCCATGAGCCTGACCTGGTCCATGATATGGATCCTGACCTAAAATCACCACTTTGACCTGATCAAAAGGACATAGGTAGAAGGCCTGAAAGATTTCTTTTCCCGGGGGATAAACGGATTTATTCCCGTGCTCACTTTTGACAAATGCGGTAAGGGATTGAAAATAATCCCTGTCAAACTCTTGGGACAATACTTTTTCCCAGCTTTCTTCTATTTTAACTTTCATTTAGATAAATTTTAGTTGGGTTTCCAATATAATCCTTTAATTTCGAAGATATATTTCTTTGAGGCAACAAATTGAAGATGGTCATTGCTATTACAGAAGGTATAAAAGTAAGTATAGAAGCTATTTATCAGGCTGAATTTTCCAGTCCTCATCAACAACATTTTGTTTTTACTTATAAAGCCAATATCGAAAACCACAGTAAAGTGACCGTGCAGCTTATACGGAGGAAATGGGAAATATTCGATGCCGGGCATTCTTATAAATTGGTAGAGGGGGATGGCGTAGTGGGGCAGCAACCTGTACTCGAGCCGGGCAATTCTCACCAGTATGTCTCAGGTTGCAATTTAAGATCAGGATTGGGGAAAATGAGTGGCAGCTATTTTATGGAAAAATTGGTTGATGGAAAATTAATTGAGATTAAAATCCCTGAATTCCAACTAATTGCTGATGTTTTCGATAATTAAGCGTGAAACTTCAATTATACCAGGCTTTACAATACGTAGAATATTACTTAAAGAAGGAAGACAGGCACTCCCTCCAATCACCTTTTGCTTATCGGATATACCAAGGTCTGAAAAGCTATTACTTAAAAAACAAACACCAATTTCCCGAAATAGAACAGATGAGGAATTCGCTCTCGCTAGATGAGAGCAAATTGTTCGTGAAAGATTTAGGTGCTGGTTCCCATCAATTTTCCTCTCCCGAAAGAAAAATTTCGGATATCGTCCGATACAGTACCTCCTCCAAGAAATATGCTTTGCTATATCAATATTTCTGTTCCCTCACCCCGGCCCAGACCGTGCTGGAATTGGGCACTTGTCTTGGGGTGAATACCTGTTATCTGGCAGAAGTGACACAAGGAAAACTTTATACCTTTGAAGGGGCAGATGCCTTGATCAACCAGGCACAAAAACACATCCATTCCAATAAAAAAATCCATGTGATCCCTGGGAATATTTCTGAAACTTTACCACCTTTCTTGAAGGAAAACCACTCAATTGATTTCGCTTTTGTGGATGCCAATCATACTTATGGGCATACCATGAGCTATTTGAGTCAGTTGATGGAATGTTCCCATGAGGAAACCATCCTGGTCATCGGGGATATCCATTGGTCAAAGGAGATGAACCGTGCCTGGTATCAAATTATCCAGTCAAACCATATTCGATTCAGCTTGGATTTTTATGAATGTGGTGTCCTTTTTTTTAAGGAAGGCCTGGAAAAAGGACATCATGTGCTGCATTATTAATTTGGTCTGGAAATTGCTTAGTGAGAAAAAGTGATTGGTGGGAGCAGGATCTAATATGGCTTTCTTTATAAAACCGGGCTGCATTTCAAGCCGTTTCATCATGCTGTTAAGAGAATAAAATTCAAGTGATATAAAAAAATTATGAGTACCGACGAATCCCCTGAAAAAGAGAAAAGCAGCGATAATGGAAAAAACATCCTGATTTTTGTATTGGTTATTTTAGTGATCTTAAGTGGAATAAAACTTTATCGGGATTCCATAGACCGATCGCAGAAATCAGAAGAGATTTTGATCCTTTCTGAGGATAACAGTGAATTGAACATGAGGATTGACTCCATGACCTTCCAATTGGACTTAAGGATCAAGGAAATCGAGAAACTAGGAGGGGACGTGGATTCATTGGTCTCCATCAAGGATCAATTGATTATAGAAAGAAACTCGGATAAAAAAAGATCTGCCACAGAAATAGCCAGCTTAAACAAAAAGATAGATGGTTACTCTGTACTCCTACAGGAAAAAGACGGGGAAATCCTTAAGTTAAGGGATATCAATGAACAACTGTATACGGAAAACAAGGATTTAAAGGACACCAAGGCGGAAATTGAGGAAGAAGTAGTTAAACTCAACATCAAGCAGCAAGAATTGGAGGAAAAAGTAAATATTGCTGCAACACTTAGAGCTGAAAATATAGAAATCGCAGCGGTCAATTCCAGAGGCAGGGAAAGAACCGGTAGATTTAGAAGCCGACACTTGGAAAAGCTAAAAATTTCCTTCACCCTCGGGGACAATAAAGTGGCTGAAGCTGGCACCAAGGATATCTACGTTCAGGTTTTCACGCCTAATAACCAGGTGATCTTCGATGTTGCTAAAGGATCGGGAACATTCAACATAGATGGGAGAGAGGAATTTTTTACAGCAAAACAGGATATCCTGTTCAATAATACACAACAACAATTGACCTATTACTATGAAAAAGGCTCCGATTATAACTCAGGTGTCTATAGTGTGAAAGTTTATGCCGACAGCTTTTTGATCGGATCCGAAACTTTTGAAGTAAGATAGGGTTTAGCCATTATTTAGCATGCAAGAGGATCTTTGGTACAAAGTAGGAAGTACAAGGTACAAAGACTTAATCCGAATCGGTCTCCTGTCTTCCTGCCTGTAAGTTTTTCCCATGGTTATCGATGGTCGGTGATCTGATAGCGGTTAGCAGTTACATAAGTGATCTGTGGGACGGTTATTTGGGTACCGCTTATTCGTCGGTTACTTACCACTGAATTAGCCTTTACTGACTACTGATAACCGCATAGCTGCATCTTTCTTCCCCATTAGGCTTACATCTGAATTATTAAGAAGGTTTATCGCACCAAGGTTTGTTTAATACCAAATAAAGATTTATTTTTGCGGTCTGTTTAAACATTTCAATATTAAACGATTACAGAATGTTCCAAAAAAATTATGAAACGGTATTCATACTAACTCCCGTTTTGTCTGAAATTCAGATGAAGGATACCGTAGACAAGTTTGTAAACTTGTTAAAAGAAGAGGGGGCAGAGGTTATCAACGTTGAAAATTGGGGGCTTAAGAAAATGGCTTACGCTATCCAAAAGAAAAGCACCGGCTTTTATGTCATGATTGAATTCAATTCAGAACCTACTTTGATCAAGAAGCTCGAGATTGAACTTAGAAGAGAGGAAAAAGTATTGCGTTTCCTTACTACAGCATTGGACAAACATGCTGTTATATATGGGGAAAGAAGAAGAAAAGGTGAATTTAATAAAAAATCTGAAGTTAAGGAGGAGCCAGCAAAATGACACTTAAAAACGAACCAATCAACAGAGGGGAAAACAGGAAAAAATACTGTCGCTTCAAAAAGCACGGCATCAAATATATTGATTACAAGGATCCTAACTTCTTATTGAAGTTTGTAAATGAACAGGGCAAAATCCTTCCCAGGAGATTGAGCGGTAATTCCGCTAAATTCCAAAGAAAAGTAGCTACCGCAATTAAAAAGGCAAGGCACTTGGCTTTATTACCTTATGTTACTGACGGATTGAAGTAATACAGCCCTGTTCTATTCTACATCAATAAAATTCAACAACAATGGACGTTATTTTAAAAACAGACATAAAAGGACTTGGCTATAAAAATGACCTAGTACCTGTAAAGCCGGGGTATGGAAGAAATTACCTTATCCCTCAGGGTTTTGCTGTATTGGCCACCAAATCCAACAAAAGAATCCTTGAAGAAAACATCAAGCAAGCCGCTCACAAAGCTGAAAAAGTCAAAACTGAAGCGGAAGGAATTGCTGCTAAAATAGAATCCCTTACTTTGGAAATCAAGGCAAAGATCGGTGAATCAGGTAAGATTTTCGGAAAGGTCACCACCCTTCAAATTTCTGATGCCCTGGCTAACAATGGAGTGAATGTCGACAGAAAAAAGATTTCCATTAACACCCCTGTCGTAGGTGCCGGAGAGTATGAAGCAGAAGTAGATCTTCACAGAGAAGTGAAAACCCACGTGAAATTTATGGTAGTGGCTGAATAACCCACCCTTTAATAATATTATTTTTCAAAAAGCTAAGAATCAAATTCTTAGCTTTTTTTATGCCCTTTAAACTTTAAAAACTACTTTATCAAAACCTCTAACTTGAAAAAAAGATATTTATATTTAACGGATAGTTACCAGATATAAGTAAAAAATAAATGGGTTCTGGGATGGGGATAAAAACTTCAAAATAAGATTTGCACCCGATGAACTGGGGATATGAACTTATAAAACTTCCTTTTCAGAAAAGGAAAATGCAGGACTACATCAGCAATAAGGACAATTAGAATGTGTTCCCAATAACAGTAATCAACTCCTGTTCAAAAATGGTGCTACCCAAAGAATCAAAAGAGACTACCACTTTAGCTCTGGGGATGGAACTCCCTTCTTTTCACTGCCTGTACAGCTGGAACGGGCTTTAAAATCCACTGATGAGGAATGGGACAGGTACTTGAATCACCGGGTTGAAAATAATTACAATGTCGGGGGTTAAATTAACTGATTATACGACTTTTCTATAATCATTAAAGCCCGCTGGACTTTATTAACTAATTGCCATTGAAATATGGGAATCCCAGAGGGATGGCAAGATTATAGAAACACAAGATAATTATCGATCTTTAATCCCAGAGGGATGAAAGGATTATTACAAATATTGTTCAATAAATACGGCGGCACATTTTCACAAATCTATGTTCAGATATGGACATTCCCAGATCGAGCAGACTTTATTAAAACACCTAAATATCATAGTAACATGATGAAACATCTTTCCCTTTTTTTATGTCTTTTATCCCTCCAGGCACCTGGATTTTCACAATCGACGGCACCACTGAAAATAAGTGAGGACCAACATTTTATTGTTCACGATAATGGCAAACCATTCTTTTGGCTGGGGGATACCGCTTGGGAGTTGTTCCACAGGACAAACCGGGAGGAGGCTGACCTCTACCTAAAGAATAGGGCAGAGAAAGGCTATACAGTCATCCAGGCAGTGATCTTGGCTGAGCTCGATGGGCTTACAGTGCCCAGTTCCAACGGTGAAAAACCGCTGATCAACAATGATCCCGCCCAGCCCGATGAGGATTATTTTAAGCATGTAGATTATATTGTGGACAAGGCAAATGAATTGGGGATGTTCATTGGAATGTTGCCCACCTGGGGCGATAAGTTCAACAAAAGTTGGGGAGTTGGGCCAGAGGTTTTTACGCCTGCCAATGCGTATACTTTTGGTAAATTTCTTGGCAAAAGATATAAAGACAAAGCCATCATCTGGATATTGGGCGGTGACAGGAATCCAGCCGATGAGGAGGACATAGAAATCATCCGGAAAATGGCAGCTGGAATAAGGGATGAAGTGGGCCAAGATCAACTGATCACCATGCATCCCCAGGGAGGCAGCAATTCCGCCACCTGGTTTCATGAGGATGAATGGCTGGATCTGAACATGTTCCAATCAGGGCATGGACAGAAGGACAACAAGAATTATCAAATCGCTGAAAAACTTTACAATTTACACCCTACAAAGCCAGTATTGGATGGAGAACCTGCTTATGAGGACCATCCTATCAACTGGAAAGCCGAAAATGGTTGGTTTGATGAATTCGATAGTAGGAGGGCCGGTTATTGGTCTATGTTGGCAGGTGCCTGTGGCCATACGTATGGAAACCATAATATATGGCAAATGTGGTTACCGGAAAGAAATCCTGTTTCCCAAGCAAGAACACCATGGACACAGGCTTTGGATTATCCAGGGGCTTTCCAGGCAGGTTATATGAAAACATTTTTTGAATTCCTGGATTGGCAAAAAATGATCCCCAATCAAGAAATTATCCTAAAGGGCCCCCAAGGATCTGGCATGAAAATTTTGGCGGCCATGGCAGCTGATGGAAGCTTCGTTTTGGCTTATACACCATACGGTTCAAATTTCTCCCTGGACTTAAGCCAGTTGAGCGGTGATCAGATATCGGTAAGCTGGTTCAACCCCCAAATTGGTGAAAGTGTAAAGGCTGGAACAATGGAAAAAAAGGAAACTATGGATTTTGATCCGCCTTCAGATGAGAAAAGGGGAAATGACTGGGTCTTGGTAGTAAAAGCTATGTGAGTATGGTTGAATGGTTATTGGCTATTGGTTATAAAGAATCGGGGGAGAAATGTGCCAAAAAAGCTAGCCACAAAGGCCGAAAAAACCGCTGTTGTGGAATTTCGATAAACCATCAGGAAATATAGCCGGATACTATGCCATTACTTAAGATTAGGACAGATTTAAGTTCTAATTTTAGCCGTTTACAATATCTCTGATTTCAATCAGATTCTCCCAAAACCGATTATTCATGAAATCATTAATGAGGAATTATAGGATGAATTCGGCAGGCACTTTCAATCCAGATCCACCCAACGACCTTCTTTGGCGGAAAGGAAAATGGCTTCCAATACTTTGGCATTGGCCCTGGCATTCTCCAAAGAAACAGGGACTTCAGTATCTTCAATAACTGCTTTTGTAAAGGCCTCTGCCTGTAGGGTATATTGGTTGCAGGCTTCGAAAGTCAGCGTGTCATAGCTTTCATTGAATACATCCCCGGGATTGATCCTGATTTCGCAGGGTCTATCGGGAGGGGCATTAAATGGGATCCTTACTTCCAGTTCTTTCTTTTCCCCAAAAAAACTCATACGCTGGTAGGGGACAAGCTGGGTACTGACGGAGAAAACCACCCGCGCTGAAGGAAATTGCAGGATGACACTGGCCATTTTATCCGTACCGAATTCCTTATCATATTCCATGGAAGCGACCACCCTCACCGGTTCCTCCCCCAATACATACCTGGAAGTAAATACCGGATAACAACCAATGTCCCAGATTGCCCCTCCCCCATGTTCCGGTTTGTTCCGGATGTTTTCCGGTTTGGTATTATGGTAACTGAAGAAGCCATGAATCAGGCATACCTTGCCCAAACCTCCCTGTTGCACGATTTCCCTGGCCTTTATCCACTGTGGATGTGACTTGACCATGAAGGCTTCACCCACCTTTACTTTATGCTTGTCCCGTGCCCGGATCAATCGTTCAATGTCATCGGCCTTCAGGGCAAGCGGTTTTTCACAGAGCACATGTTTCCCTGCCTCTATGCATTTTAAAGTGAAAGAGACATGAAGATCATTGGGCAGGGGAATGTAAACCACATCAATCTCAGGGTCTTGGATCAGCTCTTCATAAGAACCATAAAACTTCTGGATATTCAACTTTTCTGCAGCGGCCTTTGCCTTTTCCATGTTCCGGGAAGCTATGGCGGTTACCTGAAATTGTTCATGGTCCGCCATGGCGGGTATTACTTTTTCAATAGCAATTTTTGATGCGCCCAAAACACCCCATTTCACCTTTTTCATAGATAAAATAATTTGATTTTTAAATCCTTTTTTTCATCACAGATTCCATGGATTCCCACAGATTGTTTTAAATTCCTTCTCTGTGTTAATCTGTGCCAATCTGTGTTAAATCACTTAAACCTTTTTCATACCCGATTCATGTCTTTGATTTAGGGTATAAAATAGGAGATCACCAAAATTAAAATAAAGCCGACAATGGAAACGATCGTCTCCATCATGGTCCAGGATTGCAAGGTTTCTTTTTCCGTCAAACCCAGATATTTTTTCACCAGCCAAAAACCACTGTCATTAACATGGGACAAAATACTGGCACCTGCAGCTACAGAAAGACCTATCAATGCTTTCATGGGATCGGAGATTTCCATTTCCAAAAGGACAGGGGCCATCATACCTGCCGAGGTGACCATGGCCACCGTGGCAGATCCTTGTATCACCCTTATAATCACTGCCAGCAGATAGGCCATAATGATCGGTGCCACATTATAGGTGAGAAAAACCTCGGCCATGGCTTCTCCGGCACCACTTTCCACCAAAATCTGCTTGAACATGCCCCCAGCTCCTGTAATCAGGATAATCAGGCCGGCGGGGGCCAAGGCTTTGTCGGAAAACTCCAGCAATTGCTTGGCGTTAAAGCCTTTTTTAAAACCCAAAAAATAAGAGGCCACCATGGTGGCAATGGTCAGGGCCAAAAAAGGATGGCCCAAAAACTGAAGCAAACCGACCCAAAAATTATCTGCGGACAATGTCCCGGATCCTACAAACATATCAGAAGTAGTGGCCAACAGGATCAGGAAAATGGGTAAGGTGATGATAAAAAGGATCATCAAAAAATCCTTTTTGGTTCCGCTTACCTTACTTTCATTAAAATCAATAAAATCAGGAGTCCCCACTACAATTTTTTTGGAAATGTAGTTTCCAAAAACAGGGCCTGCCACTACAGCAGTGGGAAACCCCACCAATATTCCAAATCCGATCATCCAGCCCATGGGCACATCCAATATTTGTGCTACCGCCACAGGCCCAGGAGTGGGGGGGATAAAGGCATGGCCCACAGCCATTCCGGCCAGCAAGGGTATGGCAAAATGTAACAGGGACAAGCCCGAGCGGTTGGCCAAGGCATACACAATAGGAACCAATATGATAAAACCGACATCCAGAAACACCGGAATGGAAACTATAAACCCGGTAAGCATCAAAGCCCAGTTGGACCTGTTTTTCCCAAAAGCTTGAATAATAAAATGTGCCAAAGTTTGGGCCCCACCCGACACCTCCAGTAATTTGCCCAAAATAGCTCCCATGCCCACCACAATGGCAATAAAACCCAGAATGTCGCCCATGCCTTTCTGAAGGCTGGCAATCAGCTCCATAAAAGGCATTCCTGCCGCCAAACCCACAAAGGTACTGGCCAATAAGAGGGAAATAAAAGCGTGAACTTTCAATTTCATTACCAGAACAAGTAATAACAAGATTGAAAGTGAGGTAATGATCAATAAGTAAACCGTGTTGTCCATCATTTTACCATTCTGCTATGCTTCCGTCCTGATGCCTCCACAAAGGATTCTTCCAATTATGGCCGATTTCAGCCATTTTTCGGACATGGGCTTCATTGATTTCCACGCCTAAACCCGGACCTTCCGGTATTTTTACATAGCCATTTTCGTATTTAAAAATATCTTTGTCCACCAGGTAATCCAGTAAATCACTTCCTTGATTATAATGGATCCCCAGGCTTTGCTCCTGTATAAAGGCATTGTGACAGGTGGCATCCACCTGCAAACAGGCGGCCAGGGCGATAGGTCCCAAAGGGCAATGCGGGGCCACTGCCACATCAAATGCTTCCGCCATAGAAAAAATCTTCTTGCATTCGGTGATCCCTCCGGCATGGGAAAGGTCCGGCTGGATAATGTCCACATACCCATCCATTAACAAAGTCTTAAATTGCCATTTGGAAAACATCCGTTCCCCAGTGGCTATGGGAATGGACACCTGCTGGGCAATCTCCCGAAGTGCTTCATTATTTTCCGGCAACACCGGTTCTTCAATAAACATGGGACGGTAAGGCTCCATCCCCTTTGCCAATATTTTGGCCATGGGCTTATGAACACGTCCATGAAAATCAATGCCAATGCCAATATGAGGGCCTACAGCTTCCCTTACCGCTGCAATCCGTTCTATGGCCTGGTCTACCTTGTCATAGGAATCCACATACTGAAGTTCTTCCGTGGCATTCATTTTTAAGGCAAGAAAACCCTGGGAAACCATTTGCATGGCCGCATGACGCACTTCCACAGGCCTGTCCCCGCCAATCCAGGAGTAAACTTTAATCGAATCCCTGACTTTCCCCCCCAACAACTGATGCACGGGGGTATTGTGATATTTGCCTTTGATATCCCATAATGCCTGATCAATTCCTGCAATGGCACTCATTAAAATAGGGCCGCCCCGATAAAAGCCGCCCCGGTACATGACATTCCAATGATCCTCAATATTCCTTGGATCCTTGCCGATCAGGCCTTCCATCATTTCTATGACAGCTGCTTTTACCGTGGCCGCCTTTCCCTCAATGACAGGTTCTCCCCAGCCTATAATTCCTTCGTCCGTCTCTATCTTCAAAAATAACCAGCGCGGTGGCACCTGAAACAATTCGTAACTTCTAATCTTCATTTAAAAACTCATTATACTCTTTTACAAATTCGGAAAAATGCCTGCTCAATGTCTCCCATTCACTGTTTTCCACCAGCCGTTTGGGGATCAATTGGCTGCCGATTCCTAACCCTTTGGCCCCGGCCTTCATAAAATCCCTCAAATTATCCAGGGATACCCCCCCTGTAGGCATTAATTTAATGTGATCCAAAGGAGCAAGCACTTCTTTGATATAATCAGGTCCCAATTTACTGGCGGGGAATACCTTCACCATGCCGGCTCCCAGGGACCAGGCTTTGTATATTTCTGTGGGGGTGTAAGCTCCCGGGAAGACCGGAATGTTATGGCCCACGCATTTGTTGATAACCAATTCATCCACTATAGGCGTAACGATAAATTGCGCCCCTGCCTCCAGGGCTTTGTCCAGATCCTCCAAAGTACAGACTGTGCCGGCACCCACATTGAGTTGTCCCTGATAGGAGTTTACTAAAGAGGCTATGGCCTGGCTGGCACCTTCTGAATTCATGGTGATCTCCAAAGTGGTCAAACCTGATCCGGCATAACACTCCGAGAGTTTTTCCATTTGCTTAGCAGGAAAATTCCTCAGAATACCTACTATAGGCATTTTTTCCAATAACTCCCAAGAAAAAGACTGGTTCATCGTTTTTGCAATTGGTTATAAATTTGAAATTGTCCCCTGATTACGGCTTCCTCTATCCATGGTCCTGAAAAAACCTGTACCCCCCCGATGCCCAAGGCTATCAGGGCAGCTTCGTACCTGGATTTCAAATTGGAACTACAACATAAGTAAATTTTTGCAGAATCCTGCTGCAAAAGTTCCTTTAACTCTGTACCGATCAACAATCCACTTAGATAGTGGTAATTTTCCTTTGGGGCCATTTTGTCAAACAGCTCGTTTGTCCTGACCCGAAAGGTGGCGTTCAATAAATTGGAATGAACGGCCTCTTTAACTCCTTGATCAAAACTTTCCAAATTTTCTTTTTCATCAAACGTCATATTTTTCTCCACACTGGAAGCAAGAATACTTTTGGTGGTTAACAAGTGAAAAAATTCCCCTGTCATATAGGTCTTGAACCCCACCACCTGTTGGTCCTTTACAACAATATGCTTGGAATGCGTGCCCGGGAAAATAAATACCTTCTCCCCTTCCTTATCCTCCAGGCCTTTCATCACACCGACCAGCTGCGTCTCTTCCCCCCGCATCACGTCTTCTTCGCTTTGGATTCCTGAAATCAGTAAAATAGGATGATTGAAATTTTCATTTTCTTCAAACAAAGCCGATAGAATTCCCGCTCCTGCTGTGTGAAAAGGCAGTGGACCATAGGGAAGGCTCCTCATTCCTATAGAGGAAGAGGCCATTCCCGAAAAAACAAGGGGTATCCCCTTAAGAGAACCAGCGATTTTCTTTTCGATATGCTGGATGTATCCACCTACCAGGTTCAAATAAAACATCAACCTTTTATCCGGGTCCTTGTCTCCCGATTGTTGCCAAAGTGTATGGCTGTTGGCAATTCCCTGATCCGACTTTTCTTCCGCCAGGACTTTTAAGGAAGGCACCTCTACCAGCCTCAGCCGAAAAGAAGAAGTGCCCCAGTCGCAGCTCAGGAATTTATCCATGGAAAAAGGGTTTATGCATGATCCTATTTTTAGGAAAACAAATAGATTTTAATCCTACATAGATAAGTAAATTTAATTAAAACCCAATAGTTGGGAGGACCCATTTGGAGAGGAAGGGGTAAAAGAGGGGGCTTGGGAACTTGGGGACTTAGGGACGGAGGGACTTAGGGACGGAGGGACGTAAAAGAGAATAGAGGGACATGGGGACTGAGGGATCAGGGATGCTCTCCGTCTCCCCCTCCCTCCGGTCCCTTCGTCTCTTTTTGAAAATATAGATAGGTTAATTCTCTTCGTCTCCCCCTCTCTTCGTCTCTTAATTTTGACATGGCTGGATGTAGGATTTCGCCCTTGCAGGGCTGGGGTTCGGTTTTGCATTTTTTCTGGCAGGGCTTCACCCTGCGTTAGGATATTACGCCCCGTTGGGGCTTAAATCACTATTGGTTCAATTGCCTCCTGCTTTAGCTGGAGGATCAGTAGAAGGTGATATACCTCCTTTGGCTTTAGCCAAAAATTGCTCTGGAATAGAATATTTCCAACTCCGGATTAAAATGCCTACATGATTATTAAGGTAAACTTTATCCTCTTTGAAAGCCCTGAAAGGGCGCCTTACCATAACATCGGGTGCAGCCCGATGAAATAAAACACCGGATCAAAGCCGGAGCCCTGTAAGGGCGAAAGACAAATTCCAAAAATAATGTTTAGCATATTTCTACTCAGATGTCCCAAAGAAGTCAAGAAAATTCTTTTGGAAAGGAATTTTTTTAGTATAGATTTAATGGATGAAGTAGAAGCTATCAGCACTTATTGTCATGAAAGATGACGATGTATTTTCCAATGAAAACCTGTTTCATTGGAAAGGTTTTGATGAAAATTAAATGTCTCCTTAATGTTTATAGCTGATCTTCTATTATTCAACGACATAAAAACTGAGAGAAAAATAGATAGACAATATTAAAAAAAACAGAAAACAAAATGAAAGATCATTTACTATATTATTCAACAAATACAAAAGTTGCCTTTTTTATTGCAGAACAATTTTATCAATCCACACATTTTGTTTGGTGCGCACCTGTATACAATCCGGAGAAATTGGATGAATACGACTTTAGAAGAAAAATACCCGCAAGTTCTTCTCCTTTTAAAATATATAAAAATCTTTTAGATGACATTAAATCAAATGACAAACATTCATCTAAAATTGAGCAAAACCGAATTGGTCTAAAGAAAGGCGCAGCTATAATGAGAGAGAAGGGAATAATTGATGACAATGATTTTGCTAGAATTCTTAAAATAATTGATTTAGCTGATATAAATGAATTTGCACCTCTAGTATATTTAATTCCTGCAAGTTTAGTTTCTACTAAAGTTAATTCTGTTGATGTAAATGATGCCGCAAGTCCTTTAAGTAGTGAGTGTCAAATTTATGATTTACAACGCACTGAGTTTGATATCATTGAATTTGAATAATATGGAGAATGCATTAATTATACCAGCTCTATTAAGATTGCTAGAATTTACTTCTATTCGTAGATTCAATCTTAAGCATAAAGAAATAAATTTTGAAGATGAAATTGGGAAGAAATCAATGCTAATTATTGAGGATATCAAATCAAAATATAACATTGATATCTTTAATAAAGATTTAAATATTGAACAGATTTCAAAATTTGAGCATTTTATTGGCACCGCCATGTCCAATCATGCTAATAAAAAATTGGTGCCAAGAAAGTTGAATGATGAAATTAGGATTTTGAAAGAATCAATGAGGCTTGACAAGGATTTCCTTAAAAATTTTGAATTAACATTTTCTCCAAGTGTCTCAGAATCAATTTTATCTAAGCTAAAAAATATTGATAGTTCGGATTTTACCAATTCAGTAATGAATCCAGAGGCGATTTCTTATTTACCATCTGAAGATTTAACTGATCAATATTTTGTCTTGTCATCAATTGAAATCAAAAATCAACATTATTATGTTATTTCATCCTTAAGCCATGAATCAAGGAAGCAGAAAGAATTAGTTGTAGATTCTCTAATACCATTAAAGAAAGAACATTACAAGAAATTTGAAGGAAATCCAACTCAAATGTTTTTAAAAGGATTAGATAAGTATGGAATTGATATGAAAATTAACAATAGTCTTTCTAGATATTACAGGCAGGCCCAAGTACCGAAAGATACTCGAATTGATTCTGTAGAATTTTTAAATCTTCAAAACATTGCCAAAAAAGAATCTTTTATAGTTGCTATGGTTTTAATAGATAATGCTACTTCCATTATCCTGAAAAACGTTTTTGCAATTAAGACAAGCCTAATAGTAGATGAACTAAATAATTAGGAATCTCTCCACCTAACGGTTTCGATGTTGAAAAATTGGAACTCAACCCTTATTGTAGTGGATGTTACCTTTTAGGTTTGCAGAAAATACTTCAATAGGGTAATTAGTCACGGTCTTAATCCATAATAAAAAATGTGGAAACGTTTGTTGCTATGGAATAGTCAATTTTCTTCCTTTATTTAAATCATTATTGAGAAAAGCAAAAAATCAACACAAAAATAGAAGCAAAAACTAAAATCAAAATATTCCTTGAGAAAAAATAAGTCGGTTTAAAAAAATCACTTTGTATGCAGATAGTATGGAAATCAAAAAAGCCACTTACAAATTTTCTTGTAAGTATCTGATAATGAGGTGACCCCGGAGAGGCTCGAACTCTCGACCCACTGATTAAGAGTCAGTTGCTCTACCTACTGAGCTACGGAGTCATTCGGTGTTAACTGTTTTTATTTTAACCTTAGTATCTCGTAAGGGCGAAAGAATACGAATCACTGGGAAAAGAACATCCCGAATCCTGCTTTTTTTATATGATTTTGCGCATTGTGCTATCTGTCCCCATGCGCCTCATTTCCTCTGCACAGGGTCCCAAACAATCCGTCCTGTCTTATCATTTCTTCTTTCTGTTTCTTTCATTGTTAAGTAACCTTCCTTGTTTATGTTATAGAGTGCCTTTCTCTCAACCATTTCATCCAAAGGAGGTTCTTTCCAGACCTCCATTACTTCAATCAAAACACCACCTTCACCAGTACTGGAAAATGATCCGAGGGAAACCGGCTATGGTAAGTGTCGGTCAGGATCCCGTATTTTTTGACTTTGATATCTTCGGTGACAAAAATATGGTCGATCCTCCGGTCGGTGCTTTTGGTGTTATCAAAACTGTTAAAGGTGCCGTTATTGGCGTAGACGATGTCGGCCACTTCATAGCTGTCATTGAACATGTCTGAATCCTTAATGCTTTTGTAGGCCTCATTATCCTGGTCAATGTTGAAATCGCCCGTTAAGATGACTGTTTCACCACCCGCTATTTCCTTTGCTTTCTCCATGATCAGCGCCGCACTGTTGATCCTCGCCTGCACGCCCCTGTGGTCAAAGTGGGTGTTGAACACATAAAACTGCTTTCCTGTTTCCACCTCTTCGATTTTGGCCCAGGTACAGACACGGGGCAAAGCAGCATCCCACCCTTTATTGGGCTTCGTGGTATCCTCAGACAACCAAAAGGTATCATCCTCCAATACCTTATATTCATCTTTATTGTAAAATATAGCAGAATATTCCCCCTTTTGGGCCCCGTCATCCCTGCCGACGCCCACATAGCTGTAATCGGACAATCCATCAGCCAAATCGGTTACCTGATGGTGCATCGCCTCCTGAATGCCAAAGATATCCATCCCATGAAATTTCACCATATTGGTGATGACGGGAAATCTTTTGTCCCAGGTATCAGGCGCATCCCCTGGATTGTCATAACGGATATTATAGGTGGCTATGGTCATTTCAGTCTCTTGGGCCCGTAAGGAAAAACAGGAGGCCAACAGGATTAAGGCTACGGAGAAGCCATTTAAAAGAATGATTTTCATTTTTTATGGGGGTTAAATTGTTTATAATCACAAAAGGGAACGGAGGAAGGCCTACTGTTCCTGCCGTTACCCAAAAGGTCCTGTTACAAATTAAAGAAAATATCCCTCCACTTTTCCTTTTTTAACAATAAACATACGATTTACCTTTGACCATCGCAGTTTCAGTACGGGATTACTGAACTGTCGAACTGATGAATTGTTGAATTGTGGAACTTGGAAGATTCCTGGTATAATTAGAAAATTGCTTTACGAAGACGTACACCAAAGTCCCCCTTTCAGGGGGGATTTAGGGGGGGGTAAAAACCGCCACTGGGAAAGGGGTCCCTTTACTATTGAGGTAAACTTTCTTCCCTCCCAGTTCCAGCCTTCCTATTTGGAACAATTCACTTGATTGCCTGCCTACCGGAAAGCCAGCTTTCGTAGGCGGGTACAAAACAATATTTGACCTGGAAAAGTGTAGAGACTAAAGAAATAAGAGCCAAAGGAATCAAAAAAGGTTTAAAGAAGTTCTTCATTACAGCGGTTATTATTAACTTGGGTTGTTAAGAAAGAATATATAAAACACATGAACATTAAACTATTCGGCATTGCCCGGGAAATTGTAGGAGAAAGTCAACTTGTAGTGCCTGATATTGAAAATATAGGAACAGTAGGTGAATTAAAATCCTGGTTATTTGAACAATATCCCGCTATGGGCCAACTCAGCGCCTTGGCCATTGCTGTAGATCATGCCTATGCGGAAGATCATTCGGCCTTAGGGACTGGACAAGAGGTGGCTCTTATACCACCCGTTAGCGGAGGATAATCAATGGGTACCATAAAAATAGTGGATCAGATTGATCTTAACGAAGCCTATTCCCTTTTACGTCTTCCCGAAGCCGGTGCCATCAACTTATTTATCGGGACAGTACGTAATCATGCACACAATAAAGGGGTAATGAAGTTGGCCTTTGAAGCTTATGAACCTATGGCCATAAAGGAAATGGAGAAATTGGCAGCATTGGCAGCCGACAAATGGCCCATTTCAAAACTGCTCATGGTTCATGCGGTAGGGGAAAAGGCAATAGGCGAGCCCGTGGTGGTCATAGGTGTTGCTGCCCCTCACCGTCAGGCTGCTTTTGAAGCAAGCCGCTTCCTTATAGATGAACTGAAAAACACCGTCCCTATCTGGAAAAAAGAATTTTATGAAGACGGTAGTATTTGGGTGAATGCCCATCCCTGATAAGAAGACAGTAATGAATATAAGTCCCAAATGAGGACAAGCCAAAAAAACAAAATTCCAGGTTCAAAAAACCTATTAGTTACTCCTTCTTTATTATTTGATATATTGGAGGTGGTAAACGAAGGAGAGAAGTAATCAACGCATGGAAAAAATATTAATGGACAAATATGGCAGGCAGTTAAATTACCTGAGGCTTTCGGTCACTGACCGTTGCAACTTCAGGTGTTATTATTGTATGCCGGAGGAGGGGGTGAATTTTGCTGATAAAAAAGATCTTTTGTCTTTTGAGGAATTGGAAGAACTTACCGGGCTATTCACCAGATTGGGGGTCAATAAAATCAGGATTACCGGAGGGGAACCCTTTGTGCGAAAAGGTATTATGCCCTTTTTGGAAAACCTCAGTAAAAACAAGGAATTGAAACAGATTACCGTAACCAGCAACGGTACGCTGTCCAAAAGCCAAATGGCTGATCTAAAAAAATGGGGCATCCGCAAAATCAATATCAGCCTCGATGCGCTGGACAGACAACGTTTCTTCGAGATGACCCGAAGGGACCGGTTTGAGGAAGTTTACCAATGTGTCCTGGATTTAATGACAGAAGGATTTGAGGTTAAACTAAATTGTGTGGTCGCAGATGACAAAAATATTTCCGACATTGTCCCTTTTATTGAGCTCACCCAAAGCTATCCTTTGTCAGTCCGGTTTTTGGAAGAGATGCCCTTTAACGGAAAAAACGTTTTTGAAACGCCCGTTTGGGATCACAAAGCCATTTTTCATTATATTGAAAGCCACTATCCAATAATCGAGAAGGTACAGGATGAAAAAAACGGCACTTCCGTAAATTATAAGATTCCTCGATATCAGGGATCATTTGGTATCATCCCCTCCTTCAGCCGGACTTTTTGTGGTACCTGTAACCGGATCAGGCTTTCTGCTACCGGAGAGCTTCGGACTTGTCTGTATGGCCCACCGGCCGCCAATCTCCGCGACCTGATCAGAAACTGTGTCTCCATGGAAACGGTGGAAAAAGAAATCATGGATGCAGTTGCTTCAAGGGAAAAAGATGGTTTTGGCGCAGAAGCATTAAGTGAAAAAGCCCCTAAAAAATCCATGTCCTTCCTAGGCGGCTAAAGGTAAAGCTTATGAAATCGAGCATGAGAAAAGATCTTACACATCGGGATAAATATTTCCAGCGAGATTCCCTGCCTACCGGCCAGGCTGGCATCTGACCACTAAAAAGAAAATTATAACCAGATGAATTATCCAGAAAGATATCGCAGACAATTACAATTGCCCGGTTTTGGGGAAGATGGCCAACAAAAGCTGACTGCAGCCAGCGTGCTGGTTGTTGGCGCCGGTGGTCTGGGGATCCCCGTGCTGCAATACCTGACTGGAATGGGTGTGGGTGTGATAGGCGTAGTGGATGCAGATGTAGTGAACCTGACCAATCTGCACCGACAAATTATTTATTCCCCTGTAGATGTTGGAAAGCTTAAAGTGGATTGCTGTGTTCCGCGATTACAAAAACAAAATCCGGAAGTCCAGGTAAAAGGATTTCCTGTCTTTTTGACCCCAGAAAATGCCTTGTCCATCTTAGGGGAATTTGATGTAGTAGTGGATGCCACGGATAATTTCAACGCACGTTATCTGATCAATGATGCTTGCGTCATCCTTAAGAAGCCATTTGTTTATGGGGCCATACAGTATTATGAGGGCCATGTCAGTGTATTTAATTACCAGGGTGGGCCCACCTACCGCTGTCTCTATCCTACTCCCCCCTCTCAGGATCAAATCCCCGATTGCAATACGGCAGGGGTCCTGGGAATTATCCCTGGGCTTGTAGGTTGTCAGCAAGCCTTGGAAGTCATTAAGGTAATTACAGGGATAGGAAAACCACTTTCCGGCACACTTCAGATTTATGATTTTTTATATAATAGCCAATATAGTATACAGCTTAGCGCCAAAGAGGAAAACAAAAAAATAAAATCGCTCCAAGAGAATGCCGCACCAGTTTCTTGTTCGTCTGAGCAAATCATTTCGGCCCAAAAACTGCTCAACTGGTTCGACCAAAACAAGACATTCAACCTTTTGGATGTGAGAGAACCTCATGAGTTTGGCCATATGCATTTAAAAAATGCTTATTCTATTCCACTTTCCCAATTAATCCATGGACTTCCGGATCTACCCAAAGACCTACCTTGGGTGGTGCTGTGCCAACGGGGGGGGAGAAGTAGAAAAGCCATTCAATATATTCAAGAAGTGGAGCCGAAGATCCAATTGCATAACCTGGAAGGAGGTCTTTCTGAATGGATTAAAAGCGTGGGTAACCATCACCTTATAACAGCATGATATCAGTACAAGAAGCACTTGATTTAATATTGGCACAATCCTTCCCACAGGAAAACGAAGAGGTGGATTTGTTGGATGCCATGGGGGGGGTATTGGCCGAACCGGTGAAGGCAGATAGGGACGCCCCACCGTTTCACCGTGTCACTATGGATGGTATAGCTATCCATTCCAACGCACTAAAAGAAAATTCTTCTTTTAAAATAGAAAACATACAATCTGCAGGGAAGGCTCAGCAAAGTCTTATCAATAGTGAAAATTGCATTGAAGTGATGACAGGGGCCGTCCTCCCAAAAAACACTGATTGCGTGGTCCCTTATGAGCAAATAACTTTGGCCGATGGTGTGGCTTTTCTGGACTCCAACGAGCATGTGCCTTATCAAAACGTCCATTTAAGTGGCACAGATGCCAAAACAGGGGATACCCTATTGACAAAAGGACAAAGCATCACCCCTGCCATTATTGGGACTTTGGCCTCCGTGGGCATTTCTAGGATCAGGGTCCATAAACTCCCAAAAATCGCCATTTGCTCTACCGGTGACGAATTGGTGGACCTGGATCAGGAACCTGAAATTCATCAAATCAGAAAATCCAATGCCTATATGTTACATGCGGCCTTGCTGGACTTTGGGATCAAACCCAATGTTTTTCACCTCAGGGATGATAAAGAAGAAATGATGGATGAGCTGGCAACATTGGTAAAGGATTATCAGATACTGCTGTTTTCCGGAGCGGTTTCAAAAGGCAAATATGACTACCTTCCGATGGTGTTACAGGAATTGGGCATGAACAAAATAATTCACGGCGTGGCACAACGACCGGGAAAACCATTTTTATTTGGGGTTTTACCCAATTCAATGATTTTTGGATTCCCTGGGAATCCAGCTTCTACTTTTGTTTGTTTTCATACCTATTTTAAGCCCTGGCTAAGACAATACCTGGGGTTACCCGGTCGTAAATATACTGCTGTATTGGATCAGGATATTTCGTTTAAAAAACCGCTGACCTATCATCTCTTAGTCACTTTGAGCATAAAGGAGGGATCCATTTTGGCTTCTCCCCTGAAGAGTTCCGGATCCGGGGACCTGGTCCATCTGGCACATGCAGATGCCGTCATTTCCCTTCCACTGGAAAGGGAGATGTTTCATGCGGGTGAAATCTTTCCATTAAATCCGCTCGGCAAAAATCTCTTATAATGAGCAGAAAATGAAAGAAATCAAAGAAATCATAAAGGCATTTGACCAGGCCCAAATTGAAGGAAAGCAGACTGCCCTGGCTACGGTGGTTCAGGTAGAAGGTTCCTCCTATAGGAGTCCGGGGGCAAGGATGTTGATCACGGAAGATGGCGCATTAACCGGAGCTATCAGCGGAGGATGTCTGGAAGGTGATGCCTTAAGAAAGGCCCAACTGGTCATGTTCCAACAGCAATCCATGCTGGTAACCTATGACACCACCGATGATGATGATGCCAAATTTGGCGTGGGCCTCGGGTGCAATGGGATCATTCATATATTAATAGAGCCTATTGATACCACACAGGAAGATCATCCGCTCTCCCTATTAAAGAGCTGTCTAAAAGACCGTGCCGACCGGGTGCTGGTTACCTTTTTTGATCTAAAAAATAAGCGGGCGCCACAGCTTGGAACCTGTCTGTTATGGAATAAAAACAAAATAGCAGGTTCCTGGACAGGCTTGGAGGACCTGAAACCTATCCTCCTAAAGGATGTAGAAAAAGCTTTTTCCTCCGGACATTCCCTGATCAAATCCTATCCCGAAAAAAAGGGCATCACTGCATTTATTGAGCTTATCAAGGCCCCAGTTGCCCTCGTTATCCTAGGGGCAGGAAATGATGCCATCCCCTTGGTAAACCTGGCGCATGTCCTGGGATGGGAAATCACGATCATAGATGGCCGGGCCAGTCATGCTACCTTAGAGCGGTTTCCTACGGTCAAAAACCTTATACTTTCAAAAGCGGATAAGGTAGCCGATTCCCTGAGTTGGGACAAAAGAACTGTGGTGGTGTTAATGACCCATAACTATTCCTACGATTTGACGGTTTTAAAACAGCTTTTACCTTTGCGGGTCTCCTATCTTGGCGTGTTGGGTCCCAAGAAAAAGATGATGAAAATGCTCGATGCCCTGGAGAAAGAGGGAATCCCGCTATTGGAGGAGTACATGTCCAAGATCTTTGGCCCTATAGGTTTGGATATAGGCGCAGAAGCTCCCGAAGAAATAGCCCTCTCGGTATTGGCTGAAATAAAAGCTATTTTGGAAGATAAGCCAGGCACTTTTTTACGGGATAAAACCGGTCCTATACACTCCGATGATGGGATAAGATTAAACCTTTCCGACGCTAAATATTACTAATGAGTAGGCCCAAAGAAACTGCCTTGATGATTTTAGCAGCAGGAGGTTCTACCAGATTGGGGCAACCTAAGCAGGAATTGATTTTTCAGGGTATAAGCCTGTTGAACAGAGCTATAGAGGCAGGCTTAAAATCCCAATGTAGAAGGACATTAGTTATCCTCGGTGCATTCCATGAACGTTTGATACCCAAAATCAATACTAATCAAGCGGACATTTTGATCAATCCAAAATGGAAGGAAGGGATGTCAAGCTCCCTTCGAACAGGTATGGAAAGTTTACTGGAAAAGGATCAGCCGGACCAGGTCATCATTATGCTTTGTGACCAACCCTTCGTGGATGAAAATATCCTCAACCAATTGATCTCCACCCAACAGGAAACCGGTAAACCTATTGTCGCTTGTCATTACAAAGATGCGCTTGGGGTACCCGTACTTTTTAATAAAAAATTCTTCCCCCAACTCATGGAATTAAAAGGCGGGGAAGGGGCAAAAAAAATATTACACCATTTTCCTGAAGAGGTAGCTTCTATCCCCTTTCCATCCGGTCACATTGATATTGATACCCCAGCGGATTATAAAGCCCTAATCTGGACAAGCCAGAAACAAAATTCAAAAAACAAATAAAAATCAATCTTCAATATTAATTACCCCACCGGCTCCATTTGTTTAATATTGATATAACACTAAGGCTGATTGTTAACAATCACTTAATGCTGTGATGCATCTCAGGTAACATTAAATGCTCAAATTTGTAGCAATTTAAATCGGGAACAAACCAAAAATTAAACTTTATTATGAAAAAAATCTTATCCCTAATAGCTGCATTTGGAGTGATGTTTTACCTCAGTTCATGTAATGATGACAATAATCCTGTAGGGGACGTTAATCCTGGCGAGGAAAACGTCATTACAGATGATATTACTGCTGATGTTACCTGGACAAGCGGTAACACTTATATATTGGCCGGTAGAATATTTGTAAATGATGGCGCTACATTAACTATCGAGCCAGGTGTGGTTGTGAAAGGTGAGGCCGGAACAGGTACAAATGCTACAGCACTTGTCGTAGCAAGAGGCGGAAAATTAATGGCCGAAGGTACTGCCGAAAACCCGATCATCTTTACATCAGTGGCTGATGAAACTGAACCGGGAATGATCGCCAGCCCTAACCTGGATCCCGAAATAAACGGTCTCTGGGGTGGCGTATTGATTCTTGGAAAAGCCCCAATATCTGTTTCATCAAATGCATCGGATTTCCAGATTGAAGGTATTCCTCCAAGTGATACAAGAGGCCTTTATGGTGGAGATGACCCGGAGGACAATTCAGGTGTAATCCGTTATATTTCTATACGGCATGGTGGTGCCAATATCGGCGAAGGCAATGAGATCAACGGTTTGACTTTAGGTGGTGTTGGTAGCGGAACCGTGGTTGAAAATGTAGAGGTTGTCGCTAATCAGGATGATGGTATCGAATGGTTTGGGGGTACTGTAAATGTAACCAACGCTGTAGTTTGGAATGCCGGTGATGATGGGCTGGATACTGACCAGGCATGGAGCGGTACCATGGATAACTTTGTGGTTGTTGCAGGTGCTGAGACAGATCATGCTTTGGAAGTGGATGGTCCTGAAGGCACCTTTTTGGATGGCCATACGCTAAGAAACGGATTCGTGAAAGGTGTAATGACCGCTGAAATGGGAGACTTCAGGGATGGTATCAGAGGAGCTTTCGAGAATATATATTTCTTTGGTTTTCCTGATCCTTCCGTTGATGGATTTGGCGATTTGTCATTGAGTGGTGACGAAAGCATCGCAAACTTTGCCAATGGGGATCTTGCATTCAACAACTTAGAAGTTACCTTGCCCGAAGGGGCTACTTTGCAATCTGTGTTCAAAGGAGGCTCAGACGCACACGCTACGGCAGTAGCATTGGGTGCAAATACTGTAGGTGCTGATAAAAGTGCATTTGCCGACTGGACATGGGCTGACAATGCAGGAGAACTTGCTGATTTTTAAAGATACCATCAGGGAGAATAAAAAAAAGTCCGCGGAAAACCGCGGACTTTTTTTTATTCTCCCTCCTCCTGTATTAACAATTATTTAACATTCATTTAACGTAGAAAATCATTTTATCTCAGATAATCACCTCAATTTTGTAAATATTTAAATATCAAAAGGGGTAATTTAAGTATTCAACAACAATACATTCTCTACTTAAAATAAAATACTCTACAAAATTAATGCTATGAAAAAAGCAAGTATTTTAACAGCTCTTCTCTTGTTTTCCCTATCCATTGCCTCTCTTGCCCAGCAAGGAATTATCAGGGGAACAGTGATAGATGGTTCAACAGGCGAACCTTTAATTGGTGTAGCAGCATTGATCGAGGGTACTTCCACCGGTGCTGTCTCCGATTTCGATGGTAAATTTGAAATTGGAACAGCACCAGGAACTTATAGTTTAAAAATTTCTTATGTTGGTTACTCGAATGTTACCATACAGGAAGTAAAGGTTTCAACTAAGCAGGTAACTATATTGGACAACATTCAAATTCAGGAAGATGTAGAACAATTGGTGGAATTTATTGTCATTGCGGAAATGCTCAGCACAACAGAGGAGGCTTTATTGACTATAAAGAAAAAATCACCCAATTTACTGGATGGAATATCTTCTGCCAACTTTAGAAAAATCGGGGATTCCGATGCGGCGGCGGCCATTAAACGGGTACCTGGAGTCTCATTAGAAGACGGAAAATACGTATATATTCGGGGATTAGGCGACAGGTATTCAAAATCCACATTAAATGGGGTGGAAATACCAGGTTTGGATCCCGACAGGAATACCATTCAGATGGATATGTTCCCTACAAGCCTCCTAGATAATATCATTGTTTTAAAATCTTTCACCGCTAATCTTCCTGCAGACTTCACGGGAGGGATAGTAGATATTACCACCAAGGATTTCCCTGATGAAAAAACAGCAAGCATTTCTGCAAGTGCAGGATATATTCCAACTATGCACTTCAACAACCAATACTTAACTTATGAAGGAGGGGATATGGATTTTGTTGGACTTGACGATGGAACGAGGAAAATTCCTACTGGCAGAAACAACCATGTTCCCCAGTATGCCCATGTAGTGGGTAGAACCGACAGTGAGGCTGGCCAACGGTTTCGGGGGATTTTGGACAGTTTTAACCCTATTTTAGCGGCAATGAGAGAGAGGAGTGGGATGGATTTTGGATTAGGTTTTAATTTGGGTAACCAGATATCCAAGGGGAAAAGCACCATTGGGTATAACTTCTCCGTGACATATAAAAATGAAACGGAATATTATGAAGGGGCAGAATATGGCAGATATGGAAAAGGGAGACCTGAAAAACCAGAATTGGAGCTTAGGGAGTTTCAAAGGGGTGATTTCGGAGTAAATAATGTTTCCCTTAGTGGTTTGGCCGGGATAGCACTTAAGAGAGATCGTTCAAAATATAAACTCAACCTTTTCCATTCCCAGAACGGAACGTCAAAAGCAGGGATATTTTACTATGTAAATTCAGATCTCGGTGCCAATTTTACAGCAAATCAACATAACTTAGAATTTAGCGAACGGTCCATGACCAACCTTTTATTAAACGGAACTCATTACAACCCTGATGGTAGCTGGGAAATTGAATGGAATATTTCCCCATCCCGATCCCATATAGAAGATCCTGATATCCGGTATACCCGCATCAGAACAGATGGAGGTAATTACAGTATAGGGTCTGAATCGGGCTATCCTGAACGGATCTGGAGATTTCTTGAAGAAGACAACCTGGCGAACAATTTAAATGCCACCAAGGAATATAACTTAATGGGGAACTTTGCCAGGTTGAAGTTTGGGGGTGGATATAATTATAAGCAAAGGGATTATGAGATACAAAATTTTCAGATAATTCCACAGGGTGTATCAATAACCGGAAATCCTGATGAGTTGTTCCAAGAAGAGAATTTATGGCCGACCAATGCCGGTGCTTCTCTGGGTACAAGATACGAGGCTTTATTCTTGCCCTATAATCCCAATCAATATGATGCCAATGCAGGCAACACCGCTATTTATATCTCCAATGAATTTAGCCCCACCAAAAAACTGAAAGCTATTTTGGGGATCAGGGCAGAAAATTATGTGCAACATTATAGCGGAAGAAACCAACAGGGGCTAGCTTTAAATAATAAAAAGGTTTTGGATGACATGGATTTTTTTCCATCTGTCAATTTAATTTATTCAATAACTGAAAATCAAAATTTACGTTTCTCTTTCTCAAAAACCATTGCCAGACCTTCCTTCAAAGAAGCTTCCTTTGCCGAAATATTGGACCCGCTCACAGGCCGAACGTTTATCGGCGGCTTTTTCCCGGATGTAAACTCGGAAGGAGAGACTATATGGGATGGAAATTTACAGGCCACAAGGATAAATAACCTTGACCTGAGATGGGAGCTTTTTCAAGAACGTGGACAGACCATAGCACTGAGTGGTTTTTACAAGACTTTTGATAACCCGATTGAAATAGTCCAGTATGTACAGGCTCCTAATAATTTTCAGGCGCGAAATGTTGGTGATGGACAGGTGATGGGAATAGAATTGGAAGTAAGACAGAGTTTGGAGTCTGTTTCCGGTAGTTTGGCGAATTTCTCAATCAATGGCAATTTTACCTTTACGGAATCGCAGATTGACATGAGTCCCACAGAATATGAATCCAGGGAAAGAAATGAAAGGATTGGAGAAACTATACTTAACACCAGGGATATGGCAGGTCAGGCACCTTATATCATCAATGCAGGTTTATCCTACAATTCACCAATGAATGGCTTGGATGCTGGCATCTACTATAATATACAAGGTGAAACCTTGGAGTTTGTGGGTATAGCTGATAAACCTGACGTCTATACCGTACCGTTCCACAGTTTTAATTTTAATGCCAACAAAACATTCGGAGAGCAGGATAAAATGAGGATTGGGTTGGGCGTCAGTAATATTTTAGGGGATAAAAGAGAATCAGTCTTTCAATCTTTTGGCGCAACGGACCAATTGTTCGAAAGCATTAGTCCCGGTACGGAATTTAATATAAGCTTTGGCTATAATTTTCAAGGCCGCTAGTGCTGGCGGCACGGCAGATGGCTCTTGTGCATGCCTAAAATAGGTTGACCAAAAATGGTCAACTGAAATGGAAAAAACA
>JBBDSC010000158.1:0-24827 GCA_040905145.1 Anditalea sp.
CGTCAAATGCTTGTTGCGGCCTTAACCATTTATTATAGCCTGGTTACCAGATTCTTGATACCAAATGCTAATTCCCGTCCTTCACATTCCTTCTGCTTCTAAACTTTGAATTTTGGGGGGAATCCAGTTCGGGTTCTTTCTCCTTTTTACCATTTTTGGATGGGGTAACATCTGTTCGTGCAGGCTGCTTATCCTTTGCTTGAACAGAGCGTTTACTTCCTGCCATTTTCTTTTTTGGAGGTGTGGGTTTTGGCCCTGTTTGGGATCGGCTTTGCGTTGTTTTTCTTCCCCCATTTCTGTCTTTCCAATTCCCTCTTGTTGAAGAGGAAAAGCTGGGTTCTTCTCCAAGCTGTTCAGGAAGAGGTACTTTGTTTATTTCCATGCCAATCAGCTTTTCAATATTGGAATACTTGAACTTGTCCTTTTCATTGACAAAAGTGATGGCCTCCCCTTTACTATCTGCCCTTGCCGTCCGGCCTACCCGGTGCACATAATCTTCCGGATCGCTGGGGGTATCGTAGTTGATAATCAGTTCAATGCCAACTACATCAATGCCCCTGGAAATAATATCTGTACCCACCAAAATCTTTAGGGACCGGTTTTTAAAGGCGGACATGATTTGCTCACGTTCCACCTGCTCCAGATCTGAGTGAAATGCTTCAATTTCAAAATCTTTTTTTAATGTTTTATAAAGCGACTTTACTTTGTCTTTGGTAGAGCAAAAAATGATGACTGCTTCATAATCCTTTTGGTTTAGGATATGTTTCACCAAAGCTTCTTTTTGGTTATCATACACCATATAAGAGGACTGGGTAATGCCCTTGGCTGTTTTGCCCAAAGCAATGTTGATTTCCTCCGGATCCTTAAGGAGTTGTCTGGAAAACTTCCGGATTTTCGCCGGCATGGTAGCCGAGAATAAAACCGTCTGACGCTTTTTGGGCAAATAATTGACGATTTTTAGAATATCATCAGAAAATCCCATGTCCATCATCCGATCTGCCTCATCCAAAACTAGGTGCTCCAGGGATTCCAGGTTCATTTTCCCCCCTGCCAATAGCGCAATTAACCTGCCCGGTGTAGCTACTACAATTTCGGCCCCTTCTTCCAAAGCCTTTCTCTGCTGCTCCCAAACGATCCCGTCTCCTCCCCCATAGATAGGGATTGAACTTATCCCCAGGAAATAAGCAAAGCCCTGGATTTGTTGGTCGATCTGAATGGCCAGTTCCCGGGTGGGCGCCAAAATTAAGGTATTCAGTTGGGAGGACCCTGTCTTTGCTATTTTATTCAAGATGGGCAATATGAAGGCGGCGGTTTTCCCGGTGCCTGTTTGTGCCGTGGCGATCAGGTCTTTTCCTTCCTGGAGTAGTGGGATGGCCTGTTCCTGGATCGGAGTGGGTTTAGTGAAGCCCATGGCATCTAAACCCTCTTGTAAGGAAATCTCAAAATTAAATTTTGTAAAACTCAAAATATCATTGTTTAAATGTGTAATATATCCGCCAAATCAATGTCCATTGTAAAAGAACTTCAAATAACAATGCGCATTTAGGCACTTCCTTGTTTTTGGATGCATTTAAAGATTGGCGGGAAACAGCAATCGGTAAAATAAGATGATTCAAAAGCCAAAAGGCTTCCGGTTAACCCTATCAACTAATCTAAACCCAAAATAATCTCAAACAGTTCTTTCGATTTTGTTTAATAACTCAGCATTAGGGAAATTAGAGTGTTATTTTAATATCTAATCCGGGTTATAACGTGCATGAAACCAGCTAAAATGTAAAATATGGCCATCAAATACAGAAAAGTTTCATATGTATATAATTGATTTTCAATCGTCATGACTTGTCCCGCCTAAGCGGGATGGAATCTCGCTGAAATATTCCTCCGGTGTGGGAGAATTTTTTTATCATGCTCGATTTCATCCATACAAATTAATTGTATATATTTTATAAAATTATCATTTCCTCATGGCATTACAAAATTTATTCCAATTAAAGACAGTTTTATTCTAAATCAAATCAAACGCATGGGCAAAACAGGTGATGTCGTAATTGGATTGGATTTTTAATTTAGCACGGATATTCCTCCGGTGGGTGGTAGCTGTTTTTTCGGAAATATGCAGTTTTTCTGCCATTTCAGTTGAATTATCTCCTAAGGCCGTCAAGCGCAATACTTCAACTTCCTTTTTGGTGAGCGAGGTAAATGCTTTGTTGTTTTTTCGAAGAAAGTTATTTTCCTCCAGGATACGGGAAACCTTTGTGGTGACATGGGATAAAGGATCAATGGGATAAGATAGGGTAATCATCAAAAGGGGCTTACCTTCATCATTCCTCATCAAAATTTTAATGCTGCTCATATGCCATCTCCACTCCTTTTTTTCAGAGACACGTACCTGTTGGAAAAGGGTGATGCTTTCGTCCGTATTTCTTTTCAATAAATCCACGATCTTCGGAAGATAGTCTTTAGCATCATCGGGATTAAAAAAATTTTCATGATATTCTTTGATACTCATGCCTTGTAATTCCTTCAATGTCATGCTGAGTTCATCCAAACCCCTTTGTGACATATAGGAGGTTGAGAAATCATGTACGTTATGAATGATAATCACACAGGGTAAATCATCCGCAACAGCTGCTATGGTGGCAATCTTTTTATTTATCCTATTTAATAATTCGGCACGCACTTTCAAATATTAATTTTTAATCAGGAGGAAAAGAATGATATTCATTTCTTCCCTTTTATAGTAGATGGAATCTGGCTTTAGTGATATGATCTACTTAAGATTATTACTTAAGTAAACTTTTATAATGGAAATAAAATGCAAAAATATACAAAAGGTTGGGTATTGCCCTGCCTCTAATGGAATATTAAATTGCATAAATGTGGGTGAGGGGGCGAAGCCATGCAGTATTTGATCCTTTTTTTATTGTAGATGAGTCAATTTATATGAATAATCAGCCACAACCTCTTGTGTCCTGTATTATGCCTACCTATAACCGGAGGAAATTTATACCCTTTGCTATCCGGTATTTTTTGCGGCAAAATTATGAGCATAAAGAACTGATCATCATTGATGATGGAACGGATGCCATTGGGGATTTAATACCCGAAGAGGCATCCCTCCGCTATTATAGGTTGGATAAGAAAATCACATTGGGAGAAAAGCTTAATCTGGCCTGTGAATATTCCAAAGGGAAAATTATTGCCCACTGGGATGATGACGACTGGTATGACCCCAAGCGCTTGGCCTATCAAATCAATGCCTTGCAAAATGAAGAGGCTGATGTATGTGGGATCAACCACCTTCTTTATTTTAATTTATCCACTAAACATGCTTATCAATATATTTATCCGCCCGACCAGCGGACCTGGTTGTTGGGCAGTTCCTTGTGCTACACCAAAGCATTATGGAACACCAATCCTTTTGCACCTATCAATGTAGGAATGGATGCATTGTTTGTATGGGCCACTTCGTCAAAACGGGTAAAACCTCTTGCAGATGCGAAGATTTCCGTCCACATGATCCATGAGGACAACGTAAGCCCAAAGAAAACCAATGGAAGCTGGTGGTATGATTATCCGGTAGAGGAAATACAGAAAATTATGCAGAGCGATTGGAATACCTACAGCAACGGGAGTTTTAGCTCTCCTAATGTAATGGTAAAAAGCCCTGAAGTATCCAAAACAGTAATCACCGATCCTAAAACACCGCTAAAGAATTTATATGCCTGCCTGGTTCATGAAAATGAGGATTGTATAATTGACCTGGTACGGAACCTTCATTATCATGATCCAGGATCCCCTATCCTACTCTATAATGGCGGGGAAAATTCACTGTTATTCAAGAGCAGTTTTCCCTATGAAAAATTTGGCGCCCTGATTTATCCCAATCCCTTTCCCTTGCAGCATGGATACCTTCATCCCTTTGCACTAAAGTGTATGCAATATGCGCTCGATCACTATTCTTTTGACACGCTTACCATAGTGGATTCTGACCAACTGGCTTTGAGACCAGGGTATGCACAGTTTCTCGGAGGGTTTTTATCTTCAAAATCCAATGTCGGCATGCTTTCCAATAAACCCGAAAGAATTGCTTCAAATAATACGGAGGTTTGGACTGCTTTACAAGCTTTTAAGGAATATGATTTGTGGAAACCTTTTTTAAAACAATTCCCCGATGGTGAAAGTAAGTTTGTCCATTGGAGCTTTTGGCCCTCAACTGTTTTCACCTCGGATGCCATTAAGGACCTGATCAAGCTTTTTAAAGAAAACATAGTGCTGCAGGAAATCATGAAGCAGACAAAAATATGGGCAACAGAAGAAATTGTGCTCCCTACCCTTGTCAAGCTCCTTGGGTATGAAATTGCTTTAAATCCCTGTTGCCATGACTTTGTCCGTTATCGCAAATCTTATACCCTTCAGGATATGGGTGCTGCACAAAAGAAAGCAAATGCCTTTTGGATGCATCCTGTTGAACGGAAATATGATAATGTTCTGAGGAAACTTGCCCGGGAGAAATCCAGCCATTACATATATAAAAATGGATCAATGAAAGAGGTTCCATCTTCCTATTTGTTCATGACATTGCCCCTTTTGGACCGCATTAAAAAAATTGAGGGATGGCTGGCGGATAAGGAAGCTGATCTACTTTTAGCGATCACTCTTAAGGCCTGCCATTCCTTACCCACTCCACATCATATAGTAGAAATCGGAAGTTATCAAGGGAAATCCACCGTTGTTTTAGGGAGCGTAGCCAAGGCTTTTTTCCCTGAAGCTAAAGTATTTGCCATAGATCCCCATGAAGGGGTGATCGGGGCAATGGACCAAGGTTTACAGCACGTCCCTCCTACCCTGGAAAAATTCAAAAAGAACATTGAAAGTGCCGGGTTAACTGATGTAGTGGTTTTAATTAAAGACCATTCCTATCATGTTTCTTGGGAAAATCCCATTTCCTTATTGTTTATTGATGGCCTTCATGATTATCCGAATGTGGCCAGGGATTTTTGGAAATTTTCTCCCTATGTGGTTACAGGCGGATACATTGCCTTTCATGATTATGCACATTATTATCCAGGGGTACAGGCATTCGTGGATGAAATCCTGCTCTCTGTGCAGTATAGGAAAATCCGTTTGTCAGAAAGTTTAATGGTAGTGCAAAAGATCTAATATTTTATGGTAGTAGGTTTTAATACAAGAAAATGATCCGAACAGCATTGGAATTTTTGACTGAAGAGTTAAATCTTTATATGAAGGTAAAGGATCCCACAAATTTTGGAAATGTGGATTGTGTGATTCTTTCAGGTCTTATGAATCCGGATGGAACCTTTTCCATCCCTATGGATCAAGGTAATGAAAATTTTAAGGTAATTCTAACCTTGATCAATTTGGAGGAAGACCGCATTGCGGAATCCCAGTTAAGCTACCAAAAGACTAACCAAAACATACAGGTCATCAATCCTCCTGTAAATATTAATGCCTATGTGTTGTTTTCAGTATTTGCCAACAACTATCCCACAGCACTACGGCTTTTATCCAACGTAATTTCCTTTTTTCAATCCAACACAGTATTTACCAGTGAAAAATATCCTCATCTGAATGCCAAAGTGGAAGAGGACAAGCCTTGGCAAAAGGTTGGAAAACTACTGGTGACGCTCTACGGAACCACATTTGAACAACAGAATAACCTTTGGGCCGCTTTGGGAGCTAAATATATGCCAAACGTGATCTATAAGATTAGAACCATGAGCTTTATTGATCTCGAGCCTAAGATGGAAGCACCTCCTATAACCGAAATTACTATTTCGGATAGTTAGTTGGACAGGATCAGTTGATTTTTAAAAAAGCAATTCCATTAAACAATTCAATTGGTTTAGATATGATTCATATTAAATATAAACCCCTGTTTGACATTGAAATATTGCATGGTTTTTACCGTTCCGGCAAATGTCCTGATTTTTTTTTAGTTCCTACCAAAGCCTGTCAAACCCAATTGAATACCTTCGGTCTGCTCCATCTACCTACAGCCTTTGGCTGCCAAGTTTACGCCAAAGTGAATACCGTTGGGGGCAATGAATTAATTAAAAGCCCGCTTTTGGAAGGAAGCAAATTTTCATTTTTTATGATGCTTAAACGAAGGGATTTTGAAAATTTTTCAGAGCTCAACACTATCAAACCCAGGTCCAGTCATTATTATTTTAATAATTTGGTCAATAATCTTTCAACAGATTCCTTCCCCTTATTAGTGGCCAACAATTCAGGAAAAGTAGTCTCTGATACAGATTTAATACCTTTTAACAGCAATACTTTTGCTTATATACAGGAAGGTACGGCCACAGTCCAAAATAGCGAACTTCGGTTTATTGATAGTGGGGAGGAATTCTATCAAACCGTAAATAATCATAACAATGTGTTCAATTTCAGCTATGATCTTAAAAAAACACCCGGAGGAAGGGCTAAATTTTTTATTGAGGAGGTGGAAAAGACAGAAATATATGTGCAACCTACCAAGGATCTCTTAAATACTTTTGGAATAGTGGAAATATTCTATAAAAGTAGTTTGGTACCTGAATATCAATTCCTGAAAAATGATCATTCCATAGAAACCAAGTTTTATAAAATTGCTTTTGCAAACATGGCCACCCGTTGGAGGTATATTATCAGCAAGAAATTTGACAAGACGATTACCGGAGTAACAGTGGGTAAAACAAACGGTAACCCCATTGCCTTTACCGCGCAGCCCAATTCTCCCACGGATCAATTTATCATAGCTTCCAACGAACCGGTTCCCCTGCAGGAAGGTCCTGTCACGGGGATCCAACTACGCGATCAGACCGATAAAGTCCTCATTCCCCACCTGCCCAATCCACCTTTGATGTTGGTAAAAACAGAAGGTTCTGACTCTTTTTCGGACATTCTCATAACAATTTAACAAACTAAACTAAAGATCATGGCAGATGTATTTAAGACTCCAGGGGTATACATAAAGGAAATTCCCACACTTCCACCTTCGGTAGCAGAAGTGGAAACAGCTATTCCTGCTTTTATCGGATATACTGAAAAAGCTATTTTCAATGGCAAAAGCCTTAATTTACAACCCATTCGCATTACTTCCTTGTTGGAGTACGAACAGTTGTTTGGATTTGCCCAAAAAGAAATAGCCATAGCGGTTACGATTACGGATACGGGCACAGGAGATGATACATTCCGTACCATCACTGCTGATCTTGGCACGGACTCAAGATCCCGTTTCAAAATGTACTATGGTTTGCAAATGTACTTTGCCAATGGAGGCGGGCCATGTTATATTGTGTCTGTGAACAATTATCCGGCAGGTACCCCCAGTGATGGCAATATAGCGGCAGATGATCTTAGGAATGGACTGAATGAAATTGCCAAGGTAGACGAACCCACTTTGCTCGTTTTTCCGGATGCAGTTTCTTTAAATCCAAGTCAATATCATGCACTGATGAACGAGGCCTTGATGCAATGTTTCACTTTACAGGACAGGTTTACCATCATGGATGTTCTGCATGTAACCGGTACCCCTAATGAAATAAACAGTTCAGTGGATGGGTTCAGGAATGAAGCCACTTTGGGCAATAACCTTGACTTGTTAAAATATGGTGCAGCCTATTTCCCCAATCTTGAAACCTCCTTGCCCTACAGGTTTGAAGATGCAGGGGTCAATATCATCTATATTCAGGACGGGACCACACAAACCGACACGGATGAAACCTCGGATAACACTACTACGGGATTGATCAACCTTGGAACCATAAAAACCCCCCCAGCTGATTTAAAACCAGCCGTACGCGATGGGCTAAATCTTAAAAAGCCGGCACCCTCTGTTCCATTGACCTCACCGATCACGCCTCCCCCCGATCCAGAAGTAGCTGGAAATACTGAATTGTACAATCAGATTAAACTTGAGCTTATTAAAATTACCGTGGAAATGCCGCCATCTGCTGCAGTGGCGGGAGTTTATGCGGCAGTGGATAGTGCAAGGGGTGTCTGGAAGGCACCTGCCAATGTGACCTTGGCCTATACCAATGCCGCAAAAGTGAAGATTTCCCATAATGATCAGATGTCCATGAACGTTGACCCTACCTCGGGCAAATCCATCAATGCCATCCGGTACTTCACGGGCAAAGGGGTGATGATATGGGGTGCCCGTACATTGGCAGGAAATGACAATGAGTGGCGATATATTTCTTCCCGCCGTTTCTTCAATTTTGCGGAAGAGTCCATTAAAAAAGGATCGGAATGGGTGGTATTTGAGCCAAACGATGCCAACACCTGGGTGAGGGTAAAAGCCATGATAGAAAGCTTTTTGATCAAACAATGGCGGGCCGGTGCCCTGGCCGGTGCCAAACCGGAGCATGCCTTCTTTGTGAAAGTTGGATTGGGCGTAACAATGACCGCATTGGATATATTGGAGGGAAGGATGAACATCGAGATTGGGATGGCAGTAGTCCGTCCGTCTGAATTCATCGTCTTAAAATTCTCCCACAAACTACAGGAATCATAGGTAACCAATATAATGGTTTCCAATGTTTTAAATACAAATGATTGGTTCTTTAAGGTCGGAAGTCAGGAGTCCGAAGACAGAAGAAATAAAGCTCGGACTGAGGACTAATGGGTAGATCAATTGATTAAAACTTATTAAAAAATTTACAAACTTAAACAAGATTGTCATGGCCAATAATTATCCTTTACCGAAATTTCATTTCAGCGTGGATTGGGGCGGAACCAATATAGGGTTTTCGGAAGTCAGCGGATTAAACATAGAAAATAAATTGATCGAGTACCGGGATGGTGCTTCCCCTGAATTCAGTAAAATCAAAATGCCCGGCATGAGCGAGTATGGTAATATTACTTTTAAACGGGGGGTGTTTAAGGGGGACAATGAATTTTATCAATGGCTGGATACCATTTCCTTGAACAAAGTGGAAAGGAGAGATCTCACCCTCAGTCTCCTTAATGAAGAACATGAGCCAGTGGTCACCTGGAAAATCAAGAATGCCTTTCCTGTAAAAGTAACAAGTACCGATCTTAAAGCAGATGGTAGTGAAGTGGCCATAGAACAACTTGATATAGCCCATGAAGGGCTCACAATTGAATACATTTGATTACTAGACTAAAAGAACCAACTTATGGGCCTTATTAATGGTATACTTGATGGATTGATCTATCCACCACCAGGATTTCATTTCCTTGTGGTGATAGAAATATTCCCCCAGACCCCACAGGACTTCCGTTTCCAGAGTGTTAGCGGACTAAGCGTGGAGATACCCACAGAAACCGTAGCTGAAGGAGGTGAAAACAGGTTTAAGCACCAGTTGCCCGGAGTGCCCCAGTATGGAAAGCTAGTCTTAAAAAGAGGTATGTTCATTGGCTCTTTTATCACGGGCTGGTGCAGGAATGCCATAGAGAATTTTGAGATAGAACCCAAAAATATCCTCATCAGTTTATTGAACGATCTTCATATTCCCCTCACAACCTGGCAGGTTTTCAATGCCTATCCCGTAAAAGTAGATATTTCCGAATTTAACGCAGAACAGAACTCTTTGGTCATAGAGACCCTGGAATTGTCTTATCAGTATTACAAAACAGTTGGATTGGATTCAATGATAGGGGGCGCTGTTGGTGCAGTCGCCGGAGCAGTTTCGGGCAGTATTTCAGGTTCAGTAAATTTCTAAAGATGCCGATTATAATCAACGAAATCGAAATTAATGTGCAAATCGCCTCAGGTCATCCGCAGAAAAATGCTTCTACCTCTGATAACGCTTCAAGGGAAGCTATAATAAAAGAATGTGTGGAGAAAGTGATGGAAATTATTAACCAGAAAAATGAACGCTAATGGCTGATATATTAAGTGCTGTAGGGGATGCTTTGGGTTTAACAAAGGGAGCTGAAGGAGATAGGTTATTGATAGAATCCTGGAAGGATATTAAGAGGTCAGGTAAGTCTGAAAACACCTTTGCTGCTTTTATTAATCCTGATGAATTTACCATTAATTACAATGTGCATGTTGAAAGCACATCCGCTTCTGCTCCTGGGGAACAATCAAGGTTTGGGTCAATTTTAGGTACAGATCCTATGGATATTTCCCTGAAATTTTATTTGGACGGAACCGGAAGCAGCGGCAAAAGCTGTGACGTTTCTGAACAAATACAAAAATTTTATGAAGTAGTGGGTTACCACGAGGAAAAACATAGCACACGTTTTTTACGGATTTTTTGGGGGAATCTTACCTTATTAAGAAGTAATCAATATGCCCTGGATTGTGTCCTGAAAAATGCATCTCTTCAGTATAAACTTTTCAAACCTAATGGAACTCCTTTAAGGGTAATAATTACGGCCACCTTTACTGAAGCAATGAGTATAGAATTGGCAGAATCAGAATTACCCAAATCTTCCCCCGACCTTACCCATATCAGAATAGTGAAAGAAGGTGATACTCTTCCGGCATTAGTTAATGAAATATATGGTGATTTCAAGTACTACCTTGAAGTAGCAAAAGTAAATACCTTGGGATCATTCCTAAACCTACAACCTGGCCAGAAACTATTCTTTCCACCTTTTGATAAAAATATTTCCAAAAATAACAATGGCTAAGGAAAGAACTATACCCACCATAGAAGCGGCTGCAGAGTTTAAAATTTTTGTGAATGATACGGAAGTTCCTCGTTCTGTAACAAAAGTGGCCATCAATGTGATGAAGATGGTAAATAAAATTTCAACTGCAACACTTGTATTGAAGGATGGAAGTCCTGCGGAGGAAGATTTTCCTTTAAGTAATGACGAACTTTTTTTGCCGGGAAACCGAATATCCATTTCTGCAGGTGGACCTGATGAAACTGTTGATATTTTTAGCGGAATCATCATAAAACAATCTCTCAAAATTAGATCAAATAGAGATTCGCAACTTATTGTAGCATGTAAGCACAGCGTAATAAAGACAACTGTGGGAAGAAAAAATGCTTGTTTCCATGATATGACCGACAGTGAGGTTTTTGATAAAATCTTAAAAAACCACGGTTTCGAACCCCCTGAGTTAGATATAGAATCCTCTTCTCTTTCCCACGCAGAATTGGTCCAGTATAATTGTACTGATTGGGATTTCATACTTAGCCGTTCAGAAATGGTTGGAAAGATTATTATTACCAATGATGAAAAAATTATTATAAGAACCCCAACAGTTACAGGAGATGCTGCACTGTCACTTTTATATGGTGACACCATTATTGAACTGGATGTGGAAATGGATAGTCGCAACCAATACAAAACAGTAAAAGCAAAATCATGGGAAATGGCTAATCAAGCTATAGGGGAATCGGAGGCTAATGAACCGACGGATCTTGAAGAACAGGGAAATTTGTCGGTAAATGATTTGGCGGAAGTCTTAGAATTAGAAGAATATACACTTGCTCATTCCGGTTCATTAACCCCTGAAGAACGAAAGGCTTGGGCCGATGCACAAATGTTGAAGTCTAGATTGTCCAAAATTAGAGGACGGGTAAAATTTCGGGGTATTGCAAGCATTAATCCTGGAGATGTGCTGGAATTAAATGGGATAGGCGAAAGGTTTAACGGCAAAGGCTTCGTAAGTGGTGTCCGGCAGGATTATGATGGGGTAAATGGATGGAAAACACAAGCCCAATTTGGCCATTCACCGGAATGGTTTGCAGATGAAAATACCATTAGCGCAACAAAAGCGGGTGGTTTAGTGCCCGGGGTCATAGGATTGCATACAGGAATAGTTACCGACAATGAGGATCCTGATGGAGAAATGAGGGTGAGGGTAAAATTTCCCTACATAAATCCCGATGATGAGGGCGTGTGGGCAAGAATGGCTTTGGCCGATGCAGGTAACGAAAGAGGATTATTTTTTCGTCCAGAAATTGGGGATGAAGTGGTTACAGGCTTTTTATATGATGATCCAAGGCAACCGGTTGTATTAGGCATGCTGCACAGTTCTGCGCTACCTTCTCCCCTCCCCCCTTCCAATGATAACCATCAAAAAGGATTTACCTCCAGGGAGAAAATCAAAATGATTTTTGATGATGAAAAGAAAAGCATCCAAATAGAAACCCCTGGCGGTAACAAAATCACCATAAGTGATGATGAAAAAGGGATAACGCTGGAAGATCAAAATACCAACAAAATTCAAATGAATGATAGTGGCATTACCATTACCGCTGCTAAAAAATTAGAATTAAAAGCGGGAACTGAGCTCGCCATTGGTGGACCTGATATAAAATTGAGTGGTGATTCCGCTGTAGAAATAAAATGCGGGGGCAGCACCAAAGTGGAAAGCAGTGGTTCATTGGATTTAAAAGGATCTATGGTGAAAATAAATTAATTGCAAAAGAGTCAAACTATTTCAAAACTAATCTATGCCTGCCGCATTAAGAGTATTGGATCAAACGGACCATGGAGGAACAAATATGGGTCCTGGTGTTCCGACGGTATTAATTGGTGGTAAGCCTGCCTCCGTTGCCATGGATAATCATGTATGTGTAATCCCACCCAATACTGGACACCTTACTGCAAGCATTTTCCCGACGGGCAGTTCTTCGGTGGTTATTGGGGGCATGCCCGCATTACGAATTACCGATACCTGTTTGTGTGGCGCCAAAGGGGCAGTAGGTGAGCCAACTGTTTTAATTGGATAAGATGACGAATGACAAAAAGTCAACCGAACGCTCTTTTTTAGGAAGAGGATGGAGTTTTCCACCTACTTTTTCAAAGAGTACCCATGAAGTCTTGTTGACTTCCGACGAAGTGGATATTCAAAAAAGCCTCGAAATCCTTTTGTCTACCACCATAGGAGAGCGCTTTCTGCAACCAAGCTATGGATGCAATCTGGAAACTTATGTTTTTGAACCGATGAATGCTACTATCCAAACATTAATCAAGATAACGGTGAAGAATTCCATCCTTTTATTTGAACCCAGAATCAAATTATTGAGTGTAAAGCTGGATGCCACTTTTCTCATCAATGAAGGCAGAACAGACATACAGGTAGATTATGAAATCAGAGGTACCAATTCCCGCTTTAACCTGGTTTATCCATTTTATACGAACGAGGCTAACAATAAATCCGCATGAGCACTAAAGCTATTGATTATAAAATTTTACTGAAGCGGGATGGGCATACCCAACAACAGCGTATGCCACAATGGCTACAGCCGACGATGGTACCGATCGATCCCCGAACAAAGGATGATTTCTTCAACTATTTAAAAGCCATAGCTGCACAGGTAAAGTTTTGTGATTCGGAAATATTAGCAGAAAACGGAACCTGGGAAGATTTTTTTAATTTATCTGCTGATGAATTAGAAATTTTAGCAAAAAAAAAGTCTGTGCCGCCGCATATTGCACTATGGCAAGGCTTTATTGACCTTTATCAATTGCCACAACAGTTAGCCAATAACATTACCCAAAGACATCTTGACTTTTATTTTGGGGAGGTTTTAAAATTGAAAAAAAATCCCCCCAGACCTGACCAGGCATTTGTTCTTTTTGAGTTAAAAAAGAACACAGCGGATTTTCTCTTAAACAGCGGTACTTACTTATTGGCGGGAAAAGACAATACGAAAAAAGAACGTCGATACAGGCTTGCACATGATATAATAGTCAATAAATCAGTTGTCACAGAACTGCAGTCTCTATATGTAGACCCGGTAAATAAAAACTTTATACATTATGCACCTGTGGCTAATTCTGCAGATGGACTCGGATCAGAGTTGGACCGGGGAAATCCCAGATGGAGCGCATTCGGAGGTAAAGGTACCCAATTGGCACAAATCGGTTTTTGCTTGGCAAGCGAGGTGCTGAAAATGAAAGAAGGACACCGCACCATTGAGGTCAAGCTAACCTTAACGCATAGGTTGGCAGCTACCAAATCCAAAGCTTTATCAGATCTTTTTAAGGTAGCCATAACAGGTGAAAAAGGATGGATAGGCCCAAAGACGGTTTCTGGAAAGGTCTCCCAAGGTGATAGCAACCACGTTAGCTTTACATTAGAAATATCAAAAGAAGAACCTTCCATAGTGGGATATGATTCAGCTGTACATGGAAAAAATTTTAATACCAAGCATCCCATATTGCAGGTTCTCCTCAATAATGAAAAAGCAGATTTCGGTTACAAAGAACTGGCAGCAGCAGAAGTAGAGGATGCCCTTATTGAAGTAAAAGTAATCGGAATAAAGGATTTGCAGCTTGAAAACGATTTTGGATCAATTGATGCCACAAAGCCCTTTGCCCCATTTGGTACCACACCTGAAGTCAATGTAAATTTTACTGTTAGAAGTGAGGAAGCTTTTTCGAAAAGATTGAAAGAATTTTCATTCGATGTTGAATGGAAGAATATTCCTGCTCCGAATTTGGGTACTTATTTCCAGACCTATGGCCAAGGCATTTCTACTGAAGATTTCAAAGCCACCGCTGCATTTAAAGATGGATACAACTGGGAAGATAAAACAGCTACTGTTAAGTTGTTCAATACCTCAAATGCACAGCAAAATACCAACTGGCCTTTTATCAGCCCGGCTTCTCCGGAAAAATGTCCCACACTTTCCCTCCCCCAAATAACTGTGGAGCCCTATACCTTCGCTGGACAATCCTTTGAACAAAAGATAAGCAGCAAACTGGCCTATTTAATGCCTTCTTTTGCTTTCACCTTGGCAAAGAGTAATTATAAAGCAGTATTTGAGGCCATGGTAAATCCCTACAAGGAGATCCGTAAAGGAATATTCAACCTGCGCTTGGGGCACAGCTTCTTTTTCAAAGAATACAGGAAGCTATATACAGAAGAAATAATGCGCTACAGCAAAAACGGAGATCCTCTTAAACTCCCAGCAGAGCCATTTGCCCCTGAAATGCAATCCCTGACCCTTAATTATACGGCTACAACTTCCAGAATAAAATTTAATGGCCAATCATTGAATGATTTCATTGATGAAGAAATCGAGTTTTTTCACTACGGTGCCTTTGGCCAAAAGCGTGAACACACTTTTTTAAAAAGGCAGCTCCCTTTTATTTCAAATTACAGGGTTAATCTTTTGCCGGAGTATGAGCATGAAGGATCTTTTTTCATCGGTTTTAGTGGACTGAGGGCAGAAGACGCAGTCTGTGTTTTACTGAAAGCAGCCGAAGGCAGTGCCAATCCTGACAAGCCCAAAGTTGAAGTAGCCTGGAGCGTGCTTTGCGATAACTATTGGAAATCACTCGGCCCTGAGGACTTTATTTTTGATACTACCAACGGGCTGATCACCAGTGGTGTTATCAAAATAGTAGTTCCCAGGGAAGCCACCACCACCACCACCATTATGAAGGATGGTTTATTGTGGCTAAAAGCTGCTATAAAAAAAGATACCGATGCAGTGTGTAATCTCTTAGGCGTTCAGGCTAATGCTGCCATTGTTCAATTTGAAGATACAAATAACGACCCATTTCATTTGGCAGCTCCGTTGCCGGCCAATAATATCAATAAACTAGATCCCGAAACCGGAGCCATAAAATCTATAAAACAACCTTATGCTTCATTTGGAGGCGTGATGCAGGAGAATGACGATGCATTTTATACCCGGGTTGCTGAAAGATTGCGGCATAAAGAACGAAGCATTTCCAACTGGGATTATGAGCGCATGATCTTGCAGCATTTTCCTGCCATACATAAAGTTAAATGTATCAACCACGCGTCTACCATCTCTTTTTACCATCCAGGCCACGTGTTGATCATTGTGGTGCCTGATCTTTTGAATCAAAACGCCGTAGATCCACTGAAACCCAGAACCGATAAAAACACACTGGAGAATATCAGGACCTTTTTAAAAGATCATTCAGATAATTGGGTTACCCATCATGTATCCAATCCCTATTACGAGCCGGTACAAATTTCTGCGCGTATTAAGTTGAAAATTGGCTATGAGTATAATTATTATGAAAAAACCATTGATCAGAAATTGCAGGAGTATTTATCCCCTTGGATCAGTAATTTGGGTAACAGTGTCCATTTTGGGGGAAAAATAACGCAGTCTATGATTATAAAATATTTGGAGGAAATGGATTTTATAGATTTTGTTTCCGACCTAAATTTATCACATTCTGCGAACGGTGGGATTAGTTTTGTCCATAAAGAACTAGTCGAAGCTTCATCCCCTGCGGCTGTTCTGGTATCCCATTCCCATCACAACATCTCTAATTATTAGCCTTCATGACAGATGGACTGACTATTTCCACCCAAAAACCCAGCAACCCGGCTTTTGATTACCAAGAGCTGAGAAAACTAGGTATTGAACATATAGAAAAGACGGCTTCCGCCATATGGACGGATTACAATATTCACGACCCCGGAATAACCACCCTGGAATTTTTGTGCTATGCCATTACAGATCTGAGCTATCGCACCGAATTTTCTATTCCGGATTTGTTAGCCACCCAAAATGACACGGTTGAAAATATTCATAAGCACTTTATATCGGCCAAAAAAATATTTCCTAATAAAGCGGTCACTGTAAATGATTACCGCAAGCTACTGATAGAAATAAAAAAAATAAAAAATGCCTGGATCAGCCAGGACACTAAAACGGTATATGCTGACCAGATTAACAAAAAATTATCCCATACCCAGCCCAACAGCAGAAAATGGGAAAAGGTAACCTTGCGTGGTTATTATCAGGTATTGCTTGAGTTTGACACCATTGTGGCAGATGAAGAAAAAGAAGAAATAAAGCGAGAAGTTAAAAAAGTATTGATGGACAACCGTAACCTATGCGAAGATTTCACTAAAATAAATGAGGTTAAAAAGGAGGAATTCAGACTGTGCAGCGAAATAGAGATCGCATCCAATGCCGATCCGATTCAACTGTTGGCAAAGGTGTTTTTCAATATTCAAGTGCACCTTACCCCCTTGGTTAAATTTTACAGGCTTGCTGAACTGTTGGCTCAGAATTATACCACTGATAAAATTTTTGAAGGATCCCTTCTTGAACATGGTTTTATTAAAGAGGAAGAACTAATAGATTCCAAATTGAAGACGGAAATATACCTCAGTGATATTATTCACCAAATATTAGAGATAGAAGGAGTGGCTAATATTATAGATATACAACTGAATGCACTGGCTGCAAAAGAAAAAAACACCGTCAAACAAAAAAAATGGGTCATTGATGTTACAGACGAAAGCCAGCCTATTATCAGCATTTTCGGATCAAAAATAGTCTTATATAAGGAAGGAATGCCTTTCCGCCCTGAACTGAACAGGGTAAAACAGCGATTTGATGAGTTGATGGATGCTTATATTTCAGCTAATGAAGAGATAACTACTGAGGACCTCAGATTTGAAACAGGGACCTATCGCAATATTAACAGTTACTATTCTATTCAGAACCATTACCCGCAAACTTACGGAATAAGCCATTGGGGATTGCCGAAGGATGCTTCGACTGAAAGAAAATATCAGGCAAAACAGCTACAGGGGTATTTATATTTCTTTGATCAGCAATTGGCCAATTACCTCGCCCAACTTTCGAACATCAACAAACTTTTTTCACTACAGGAGGATGTCAAGCAAACTTATTTTACCCAACTGGCTAATGATTTTATAGATGCCAACAGTTTATTTACACTTCCTTTAAATGAAATTAAAGAAAACATCCAGAAAGCTGCAGAAAATCCGGAAACTTTTGATCAGCGACGAAACCTTTTCCTTGATCACCTGCTCTCCAGGTTTTCTGAATCGTTTTTTGATTATGTGAATATCTTACATGACCATTTTCCAGCAATCAACGGAAAAGAACTTATTCAAACGAAAATACAGTTCCTGAAAAATTATCCAGAGTACAGCAGCAAACGATTTGCCGCCTTCAATATTACAAATGACCTCCAATGGAATAGTGATAATACAAGCGGTCAGGAAAAAAGACTGCAAAGCCTCCTAGGCATTAGCGATATAAATCGCCGCTCTTTGGTTAACATGTTTTCCGTAATAAAAAGAGATTCGGAGAGTGGTGCCAATCCTTTTTATTTTGAATTGATTGATAACCGTTCCGGAAACACTCTTATGGTAGCTGCAGAAAAATTTCCATCCGAAGAAACAGCGGAAAGACAATTGGCCGCGATATTTGATTTGGGTAAAGACTTTTCCCTGTTCAGTATCCGGGCCACAGGGGACAATTCCCTGTTTATAATTGAATTGAAAGATAGAACTGGCAATGTGCTTGGTGTAAGTCCTGTCTTTCATACACAGGAAGAAGCCATGACAGGTTTGACAGGCGTGCATACATTGCTTACAAAAAACCGAAGCGAAGAAGGGATATTCTTAATTGAGAACCTTTTGCTTTTACCAGATGAAAAGGTAATTGGATCTCCTGTTGAACCCAATGATGAAGGAGCTTTTATGCCTATTTGTGTTGATGAAAACTGCGAAGATTGTGACGGCTACGATCCCTATTCTTTCCGTATAAACATTATCCTTCCAGCCTATGCAGGCAGGTTCTTGAATTTGAATTTTCGCCGCTATTGTGAACGCATCATCCGTATGGAAACACCTGCCCATATTTTTCCCAAAATATGCTGGGTAAATAATGAGCAGCTGCAGGAATTTGAAAAAGCCTATCAAGACTGGCTGCAGGTAAAAGCAGGATTGTCAGATGATGGGGATGGTGCCAGACTGAAGCGTTTTATTCATATACTGACGACATTGAAAACAGTTTATCCGCCGGCCAGGTTGCAGGATTGCAGCAGTTTGGAAGAGCGCCAGCTTTTCTTATTAAGCCAAAATGCATTAGGAACTCTTAAAAATTAAAATCATGGGTAATATATTAGAAAACATCAGTAAAGATAATACCCGCTTTACTATTTTTGAAAATGATCAGGTTTTGACTGCTGACCAGTTAAATGATCTTTTCAATTTCCTGGATGTCCAATCAAGGATCACCCGTACCCAGGCCATTGGGGTAGGCATCATATGCGGTCTGGAAATTGGCATGCTGGAAAATAAGGAAATCGTTTTGTCCAAAGGGTCTGCCATTACCACAGATGGTGATTTGCTACTTGTCCAAAATGACCTTAAGTTTGATCAGTATGAATTATTCGAGGACGTCAACGCCCATTATCCTTTTTTTCGGATGAACAATGAACAGGTCATCCCTCTTTATGGTTTAAGCCGGAGTGAGCATGGCATTCCCGTTACCGGGAAAGAACTTGCTCATTTGGAAGAGACCTCCGGCACCGTCTTACAAGATTACGTGGGGATTCTTTATCTGGAGGACTATAACAATGATCCTGATATTTGTACAGGTACGGATTGCGACAACAAAGGAATTGAAGCCTCCAAAGAACTTAAAGTGGTTTTAATAAATAAAAATAATATTCAGCTACTATTACAAAGTATTCCTCCTTCCAATAAGGAATATTTTTCCATGACCCCAATAAGCGTGCCGAGGATTAGAATTCAAACAACTATTAATACCTTCCAAGAACTCAGAGATGCCTTTAATAATGTCCTTTCTGTAAAAGAGGTAATCAAGCAAAAGTTGGTCGAGGCATACCAGGTTTGTAAATTAATGTTAGATGATGAATTTGAGAGCGGCGATCCTACTTCACAATGGAACACAGCTTTGGATACCCATTTTAACATCGCAAATACCATTTATGCCCAATATTTATATGATTTTGTCAGAGACCTTAGTTATGCGTATAACGAGATGCGGGAAACCCTCTTTTCGGGACATGGAATGTGCTGTCCGGATGTGGGCTTCTTTCCCAAGCATGTACTATTGGGAGAGGTCAAACCTGCTTTCATCAAACCTTCAACCTTCCCAACAAGTCCCATATCAAGTCCTCTTTCCAGTCCTATTACAGCCTCTGAATTCCGGGGCATCGCCAATACCTCCATAAGCGCCCGTCTACTGAATAATAAGTTCTCCCCATTCAAACTACATTTTGATGCAGGCACCGTGGTACGAAGATTTAATCGCATTCACATTGACCTGGAGTACCGTCATCGATTTTATGAATCCCCCATTTTAAATCAAGGAACTGAAAATATCCAGGAGACCAGATTTTGTTTTATGCGGATAAATTCTTTAATCAAAAATTTTAAAGTGCCCGCCGCAGAAGAAATACAAAACGTGGAGCAAAGCCTTAAAATCACTCCCAGCCATTTTGAGGACAAACCATTGGGGGATAGAAGCATTCCTTTTTATTACCGTTTCACAAGAGATTTGCCGGTCAACCTTTACTGGAACTTCAAGGCGAATGTGAGAAAAAAAGAGGATCAGATATATTCCTATAACTCAATTGAATATTCAAATAATCCATCTATCCATTCCCCTTTGCTTTTTGACATCCTTCCATTTGGTTTTTTTAGAGTGGAAGGACATATTGGATTCAAATATCAAGAAGTCGAAAGAGTACTCGATAGGTTAATTCTTGAACATAACCTGCCATTCAACGTGATTACGGTGCAGGTAGAACGTATCCCTGATACTATTCCCAGAAGGCCGTGGTATTTCCCAGAAGTATATTTACAAGAGGCTATGGTTAGGAATACTTTTTTGGACCATTTGAACCAGGTGGATTTTGTCAATACCAGTTTAAAAGAAAAAACTCAAACCCCAGAATTGGAAAATACTAATCTAAACCTTTCTATTACCAGTTTTTCAAATGCCAAAAACAAGCTTCTTACTTATCAGCCGATGACCAAGAAGGAATTTAATATTGAAACCTTCCAAGCTGATGTGAAAAGTGTGATCGATGCTTCCACCGATGTAAAGGCACAGACCAAGAAATATGACTTCGCGCATACAGCCGTACCGCATGACTTTGTTATTAATACCGATATTGTGAATAAAGCTGATCTTATAGCTGATCTCATTAAAAAAAAGGAAGACAAAAAAAAAGAAGACCTGATGTTGGGCAATTTTATGAAGCGAAACCCTGGCCTGGAGCATGCAGGCGGGGTTTTGCGCGGCGGTACCTTTGTTCTGGCTTATACTTCCCATGATGAAATAGTAGTTGCAGATTTTATGTTGCCCTATTTTGTGACAGATAAAGATATTGTACCAGAACCGCCGGTCATTAAACCATTACCAATCCCGGAAAAAGGAAAATTAGACCTCAACAAAATATTTTTAGCCAAACCCCTTTACCAGGTTGATATAGAAGCTGTAACCAGCCAATATGATGAAAAATTCATTGGATTTAAAAAATCTTTAGACAATAACGAAAAATTATTTGATAAGGTGGTGAAGATAAATGTTCCTTCCGGCATCCAGCCTGGTATAGCTGTTAATCCAGTTGCAAATTCGGAAGTGTGGGATGCTTTTTATAAATTGAAAATGGAAACAGAAGCCCTGAGCCCTGAGGATCCATTAAGGAGTGGCAAAGAAATGGAGCTGGTGGAGGCTTCCAAAAAGGCAATAAATGAGATGGAGCAACAAGATGTTACATCTGACCCCCAATTGACTTTGCATGCTAAAGGTCATGCCGCAGAATTATATCGGACTTTGAATCTAACAAAAACAGTCGATCCGGGAGAAGTCTCTGCTTTATTAGGTAAGGTTGATAATATGACTTTTATGAAATTTTAATAAGCAAATGGCTGGCAGTCTATTGATACGGAAAGAGATCATTCGTTTACATGCATCTGACGAGCAGTTAGCGCTAAGACTACAAAGACTTTTTAAGGATAAACTACAGCATGACCTTCAAGAGATGATGGAACGTGTTTTCGACCAGGCTTCCACTTCAGAACTTTATATAAATATTGATAAATTGAGCCTTGATTTAGGTGTACTTCAGGCGGATGTATTTGAACAGCAATTTGTAAAAGAGGTTGAGCCTAAACTGGCAAATGAACTACGCAGACAGCTACAGGATTATTTGGAGCCGATTAATGATGCAGACCAACTACGTAGATTTTATGACGACACCCCTGTGGCTGCTCCTTCTTTGCAATTGAATTCAGCCGGTGAGCAGAGATTAAATGCATTGTTGTTTTTTCTGGAAAATGGAATATATCCCTGGTGGTACCAAAATGAAAACCCTCAAGCACCAGAAGCTCTATTGGAAATGATGATGGCTAATCAGGCAGAAAATTTGATCCTAAGGATCATTTCTTTCAAAAACAGTAAGACCAATCAAACCTTTCAAAACATTTTATCACGCTTGTTTACTTACTTAGATGAATTGAAATATCTTGAAATCATAAATATTTTAGTTAAATTATATAATGATCAAAGGCTAATTCAAAACACCGAAGCAATAATTTCCCATGTCGAAGAAATTACAGAATCTATATTAGTCAAAGGCTCGATTCCCCTAAAAAAATTTCACCAAACTCTTTTTAAATTTATTTTAACGCATGCATCCGACTCAAATGAAAATTTTATATATCATTTTTTAAAATATTTGGTAAACCAAAACAATTCCTCCTTTCCTACTCTTAACAATGGTCCAAAAGTCTCTTTGGGTGCAAGTGATTTCGAAGCAGCATTGTTGAAAATTATTAAAGAATTCGGAGATAAAGCAGCCCTGCAAAAAAAAGGCAGCCCTCAAGGTGACCTGCCGAAAAAAGGAAACCCCGACCTGGAAGCAGCTAAAGAAGGAGGGGATGCCATCCAACAACCAAACCCGATACCAGAAGAAAAAAAACCTGCCACGCCCGAAATTTTAGAAGCTATTTATATTCATAATGCAGGTCTGGTGCTATTGCATCCCTTTCTCCCCGCTTTCTTTGCCGAAGCAGGGCTTTTATCCAAAAAGCATATTTTTTTATCCGGAGAGGCACAGCAAAAAGCAGCCGTGCTGCTTTACTACATGCAGTCTGGAGAGGCACAGTACAAGGAATGGGAAATGCCTTTTAACAAGATTTTATGCGGCTTCGATCATCGGGAGGTGCTAGCAGAAGGAATTGTAATCACGGATACGGACAAGCAGAATTGCGAGCAGTTATTACGGGCGGTAGTCAATCATTGGGAAGCCTTAAAAGGTGCCAGCATACAGGCGCTACAAAATACTTTTTTATTGCACGAGGGAAAAATCAGTTGGAAGGAATGCTTCTGGTTGATACAGGTTGAAAGATCCGGTGCTGATATCCTTTTGGACAAACTTCCTTGGGGTTATAGTACTATTAAATTCCCTTGGCTGGAAAATATAATCCATACGGAATGGTAAATCACGAAGCCATATTAACCAAGGATCCGTACCACCTGAACGCCATTGATATCTTAAAGGAAATTGAATGGTTTAACAAAGTGTTGGAAGTAAGAATGAAGTTGCATTTCAATGAAGAAAGTGAGTTTGAAAACATTCATGAAATTACCCCACCAGATCATCCCAGGCAGAATTCTGTTTTTGCAGAATTTCTACATTTTTATCACTTGTCCTTTAGTGAGCGTTTAGTATTAATGCTTGTCTTGCTTCCCCATATTTACCCTCAATCATTGGATGCGTTTTTTGCCCGCAACCCTTCCACTGAAAGGGGATTTACCGAATTTGGAGGCTTAAAGGGTGGCGCGCACAGTGGCTTTTTACCTACAGGAGAAACGGTTTTTTTTTTATTGGCAGGAAATGATTTAAGTAAGCGTTTTAAACTTCAGCAGCTGTTCGATGAAGAGCATATTTTTAGGACCCACAAAATATTATGGGTTTCTTCTCCTCCCTCCAATGAACCTTTTTTTAGCGGGCAACTGCTGATCAATGAAGAGTACGTGGATTTTTTTACAGGGGGAAAATTGCGCAAACCTACCTTCAGTATGGATTTTCCTGCAAAAAAGATCACCACTTCTTTTGATTGGGATGACCTGATACTGGATTCGCATACCATGCAGCAACTCAATGACATCATCATTTGGCTGGAGCATGGCAGTAAATTGATGAACGAGTGGGAGATGAAGAAAAAAATCAAGCCTGGTTATAAAGCTTTATTCCATGGCCCCCCGGGAACGGGCAAAACGCTTACTGCAGGATTATTTGGAAAAATGACCAATAAAGAAGTTTACCGTATCGATCTTTCCATGGTTATTTCCAAGTACATTGGTGAAACAGAAAAGAACCTGGAGAAGGTTTTTGCAAAAGCCGAGCATAAAAACTGGATTTTATTTTTTGATGAAGCGGATGCTTTGTTTGGAAAAAGGACATCCATATCCGATGCCCATGATAAATATGCCAACCAGGAAATTGCTTACCTGCTTCAGCGATTGGAAGACTATAACGGCCTGGTCATTCTTTCTTCTAACATGAGGAGCAATGTAGATGAAGCCTTTGGCCGAAGGCTACAGTCAATTGTTCACTTTCCAATACCTAAATGTTCAGAAAGAATAAAACTATGGCAACAAACTTTCAGCAAGCATTGTGTTTTTGCTGAAGATGTGAACTTGGAAAAGGTGGCCGAAAAATTTGAACTGGCTGGGGGTTCAATCATCAATATCGTTCAATATACGTCCCTGATGGCATTACAGCGCAATGAAAACATCATTCGATATGCTGACCTTTTGGAAGGGATAAAAAAGGAATTTAGGAAGGAAGGGAAAACAATCTGATTTTATGTTCATTTAACTTCCTATTTTACCATGTTATCTATTCAATCAAGCGCAACCAAAGAGGTTTTGTCCACAGTTCCCGCAGCTTCCCCGGGTCCGGCTATTCATTCCAGATTAACCATTGGTCATGGAAGTGATCCGGCAGAAAGCGAAGCAGATGCCATTGCGGACAAAGTAACGCAGATGTGGACAGCACCTGTAGTACAGCGAAAATGTGCTGATTGTGAGGAAGAAAAACAGGTAAACCGCCAACCAATAAACCCTTCAGCAATCCCC
>JBBDSC010000158.1:24927-27563 GCA_040905145.1 Anditalea sp.
AGGACAAGGAAAAGGATTCCACCTATTCCCCGGAACCGGAGATTGACTTCAATCTCCTAATGCCCGAATTTCAGCTTAAGCTTTTCCATTTTTTACTTGAAGCCGATACCAGTAAGGTTCATTTGGATTATCAGACCAGGAAATTTATGGCGGGCCTATCCTACCAGTATGGCGATGCCCTTTCACTGAATATGCGTTTCGGGGATTTTAAGACCAAACTCGGTTGGACACCAGGTGAAAATAAATTTTCACTCGGCTTAAACCAGGGTGGTTTTGGTGCCAAATTTTCTGCATCCCCATGGAAAAGCCAATTTGGGTTAGGCCTTACTTACGGGGTTCAATTGCCCATGCTGGACCAGATGAACAGTACTTTTATGGCGGGAGGAAATTCCGTAGCCCAGATGGGTATGGGAATTCCAGGAGTTTTTAATGATCCAATAGCTTATTACCATCAGTATAAATCCGATATTGAAAATATTTCCAAAACAGCAGATCTGGTTAAACAGATTACCAAGGCGGGAAAAAGCAAAATCCGTTTTGGCGGCGGTATTTCTTTGACCTATGATCCCATCAGCCAAATGGTTATTGCTGGGAAAGTCGGTATTTTATTTTAAGTGCAGCCGTGGGAGGCCCTTTCTTCCCTGATTTTTTTATTATTTTTTAGGATTTTGTAATCTTTTATACCTTTCCCTCTATTTTCATCGTATATACAAACAGCGCGATGAGTGAAATTTGCCACATTTCCCCTCCTGTTAAAGCAACTTCCCCTGTGGTAGAGCCTCCTAATCATGTGCAAAATGAAGGTCATGTGCCATATGATCAGCAAATCAATAAAGGTTCAAATTCCGCATACCTAATCGCTCAACCCAAACTTACCGTTGGCTCTCCAGATGATCCGTATGAAAAAGAAGCGGAGGCTGTTGCAGATAAAGTGATGCGGATGCCGGACCAGAATTTTATCCAGCGGAAATGTGAAGGGTGTGAAGAGGAAGAAAAATTGCAAAGAAAGCCATTGCCTTATTCGGTCAATTCATTCATTCAAACAAAAAACAACCATTCTGTTCCTACGGTTTCAGATTACCTGTCCCAATCCATCCAATCTTCCAAAGGAAAAGGATCTTCAATGGATCCTTCTACCACCTCATTTATGTCCAGCCATTTTGGAACCGATTTCTCTCCTGTTAAAATCCATACAGATGCTGAAGCGGTGCAGATGAGCCGGGAACTTAATGCCAAGGCGTTTACTGTAGGAAGTGATGTTTACTTTAATCAGGGGCAGTATCAACCCGGATCAGAACAAGGAAAACATTTGTTGGCGCATGAGTTGACACATACGGTGCAGCAGCGTGGAATAAAAAACCATACTGCACAACCTTCCATCCAAAAAGATCCTGAAAATCAAATAAGAAGAAGCCTTGCCTTGGAGAGTACAGTGGAGATTTGCCACAGGGTTTTGTTTTCAAGAAAAATCAAAATTTCCAAAGGGGGTTTAAGGGTTGTTTTATTATTAGATAAACATGACACGGCTATCCCCAATTGTCACAATCATAAATTTTGGGTCACCTTGACCAGATCTGTGGATTGGTGGCCAGACGATGAAATAGCTACCTGTAATGCGCAGACGGGTGCTACCCGGTCATTTTCATTTAAGAACCTTTCCTCTGCCACATATTATTTGACGATTCACCGTTCATTCGATAATCCAAATTGTTGTATAAAAGGAGATATCCTTGTTTTTGATGAACCGGTTAGTGGAGATTCTTCTGGTTGTGTTCGGGACAAAGATCCATCTGCCATGGACATTGTGCATGGGGCATTGGATCTTGCAGGGTTTATTCCAGTGCTTGGTGCAATCCCGGATGGCGTAAACGCTGCTATCTATGCAATAGAAGGGGATTGGTCGAATGCTGGTTTTTCTGCGGTAGCCATGGTGCCGGGTTGGGGAGATGGGGTGAAATTAGGGGCAATGGCTGGAAAAAGTGCGATAAAAGTTTCCGAAAAAGCTGCTGTTAAATTAGGTGAAGAGGGCATTGCAAAAGGCTTAAAAGAGGTAAAAGCAGTAAGTAAGGTGGAAAAAGAAGCAGCTGAGAAAACCGCTAAGGAGGCACAAGAAAAAGCAGCCAAGGAGGCCGAACAAAAAGCGGCTAAAGAAACGTCGGAAAAAGGAAAGGGTAAGAAGGAAAAAGGAGGTAAATATACCTGTTTTGGCCGTAGCTTTGTCCTACAGATACCCAGTGCACTTCCAGAGCATAAATGTCCCGATGAAATCACAAAAAACCGTATTGATGGGCCTTCTGTTAGCGGTCCAAGTGAGGAGGCAGCTTGCCTAGCCGCCAAACATGCTTTCAATGCCATTATGCCCCGAGGCTGTAGGCCGAAACACCTTAAATGCGTATGTACAAAGCGATGAGGCCCGATAAAGAATTGAAGAAAAAACTTGATCGCTTTTTGGAAAAAATTCCATCCGAGGGACGTGAGCAGGTGCAGGAACTTATTGCAAATGTTGTGAAGGAAGGAGGAACTTCCGAAAATACCTTAATAAAAATGGCAAACGACCAGCTACTCAGTAATTCCTTACGGTTGAAGGTCTATTGGCTGCTTCCACGGTTGGGCGTTAAAGATGCCGAAAAAATCCT
>JBBDSC010000159.1:0-4745 GCA_040905145.1 Anditalea sp.
TGATGTTCAGACCAGCAAAATTGGTGTTCTGAAGCCGGATAGGGCGGTATGCCAGTACCTGGAAAAAATCCAAAACCTTTACCACACCAAAGGAATGGGGCCAGTATTCACTTTTTATACCGAATGATTTTTTTTACTAATATGTCGGGTACCATTCCTCAATATCCAGGATATTTCAAATGCCAATCCTCGTCAAGCTCATAGCCATTGCTTTTGCAACCAATACTTAGATCAGTTCCAATTTCTACCACAATATCTTTGTACATCAAATTTTGCTTCCATTCAGCTGGAATTTGGTTTTGCCCCACCATCAGGCCTACCAAATTACCTGTAATCGAACCCGTACTGTCTGAATCCCCACTATGGTTGATAGAAGTCAGTACTGCTTTCCTGAAATCCTGAGGGTAATGCAAAGCGCAAAGAAGCGAGATGGCCATTGCTTCATCAGCCACCCAACCCTCACCAAGCATCATAACCTCCTGGTTTGATAGGTCCTTGTTCCTGTATCTGTTGTGGATGTCAATCGCCAGGTTCATCCTTTCAAAAACCTCCTCATGCTTATTCCATTGTTTCAAAATCTCAAGTCCGTTTGAAATAGCGGTTTCCAAACCCAGGTCATTCGATAAATCCGCAATGATGGAAGCCAATAAGCCCCCAGTCAAATATCCAGATGGATGTCCATGGGTAATTGCGGATATTTTCACCCCCTCTTTGAAGGCTATTTCCCGATCATGGTTAAAAACCAAACCCACCGGGGCGATCCGCATCACCGTTCCACAACCTTTACTTTCATTGATGGGGGTCTCCACGGTTCCCATTATGCCACTTTCCATAATAAAATTCTTCGTAATTTCTTGGGTCAATATAAACGTAAACGTAAAAATTATCCATTTTTTTCGTATTAACTTGTTCCATAGATGGTTTCAAGATACAGTTTTTTTATTAAATCGATTCAAACATAGATCAGGTTATCCCCATCCAATTTGCCATCCCCCTTTTCCCGGTAGGCCACCAGCTTTCCACCCTTGGCAACACTGTAATCCAAACAACAAATATTTTCCCTGAAAAGCGATGGCTGGCCTTTCAGCCAATAATGACCGAAGAAAACATTTTTGCTGTTCTCGCCATAAAAGTCTGGTGATTTGATCCCGGATAATTCAACCGGTTCATCCGGTAAATTTTCAATGGGTTCCACGCTTATGGACTTGTAGGTCATTTTAGATGGGTCTTCCCACCATTTTATCCTTACTTCCGTCCTCTTTGTGCCGTCCTTATCGGTAAAGAAATGCCCCTCTGGCATTTTTATTTCTTTTCCCTTTAAGGTTTGTTCAATGGCCTGATGTAAAGCTGTTCCATCCCGGACGGACTGATAAATGAGTTCGTCAGTCAACCTGTCGTTGACCAATGTTTGTCTTAAATATTCAATATTGTTTTTGTCCCAACAGGCATGAACTGCCCTAAATGTATCCGTTTCGCAATAGAGGGGCAAGGTTTTAAACCATTCCAAATACCCTTCATATTCCTTTTGCCTGTTTTGAAACTGCTGTAAAGTTTCCTGGTGTTGGATGATATTCTTAATGAGATGTGCCCTCAGGTGCCCACCTTCAGTGGCTTTAAAATGAAAACAGAGTGCGTTGTATTCGTGGTTGCCCATTAGGGCAATGGCATGATCACCGTCTACCATAGCCTTAACGATTTCGAGGGCCTCCCTGATTTTCGGCCCCCGGTCTATATAGTCACCTACAAACAATGCTTTTCTTTCCGGATGTGAATAGACTCCGTTTCTTTTGGAATACCCCAATTTTTCAAGCAACGCTTCAAGTCTGTCCGCATGTCCGTGAATGTCGCCTATAAAGTCTATCATTTGATGTTATTTCTTTCTTTTAGATGTGATATTTGTTCTGAGAGGTTCGTATATGTAGTTATGGCTATGAGCAGTGGTGGTATGGAGAATCATCACTGTCACCCTGAATCGATTGTTTTTTGCGTTTGAATGTTAATTGCCATTGCTTATTGCCTTTATTGGCTGATGGGCGTACTTTTTCAATATTGATTCAAACCAAAGGATAGCCGCTTCTCCTTCCATCTTGGTCACATTGTCGGCACTCCTACTGTGTCTTATTGCATTTCTAAGATTACTTAGCTGATTGAATTTTATAGACAGGTTTTCCTTGGTTTGGAAGGTGCCTTCAAATTTTGACCAAATGTTTTTGTTGCTTATGATCTGAAAGTATTCTTGGAGGTCAAAGTATTCCAATTTCCTTGAAAAGTCTTCAAAGTCCTGTTCAGATAATGACGGATTCTTTTTGAGTTCTCTTGAAATTCTATCATTTACCTTTTGTTGAATATGGGAGGGGATAAGAGTTTTAAATGTGTCGTCTGCTCCACTTTGAAGCTCTTTTGCTATTTGCTCACGAATAGATAACTCGATTTTCTCAATTCTGCCATTGAGTACTTGAAGATTGACTGGCAATTCAACTTTTTCATTTATTATTATGTCCTCAATAGCCTGAAAAATTGAGTTTTTTCTCTCCTTTATAAACTCGTAATAGTCCTCCTTGGTAAACGGATCTCGAAGTAATATTTCAACTGTTTTTCTTGAAACCAAATGAGATTCAAGCACCTTATAAACCTTTTCTTCATTATTGTTTTCCAGCATCTTTTTAAGGTAAACATTAGGGAGTTGTGAAAGGATAACCTTTCTATTAGTGTCAGCGGAAATAGCTACGCGGTTCAGAATTGAATTAATGTCGTTTCCAATATGCTCTTTTCCCCAAGAATGTGGAACTATATGATGGTCGTCCAATGCTTCAAATTCAGGTAAATCAAAAGTTTCCCAATCTCTTGATTCATTAATAATGAACAAGTTGAAAATTGCTTTATAAATTGCAGACCCTTTTTGATTTTCTCTTTGTAAATCAATGTTTTTATATGATGAGAGAAATTCAACAATTAAATCAGGTTCCTTGTCATCATTATCAAACCACCTTTTCAAGTCTATGAAGTCTTTGGCTGATGTTGATTCTACAGAACTTGAATACCGATTTAAAAAGACAGAAGCCCAATACCATTGTCTAATTTTTCCATTAACATCTACTTTGTTAGATAAATTGGAGTTTTCAATGTATTTTTTGATAGCAGAGAGGGCCGGAATTATTGAAGGATATGGAACAAACTCCGGTTTAATTGCACCAAAGTCTTTGGGTTTTTTAAGCACTTTGATAGTTTTTTCAATTGCACTAACTGCCTCATTCCATTTATTTGTAAATTCCTTTTTGTCGCTAACGAGTACAATTTGTTCTTTGGAGCCATCTTCCTTTTTAATGGTTTTTACGGCTTCTGGTACTAAATAATACAGGTATTTAGCAGAACAATACGACTGTGAAAGAATTGACATGACCTGCAAAACATGCACTTTCATTTTCTTGGAGTCTGTAAAATCAAGTTTGCCAGAAGCATTTTCCCAGAGTTCTTTCAGTTTAATTTGTTTTGGTCTCAGGATAGCGTTCAAAAGGTCGAAAATATCTAACCTTATTCCTTTACTGTTAATGTGGGTGAAAATGTCGCAAACCTTACCTACCTCAATATCGCTATCCAATTCAATGTAACTGATGTTGTAACTTTTAAGCAGGTCATCCATTAAATCTTTGAGATCTTTGGCATTGTCGATATATATCTGAACTTGTTCTTTGGATGGCGGTTCTTGCGTTTCAACGTATTCAATCTCGTATTTTTCAAGTTTGTTCTGCCAATAGTCCCGATATTCTTTTATCCAGTCACCAATTTCCCAGCTTCCTCCTTGCATTACGCCTAATGGAAAGATATGAGATTCAAATTGTATTTCTCGATTCTCAATTAGTCTGCTGTAGTATTTTGTCTTGTTATAATAGAAGAAGGCTTCCTCATAATTTTCTTCCAGTAATTCATTAATGTTGAGAAAAAACAAGTAAGGGCTTTTCCTGTATGGGAATTTCTTTTCCGGTTGAAAGAAAGCATAATGAATTGCAGTCAAACGCTGTTGTCCATCAAGAACGATATAGTCTGGATTATTTTTACCAGTAAACCCATAGATAGGTTTACAACTCAATACATCAAAATTCTGTTTGTTCCCTTCCCATAGCAACAAAGTCCCGATATAGTAGTCCATGAAAATTGACTTTATTAAGTCTCTTACATCCCAGGGTCCCCATTCAAAGTCACGTTGAAAGTCTGGGATTACAAATTTTCCTTTTCTAATTTCATCAATTAGTTTATCAAGATGGATTTTCTCTGGTTTCTGAACATTTTTCATTTGTTAGTCATTTTTTTAGCCTTGCAGGCACTTGTTTTACTATTCTGTTTGAAGGTCTTATTTTTAAGTAGTTGTTGTGTAAAACACAGTTTACCCTTTTTCTTTCAAACCAATCAATTAGGTTTTGTCATTTCTTAAATTTTAATGCCTTTTTTCGAATCCAAACCCCACTACAAAAAGGCTTCTCTTCCTATCCATTACCATTCGTCCCCGGTTATAACCCCTTAATCCTGATGCTAAAGGCTTCTGTCTGACAGGGGCTAAAAGTGGATAAATGTCAGCTCCCAAAATTATGTTTTCCGAAAAGCTTTTTCCCTCTTGTCAAAAAAATTCTTTACATAAAACACCATTTCAATATACAGGAAAAATACCGTTTTACAAACGATTGGTTTAGGATTTGGCCCTGATCTGGGCTGGTAGGTCAAAAAGTCTCCTCCAAAGGCTGGAAGGAAAC
>JBBDSC010000160.1:0-12102 GCA_040905145.1 Anditalea sp.
CACATCATTGTCCTGCAAACGAATATTACCGGCATCACTGCCTTTCATTAAAAAATTGTAAATGTCAGTTTCAGCTACCATCTTGTTGTCCCTATATACCTGAATGTGCCTGAAAGACCCATTTTCATTGGGCCCGCCGGCCGTGTACAGGGCGTTAAAAACGGAAGCAAAAGAAGGAAGGTTATAAGTGCCGGGTTTCCTGAGCTCCCCGGCCATAGTAACATTAATGGTCCGGATATTGCCTAACCGGACCTGAAGAAAGGTGTTGGGGTTATTGCCCTGAAGTCCGGAATAAATCCCGCCAAGGGCCGATTTTATCCTGGAAGAAGCAGCATCGATGCTGGCTCCCCCAACTTCCACAGGCCCTACATTTGGAATAAATATCCTCCCTTCGGGATTAACAGTTACATCATAGGATTGTTGTGATGCACCATAAACATCGATTAACAACTGATCTCCTGTCCCTATTATGTAACTTTGCGGAGTGGGTATGTTCATGCTGGGATTGAAATCCAGCTCCTTATTGTGGAAGAGAGTAAATCCAAAGATCTTCTTTTGCTTGGGAGTAAGGTCATAATAGGGGTCTGATTTTCTGAGCGAATCGAAAATTCCTTGTTGATCATCCATTCCTTCCACCTCCCTGGTTCTTCCCTGCTCTTGCTGAAGGTCGGTTCCTCTTTTGCCGGAACGGAGATCCTGGATCCGTTGTCTCAGCTTGGTCACTTCAGTTGCTGGCATTCCCCGCTCAAGGGCCATGGATTCCAGTTGCTGCTCGTTCATCCCTGAAGATTCCGCCCGTTTTATCAACTGTTCAATCTGGGCATCAGATAAATTATCGACTTTAAGGTTTTGAATGTCCTGTAGGGATTGGGAATTGGCGGCAAACGAAATAATTACCAATGCAGCCGCAAAAAAGCAACACTTAGAATATTTTATGAGTGAGGTCATCAATGAATTATTAGATAGCATGTCGAACTGTCCTGTTGTGGAACTGTATTGTTCCCCACAGCTTCGCCCCTTCAGTCCCATGAAGGACTTAGCGTAAGAATTTGATCTTAAGAAAATAGGATTTAATAGGACCTTGCAATAGAACGCCACAAAAGTAAACAATTGCCTCATAATAACCCAAAAGTGGTAAAAATTAAAAGCCTATTGGACTGTTCCCGGATGAATGATTTGCATTAAAATCTTGCAGACCCGGATTTTACATATTAAAATTACTGAAAGCGCTTAGGCAACTCCAAATGATCAGTGGAAATACGTCTATATAGCAGCTTGTCAATAGACCTTCCAGGTTTTGGTGAGAATACTCCTTTAACAATTTTTTAATTAGTGAAACCTGGAAGATCTTCCGAAGCGGTTCAAAAAATGCAGCTTCCCCTTTTACGTAAAGACCAGTAGACAAAACTTTCAAAAAACAAGTAACAAAAAAACAAATAAATTTCAAATCATAAAATGCCGAACCTGCCTATCGGCAGACAGGTTCAACACCTCCTATACATATATTGCTAAGAATGTGTAACTCTGGTTTTTTGAATCCTGAAGATTGTTTTTTACTTGTTTTTTGAATTTTGTTTTTTGTTAATTTTGTTTGTTCTGGCTTGTCCAGGTTGGGTGTTACTCCACTTGATTCAATACCTTATGTCCTCCATTCATTAAGAGAAGGTCCTTTTTAAATAGCTTTAGATCAGAGGTCATCATATCTTCCACTAACATGGCCAAGTCATATTTTGGCTTCCACCCTAATTTAGTGTGGGATTTTGTAGGATCCCCTATCAAAATATCCACTTCTGTGGGCCTGAAATAGCTTGGATCTATTTTTATCAATATATCGCCCTCTTTTACTTTTAGTTTGCTTATTTCAAGGGTGTTTTTGACAAATTCCCTATCAATAGCCGCTAAAACACCCACTTCCTCTATGCCTTCCCCTTCAAATCTCAAGGTAAAGCCTACATGGGAAAATGCCATAATAATGAAATCTCTCACTTTTGTAGTAACTCCCGTGGCAATCACAAAATCTTCAGGCTCTTCCTGCTGCAAAACCCTCCACATTGCTTCTACGTAATCCTTAGCATGGCCCCAGTCCCTTTTGGCATCCAGATTTCCCATATAAAGATCTGATTGCAAGCCCAAAGCAATTTTTGCTACCGCTCTGGTGATCTTTCGTGTAACAAAAGTTTCTCCCCTCAAGGGGGATTCATGATTGAACAAAATCCCGTTACAGGCAAACATCCCGTATGCTTCCCTATAATTGACAGTTATCCAGTACCCGTATAACTTAGCTACCGCGTAAGGAGATCTTGGATAAAAAGGAGTAGTTTCTGACTGGGGCACCGCTTGTACCATCCCATAAAGTTCAGAGGTAGAAGCCTGATAAATCTTTGTTTTCTTCTCCAAGCCCAACAGCCTTACTGCCTCCAAAATCCTTAACGTCCCGATTCCATCTGCGTTGGCCGTATATTCAGGGGTGTCAAAACTCACCTTCACATGGCTCATTGCTGCCAGGTTATAAATTTCATCCGGCTGTGTTTCCTGGATAATCCTGGTCAAATTCATGGAATCCGTCAAATCCCCATAATGTAAAAACAGCTTTTGATTTTCTACATGGGGATCCTGGTATAAATGATCTATTCGGTCGGTATTGAAAAGGGAAGCCCTCCTTTTTATGCCGTGGACAGTATATCCTTTTTCTAAAAGTAATTCTGCCAAATAGGCACCGTCCTGGCCAGTAATACCCGTGATAAGTGCTGTTTTCATAATTTAATGTTAAATTAAATAACTTGATATAAGTTAAAAGTTTAAAGATAAAGTTAAAAATGTAAGATAAAAGATATAAGTTATTAGTTATTAGTTTGTAATTTTTAGTTTTATTTTTTTTTGTTCCTGCTCCGTACTTCGGCCTCCGGTTGGCACGTCCTGATTTAAGTTGACACTTTTTTTATGTATTTTTCATTACTAAATGTCCCTTCCGCCTCCCGCTCCACCACAACATTGAATGTTGAACATTGAGTATTGAATATTTGTATTATCCACAGCTGACATCCGACCCCTCTCCCTCCGGTCTCCCAGCTTCTGTCCCAATGGTTAATCAATTGCCGTTTGGCTTTAGCCAACGGATAAGCGGACAAGAAATATTTTTGGCTTTAGCCACATTATCCCGGGAGGGGGCCTTTTGATGGGGCGGCTAAAGCCCAGTTTTCTCTCCCCATTCCTTTCCGCTGAAGGACAGGGTAATTAAATCCTTAATTCCCACCTTCGGTTTTCCATGTCACGTCCTGAATTTAGTTAACAATTTTTCTCTTTATTTTTTCCCTCAAACCAACAACCGAAAACTTGTTCAACCCTGCCTATCGGTAGGCAGGCCCTACAGGGTTGGGTCGTAGGGAGATATCCTCTGATCCCCTCGTACCTTATTTCATCCGGGGCTATCCATCATTTACCCCTTCAGGGTAACAACGCTGACTTTGGACTTCCGATGTCAACCTCTTCCGTCTCCTTCTCCCTTCGTCTCTTCCTCTCTTCATCCCTAAGGAACTCCCCACTTCAAGTTCTTTGTTTCTTCTGACTTCCGGCATCTGACTTCCGACCCTCCCCAACTTCATTCCTCCTGCATCTTCACTTCCTTTACCTTATCCACATTTTTCAAAAACCAATCATAGGTGGATGCCAGGCCTTCTTCCAAAGGGATTTTAGCGGTCCATCCTGCTTTGGCCATTTTTGAAACATCCATTAGTTTCCTAGGCGTACCATCGGGCTTGTCCCTGTCCCATATCAATTCGCCTTGATGCCCAATGGTCTTTTGTATCATTTCTGCAAGTGATTGGATCGTCAAATCTACCCCCGTGCCGATATTGTATAAATTCGCGGGCAATTTGTTTTCCAAAGCAAATACAACAGCCTCTGCCACATCATCCACATGCAGAAATTCCCGCATGGGAGTACCAGATCCCCAAAGAGTGACTGGAGCATGGTTGTTTTCCTTGGCTTCATGGAACTTGCGGATCATGGCCGGTAAAACGTGGGAGGTTTGCAAATCAAAATTATCGTAAGGACCATAAAGGTTGGTCGGCATTAAACTCACAAAATTTTTGTTGAATTGCTTTCTGATCGCTTCACATGCTTTTACTCCGGATATTTTGGCAAGTGCATACCATTCATTGGTGGGTTCCAAAGAAGAAGTCAACAAATATTCTTCCTTTAAGGGTTGGGGGGCAAGTTTTGGATAGATGCAAGAACTGCCCAAAAACACAAAAGATTCACAATCAAATCGGTGGGCTCCATCTATCAGATTATTCTGGATCAGCATATTCTCCATCAAAAACTGGTAGGGGTAATCATTATTGGCCAATATCCCTCCTACCTTGGCTGCGGCATCTATTATAATCTGCGGCTTTTCCTTTTGAAAAAAATCCCTAACAGCCTGCTGGTTTCTCAGGTCCAGATCTTTACTGTTTTTGCCCATCAGTTGATGATAGCCTTGGGCTTCCAATGCTCTCCAAATAGCAGAACCTACCATACCCCTGTGACCAGCAATATATATTTTAGATGATTTTGTCATTGATTTATATAATAGGTTATATTGGTTATTGCCGTTTGGCTTTAGCCAACGGGAAAATGGACAAGAATCTCTTTTGGCTTGAGCCACATTATCCCAGGTGGGCCTCTTAATGGGGCTAAAGCCCGGTTTTCTCTCCCCATTCCTTTCCCTGCCCTAAAGGACAGGGCAATTAAATCCGTGGACTCCCACCTTCGGTTTTTAAATGTTCTGACATCCGACTTCCAACTACTTCAGTAAATCCGGATTTTCCTTTTCCAATCTTTCATAAACCTTTTTAACATCCTGCGCATTGTTTTTATTCAAGACTAAAATCGCATCTTCCGATTCTATCAGGATGACATTTTCCACTCCGATAAATTCAACATGTTTTTTGGAGCCCAAAACAAGATTTGAAGATCTACCGGCATCTCTTTCCTGCGTATATTCATACAAAGCTTCAAATGACCCCATATCTGACCACGAAAATGAAGAAGGCACTACTTTTATTTTATCTGATTTTTCCATCACTGCATAGTCTATACTAATTGGAGGGATTTTAAGGCTTTCTTCCTTGGGTAAAAAGCCATTATCGCTTTTAGCATAAGCCTCAAAAGCAGCGTTGAAGACATCAGGGGCATACTTTTTCAATTCCCCCAAATAAACTTCCGCAGAAAAACAAAACATACCGCTGTTCCATAGAAAATCTCCTTTTTCGATAAACTCTTTGGCCAATTCCAGGGAAGGTTTTTCCCTAAAGGAAATCACTTCATTGCCCTTATATTCGATATAGCCAAAGCCTGTTTCCGGTTTGGTAGGGATCAAGCCAAAAGTAACCAAGAATCCTTCCTTGGCTAAATCAATGGCTTTATTTAAAGCTTCCTCATAAAGGTCCTGATCTTCAATAAGATGATCTGAGGGGGTAACCAACATGATATTTTCTTTTTCCAGGGAAAATGCGGCAAAAGCAATAGCTGCGGCCGTATTTCTTGGACATGCCTCCACCAGTTCAATATAATCATTCTGGGAGGAATTTTTTAGATGCTCCCGCGAAAGCTGATAATTATCAATCCCGCCCACCACCAATACCTGATGGCAAATATCCTGATTTCTCTTTACAGTTAATCCAAATAGAGATTGGCTGTCAAATAGGGGAAGATATTGTTTTGGCCTTGATTTTCTAGATAATGGCCATAGTCTACTTCCAACCCCTCCGGATAAAATAACGTTGGTAACTTTCATTATTGAAATTTAAAAATAAAATCGATGGGTATATATCTACAAATCTAGTGGATACTACTTATGTTTGCAAACCCATTGTAGGTTAGCAAAGATGATGATTTGTTTTTTAAAATGCAAAAATAGGGATATGAAAACCATAAAAATAGGCTTGTAATTATCTCCATTTTTAATATGGAGGGGAAATTGCTCTATAATATGGTTCCCAACAAAAATCAATTCACCTCCTCTGGCTTTAGCATAAGGAACTAAAATCTTGGCATTTATCATGTAAATGAATATTTTTGTCTAAATTTTCATTAAATGATGAGCAAGAATTATCAGTGGTATGTGATGTACACAGCACCAAGATCAGAGAAAAAAGTAGAGCAACGGCTAAAGGAAAAAGGACTGGAGGTCTATCTTCCTATAGTTGAAGAAATTCGGCAATGGAGTGATAGAAAGAAGAAAGTTCAGAAGCCCCTTTTCAACAGCTATCTTTTTGTCCTCACCAGCAAGGACAAACTTTGGGAATCACTCCAAGTTTCGGGAGCCGTTAAATTTGTGAATTTTGCAGGTGAACATGCCACCGTAAGAGATACTGAGATCGAGGCCATAAAAAGGATAATATCAACAGGTGTATCCGTCGAAGTGGAAACGAGTACCATTGAAAAAGGACAGCAAGTAAAGATATTGGGAGGTCCCCTGGAGGGTTTTCAGGGCGAGTGCATCCAAAAAGGGAATAAAGATTATTTCATCATAAGGATACCCAGCATTAATCAAAGCATGATGGTGAGCGTGCCCCAAAAATTCCTGGAGGTAGTGCATTAATATTCTTGGTTTTTGCTACAAAGACACGAAGACACAAAGTTTTTTTCTCAAATGACTTTTTCTTGGTGCCTTAGTCCTGATTGGCTACCTTTTTTACTTGCCACAAAGACACGAAGGCACCAAGTTCTTTTTGCTTACGGGTACAGATAACTGTGGCTTTCTTAAATCAATTTTTCTTGGTGCCTTAGTGGCTTAGTGGCTGCCTTTTTTTGCCTTAGTGGTCTGCTTTCATTTGCCACCAACAGGTCTGGATCGCTACTTTTAAACCAGCTTTTTCAGCAAATTCCTTACCTCTTTCGGGCTCTTTATATTGTAATTGGCCTCTGTATACGTATAGCCGACCCTAATGCTATGTGCATGCTCCGGCATGGCCTTAAAAGTATCCTCATCAGTCCAATCATCCCCTATGGCCAGGATAAAATCAAATTTTTTCCCCTTCATAAAGGCAGTGGCTGCCTTCCCCTTATTGATTTCCGGCCTCTTGATCTCCAATACCATATTCCCTTCCAGCACCTGCAAATTATAGCCTCGTGCCATATATTTCAGATGACTGAACAGTTCCCGCATTCTCAAATCCCCCAATCCACTTTCTACTTTTTTGTAATGCCAAACCAGCGAATGATGTTTTTCCTCAATAAAAGACCCGGGAGTACGCTGGACATAATATTCCATTACCGGCCTGATGTCCGGCTTCCAACTATCATCCACTTCTGCGTAAGCAATCCAATCTTCTTTGGAACCCCTCATTTTTAACCAGACTCCATGTTCGGCAATCATATCCACTTGTAATCCTTCCAGCAATTTTTCAAGGGTAACCTTGTCCCTGCGACTGATTATTACTACCTGGGCTTTTTCACTCAATAAGATCAATAGCTCTTTTAATTCCTCATCTGGAAAAGTGTCTGCTGGCCTGCTTTTATACCCTATTAAAGTACCATCATAATCAAGGAACAAAATCGGTTTTTTAGCGGCCTTAAAATCGTTCTGTAAACTCTTGCTGATTTCCTCATCTACCTCGTTGGACTGCAATTTTTTCTGCTTTTCCTTCACATGCTCCAGGCGGTCCATAAATACCTTTACCCATTGGAAGATGTCATATCTTTTCAGACTTTCCTGCATGGAAGCATTTCGGGTAATTTGCTCCTCTTGTTTCATAGAGAGTGCTTCTTTTATCGCCTCTGTTACCCGTGCCATATCATTGGGGTTGACCATAATTGCCTCCTGTAGCTCCTTGCTCGCTCCTGCCATTTCGGACAAAATCAAAACCCCCTTCTGATCCGTTTTACTGGCAATAAACTCCTTACAGACCAGGTTCATTCCATCCCTTAAGGGGGTAACCAAGGCAATATCTGACATGCTGTAAAAAGCACTCAATTCCTCAAAAGGGAAACTTCTGAAGAAATAATGGATAGGAACCCAGTCTAAGGTGGAATAGTCGCTATTGATCTTCCCTACCAGGGTGTCTATTTCTTCTTTCAATTCCATATAAGTTTTCACCTTTGTTCTTGAAGGAACCACTACCATGATCATAGAGACTTTGCCATGAAATTCCGGATGGTCTCTTAACAAGGCATCAAAAGCTTTAATCCTTTGTGGAATGCCTTTGGAATAATCCAGCCGATCAATTGAAAGTAAAAGCTTTTGATCGCCCAAATATTTTTTGAATCTTTTAACTACATTTTGTGTCTTTTCGCTTTTTGCTGCCGTAGCAAATTTATCATAATCAATTCCCATAGGAAAAGCATCCACATTGATCAACCTGTTATCTGCTTGTATATAGCCGCTTTCATCCCTCATACCCAATATCCTTCCCATCGCACTTAAACAATGGCGCATATCGTCATAAGTATGAAACCCTATCAAATCAGCTCCTACCATTCCCTCCAGGATTTCCTTTCTCCAGGGAAGCATCCTGATAATCTCATAAGAAGGAAAAGGAATATGCTGAAAGAAAATAATGGTTGCCTTGGGAAGTCTTTCCCTCAACATCCCCGACAGCAGTAAAAGCTGATAATCATGGACCCATATGGTATCATCGGCCTTTGCTTTTTCCATTATAGCATCGCAGAATTTTTTATTGACACGGACGTAGGCTTCCCAATGGTTTTGGTCGTAGTTGATGTACTGGGTGAAATAATGAAAAGCTGGCCAGATGGTTTCATTGCTAAAGCCTTCATAAAATTCCTCAATATCTTTTTTTGTCAAAAAGACAGGGACCATTTTCAAGCCTTTTAGTTCGCTGATTATTTCTGCACGTTGTTCCTGGCTTTCCACATTATTGCCTGGCCAACCAATCCAAATATTTTCCCCTTCCTTATAGATGGATCCCAATCCTGTGGCAAGGCCCCCCGCGCTGGGCTTGAATTCGAATTTTCCCTGCTTAAGGCGTAAGCTGACAGGTAATCTGTTTGAAACAATGATCGTTTTTCCCATAATTTAACAAGCTGATATGAAAAAATAACATGCTTATGAATTTATATTATGATTTCAAGTTAGGGAAAAATAAGTGAAAAGGAAAGACAAGATGCGGTATTAATTATTCGAAAGACATTTTATTATAGATATGAATCTCCTTAATATAATTCCACAGTTGAAACTATTTTGCCTTCTGGTCAAAATAATTTGATAAACCTATTGCCAGTTGTTTATGGCCGACGCTTCTTCCCCTGTATCATTCTTAATAATTGATCCTGTCCTTTTCAAAGAGCCTTCGAAATCGATTGCCTGTCAATGCACCAAAACCCCCGATCAGGAATCCAATTGAAGAGGTGGCCAACAAAAGGACAAAGCTATGGTCAATATTCATGATCTGACTTACTTTTTCAGGCAGATCGGACCCCGTGTTCAAAGTAATCAGGAAAGGGACTAAAAGCCAAACTGCCCCTACAGCCAACGCTGCGGAAAAAAAAGCACCTGTACCCTTTCCTCCTACAAAAGCGGCCAGTAAACCAATCAGCAACATTAACCCCCAATAAGATAAAAAAGGACCAAGAAAGAAGGCTGCCATACCACTCAATGCAAATAATAATAAAAACCTCATAAATCAATTCGTAATAAAGGTGGTCCTGAACAAAACATCATCCTGGTCTTCAGCCTTACGGGGATTAAAATTCACATATTCCCCCTTCGCCCATTTTTCTATCATGTTGTCATAAAACCTGCTTCCCGGGTTCCCGGATTGGCCTCCGGGATAAATACCAAAGGCTTTAATTTCATCCCCCATTTCCACCACCATTCTCCAACTTGCACCGTGGCGTTCACCTGTTGCATTGATCATCCCTTTTCCCCCTCCCGTAGGAATATTAAAAAACCCGAAGGCGGCAAAATTTGGCACCAGGTGTTGAATGGAAGTTTTTTTGAAATTTGCCCAGGTAGGGTCTTCTCCGGTTTCCCTCCAGGTGCCTATTTCTTGGACCATCCTTTCAAAACTTTCAGCGACCAGTTCGCGGGCAGTTTCCGCAAGCTCAGTTTCCGGATTATCAAAAATTACGCTTTCCGGCTCTTCACGCATAAGCTGGGTAGTTTGATAATTGTTTGGAAATACGATAGGCCTTCCCCGCTCTTTCCATTTGCCCCAGGCCAGTTCTTCAAAATTTTCCCACCAGCTTGCGAAGAGGGGAGGTGCGGATTGATCGGGAAATGCATGGAAATCCCATTCTTGTAGTTCCATCAGCAATTCTTCCGCTGTAGGCGAAAAATCCTTGGTGGGGTCTTCCAACAAATACGCCAACATCACAGGAAGTGACTCGAAAGCATGCAGGTTTAAATTGTCCAATTGAAGCGCCTTCATATCTTCGATGCTGATCGTATTCATGTCATTCAGGATGCTGTTCAATCTTCTGTTCCTATAATGCTCAAAACTATTGTCAAATACATAATAAGGATAAGAGGGATCAACAGAGTGTTGGTTGGCGGAGCTGACAAACCCACGATCGGGATTAAAAGTAGCCGGATTGTGATCAGGGGGAATAGTGCCTTTCCATTCAAAGGCGGGGTTATTCCCTTCCATTAAATATTTGCCCTGCTCTTCCCATTTCAAAGGGAATTTCCCTTGCACCTTCATGGCGATATTCCCTGTAGTACTGGCAAAGACAAAATTTTGGGCAGGGGAAGTATAGTGATTTAGGCCATTGATGAAATCTGCATGGTTTTCACCCTTGTTCAACTCTAAAAATGTCCTTTGTTCATTGGAACCATCATGGGCCGTCCATTTAAGGGCAAAATTGACATTTTGTGCATTTGCCGAGAAAGTCTTATCATACACTACGGGGCCGTAATGGGTATAAATCACCGTATCTATATAGGGTAATTCATTCTTTACCTGGATTTCCTCAATCCTTTTTGTACTTTGAATCCACTGATCATTGTATAAATACTCCAGCCTGCTTCCATTTTTAAAGGTAATGGCATACCAATCCCTCACATCCCTGGTAGCGTTGGTAACCCCCCAGGCAATGTCCTCATTAAATCCGCAGATCACCCCCAAAGCGCCTGGCAGTGTAGCGCCTTTAGCAGAATGCCCAGGTGTGGTCAACTGCATAGCAAACCATAAGGAGGGCATATTCAAATTTAAATGGGGATCATTCGCTAAAATGGGATAGCCATTTTCGGTTTTCTTGCCAGCCACCGCCCAATTGTTCGAGCCTATGCCTGGCTCGGGAGAAAGCATGGGATCAATTAAAATAGAGGAATCGGGATAATTAATATCCTCAGGCCTTTCAATGGGTAATGGAACAAAATCCCATTCTTTGGAGGATTCTATGACCGGGTCATTTTCAAGGGGAAAATCAGGAAATAATTTTTCCATCCACTCCGGGCCAATGATGTGACGAAGATTGGTAAATTCCAGGTCCTTGTCCCCTACCAGCATATCAGCCATATATTTCAACAATAATACCGTTTTAAAAGCTGTCCAATGCTCAGGGGGGTAGTTCAACAGCTTATACTCAACGGGCAATTGAGCTGCCTGCAGTTGATCTATATATTGATTAACTCCATCGGAATAAGCGGTTATCAACCTCAAAGTTTCCGGATCTTCAGACTTCAGGTAACTCATTCCAGCTTCAGCCCCAAAACCCAACCCTTTCCTTCTTTGCATCCTGTCGTATTCTATGGCCTGACTACCTACAATTTCGGAAATCCTGCCTGCTGCGGCCATGGTCTGGAACTCCATTTGCCAAAGCCTGTGCTTTGCTGTAATAAAACCTTGAGCCCTATAAAGATCGGCTTCATTGGCAGCAAAAATATGGGGAATAAGATTTATGTCATACACCACCTCTACAGGAGCTGAAATATTTTTTAGCTCCATCTCATCTACTGCAAGATCGTCTTCACTGTAGGCATTCTGCCAAAAACCATGATAAGGGTCCAAAAGCCCCGCCAATGGTGGTATCTGCCCAAAGTTTAAGGACAAGCCAATAGCCAACATTAACGCGACAATCAGAGACAATAAAAACTCGAAATACTTCATGCAGAGAGGTAAAGTTAATTAAATGCTTAAAAGGTCAGGGTTTTAAAGC
>JBBDSC010000160.1:12202-27417 GCA_040905145.1 Anditalea sp.
GAGTTATTGTACCTTTATCGGAAGGCTTGCTTTTTCCCATCTTACCAGCAAGCCGTTTCCTTCTACGTTCACTGAAAGATTTTCCTGGCTGGTTTCTTCCCACTGAGGGCTGACTTCAATTCTCAGAACATCATTTTCTTCTTTGTACTGATAATGGCCGTGCTCTAAATCCCACTCAGAATTAAATATCACCGTCCAGTCACCGTCTTCCCTTGGTATGGTAAACAACGAATATTTACCGGCTTCCAATGCTTCTCCTTCTACCATTACGTCGTCAGAAAATTCCACGAAAGTAGCTTCATTGGCACCTGTTCTCCAGACTTCGTTATAAGGGACCAAGTCTCCCCATATCACCCGGTCCTTAACAGAAGGGGCTCCGTATTGTACCTTCACGGTGGTGTTGCCAATTTTACCTTCACTTGTTTTTAAAGGACTTGCCTTTTCTTCAGAAGAACTCACACCTGTTTCATCTTCTCCTTCAGCCGTTTCAGATTTCTTTTCACCGCATCCATTAATGCCCAATAATCCACCTAAAAGTAAAGCCATTAATAATGTGTTTGATTTTTTCATAGTGGTAAGAAAGTTATTTTTCAAACGAAAATAGGCATTTTTTAATGGAATGCATACTTTTAACCTGCTGTTTTCAATTAAAGACCCAATGGCTTTACCCCTTATTCTCAAGGAGAATTCATGAAGCATTTGTTATTCATTCATCGAAAATATATTTTCACTGAAAATTCCTACTTTGCACTATGCGAATAATAACCTTTACTATATTTTTACTGTCCCTGTTTCTTTTCTTTAGCATCAATGTATCCCCTGAAGCTTTCTCTTACACCGGATTATTGCCTCTCTTGATCCCTTTTTTCATGGTAATCAATGTTCTTTTATTGCTGATATTAATCATCACCAAAAGAATATTACTTATTATTCCATTGATCGCTTTAATAATTGGATGGAAATATATTGGGGTAACCATTCAACTGAACGGGAAATCAACAGATACTGAAGGTTTAACCATCTTGAGCTACAACACCCTTTTATTTAATTTCAGGCAGGGCCAGGAGGAAGGCAAGGATTTGACCAAAAACTCCCTGCAGTGGGTGCGGGATAATCCTTCCGACATAAAATGCCTTCAGGAATTCCTACAGGACTATACTACTCCTTCCCTGAATGCCCTAAAACAGTTGAGTGACAATGGAAATTATGAATATTCTTATCATATCATAGATGGCAATCCAAAAAGAAGATCTTACGGACTTGCAATTTTCAGTAAGTACCCCATTATAAATGAAGGCTTGGTATTTGATAATCAGCGGAACAATGGGGCGATGTTTATAGACATAAAAGTAGATAAGGATACCTTGAGGATTTATAATGTCCACCTGGAATCCATGAACATAAAGGCATCAAGCCTGGGAGACGTGGAAGGTATTAAAAAAAATTATCGGACAACCCTGGGGAAATTAAAAAACGGCATCCAAATGCGTGCGGCACAGGTAAAGGTCCTATCCGGACATATCAAAAATTGTCCTTACCCTGTTATTGTGGCAGGGGACTTTAATGACGTTCCTTATAGCTATACCTATTTTACATTGAAATCAATTTTATTAAATGCCTTTGAAGAGGCTGGAAGAGGTTTTGGCTTTACTTATAATAAGGTGCTGTTCTTTTTGAGGATAGATAACATATTTTATGATGAAGCATTTGAAATTAAGCAATTCCAAACCCACAGGGAAGTCGACTATTCTGATCATTACCCTATTTCGGCGGTTTTTAGTTGGGAAAAAATCCGTTCCAAAGAAAAAGAAAATACAACTGACTGATTCTTGAGCTTTTTTCTCTAGAACTTTCTTTTGTCTTTAGTGGGCTGTTCTTATACAAATGGTTGGTCAACTTGTATTAATTAATGTAGTTTTGTCAAAAATGTCTTCATTGGAGAATGCTGGCCTATGAAACAATTACTATCCACTGGTTTTATCCTGCTCTTGAGCAGTATCATTTTTTGTTCACAAGCCCAATCAGGCAGGTGGCAGCAAGCCGTAAAATATAATATGGCAGTGAAAATGGATGTTAAAAGCAATCAGTACCAAGGGACACAAGTTTTGGAGTATACGAACAATTCCCCTGATACATTGAACAAGGTTTTTTTCCACCTGTATTTCAATGCTTTTCAACCCAATAGTATGATGGATATCAGATCCAAAACCATTGCTGATCCTGACACAAGGGTTGGGGACAGAATATCCAAATTAAAACCACATGAGATCGGCTACCTAAAAATCAACAAGCTTACCCTAAACGGCAAATCATTGGGCTTCGAACGGGTAGGGACAATATTGGAAGTAGATTTAAAAGAACCTATTTTACCACAAAGTACCGTTGTCTTTCAATCGGAATTTGAAGGCCAGGTCCCGTTACAAATCCGCAGGTCCGGAAGGGACAATAAAGAAGGGGTCAGGTATTCTATGTCACAGTGGTATCCAAAGATCGCCAATTATGACGAGCAGGGCTGGCATGCCCCACCTTATATTGGCAGGGAGTTTTATGGAGTTTTTGGAGATTTCGATGTAAAAATTACCATTGACAAATCCTATGTGTTGGGTGGTACCGGCTACCTTCAAAATGCCAATGAAATAGGCCATGGCTACCAAGAGGAAGGGGTAAAAGTAAAAAAGCCAGCAGGAGACGAACTTACCTGGCATTTTCATGCACCAAAAGTACATGATTTTATGTGGGCAGCAGATCCTGATTACACCCACGATAAAATCCAGATGGAAAATGGAATCACCGTCCATCATCTCTATATCAAAAACTCAAAAACTGAAACCAATTGGGAAAAATTAAAGGAATATACCCCCAAAGCTATCCGGTATATGAGCGAAAGGTTTGGGCAATACCCCTACAAGCAATTTTCTGTGATCCAGGGTGGAGATGGAGGAATGGAATATTCCATGTCCACCCTGATCACCGGTCACCGGCCACTGAACAGCTTGGTAGGGGTGATGGTACATGAATTGGTCCATAGTTGGTTCCACGGAATTTTGGCCACTAATGAATCTCTTTACCCCTGGATGGATGAAGGGTTCACTACTTTTGCCAGCAACCTGACCATGGCGGAGATTTTTAAGGAAGAAGAAACCGCTGATTCTCCTCATAGAGGTACTTATGGCAGTTACATAAAACTTGCCAAGTCCGGACTTGAAGAACCTTTGGCCACCCCGGCGGATCATTTCCATACCAACACCGCCTATGGGGCTGCTGCCTATTCCAAAGGGGCGATCTTTCTGGCGCAATTGGGATATATCATTGGCGAGGAAAACCGGGACAAAGGGATGTTGCGATACTGGAATACCTGGCAATTTAGACATCCTAACCCCAATGATATCATTCGGGCCATGGAAAAGGAAAGCGGTCTGGAACTCGACTGGTATAAGGAATACTGGGTGTATAGCACTAAAACTATTGATTACGGAATTCAATCCATAGAAGCCTCCAATGAAACCACAAAAATTACCTTGGAAAGAATAGGTTTGATGCCCATGCCTGTAGACTTGGTTATCACCTACACAGATGGGAGTCAGGAAATGGTGTATTTACCGCTGGTCATTCAAAGGGGGAAAAAGCCTTTGGAAGCAGGTATGCCCTCCCGTATAATCACCCAAAGATGGCCCTGGACGCACCCTACCAAAGAAATAATCTTGGAAGAGAACAAAGCGTCTATAAAAAGCATTGAAATAGATCCTTCGGGAAGAATGGCGGACGTCAACAGGGAAAACAATAAAATTGAGTTGTGATTTTTGTTCGCCATTTTAGGAAGCGCTCCCTGTTCTGCTCCTTGGAAATCAAAACCTGCCATCCCTCCGGGATTTATTCTCCGTTCATCAACCTGCTTTTCTACAATCCTGCCATCCCGCCGGGATTGTTCACTGCTTTCAGAATGATGACAAGCTTAGTGTCTTTCCTTGCGCAAAAACACTATTATAGGCTTAAAATGCTTGATGTTTAATAAGCCCAGCGGGCTTCAATGATTATAGAAATCATAGGGAGTGTTGTTTTTAGCCCCAAGGGGCAGTCATCTTCTTAACACAGGGTGCAGCCCTGTGTTTAAATAAAGAGGCAAAAATCAACCAAGCCCTGAAAGGGCGTAAGCTCGCTTTGCTTTCCAAGCACCTGCCGTATGCATATTTTATAACCAATAGGACAATCAAGTTCCTATAGCCGATCAAATCTAATTTTTTAAAATCGAACTCAGGTCATTATACTGCAGCATTCTTATCCTAACTTACGTCCTGTTAAAAACCTTTTATAACAATAAATCTTTTTCCCATGAAAAACTCATTGATGTCATTGCTATTTGTTTTCTCCATAATGAGTTGTAACCTTTCGGAAGAAGTCCTTTTTCAGGAAATCCCGGATACTTTCCCGGGAAAGTGGATGTCCCTAAACCAAAAAACCTCCGAGACATAATCCCGGAGGTTTGAACACTTAAAAAAACCACCAACCTTTATTTACTCTACTTAGCTAATCTTTCGAATAGCCATGTTTAATTTGTCTGCCAATAAATACATGACAGGCACTATCACTAACGTTAAAAACGTTGCAAAGGTTAACCCAAATATCACCGTCCACGCCATGGGACCCCAGAAATCCGCATTGTCCCCTCCTATATAGAATTCCGGATCAAAAGAAGTCAAAAGTCCGCTAAAGTTAATGTTCATCCCCAACGCCATGGGCAAAAGGCCCAAAACAGTGGTAATGGCTGTCAGCAACACGGGCCGTAACCTCACTTTACCGGCACGGACGATGCTATTGAGCAATTCTCCCTGCGATAGGTATTCACCTTCTTCAACTTTTAACTCCGTCCTTCTCCTTTCCCTGACCAAATTGGTATAATCTATCAATACGATAGCATTATTCACCACTACACCTGCCAGGGAAATAATACCTATACCCGTCATGATAATCACAAAGTCCATGTTAAAAATCACCAAACCCAAAAACACCCCAATAGTACTAAGAACAACCGATGTCATGATAATAAACGGGGTAGTCACTGAATTGAACTGGGTGACTATAATCAGGAATATCATCGAAATAGCTATTAATAATGCCCTAGTAAGGAATGTTGCTGATTTATCCTGTTCTTCCTGCTCTCCTGTGAACCTGACATCGATCCCTTCTGGAATATCATAGTTTTCCACCAAGTCTTTCAACTGGTTATTTATCTCGGTCGGGTTATAACCGTCATTGACGTTGGAAGACAAGGTGATGACCTTATCCAAGTCTTTTCTTTTTACAGAACCAAAAGAGGAGGTGTATTCCACTTCGGCTACTGCGGAAATAGGGATGCTTTTTTGATTCCCGAATTTATCCATGAAATTGATTTTTTTGTTAACAAGGGCACTGATATCGTACCGGTATTCATCCGCTAATCTTAGCTGAATTGGATAATCGTCCTCCCCTTCTTTGTATTGGGACACCTCCAGTCCAAATAACGCTGTCCTCAGTTCAGTGGCAATCACACTGGTGGAAAGGCCAAACCTAATGGCATTTTCCCGGTTAATGTTCACTACCGCCTCCGGGTTTCCCACTTCCAGATCTGATTGAAGTTCTTCTATGCCTTCAATGTTGGATGCTGCAATGCTTTCCTGAAGGTTCGACACAAAAGCGATCAATTCCTCATAATCCTCCCCACTGGATTCAACGTTAATGGGCTTTCCTACAGGGGGGCCATTGGTCTGTTTGTTCACCGTTATCTGAACTCCAGGATATTGTTCCATCAAATCCCTCATATCTTCCATGATCTGGTTGGTATTGACCCCGTTTCTAAATTGGTATTCCACAAAACTGATCGTGATCTTGGCCTTGTGGGGCGTGGCACCCATGTTCATATCCATTTCGTCCCCGGTCCCTTCCCCGATTTGTGTAATCAGAGATTCTATGATTTCATCATGGGGTTCCAGCATCGTAAGCAATTCGTCCTCCATCCCGTTGACAAAGTCGTTGGTTGCTTCTATATCCGTACCTATCGGATGCTCAACATAGATATTGACCAAAGCGGGTTGGTTGTCCGGGAAAAACAGTACTTCAGGAGCTCTGATACCCAGTAAAATTATCGAGAAAAACAATAAACCTACCGTACCAAACAAAAACACATAAGGTTTTCTGCCCCTTAAAACATACAACAATGCATTTTCGTAAAAATTCTCCAAACGGACCAGGAAGACGTTTTGGAACCATCGGATGGCCTTCCTCAATACAAAAACATTAAAGATCGTAAGAATGGCCGCCAGCATCAAGATATTGGCAAGGGCAATGGCACCCGTTAAATATCCAATAATGGCCATGGTGGACAATATGATGGCGATGACCAAAGGCCTTTTCTTTGGTTTTTCCTTATTCCCATCCTCTAATTTCATAAACAAAGAAGTAAGCACAGGATTAATCACCAAGGCTACAAAAAGCGAGGACGACAATACAATGATCAGGGTAATGGGAAGGAATTTCATAAATTCACCTATGATGTCATCCCAAAAAGCCAAAGGTAAAAATGCGGCCAATGTGGTAAATGTAGAAGTAATAATCGGCCACGCGATCTCCCCTACCCCTTCTTTGGCCGCCCGAATGGGAGATTTGCCTTCCTGGAGCAGACGATAGATATTTTCCACTACTACTATACCGTTATCAACCAACATGCCCAAGGCCAGGATAAGGGAAAACAAGACCATGAAATTCAGGGAAATCCCCAGAGCGTTCAATATAAGAAAAGAAATAAACATGGAAAGGGGTATGGCCACCCCTACAAACAAGGCATTTCTTAAACCCAAGAAAAACATAAGCACCATTACCACCAAAATCACCCCGGAAATAATGCTGTTTTCCAGGTTATCCACTTCTGCCCGGGTATACTTGGACTGGTCATTGGTAATATCGACATATAAGTCAGGTGGGAAACGGTTCAATTTTGTTTCTTCAATGAGCACCTTGATCTTATCGGCTGCATCCAAAAGATTCTCGCCGCTTCTCTTGACCACATTTACCGTTACCACGGGCAATTTACTGCTCCTTGCATAGCTTTCCCGTTCTTCAAAAGTATCACTTACAGTGGCCACATCCCTTAGATACACGATCTTATTGTTCTCAATTTTAACAATAACATCTTCTATTTGTTGGGGATCTGTAAACTCCCCGGTAACACGCAAGGATCTTCTGAAATCCCCAACAAGGATGTTTCCCCCCGACATTGTAATGTTTTCTGCACTTACCGCATCCGAAATATCCGTAAAACTTACCCCCAACGCTTCCATTTTATAGAGATCCGCATCTATACGGATTTCCCTTTCGATGGTCCCTCCAAGATCCGCATTGGAAATTTCCGGTAATTTCTCGATTTCATCCTCCAGGTATTCCGCAAACTCTTTGAGTTCTTCCTCCGGATAATCCCCTGAAATATTGACGTTCATGATCGGAAAATCAGAAGTATTTATTTCCAATACATCCGGATCTTGGTCCAGGTCTGTGGGCAACTCGCTATTGGATTTGTCCACCGCATCCTTTACATCCTGTAGTGCCTTGGCAATATCCACATTGGGGTTGAATTCCACCACAATGGTAGAGAAATCCTGTATGGACGTGGATCTGATATCCTTTACATCATTGATAGCCTGTAATTCCTTTTCTATAGGCCTGGTGATCAGGTTTTCCATGTCCACGGGAGAATTACCTGGGTAGGAAGTACCCACGAACACCGTGGGTATGACGATTTCCGGAAAGCTCTCCTTCGGCATGGTGCGGTAAGCCACTACGCCCATAAAGGTGATAATCAAGGAAAGAATGATTACACTGGTACTGTTATCTATTGAAAATGAGGAGAGACCAAACTCCCTGATCACTTTCTTTTTGTCATTTTCCTGTTGCGCCATAACTTAGTTTTGAGCAATGCTTACTTTAAAATTGTCACCTACTTCCCTGAACCCCTTATCGACCAGCTCTTCATCCCCTTTCAATCCTTCCAACACTTCTGTTTTCCCCTGAAAAGTTTTTCCTCTATTGATATAGGTTTTCCGTGCGGTCTGATTTTCCACCGTAAATACATATTCCCCCTCATTATCCTGGAGAATAAGATAAGTGGGTACAATGACGACACCTTTACTTTCATAGTCCTTGATCTTAATGACGGAAATCATATTGGGTTTAACGTTTTCCCCCCTTGGTAAAAAAGCTTCCACCTTGAATGTCCTGTTATTTGGGTCAATGACCCCTCCCACTGCCGTAATCCGGGTCTTTAGCTGACGATCAATGGAAGGGAAACTCACCTCTATTGAATCTCCCCGGTTAAGGATGCCCACATACCTTTCCGAGACATCCCCTTCAATATACAGCTCACTCTCCCCAATGAAATTCATGATGGGGCTACCGGGCTGAACCAGTTCTCCCAACCTTATGATGACTTGCTCCACGGTACCATCAAATGGCGCACGGATCGTAGTTCTATCTTTCTGGGTGGTAATAGAAGCCAGGTTTTTCTCAAGGATCTCCTTTCTGTTCTTTGCCTCCAAAAATTGTACTTCTGTACCAATCTGTTGATCCCAAAGCCTTTGTTGCTTTTCAAAAATAACATTCGCCAATTCCAGTTGCTTTTCAACTTCCTCAATATTATTATCTATCGATTCGGCATCCACTTCCACCAGGATTTCTCCCCTTCTCACCCGCATGCCTTCAACCGCCTTGATTTCCTGTACCCTTCCAGAGACCTCTGCACTGATATTGACGTTTTTCTTGGATAAAACCGATCCGGTGATTTCCACAAAGTGAGCGAAATTGCCCAAGTTTGCCTGCGTCGTGGTCACCAGCATGGATTTACGTTGATCCTGTGCAAAGTTTGGATCCAATGAGGATATTTCCTTTTCCAGCACAGCTATTTTTGCTGTTAGTTCTGTAGCTTCTTTTTTATAACCCTCCAAGGTTGATTTCTTTTCCTCAAGGCCGTTTTCCTGTTGGCCACATGAAAATGCTACAAAGGCCCAAAGAAGGGATAAAAATTTAATATAAGTTTCCATAGGTATGTTTTTTAATCGGTCAATGGTTTATTCGGTTAAGTGGGCCAGAAGAATTGCACGCCGCACTTTCTTACTTCTTATGTCTATTGCCTTATATCTCGTATCACTTTAAAATCCCGAGGGCCTTTTCCAAATCCACCCTTGCAATTAAAGCATCATAAAGGGCAGAGTAATAGTTGGTCTCAGCTTCCTTTAATGCCGCATCGGCCTCCACCACTTCAAGGTTCGATCCCACGCCTTCCTGATACTTGATCTTGGTCGTACTGAATACCTCCATTGCGAGTTCCCTGTTTTCAAGTTGGACCTCCAGGGCACTTAGGCTGTTGATCAAATTTTCTCTGGCCTCGTAGCTTTCCGATACCACTCTTTGTTCCTGGTCAAATAGCTGGTTTTCGAATTGTTTGATCTGCACACGGTTTTGCTGGATCCTATGACTTTTGGCCAAACCATCGAAGATCGGTATTTCCAGGGACACCCCTAGGACAGATCCGGGAAACCACTGGGAATGGAGCATTTCTTTTAAACCGGAGCCAAAACCCAACCTTGAATAATTTAAATTGGCATCCAGCCTGGGCAGATATTGGGCCTTGTTGTTTCGCAGGTCCAATTGTGCCAATTCCAAATTGGTTTGCAATTGGTCCAGTTCGATTCTCCTTGTGCCCGTCTCTTGTAAAAGACTTTCAGCATCAAAGGAACCTTCCAGATCCGAAATGGTTTCTGCCAATTCAAGGGGCTGGTTCATGGGCATCCCCATCTGTAACTTCAGTAGCTCGGTGCTTATCTTCGTGGCTGACCTGGCCCTATCCAGTTCAGTTTTCAAATTATTATATTGGACCTGGATCCGGGAAACATCTATCTTTTCGGAAAACCCGGTTTCGTACATTACCTGGGTCTCCTTGAGCAAGGTATCCATTCTGCTCAGGTTGGCCTGCACCAATTCTTCCCGTTCCTTACTTACCAAAACCGAGAAATAAGCCTTTTTAATATTTTCGATTACATCATATTCCGTTTTGATTTTGTCAAATTCCGCCAGCTGTTTATAGGTTTTGGCCGCCTGTAATCCGACAAAGTAGGAGCCGTTAAAGATCATTTGATTCACGGTCACCGACATATTGCCGCTGTATTCCGGGGAAAACTGTACCGCAATAAATTCACCCTCCTCTGCCTCAGGATTAAAGAAAACAGCCGGAAAAGGCTGAGAGGGAATAATTAAGTTTTTGTTCATGTCCACATTCCCCGTTATTTGGGGCAATCCCTGGGCAGTGGTCTCTCCTACGGTAGCTTTACTTCTCTTTATTTCAAGAAGTGCATTTTTCACCTCCACATTATTTTCCAATGCATATTGAATGCTTTCTTCCAAGGTAAGGGCTATCCCCTCTTGGGCCTTCCCTTTACCGCCAAACAAGCAAAGAAAAAATACGCTTAAAAAGATCATTTTTGAAATAAAACTCATATTGGTCAATTCTGATTGGTAGGTTCATTATAATAAGCTGTTCTCCCCTTATCGGTGAGGACACCATGGATAAAATGATCAAAAATCTGGAGTTGTAATTCCATCATATTGAATTTGGAAGCGGATGGTAGGGATTGATAATTAAACGCGACTTGTTCCATCCTCATCATCGCCATGATTTCCACATTGATTTCCTTACGGAAATATCCCAAACGCTTTCCCCTTTCCAAAATTTCCACCATACCTTTCGTGGCATGTTCTCTTTTGAATTCTTCAAACCTCTTCCATGATTGGGGATAAAACCGCTTAATTTCATTCAGAATAATAGGGTTCATATCCGAATAACGCTCCCTAATAAACTTGGACATCTGGACAAAATGTTCAATTACCCCATCTTCCCGGTCAAATATTTCCTGTAGTTTACACTCATCCTTCTCAAGGAATGCCGAAAATGCTTCAAAAACCAATTCACCCTTATTCTTAAATTCCTGATAGATCGTTTTTTTTGACATTCCTGCCTGACGGGCTATATCATCCATGGTGACAGACCGCACACCGAATTGCCTAAACAGCCCTGTGGCAGCTTCAATTATCTTTTCTCTTAGTTCCAAACTACTCTTGCCAATAATAAGCCACAAAACTCAGAAAACTTTAAGAAACTTCAAAGTTTCCAAAGTTTTTTATTTAGGAATATTTTGGGTCACTGGAAAAGAGACTTCCTTCCGGAAATAAAATTACTTCTTAATTGAATTTCGGATATTATAAACTGTAATTATCAACTTTGAGAAATGATCGAAAAATGATAGCCTCAGGGTTTTCCCTTAAAAACTGTCTGCAATAATTGTTCAACATCCAAACAACTGAAATATTCCAGCGTATGGAAGGTACAGCATCGGACAGTGCGGACAGTATCCATTTCGGAGGCGGACACTACAGAAGGCTCCTCCTTCAACAGAAGTAAAATAATGAATAGTTGACCTATTATTCTTTTGATGCATTTTCTTACCTTTGCCCCTTACTTTATAGCCATCAATAAAAAAGAATATGATTTTCTTTTTCCAGTCCTCTCCAGAAAAAATTTACGCACTGGAATCGAAAGATCCTTTGTCCGCTGAAAATAAGCAAAAGTTGAATTGGCTTTTTGGTGCAGCCCAACAGCTAAATCAGGAAAAAATAGCAGGTGATTATGTCGGGCCAAGGAAGGAAATGATTACTCCCTGGTCCACCAATGCGGTAGAAATCACTTTAAACATGGGGATTTCCGGCATTCAAAGAATGGAAGGATTCTATCCCAAAGAGGAGAACACCACCATCGACCCTATGCTCCAGGCAATTTATCACGGATTAAACCAGGAGATATTCCACATTGATATACAGCCCGATCCGGTAAAATCCATCTCTGATATTAAGGCCTTCAGTCATAGTGAAGGCCTGGCATTAAGCGGGGAAGAAATCAAATATTTGGAAAACATCAGCAAGGAACTGAAAAGGCCCCTCACCGACAGTGAGGTTTTTGGGTTTAGTCAAGTAAATTCCGAACATTGCAGGCATAAAATATTCAACGGTACTTTTATCATTGATGGCAAGGAAAAGGAAAACACCCTTTTTCAACTGATCAAAAAAACCTCCATCAAACATCCCAATAAAATCGTATCCGCCTATAAAGATAACGTGGCTTTTATCAAAGGCCCACGTGCCCAGCAATTTGCCCCAAAAACACAGGACAAAGCTGATTTTTTTGAAACAGAAGCCATTGATACAGTTATTTCTTTAAAGGCAGAGACCCATAACTTCCCCACCACAGTGGAACCATTTAATGGTGCTGCTACAGGTGCCGGTGGTGAAATCAGGGACAGGTTAGCCGGAGGAACAGCCTCTGTCCCTTTGGCAGGAACAGCCGTTTATATGACTTCCTATGCCAGAACAGAGAGAGGAAGAAGTTGGGAAAAAGATTTGGAAGAAAGGAAGTGGCTCTACCAGACCCCTTTGAACATCCTGATCAAAGCCTCCAATGGAGCCAGCGATTTCGGCAACAAATTCGGGCAGCCTTTGATCAGCGGAAGTGTGCTGACTTTTGAGCATGAAGAAGGTGACAGGCACTATGGTTTTGACAAAGTAATCATGCTTGCCGGCGGGGTAGGATTTACCAGGGAAAAATACAGTTTAAAAAACACCCCCTCCAAAGGGGACCAAATCATCGTCATGGGGGGTGACAACTACAGGATCGGGATGGGCGGTGGTGCGGTATCCTCTGTAAATACCGGCGAATTCAGCAATGCCATCGAATTGAATGCCATTCAGCGCTCAAACCCCGAAATGCAAAAACGTGTGGCCAACGTTATACGGGCCATGGCAGAAAATCCTGAAAATCCCATTATATCAATCCATGACCATGGAGCAGGCGGCCATTTGAATTGCCTTTCCGAATTGGTTGAGGAAACAGGGGGAACGATCCATCTGGACAAGCTTCCAATAGGAGATCCCACTTTATCCGCCAAAGAAATCGTAGGGAACGAGTCCCAGGAAAGAATGGGCCTGGTCATCAAAGAAAAGGACGTCGCTACCCTTCAGCGGATATCAGACAGGGAAAGGGCTCCTTTTTATGTTGTCGGTGAAACCACTGGCGATATGCATTTCAAGTTTGAAAACAGCGTTACCGGAGAAAAACCAATTGACTGGGGCCTACATCACCTGTTTGGAAGTTCACCCAAAACGGTTTTGGTGGATCAATCTGCCGCAACCCATTTTGAGGAACCTGTGTACAGTACCGGGAAAATCAGGGATTATATCCAGGAGGTCCTTCAGATGGAAGCTGTGGCCTGCAAAGACTGGCTGACCAATAAAGTGGACCGTTCAGTAACCGGAAGGGTGGCCAAGCAACAGACTACCGGTGCTATTCAACTTCCCCTCAATAATGTGGCCGTGATGGCTATAGATTATACCGGGAAAAAAGGCATAGCCACCTCAATAGGGCATGCGCCAGTACCGGCTTTGGCCAATCCCGAAGCGGGTTCACGGCTTGCCATAGCAGAAGCTTTGACCAACCTGATTTGGGCTCCCATAGAGGATGGTCTTTCAGGGATTTCCCTTAGTGCCAATTGGATGTGGCCTGCAAAAAACCCAGGGGAGAACGATAGGCTATACCGGGCCGTAGAGGGGATCAGCGAATTTGCCATTGAGTTGGGACTCAATATTCCCACAGGAAAGGATTCCCTGTCCATGACACAAAAATACCCCGATGGTAAAATAGTTTATTCTCCCGGTACCGTAATTATTTCCAGCGTGGGAACCTGTTCGGACATCAAGCAGGTGGTCACTCCCGATCTGAAGCCCATTACGGACAGTCGACTTTTCTACATCGACTTTTCTAAAGATACGGCCAAGCTGGGAGGCAGTAGCTTTTCCCAAATGATCAATAAAATAGGGAATGAACCCCCGACCATAAAAGACAGCGGGTATTTTGCCAAGGCCTTTATGGCCATTCAGCAACTGATCGGCCATGGCGCTATTTTAGCGGGACATGACATTTCTTCCGGGGGTATTATTACTACCTTATTGGAGATGGCCTTCCCTACAGAAGCCTGCGGATTAAAGGTCAAAATGGATAAATTCCAGGAAACGGATATGGTCAAGGTGTTATTCTCCGAAAACCCGGGGGTGGTGATCCAGGTGAAAGATTTAGAAAAGGTACGGGCGATATTAGATGGTCAGGACCTTGCCTATATCGAAATTGCTGAAGTAACCCAGGATAGTACCGTTACTTTGGAAGGCTTGGATATGGGCCTGAACGTGGGAGAATATCGGGACATTTGGTTTAAATCCTCCTATCTTCTGGACCAAAAGCAAAGTGGTATAAAACTGGCCACTGACCGTTTCAAAAATTATAAAAACCAGCCCCTCTACTTCCGTTTCCATCAAGACTGGCCCGGTAATTATGATGCTTTCTCGCTGGATCCATTCCGGAAAAAGCCCTCTAACATAAAAGCCGCTATCATCCGTGAAAAAGGAGTGAACGGAGATAGGGAAATGGCTTACGGCCTATGGTTGGCTGGATTTGATGTGAAGGATGTGCATATGACCGATTTGGTTTCGGGTCGGGAAAATCTGAAAGATGTCAATATGATCGTTTTTGTAGGGGGATTTTCGAATTCTGACGTTTTGGGTTCGGCAAAAGGTTGGGCCGGGGCCTTCCTTTTTAATGGAAGGGCAAAAAATTCCCTGGATAATTTCTACGCCCGGGAAGATACTTTAAGCTTAGGGGTATGTAACGGCTGCCAACTGATGGTCGAGCTGGGGCTGGTCACGCCTGGTCATGATGAAAAACCCAAAATGCAGCATAATGACAGTCACAAATTTGAATCTGCCTTTGTCAATGTGGATATACCGCCAAACCACTCGGTGATGTTTGGTTCATTGGCCGGGCAAAGGCTTGGTGTTTGGGTGGCACATGGAGAAGGTAAATTCCAGTTCCCCAAACCAAAAGAAACTTATCACATAGGGATGACCTATAGTTATACCGCCTATCCCGCCAATCCCAACGGATCCGACCATGCGGTGGCAGGGATAGCTTCTGATGATGGCAGGCATTTGGCGATTATGCCGCATATTGAGCGGTCTTTATCTCCGTGGAACTGGCCAAATTATGTGGCTGGAAGAGAAAATGAGGAAATTACCCCTTGGGTGGAAGCACTAGTGAACGC
>JBBDSC010000161.1:0-107596 GCA_040905145.1 Anditalea sp.
CTGAAAGTTAAGAAGGGTTCTATAACGGAGTAGGGAGCGAAGCCGGAGACCGGAGACCGAAGTGTCAAGTAACGGGATTCCATCCCAGTTCCTTCCTTTCGTTCCATTATTCCACTCTTCCATTTTCTGCCAAAAATTGGTAGAAATTAAAAGATAAGGCTAATCCAGTAACCATTACAGATCATAAAAGATCGTTGGCAAGATTGGCCAATTCGGAACGCTCTCCTTTTTCAAGTTTAATATGGGCATATAAAGAATGGTCCTTCACCCTGTCTATCAGATAGGAAAGACCATTGCTTTGAGAATCCAGATAGGGGGTATCGATCTGGAATACATCACCTGTGAAAACGATTTTTGTGTTTTCACCTGCACGGCTAATAATGGTCTTGATTTCATGGGGGGTCAGATTTTGAGCCTCATCCACAATAAAAAAGATGTTGGAAAGGGACCTGCCCCGAATATAGGCTAAAGGCTGAATCACCAACTTTTCCTGGTTGATCATTTCTGTTATTTTTTGAAACTCCTTATCGGATTCATTATACTGATTCTGAATAAACTTTAAATTATCCCACAGTGGTTCCATATAGGGATTGAGCTTGGATTTTATATCCCCTGGAAGATACCCAATGTCTTTGTTGCTCAACGGGACAATGGGCCTTGCCAAAAACACCTGCTTGTAATCTCTTCGCTGTTGCAGAGCCCCTGCCAATGCCAACAGTGTTTTTCCTGTTCCCGCTACTCCTTGAATGGATACCAGCTTTATCTTTGGATTCATTATGGCATGTAAAGCAAAAGTTTGTTCGGCGTTCTTGGGTTTTATATTATAAGCCAGTTTTTTGTCGACCCTCTCTAAAGTATCGTCTTCCTCATTATAATAGGCAAGAACGGAGTTTTTAGTACTTTTGAGAATATAAAAGGCATTGATCTTTCTTTTCTTTGAATTAAGGATCAATTCCGCTTCTATGGTTGGGAACTCATATAATTTGTTGATTAATTCCGAATCGATCCCCTCTAAAACAACTTTTCCTGTGTTTTCTAATTGGATAATATTCTTGATTTTACCTGTTTCATAATCTTCAGAGTGTATATCCAAAGATTTCGCTTTAAGCCGAAGATTGATATCTTTGCTCACTAAGATAACCCTTCTTCCTGCTTCAGACTGTTTCAAACTGAGTGCGGCATTTAGGATTTTATGATCATTTTTTTCTTCCCCAAATATCTCATTGGCATTTAATTGATTATCAGGGTTCATCAGCACCCTAAAGTCGCCTCTTGATTTTCCATTTAAAGGGGTCCAATTATGGATCATATTATCTTTTGAAAGCTTGTCCAGTAAGCGGATAAATTCCCTGGCTTCAAAATTTTTAGTGTCGTTCCCCTTTTTAAATTGATCCAATTCTTCCAATACAGTGATCGGTATGACTACATCATGTTCGGCAAAGTTCATGATCGAATTATGGGCATAAAGAATGACTGAGGTATCCAGTACAAAAATCTTGCGTTCAGCTTTATCCTTTTTTGTTCGGCGCATAGGCTCAAAATGGTATGGTGAATAGTTCGTAAATAAGTTAGAGAATTAAATGAGAGTTTTCATATTTTTAAATGAAATTACCATCAAAATATTCCCAATCCGGACTAAACTATTGACTCATAAGCTTATAATTTTTAAAAACTTCACTTGGAAAGCAGTTTCCAAGCGCGTCCAGGATCTTCTACCTGAAAATACTCAAATATTGCCATTGTCCTGAAGGGTCACAAATGCTCTACGGCCATCCTTTCCCCCAAAAGCGATATTTGAAGGATTTTCCCTATTACCTTGATTTCTTCTAATATCTCCCCACATGAAATGATTGGTGGCATAATGTAACTTTATTGCTTGCTTGCACAATAAGCAATTAAAATATATATTTATTTCCAATATTTCATAAATAAAACAGGATTACCTACTTCAAATGGATTAAACAACTTTACCATTAAAAAATAATTTCTTGAACAATAAAACGATTTATCAAATATTACTTGGAATAGCCACAATATGCCTCTTTGTTGCCATTATTAGGGGCTTAAACGGCAATCTGGAACAGGCAGGGCCTTTTTTTATCGGATTTTTTGTTGCCTTGGCACTGGGCTTTCGGGGATATGAACATCTCAAAGGGTTCACTTACGCCACCATGATTTTTGCGGCGGTTACCACCGCCTTATATTACCCCGTTTATTTTCTGGAGATCGACGGATTCCAATTAAGTTCCCTTATCACTCCCCTGATACAGATCATCATGTTTGGTATGGGTACCTCAATGGCCCTAAGTGATTTTATAGGAGTAGCAAAAATGCCCAAAGGAGTTCTTCTCGGAATACTTTGCCAATTTACCATTATGCCTATTCTAGGCTTTTTCCTCGCTTACCTCAGTAATTTCCCCCCAGAAATTGCCGCTGGGATAATTTTGATTGGATGTTCACCAAGCGGCTTGGCTTCCAATGTTATGAGTTATTTGGCTAAAGCAAATTTGGCCCTTTCTATTACCATTACCGCCATTACCACCCTCCTTGCCCCTTTTATAACCCCACTGTTGATGAAGATGCTGGCTGGGGCATTTATCGAGATCAATGTCCTGAACATGATGTGGGATATTTTTAAAATGGTCATTATCCCAATCGGAGCGGGATTGCTTTTCAACAGGCTGTTTAGGGGAAAGCCCATACCCTTTCCTTGGTTTTTTGGGTTATTTGGAGTGCTTTTCAACAAGCTGTTCAGTGGGAAATCAAAATGGCTCGATGAGGTGATGCCCATGGTTTCCATGATTGGAATAGGGGTGATCATCGTAATTATTACTGCTGCAGGAAGGGACAGTTTATTGGATATTGGAGGTCTTTTAATCCTATTGGTCCTAATTCACAACCTTTTTGGCTATAACCTGGGTTATTGGGTCGCCCGTTTGTTCAAAATGGATGAACGTGACTGTCGAACCATTGCGCTGGAAGTAGGTATGCAAAATGGGGGACTTGCCTCTGGACTTGCAAAAGAAATGGGCAAAATCGCCACAGTGGGACTGGCCCCTGCTGTTTTTGGTCCTCTTATGAATATCACCGGCTCTATACTCGCTTCTTATTGGCATAAGAAACCTCCAAAAAATGAAAGGGATGAAAACAAGGCAATAAAACCCAACCTGGACAAGCCAGAAGAAAAAAACAAATATCAAAAGACAAAAGAGAAATAAATTTCAAATGATAAAAAGTCAAACCTACTATAAAGAACCGAAATATTTTGGGATGAGAAGCTAAGAGGGTTTTTTATTTTGAATTTTAAAGATTGTTTTTTATTTGTTTTTTGCGATTTGTTGTTTGAAATTTTTCCAAAAACAACACAAAATTATCGGTAAGAGCCCAGTATAAAAGAAAATTTTGAAATGAAAGAGGAATCCATTTACAATGTGAAAAAATTAAAGTCATCGATCAGGATTGATGCCGATTGGGACAAGCCTCAGTGGCAGGATATCCAATCCGTAGAAATCAAAAAACAGATGGGTGCTGATCCAAAATTTCTTCCAAGGGTGCAAGCCAAATTGATGTATGATGATGAAAATATATACGGGATTTTCCGAGTAGAAGACCGTTATGTTCGTTCAGTCGTTCAGGAATATAATGGGAATGTTTCAGGGGATTCCTGTGTGGAATTCTTTTTTTCACCGGATTCAAATTTTCCTGAACGATATTTCAACCTGGAAATAAATGCCGGAGGAACACCTTTGATTTTCTATGTCATCAAACCTTGGGACGAATTCACCAAATCGGAGGCGGAGGATATCCAACAAATAAAAATTGCCCACTCTTTACCGGCAATTGTTGACCCGGAAATCACTGAACCTGTCACCTGGACCATCGAATACCAGATCCCCCTTGCCATGCTTGAAAAATATTCAAAGGTTACCCGTCCCAAACCCGACACAATATGGAAAGCAAACTTTTACAAAACAGGAAGTAGGACCAGCAATCCTAATTATTTAACCTGGTCCTTTGTGGACCATCCCAAACCTAATTTTCATCTACCTCAGTTTTTTGGCACCATAAAATTCCAATAATTCATGTCCACCTATGAGCAGATATCAATGATATGGAGCCCAAAAGGCCCTCCCTTGTGGCCAAGCAGTTGAATAAAGAGATTTTTAATTTCATCTGCTGGCATAGCTTTTGCTATTTTTCTGAAACTATAATTAGGAAAAACTTATGGTTGCATAGGGTCAACTTATACCAGAATAACCTCTTTGTCAGTTTGGATGGGGCTATGCTTTCTGATGGGGGCTACTTTTTCAAATTTTAGCCAATTATCCAATATTAAATCAATTCAGAAAAAGAATAAATGGATCCGATTTAATCTATAATTATTTCAGATATAAAATGAAAAACGATTATTGGGGGAAGTACATTATCATTACTGGAGCAAGTTTGGGATTGGGAAAAGCAATTGCTAAAAAATTTGCTTCTCAAGGGTGCAATCTGATTCTTTTGTCCTTACCTCAAGAAGGTTTGCCTGTTTATTGTAATGAATTGACCAATAGGTATGGAGTTGATATTTTCTATTACGAAACTGACTTAAGGGAGGCCGATAATATTCGTGGGTTTGTGGAGTGGGCTTTATCCAAAAAGGTGGATATAGCAGGATTGGTCAATAATGCCGGACTCGGGGGGAGCTCTGCCTTTGAAGAGGCAGAATTTTGCCTTATAGATACTATGATTTTAGTCAATATAAGGGCCCTGACTTTGCTGACAAGGCTTTTTATACCTGAACTTAAGACAAAAGAAAAATCCTTTATCTTGAATGTTTCGAGTATTGCTGCATTTAAACCCATGCCCTATAAAACCGTTTATCCGGCTAGTAAAGCTTTTGTCTATTCCCTTTCCGTGGGATTAAGTGAGGAACTGAAAAAAACCTCTGTACAGGTCTCTGTCCTACACCCTGGACCAATGGATACATCCAAGGAAAACGCTGTCCGGTTAAATAAACATGGCCTTTTGGGCAGGTTGGCTTTACTGAGTGTGGATGAAGTGGCAGAAATCGCGGTCAACAAATTACTCTCTGGGAAAAAGGTTATCATACCGGGGATCTACAATAAAATCTGCATACGGTTATTGAAAACGATTCCCCGTAGATTGGCTATGCCAATTCTATACAAGGTTTTAAGAAAAGAAGCACTTAAAGATGCCACGCAGAAAAAAGTATGAAAGTTTTAGTTACGGGAGCAAGTGGTTTATTAGGGGCAAATGTAGTTGAATTACTGTTATCTTGTGGCTATGAAGTGAGCATCCTTATAAGAAGATCCAGCAACACACTGGGTTTAAAAGGATTAACTCCTGAGGTACATTATGGGGATCTCAAGGATAAGGAATCGATTATCCATGCTGCCAGGCATTGTAATGCAATTATTCATTGTGCCGCAAACACTAATCAATGGAAAACCACCAGGATGGAACATGATCATATAAACTTGGATGGGACCAAGCATACTCTTGAGGCTGCAAAGACAGCAGGAGTTGGGAAGGTGATCTTTGTCAGTACAGCCAACACCTTTCCCCTTTCAAATAATCAACCTTTGATCTTGGACACGGATTATGTCAGAAGCAAGCAAGCTGCGGAAGATTATGTTTTAAGTCAAGACCAAGTGCCTGCTGTTATCATCAATCCTTCTTTTATGATCGGGCCAAGGGATGTAAAGCCTTCTTCAGGACAGGCAGTACTTCATTTTGTAAATCATAATCCGGTTTTCACCCCGGCAGGTGGAAAAAGCTTTGTCCATGTAAAGGATGTAGCAGAAGCTATCCTTAAAAATCTTGAATCTTCTGTGGAGGGTAAAAGATTCCTTGTCGCCAATGACAATAGGTCCTATAAATCATTTTTTAATCTAATTGGGGAGGTGACAGGTCATAAGAAAAGGATTATTGTCATTCCTCCTGCCATCAGCCAATTAGCGGGAGAGATTGGGACAATCATTGGAAAGTTAACAGGATCAATGCCCAAATTGACCAAAGAAAATGCGGCAATCATCAATACCAATCTTTTTTATAATGGAGAAGACACCTACCATGAGCTGGGAATTAAAAAAAGGCCTTTGGAAGAAGCCATTAGGGAAGCAGTGGATTGGTTCAGGAAAAACAAATATTGTTGAGTTCTGCCACTTTCCTGGTCCATAATTCTTGCTCTACAAAAGCGGCCCTGCTCACTGGGGCCCGCAAATCGTCCCTCCCATGAAACTTATTTGTGCCTTTTTGCCTAAAAATGCGGAAAATTCTTCTGCTTTTTGCTCAAATCCTATATTTAATGCTTTTGAGGGAGCAAGAAAAAAATGGTGTTCACAAATAACTTTATCCTTTTTCAAAACTCGTTTCCAAGTACCTGCTGCCTTTCCATTCGCCACTATTACTGCGCAGATGATACCATTTTTCAGGAGGGTGGATTTCTCATTTGCTGAATGTAGGATGGCACTTCTGTCTTTGTACCCGCATAGTATTTCATCAAAAGCTGGAAGTAACCAGACCTCTTCTGGGTTAATTTCGGAACTTGCTTCCTTTATTGGTTCTGGAAACCAATAGGTTTGTCCCTCAATGCTGGTATGCTCAAAATTTGCTCTAACCTGTTCAATGCCTTTTCTGGCGTCGGTGACCATCAATCCAGCCCAAGTGGCGAAATCGTAGACGGTGGCAGGACCATGGCTATTGAAATACCGCTCGGCAAGGGTCGCCAGCGCCTCTTCATGAGTCAGATCCGCACCCATAGGCACCCACTCGTCAAGCAAGGTAAAAGTGTGTTGTTTATCCCTTCTTGGCCCAAAGCAGATCACTTCTTTCTGAGCCAGATGGTTTAGGATATGAATCCCCCTTTGCCCTGCCGTCGCAATCCCTGCAAAATTCAGAACTGCATATAATTCATGGCGGGTCAGTTGCTTTCCTCCCTGCAAGGCTTGTTCAATAATTCCCCTACTCTTCATAAAAATAGTATCATCAAGCTCCAGTTGCCGATAGCGTCCTGCGCTGCTTCTTATAACCCTTGGAGTCAGCAATCCCAACATCCAGCGAACATCCGAAGCTGGCACAAAATGTAATGTTCCCCGCATAGACCAGGTCCTGACGATTTTTCTACCGAAAATGGCCTGTTCGATAACCGTCTCCCTTCGCGATTTAGAAGGGGCGGTTCTCAAACCGATGGCCCACAGGGAGGCCAAATAATCCTGGGCCTGCATGCACCCCATCCATTGTACCACCTCGGTAGGATTATTGAAGGATTGGTGGCTGATATTTTGATTGTAAAGCCTATGGTTAACTATGTCCCGTATTTTCATGAGCTAAACAAAAATAAGGATGCTATGCTTAACAAAGGATTCTTTCCCTTCTATTTTTATTGAGGTTATCTTTCGCTTACACTTATTTTTAGTAAATCACTTGAAAATACTATATCAGATGTAAACAAGCATATGACCTCACATAATATCTTGGCTTCTAAAGGTTTCTCAAAATAACCCATAACCTGTGGATATTCATTTGCTTTTTTCTTGTCAGACAATTCAGTGGAGGTGGATATTACCAAAACATTTATTTTCTCTTTATAATCCCTGTTCTGCAATCCATCCAAAAACCCCCAACCATTTAAAACAGGCATATTGATATCAAGAAATATAAAAACCCGATCCATGCTTTTAGCTTTTCTGTCCAAATATTCTAAAGCTTCTTTCCCATTGTAAAATGATGAAGAATCGTTTCTGAATATAGTTTTAGAAATTGCATTGTGAATTCTCACTTGGCAAGTGATATCATCATCTACTATAATAATATTTGATGCTTTCATAAAATTCAGATTTAATAATTTTAAATCAATTTAATCAATTGAATACTTTTCAAAAAAAGACTTTAAACCCATGATGCTAAAAAAACATGATGAAGCAAATATCAAAGTGCTATTAAATTCAAATATATTAACATAATTAGAACAACCAAAGAATAAAAGATTATTACATCATTTAAATCCGAAATTTTATTTTATCATACTTTAATAATATAATTCACACCTTATATTGTACTATTTGCACATAATAAGGGATAATATGGGCCATTAGAATTCATTCGAAACAAGTTTTCTGCTGAAAGCAATGGATTATTTGGATTACATCCTAAAAGTCGGTTCACAGACCCAATAAGTTAAGCAAAGGGGGGAAGTTTTTAAATCCATATAAATAAATGATTAAACCATACAAAAAAATGGCACTAAAAAAAAAAATAATTTTAGGATTAAATTTAAAGTTAAAATAATACCAAATACAGTTTCCATATCTAAAAACAAACTGATAATTTAATTCGTTAGCAACAACAAATTAAGGAATATAAATAGACACTCACAGTACCGCTAACACCTGCGAATGAAAAACAACAGAGAACAACAAATATATGTAGCCTTGCTCCGTGGCATCAATGTGGGAGGGCATCATAAAATACCAATGGAAGAACTTCGCACAACCTTTGAGGCAATGGGACATACGCAGGTAAAAACCCTTTTGAATTCAGGCAATGTTATATTTGAAGGGAAGTCTGCACAAGTGGAAACACTTGAAGAAAAAATTGCTTCCCAACTGGAAAAGTCCTTCGGGTTCTCCATTCCAGTGTTGGTAAGAAAGGCAGACGATATCAAAGAAATCACCGCATGTGATCCATTTAAAGATATCCAAATTCACAAGGACATCCGGCTTTATGTTACATTTTTTAAAGAATCCCCTAAGGAAAACCTCAAGTTACCTTGGGTTTCTGCTGATGGCTCTTTTCAGATCATAAAAGTTAAGGGAAGGGCGGTATGCAGTGTTTTGGATGTTTCAAAATCCAAAACACCATATGCCATGAACGTGCTGGAAAAGTCATACAATAAAGACATCACCACCCGGAATTGGAATACTGTTGTTAAAATAGAGTTATCTTTCCATGAGCTTTGAGAGTATGCTCACATGACTGAGATAAAGTTTTTGAAGCTTCAGAACATTAAAAAAACTACTAGAAAAGCCGGATAAATTGCCCGGCTTTTCTTATTATCTATTTTAAACAGATGGTTTAACTGTTTGCTGTGGCCAAGTTCAGCAACTCATTAAAGGTTTTACTGGGCCGCATAGCCTGCGTTGCTTTTTCGGAATCAGGCTTAAAATATCCGCCAATATCTACCGGCTTCCCTTGTGCGCTGTTCAGTTCGTCTATAATAGTGGTTTCTTTCTCTGCCAAGGCCTTGGCCACTCTGGCAAATATATCCTTCAAAGCCTCATCTTTGTCTTGTGCCGCTAAGGCTTCCGCCCAGTATAGGGCCAAATAGAAATGGCTGCCCCTATTGTCCAGTTCATTTACCTTACGTGAAGGTGATTTTCCATTTTCCAAAAATTTACCGGTGGCCTGATCCAAAGTTTCACCAAGCACCTTGGCACGTTCGTTATTAAAAGTATTGCCAAGATGTTCCAATGAAACTGCCAAGGCCAAAAATTCACCTAAGGAGTCCCATCTCAAATGACCTTCCTCTACAAACTGTTGAACATGCTTAGGAGCAGATCCCCCAGCACCTGTTTCAAAAAGCCCACCGCCATTCATCAATGGGACAATGGACAGCATCTTTGCGCTTGTACCCAATTCAAGGATCGGAAATAAATCCGTCAGGTAATCCCGTAGTACATTTCCTGTCACGGAAATGGTATCTTTCCCTTCCCTGATGCGTTTCAAAGAGAAGCGTGTAGCCTCTTCAGGTGACATCACATGGAACTCCAGGCCTTCTGTACCATGCTCAGGCAGGTATTTTTGTACTTTTTCAATGAGTTGTGCATCATGCGCCCTTTTATTGTCCAACCAAAAAACCGCAGGCACTCCGGTTGTTCTTGCTCTGGTTACGGCCAATTTTACCCAATCTTGGATAGCCGCATCTTTGGCTTGGCACATCCTCCAGATATCCCCTTGCTCTACCTTATGTTCCAACAATACATCTCCTGAAGCATTTACAACCCTCACCGTTCCTTCTGTAGGTATTTCAAATGTTTTATCATGAGATCCATACTCTTCCGCTTTTTGGGCCATCAACCCAACGTTGGAGACGCTCCCCATGGTCCTAGGATCAAATGCCCCATGTTTCTTACAGAAATCAATGGTTTCCTGGTATACACCAGCATATGACCTATCAGGAATAACGGCCTTGGCATCTTGTAACTGGTTGTTTTTATTCCACATTTGGCCCGAGCTACGGATCATGGCAGGCATAGAAGCATCGATGATTATATCACTGGGCACATGTAAATTCGTGATTCCTTTATCCGAATTGACCATGGCCAGATCTGGACTTTCCGCATAACAGGCTTCTATATCCGCTTCGATTTCTTTTCGATTATCCTCGGGTAATTTATTAAGGGAATTGATTAAATCCCCGAATCCATTATTGGGATCTACTCCCATTTCATCCAACAAATCGGCATGCTTCTCATAAACAGGAGCAAAGAAAACCGTTACGGCATGTCCAAAAATAATAGGATCTGACACTTTCATCATGGTGGCCTTCAAGTGCAAAGAAAACAAGACACCTTGCTGTTTGGCTTCTTCTACCTGTTCTTTCAAAAAGCTTCTCAGCGCTTTTATGCTCATCACAGAAGCATCGATTACTTCTCCTTCTTGAATTGCCAGCTTTTCTTTTAGTGAGCTGGCCTTTCCTGTTTTATCTATAAGTTCTATCTTCACCTCTCCAGCTGATGGCATCGTAAGTGACTTTTCGCTCCCATAAAAATCTCCTTGGTTCATGCTTGTCACATGGGTCTTGGAATCCGGATTCCAAGACCCCATACTGTGAGGGCTTTTTTTAGCATATTGCTTCACTGCTTGTGGTGCCCTTCGGTCAGAATTCCCTTCTCTAAGTACGGGGTTTACCGCACTTCCTTTTATCTTCTCGTATTTGGCTTTTATAGCTTTTTCTTCCCCGTTCTTTGGCTCATCAGGATAATTGGGGAGGGCATATCCCTGCTGTTGTAATTCTTTGATGGCAGTCTTTAATTGTGGAATGGAGGCACTGATATTGGGAAGCTTCACGATATTGGCTTCCGGTGTTTTGGCAATCTCGCCCAATTCCAATAGGTCATCGCCGATGCGTTGTTCTTCTTCTAGGTGCTCCGGAAAACTGGCGATGATCCTGCCGGAAAGGGAAATGTCCCGTGTTTCTACCACAACCCCGGCTGAATCCGTAAAGGCTTTAATAATAGGCAATAAAGAATAGGTTGCTAAGGCAGGCGCCTCGTCCGTTAGCGTATAAAGGATTTTAGGTGTTTTCAATGTCATTTTTTTATTTCTAGATATGAACTTTAAATCAATAGACAAAAATGCAAAATAATTCAATGGGATAGGGCCCAAAATTAATGGCTAAAATACGGAAAAAATTGCGTTTTCAAAGACCAAAACAAAGATTAGATCGTTTCATGAACCATAAATTGAAAAAGAGAAGTCATCGTTATAAATAGTTAATTTATTGACAGTAATCAAAAAAATGATGAATATTATTTTAAAAACAATCCTCCCTCTAATTTTATTCTTTTCTGTTTCTCTTAAAGAAGGCCCATTACGAAATGCGCCAACCAAAGAAGAAGATGAATTATTTGAGATGATAAATACATACAGGAAAAGTTTAGATCTCCCGGCTGTACCTTTATCCAAAGCCTTAAATAAAGTAGCACAGGTCCATGCCAGGGATTTAATGGAAAATTACTCCCAAGGCAAGCGATGCAATATGCACAGCTGGTCCAAGAATGGCCCTTGGTCAGCCTGTTGTTATACGGATAACCACAAAAAGGCAAACTGCATGTGGGATAAGCCAAAAGAAATTGCAGGATACGACAGTCCGGGCTATGAAGTAGCCTACTGGCATTCTGCAATCGCCACTCCAGGTGCGGCCTTGGAAGTTTGGAAAAAAAGTCCGGGGCACCATGCAGTCCTCGCCAATTTGGGTCCTTTTAAGCAGGCCAAATGGAAAGCAATGGGAGTTGGAATTTACCAACAGTATGCCGTAGTATGGTTTGGGGAAATGGGAGACCTTTAAAGGGTAATTATCAATAACGGAATCAAGCTTGGGGAGGTGGCGGGATTATAGGTGGGCATGGAAAACCCGGTATTTATTTTTCCTCCATCTGAAGATGGAGGCAATTGATAGGGAAAAATTGAGATTCCCGATAAATTTAATCAGGCACAATCTTCGGCTCATTTGGATGGCTTTTTCAAAAAAGCCTTCCTTTTCAGTTAGAGGCTGACCGACACTAATGCCCATACTTTTCTTGGACTGCCAAGTCGGCCAAATGGGCTTGTCTGGTATCCTCCACGGAAAGCTCACCAACAAAATGAATATCCATGTATAGGGGCATAGAAATGATTTTTAGAAGGAGAAACTTATACAAAGTAATGAAAATAACTGAAAATCAAACATATAAATTGAGAAGTATTGTTTTGAAAAGCAAAAGAATATGGCCACTGCGATATCACCTTTTTAAAACCAGTAGAGAGGTATGGGCTTTTGCCCATAGGTAACCATCCGAACATGTTTCCCAGCTTTAAGATAGCTCATAGCAGCTCATTACTCATTAGGTAACTTTGTTAAAATAATCACGTTTATTTTATGGTCAATTATTTCATTTAGAGAAAGTTAGTTATGCATAAAAAATCAATTTTACTTATAATCATGATTTTGTTCCTGGGATTAGCTGCCGCCTCTAATTCACAGGAAAAGGCCATCGCCCATGAGCAAAACAAATATGCCGATAACAGCCGAAACACACAGGATTGGGGAGGAACTTATGAAGGAGTGGTACCCTGCGCAGACTGTGAAGCGATAAAAACTGTCCTCACCTTAAACGAGAACAGAACCTTCATCTTGAAAACAACCTACCAAGGCAAAGACGACCAGGTTGATTTGTTTAATATATCCATCAGGAAATAGGGGAATATGTGTAACTTAGTTACCTATAACCGATTATGCTTAAAAATTAAAAAATGAAAGAAAAAGACATCGCATATTTTGACGCTGAGAAAACGTAAAAAATCCTATATTTTACTTATTTCCCCTTCATGAGAGCGTATTTTACAAAATATATATTGTGTTATGGAACGTACAAAATAAAAAGAATGGAACCTATTAAAAAAGAAGATTTAAAGCAGGAGATTTTTGATATCTATGACGATTATGTTCATAGCAAAATTGGCCGCAGGGACTTTGTAAATCAACTATCTGTGTACGCGGTCGGTGGACTGACCGTATCGGCTATCATGGCGTTTCTTTTGCCCAATTATGCGGAAGCCAAACTCTTCAAACAGGATGACCCACGTCTGGTTTCTGAATACATCGAATATGATTCTCCAAAAGGAGCTGGCAAAATGCGGGGCCTGTTGACAAAACCGGCGGATAAGACCGGAAAATTACCGGGAGTTATCATAGTACATGAAAACCGGGGACTAAACCCCTACATGGAGGATGTTGCACATCAGGCGGCACTGGATGGTTTTATCGCCTTTGCACCTGATGCATTGACCCCTTTTGGAGGTTACCCCGGAACCGATGATGAAGGAAGGACATTGCAGGCAAAACGGGACCGGGAAGAAATGTTGCAGGATTTTATCGCCGCACATGAATTGCTGAAAGGAAACGAAATGTGCACCGGAAAAGTCGGGGTCGTCGGTTTTTGCTTTGGGGGCTGGATTTCAAATATGATGGCTGTACGCATCCCTGATTTGCCGGCTGCGGTTCCATTCTATGGTGGACAGCCCACCGCCGAAGAAGTTCCCCGCATTCAGGCCTCCTTGCTTATACATTTTGCAGAGCTGGATACCAGGGTAAATGAAGGCTGGCCTGCCTACGAAGCAGCATTGAAAGCAAACAACAAAGAATACACAGCCCACTTTTACCCGGGGGTAAATCATGGTTTTCACAACCACTCCACGCCCAGGTACGATAAGGCAGCGGCAGATTTGGCCTGGCAAAGAACCGTTGCTTTTTTCAGTAAAAAGCTAAAGTAATTCAGAATCCCATGAATAACAGGGTAGTCACTCAAGAAACCGACAATAAATCGAGGAATGAGCTATTATCATTTCTCTCTAAAATTCCTTTATTGACAAATGAAGAGGTTAAAGCTCTTGCTGAAAATATTCCAGTCCGGTTCTTTAAAAAAGGAACGGTTTTAGTGAATGAAGGTGATATATGCAATAAATGTTATTTTGTATTAAAAGGTTGTTTAAGACAATATATTTTCATTAACGGTGTTGATAAATCCACTCAATTCTACACAGAAGAACAGGCTGCTGTTTTTTTTTCAAGCATTGCAAATCAAAGCAAGTCTGAAAGCCATTTGTCCTGCGTAGAAGACTCCATCCTTATTGTTGGAGAACCAAATTCGGAAACAGAAATGTATAAAAAGTTTCCGAAACTGGAACAAATAACACGTATGATGATGGCGCAGGATTTTGGGAAAATTCAGGATGCCCTTTCTTATTTTATTGCTTCTTCTCCTGAAGAACGTTACCTGAATTTATTAAAGACCAAGCCAGACCTATTACAAAGGGTGCCCCAGCATCAACTAGCCAGCTATATCGGTGTCAGTCCGGAATCGCTCAGCAGGATCAGAAAGAGACTCCTGAAAGCCAGATAGTTTTATCTTGCCCCTTTAAACATCAACCAAATGGCAATACCCAGTTCTCCGAGAGCCATTGGTAAGCTTAACACCATATCTACAGTTCCTTTGTACTGATCATAATTTGACAAAAGCAAATGTGCCATATTGCTGAGGAGGTAACAAACAGAGGCAATTAGCGTCAAAATTCCAAGAACTTTTGGAATATACCCTGAATTTAAAATTAAGCGGCCCAGCAAAAATAAATGAAAGGCAAAAACCATTAATCCCAAAGACCACACATCTAAAAAGGTCCTTAAACTGTTCATGATTAAGGCTTCGTTTTGAGGAATATTGTTTAATAACTGTAAAACAACTGATAAATTCAGCAAAGCAACGCCTAGGAAAGCGGCACCAATCAATCTTAACCAGGCACAAAGCAACGACAAAGGTTCATTGACCTGCTTAAAGAAAAAGTAAAGTGCCCATGCGATCACTACATCCAGGATCAGGATAACGACAAATGAAAATATAACCAGTCGAAGTAGCAATTTTGAATTATTCAGGTTCATTAGGGTTGCTGTTCCATCACCCGCCACATATATGCTTTGAAAAGCATACCCATAGGCAAATCCAGCTATTAATGCCATTGCCACAAGTGAAAACCCTGTAACAAGGGCCATTTTTCGTCGTGTTGATAAATTTGTATTTTTCATGTTTTGTTTAAATTTTTATTGTGGTCAAAATTACCCCTTCAAAAAGTTTATTCCGTTGACTTTAGGTAAGAAATGAAAATTGGGTTTTAAATACAGGTAAATTGGTGGGCCTGTGCTGAGCTGATGTTATTGCTACGGGACATATTGTTTTTCGAGGTTGCTGAAGACAGCGATCCCATATCTTGCTGGCTCCCGGATTTATGCCTCGCTGGCTGGGTAATAAGGATGTTATTGGCGTGAAAGATGCACCCCCCTGTTTGGGGATCTATTTGAATATCATCTTGTCCATCATGCCAATGCCAAACTAATATCCATTAGCATCCTGCACACGCCTTGGTTAACCCTAGGTATGTTCTTATGCGTCTGGGGAAGAAGTAATAAATCATTTCCCAGTAGGACTTTAAAAATTCCCCCTCGGACACCCAGCAAAATCTAATAAGACCGCTGCTCTCGCCAACGAAACGAGGAAGAAGCAACGAGAAACCATTATCATTAAGTCCGAATATATTTTTATTTTTTCAATATTTTTATTTTATCTCTGGAAAAGGTGATAAATTACATAAGCTTAATCACAAAATGCATATCCATGAAATCAAGTGCAATTTTAATAATTTGTTTTCTTTTGCCATTTTTGGGAACGGCTCAGATCAAATCTGTAGAGCTGGATGTCGTTAAAAATCAGATAAACTCAGGTTTGCCCCTTCCTTCTGAGGAATTATTTTATATCAGTGGAATTTTACCCGAAGGCGTGAAACTTGTCGAGTTGACCCTTTTTAAATCCAATAAGGATAAATCTACGGGAAGAAGCTATTCCTGGCGTGCTCCTTACCAGTTCGAAAGCAACAGGTATGAGATTTTCGTTGCTGAACCCCTAAGAAGCAATGAGCCCTACACGCTGAGTTTCAATTTCTTCAAACAGGCGGATAATGAAGAAATGGAGGCTATAATGAATGCCATTCATGCCAATTTGGAAGCTCATATCAAAGCCAACTATCAGGTGGACAGGAGCAATATCAATTCTTTGGTGAGCGATAGGGTCTTATTGAACCAGCTGAACCAGATCGTCGTTCAGGGGATTGAAAATTATGCCCATACACTGGGTCAGGATTTCAGGGGCTTCAGCGATCTGGTTAAGATTAAGGTGGATCAAACCAAAAAGTTCAGACTAAGAAAGGCCCGCTTTAACATTATCAACAGAAACGAAAAAGATAATGACAGAGCGGTTTATGCCAACCAGCTGATCAATGAATTGATCAATCTCACCAAAGCAGAGGTGGCACAATACCTGAGGGCCAACATGTTGATGCTGGTCGACATCCGTGAAATGATAAGCTATCCCACGGAAAAAAAGCCATTCTACCTTCCATTGAATGTGGGCTATTCAGGCACCTACTTCAGTGGGAACTTCAACAATCTTGATTATGACACAGCCCCATTCGTTGGGTTATCCTTTCCTTTGGGAAACCGGAAATTCACTAAATTATTAGGTAATGCCTCCTTTTCCACTGGCGTAATATTGACCAATTTACAAAATGACCAAAATCAGGAAATCAGTGGTCCTTTAATAGGAAGGCCCATTTATGCCGGTTTGGGCTATACGATGTTCAGAATACTTCGGTTCAATGCCGGGGCAGTACTTACCTCTTCAGAGTTAAATGACAATTCTGAAAATTTAAGCTTCTATCCTTTTGTAGGTTTCAGTCTGGAATTTAACCTTTGGGTAGGTTTTAATTCCAAAAGATGATTTCCATGAAAAATTTAATGGCTTTGCTGCTGCTTTTGGGAATCCAGGTTAATGCCTTCTCCCAGCTTGAGCCCTACCAATGGCGGGTGGGAATCAGTGGTGGGTATGCCAACTATTATGGTGATCTGAGTCCCTATCCCATATCTTCCATCCGTGACCACAAGGATATTTTCCGGTTGTTCAACTATAACAAAAATCATATTCACGATTACTCCTATGCAATAAGCTTGGAAAAAAGGCTCACTGCTTCTGTGGGATTGCAATTTTCTGTGGGGAAATATTCCATCTCCATGAGTGACAGGTATGTTAATCCCAACAATATCCTTCAATTGGATGCTCCTAATTTTGAAAGAGCCTTAAACTTTAAGACTGAGATTCTGGACTATGGGATAGGATTGGTAATGAGGACAGATAATGGGGAATTGCTCAACAAAAATGCTTTTATGGCTCCGTATTTAACTTTTGGAATGGGTTGGGCAAATTTTAAAGTATTCGGGGATTTGTATGACGAAAACAATAATCCCTACAACTATACCACCTTTAGCCCTATCAATGACGGAGACTTCGAAACCCGGCTGGATAATCTTTACACGGAATTGCCGGAGGGATACACGGATAATTCATTTTATAGTAACCTGGGTGTGGGTTTGCGCTTTAGGATAGGAAAAAAACTGGAACTATTTGCCCAAAGCGATTTTAAACATGCGTTCACGGATTACCTGGATGATGTTAGTGGCCTCTACAGAGTACAATATGATTCTCCGGAGCAACAATATGCGGCCCTGCCCGGCGGGGCTCCGATTGATTGGGAAAATCCCTTCCGCGGAAACAGCAATGGCCGAAAGGATTGGTATATTTTCCACAGTATAGGAATTAAACTAAGCTTTAGCCCTATGAAATCCACCTTTACGGCATCCAGGATAAGTCCTGGAAGACATACCCAACTTAAAGATATCCCAGCAGAGGATGATCAATCCTCAGAACATTCGGACTCCCTGTCTTCAGTAGATGAAAAAATGGAAGCGGGCAATAACTACTTCACTTTTATCCAATTAAACCAGCCCTATAACAGAGATTCCTCCTATTATTCCTTTAAAATTTTGGAATCCGATGTTTCCCTATTGAATTTGGAAAACCAACAGATGGATAATGAAAATCTCCTTGATTCCCTAAATTCTCAATTGGATTCTTTACAGTCTATGCAGGAGAGAATCACTCTTGCATCCCCCAATAATGAATTAAATGCACAACCGTTGGTAACCGTCGAAAAAGACGTAGAGGCGGTTGAAAAGCAACTGGAAGAAGCTTTATTAAAGAGAAAAAAAATCGAAGCTGGATTGATGACCGCCCGTCAGAATAAAGAACTGTACCAAACGGCTTATATATTATCCCAGGAAAGACAAGGTCATAGCGATAGTCTGGGTTTTGTAAATGAAATACTGCAACTGCCTGATGCTGTACGAAAAGCTTTGGCGCAACCAGGATCCTTTTTTAAAATAGATCAGGATTCAACGGGAAATTCCCAACTATTTTCCTCCTCTGGGGTTCGGAAAGATGGAATTTACAATGGAGAGGAGCAGGATTTTAGATCCGCTACAGAAAATGATGTGGTGGGGATTTATCCGAATCAAAAAAATCAGTTATACGCTGAGCTAATGCAGGAAAGAGCAAAAAATAATTACCTCCTCCGGGAGCTGGGGAATTATTCTAACCCTTCCTTCAACCAACGGGCAGAGGGGGAGTTGTTCGATTATTATGAAAGAAGAAATAATTCACAACCTGATATCTCCTACAGAATTGACGATTATAATGAATTTCAAAGAAGAAACCGAAGCACCGGATATGTCCTACCTCTTGTTGTTCCTCCCAACAACAATGCCCCTACTCGACGTTCTGAACAGAAGTTTATTCCGGGGAATGAAAACATAATCACCATACCGCGGCAACTGGAAATTTCTCCAGATTTACCTCGGCTCACTGATTCAGGACTCCCTTCTTATTTCCCACAAACCCGTAGGAGAAACAATTCAAATTTCACCGACTTCTCTGTAGAAAGGAATATGGAAACCATAGATACCGCTTCTCTGGAAAAGAAGGCTTTCAATCTACCCATTAACAGCAAAGTGGAAATCTATTTTGATAACAATCAGGCAAAACCTGGACAGCAGGAATTAAACAAGCTCCTTCCTTTGGCTACAATACTAAAGAACAATCCTACGGTAAAACTTACCATTTCTGGTTTTGCTGATAACACAGGATATCTAGGGTACAACCTGAACCTTATAAACGAAAGAATATCCAATGTAAAAACCTTCTTGATAGAGAAAAGCGGAATTTCACCGGAGAGAATTATTATTTTATCCGGAGGTCTAATAGTGAGGGGAAAGGGTCAAAATTCAAGCCCTAAGGATAGAAAGGTGGAGGTTTGGATTCAAGAAAAATAGTAGGATAGCTTCCCAACAAGAACCCATACCAAAAAAGATAAAATAAAAAAACCTTGCTCCCATCCGAAAGCAAGGTTTTTGCACCATTAGCTATAGTTGAAGTTATAATCCAATCCCAATGTAAAGCTGTGCGACAGAATTTTTGGAATCATTGGTCAAAGTTCCCGCAAAGTCAGATTTACCCACTTCCTGCAACCCGTAGTTATAACGAGCCCCAATTGTCACGTTCTGAACATCAAAAGCGACTCCACCCACTAACCCATAATCAATCCGGTTAAAATCATCAGTATCCAATTCATTAATATCCGATGGGTCCAAATCAGACGTTTTCAGATCTTTGACATTGGCAGAAATAAGGTAAGAAAGATAAGGGCCGGCGTGGACATTCAAAGGTCCTATATTTACAGCCAAGGCTACGGGTACCTGAATATAGTTAAGGTTAAAGCGAACTTCTCCGGGTTCAATTCCCAAGAAGTTTTCCAAATCAGAGCCACCGTATGTTACTTTAGAACCAACGTTGGAATAGATCACTTCAGGCTGTATTGCCACCATGTCGGCAAGGGGAATTTTTCCAAATACTCCAAAGTGAACACCTGTTTTCATGTTTTCGTCTTCTGCATTAGGCTGATCGACATAAAGCTAGGAAAGATTCACTCCCCCTTTAATGCCAAACTTAGGTCCAGGATTATTATCTTGTGCTTTTACCTGCGCAGCAACCAAGAGCAATAGAATCGCAAAGCTTATTCCGGTAACTTTTTTAAAAGAATGTAACATAATTTTTTACGGTTTTGAGGTTGATTAAATACTAGCTTTTGTACAAGAAATACTTCTGTATTATCAGGTATTCACGATGAATACGGATTTTGTTACAAAAGTTATACCTATATCCCTGCTATTTTTATTTTTTTTTATTTTTAATTAATTTACTGGCAATTCCTTTTATGGATGCCAAAAGTCGTCCGATTTTTTATGGATGTGTTATGGAATAACTTGAACTAAAAAGAAATCATAAGACTGAACTTCCTCTGTTTCAGGGGGCATTATTTTTTTTCAAAAAAAGCCAGCTAAAAGGAATTTTAAAAAAAGATATAAAAAATCAAGGATTATTATATTTCCCAACCTTCTGATATGCTTTTGTCCCAAATGAAGCAGAATAACTTTATCAAACTTATACTGTGATTCCTAGATTAAACTTATTTTATAGTACAGGTATTAATGTCGTTTAGTTAAGCAAATCATGTCACCCCTTCGGGGTTGGTATAGCGTTATACCATTTCATTCTATAGTCCTATCATCCCTTCGGGATTGAAAAAAGCCTGAAAGGCTGGCATTATAAAAACAAAGCAACCAAAGATGTTTAAACCCCGAAGGGGTGACATATAATCTTGGCAACTTCCTTAACTAGACATTGGTACAGGTATTGAAAATTTTACGCATTACTTTTGTGGATAGTACGATTAGCATTAAACAGGCCGTATACCGTTGCTGCTATGGCCCGGCGGATTATAATTTTGGGAGCTCTTTCCATTATAAGGACACCCACTGATATCTTCCCGAACATCAACATTCCCGTGGTGAATGTAATCTGGACGTCCAAGGGCCTCTCTACCGAGGAGATGGACAAAATGATTACCAACTGGAGTGAATGTACCATCTCCAGTAACGTCAGCAATGTCCGAAAAATAGAATCGCAAACGCACCGTGGTGTGGCTGTGGTAAAAATATTTTTTCAGCCTGATGTTAAGATAGAGGAAGCGGTAACACAGGCCTCGGCCAGTTTCCAATCTATTATCCGCCGGATGCCTGTTGGAACACAACCTCCTTTTATTTTCCGGTATAACGCCACAGACGTACCTATTTTACAGCTGGGCTTCTCTTCTGATAGCCTGTCCGAATCACAGGTATATGATTATGTCCGTACCCGTATATCGAATCCCTTTGGGGGAAAAAGTCGGCTGATTCAGTAGATCTTGATCCCCAGTTCATGATGGCGAGGGGGTAACCCCAGAGGAAGTAGTGAATGCTGTTTCGGCCCAAAATCTGACTTTGCGGGGCGGGATTGCCAAATTCGGAGGGCGGCAATACACTGTGCGCCTGAATTCCAGACCGAGTATTTTATCCGCTCTTAATGCCCCGTTTTTTTTCTCCCACTGTTTCATTTTATTTCTGTGGGAGGCATTTTATTGGTCAGAAAGAATTATATTGTTCTATTCTTTTACTTTTTCTTTTCACTGTAACACTTAAATTTTGAAATAGGTTAGATTTAATATATTGCTCCACCTAAGGGTACCCAGAGTCGCAGACTCCATTTTTATCCTCACGCGTTGCAAACGCACGACAACCACCGTTTACAGTTGGATACTAAATGATTTCCAATATCCCCTTGAAAATCAAAGTATTGAAAGTATATTTATCTCCATAACGTTTGCCCCATGCCGTTTCTTCACGGCCACTGCGCAACCACAAATGTTCGGCAGCTAAATAAAACAACCATGGACAACAAATTGGTGATTTATTTTTCCAGGATTATGCCTCTTTCAGACGAAGAAAAAAATGCCATTACTGAGAGTATGGTTGTTAAAACATTCAAAAAAGGGACTGTTTTATTGGAAGAAGGCAAAATTTCTACCGAATGTTATTTTGTGTTGGAGGGTTGTGTTCGACAGTATTATATCGTTGATGGGGAAGAAGTGACCAATAATTTTTTCACGGAAGAACAGTTTGTGGTGTCACATATTAGTTTTGCTCAAAGAATCCCTGCCAATCATTATTTTTCCTGTTGTGAAGATAGCACTTTGGTGGTCGCAAATGAGCAAAAAGAAAATGATCTTTATCAAAGGTTCCCCAAATTTGAAACGATTTCCCGAATAATAGTGGGAAACGGGTTTGGAGAACAACAGGAAGCAATGGCTTCCTATATCACGGATTCTCCGGAACAACGTTATTTGAAATTATTAAAATCAAGACCTGATCTGTTCCAAAGAATACCCCAATACCAACTTGCCAGTTATATTGGGGTCAAACCGGAATCTTTAAGCAGGATCAGGAAAAGGATTTATCACAAGGTTTAAGGAGTTCTTGCTTTTTAATTCAATAACAACCGAAATTCAACCCCCTCGGGGTTGGGCTGTTATCATGCATCATCCTACCCACCCATTTCATGGGGGCTAATCTAATTCATTCCTTTCAGGAATGGAAATCAATTGGAACGGGTTATCGCGTTTAGGCATTTTGATTACTAAAATTCCTGTCCTTCAAGTATGGGGGTGATTTGGACAAATTCAGGAATTTTGGCTAAGCGATCCCTAAACAAATTTTACCTGAACAAAAAGTCAAAGCCCCAGGTGACCCCAACCCAGACAGGGGTTAAATTCGATTAGCCCCGCATTGTCATGCGGGGAAGGATAATACCCCGGATCCTAACCAATCCTGAAAGGGGTTGAATATTAGCCCCAAATCAATGCCGGTTTTTCTATTTTGGGTTTTCTGGTAGTTTGCGATTATACTTTAGTAAACTATACAGTAATAATGACACTCCCCTTTTTGTGTCCTTTTTCTACATACTTATGAGCTTCTTCAATCTGTGATAAAGGGTAGTGATTATCAATTACAGTTTTGATTTTTCCCATTTTCAATAATTCTTTAAGCTCTATTAAATAATTAAAACGTTCCTTGACCGGGAGCATCCCTGTGGACGAAGACTTTGCTTTTTTACTACCGGATATTGAAGTCCAAATCATTTGTATGAAAAATGGGAAACCAATAACAGTTGAAAGATAAACCCCGTTTTGGGTGAGCGAATTTTTGCATTGTGGATAAGACCTTTTACCAACCGTTTCAAAAATGATATCATATTGATCTTCGTTTTGGGTGAAATCATCTTTTGTATAGTCAATTACACGATCAGCCCCTAAAGATTTGACCAGTGCTACATTGGCAGTGCTACAAACCCCCGTAACTTTTGCACCTACGTGCTTGGCATATTGCACGGCATAAGTTCCTAAAGCACCTGATGCCCCGTTTATCAGCACCTTATGGTCTTTCTTAATATTGGCTTTACTCTGTAAGAAGTTCAATACAGTGATGGCGCTTCCACTAACGGGAGCGGCTTCTTCATAGCTGATGTTTTCCGGAATAGTAGTGATTACATCATCCTCCTTTACACATACATACTCCGCATAACAGCCAAGTGAAGTCGTTCCACCGAATACTTTATCCCCGATTTTAAACAGAGTAACCCCTTTTCCTGCTTCCACGATTTCTCCTGCAAATTCAAATCCCAGAATAGATCTTTTGGGTTTTTTTAACCCCAGATAAATCCTGCCAATAACCGGTTTACCTTTCCTCATCATGATATCCGCCGCGGTAACGGTGCTTGCATACACCCTGATCAAAACCTCATTGGACTTTGGACAGGGTTTCGCTACCTCATTAAGATGGAACACTTCCGGTTCTCCGTATTCCATATATTCAATTGCTTTCATATTGACATATTCTATTGTGTTTAATTAATCCTGTTTATATCTGTTTGACAAATTCAAAAGCTTAATGTTTCAACATCACTGTAGGTATAAGTGAGCATTGCCAAATAACCATGATGCTGAGAGTTTCCCTTTCATGTCTTGCATTTCGGCGTTCGTTTGTTTGATTTCATAATGTTTTTGTTTTAAGTTCTGATTTTTGCGGTCTTGCGCTTTAATCTTACTTTACCTGCCTGTATTCTAAGGTAAATGCAAGGGAAATAGTACAATTTTTTGATTTATGCGGTAGGCAGGCGTAATCTCTTAATCATCTCCTCTTCCTCCTTCAAAGATTCATCGATTATTTCAGCTATTCTTATTTTTGGTTATGCGATAGCATAATAAAACTGCCATAATGGTCAGGGGAGTAAATAAGATAGTTTCTATTGTTGTTTTTGCAAAAAGATTTCCAACAGTGTTCAAGGAAAATAAAATAATATATACCCATAAAATCACATTCAAGATTTTAGGATGAATTTTTACATACAAATGTTTCCCTTTGATAAGAATGATGAAGAGTAGAACTGAGATTAAAACAATTGAGATCAATTCAAAAACAATCATTTCCTGAACGCTTTCTATCAACCCGCCCCAAACAATCTCGTATGGAATAATCCGGCCCAAAACCAAAAAGTGAAAAATTAATACAGCATTCAATAATATTGTCATTGTGTTTACTGCAAATGGAAAAGGGATTCGGTAAATCATATTTTATTGTTTTAGATTTTATTTATTAGGTCTAATTTTAATTTCATCTATATCAGCTAATTTTTAGAGGAAGTTGAAATCGGTGTATAAAGTATTCAATTTATTTCATGCCGCCAGCTGGTTTCTTAACACCACTGGCGGACATGATTTAATTGTTTATCGACGTAATGCCTATCTGCTGTCAATCTACAAACTCAACCACATGGGCACTGACAGTAATGGTCCTTTTGTAATAAAAAGGGGGAACGCCACCTAAGTGTTGCTCCGTCACCAAATTAACCAGCGCCTTGGAACCGGATAAGTTAGCTTTATTGATCAGCTCGGAGTATGCATTTTGGTAGAGTTGCTTTTTGTTCACTCCCCCAAAAGCCAATATGTAGCTAACTTCAGCACTTCCGCTTACCTGCTCAACCACCGTGTAATTTTTGCTTGCGAGGTGAACCTGTGTAGAATTACTATTGTGATTGAGCACGATTGCCTGATTGACTCCACAGGAGTTAAGGGATATCAAAAGTGCGGTTGCAATTAATGAATAAACTGTTTTTTTCATTTTATTTGTTTAAGATTAGATGCTTAAGCGAATACTGTTAAAGTCGGGACGTTCAGAATACCGCAATTTATATTAAATACATTTTTTAGCTTTCGCCCTGTTGGCGGGAAGCCTCTATATAGGTCCGATTTATTATATCCTTAAGGCATTTATTGATACGTTTTCTACCTTCATCTGCTTTTATATCTATTTCACAAAAACTGTCCTATAAGAACATGAAAAAAAATTTCCATTCCTACTTTGCCTGTGATAAATAAGATATTTACTTTAAAACTACTTTTCTTACTTTTGAAACAGATTGATAATATATTACGTCCTGACATAAATATTTCTTTTTCACTGTTAAAATTAACCATATCATGAAAAAAATTTACAAAAAACAGGCAAAATATAGGAGACTAAATCCAATGAAAGGAAACCTATACCTGCTTATCCTATTGTTTACAGGAACAATACTTACTTCCTGCAATAAAAGTGACCTGGAATATGAGAACGATTTGGAGAGAAGTTATCAAGAATGGTTGGGTTTTAAGGAAGCCTCAGGCAATTCTTACCGCTATATGGTACCCGGGTCTACTTGGGCTGGTTCTGCATGGCAAACGATCATTACGGTCACCGATGGAAAAGTTACACAACGTCATTTTAAATATAATTCAGTAGAAGGATTAGCAGAAAATGTTCCTCCAGAAGCGCTTGAATGGACTGAAGAGGAGAACGAAATAAATTCACACGAATATACGGGTGCAGCTGAAGCTTTAACTATAGACCAAATTTAGGATAAAGCACGTAGCGAATGGCTGATAAAAAGGGAAAATGCCAAAACGTATTTTGAAGCAAGCAATAACGGATTAATATCTTCCAGTGGTTATGTCGAAGGTGGCTGTCAGGATGATTGTTTCAGGGGAATCAAGATAGCCTATATAGAAGAATTATAATGGCAAAATCTTCTCCGAAATGATTTTATAATGCATCTCCACCACTGATTGATTAAACTCATGAGCTGCTCCGGGTATTATAAATAATTCCTTTGCTGGCGCACTAATTTTATCAAAATATGCCTTGGTTATTTCCAGAGGTGTTAGGATATCTTCTTCCCCCTGTATAAGATATACCGGGATCTTAAAATCTAAACCTTCTTTCATTAAATTAAAGGTAGAGCTCATAGCTTTGATCCCTAAATCTTTGTGACCGACATAGTTGATAAAGGAATAATCATCTCCATCATAGCGGTGCTGTGCATCTGTTTCATTATCATATTCCGGTGATATTTTCCACCAGGATTCCGGTGCAGGAATTGAATTTTCCCTCTCATATTTTTTGATCACCCGCATCAACTGACCTGCATTTTTGGCATTATCATAGGGAGGTGGGCCAACAGATTCCAATGTTTTGATGGATTCCTGATCATTCTTTTCCTGTGCTGTTTTATATATTTTATGGTACACATGGATAAAATCATCAGCGGGACTCACCAATTGGGAATGGCCGACATAGGCGTAATAAATATCCGGACGTCTCAAAGCCATTCCAGCACCAAGAACAGACCCCCAAGAAGTCCCGGTAAGGATAATCTTGTGTTTTCCCAGATGTTCCAGGAGATATTCAGAAACTTCAATACCATCTGCGGTCATTTGTCCAACAGTCAGGGGATTTTTTATCCAGTAGGTTTCGTTCAATGCTTCTGGTGCATTACGACCAAAAGTCCTTCCCGCACCTCTCTGATCCCATTGGACCAGAATGAAGTCCTCCTCCCACTCACCGAAAATAGCATCCGCATACGGGCTGGAAGGGCTGCCGGGTCCTCCATGCAGGAATAATACAACAGGATTGGATCTATCCTTTCCTTTGATGGTTATCCATTGTTCAATACCTCCAATTAAAACGTATTCTTCATTAATGGATTGGCCTTGAGCAATTATTGATGATGAAATCAAGAGGGTTAATATGCTAAAAATCAATAGCTTTTTTAATATCATAAAGTTCGTTTGAAGATGATTTATTATGTTCAATAACTCTCTTTCTCATTGGGAAAATCCTTTGATTTCACATCTTTGATATAATTGTTCACAGCAGAAAGCATTATCCCCCGTAAATCCGCATATTGGCGTAAAAAGCGGGGTTGGAATTCTTGGGTGATGCCCAGCATATCATGAACCACCAACACCTGGCCGTCCACATCCTGACCGGCCCCAATTCCGATCACTGGGATAGAAATGGTTTCGGCTACTTTTTTGGCCAGCTTGGCCGGGATTTTCTCCAGTACCAAAGCAAAACAACCGCACTCTTCCAAAATCTTGGCATCTTCTATCAGTTTGTTGGCTTCATCTTCTTCCTTTGCCCTGACTGTGTAGGTCCCGAATTTGTAAATCGACTGAGGGGTCAGGCCCAAATGCCCCATCACCGGAACTCCAGCACTGAGTATCCTGATGACGGATTCTTTTATCTCTGCGCCGCCTTCCACTTTTACCGCATGAGCACCGCTTTCCTTCATGATCCTTATGGCAGATCTAAGGGCTTCAGAACTGTTTCCCTGATAAGAACCAAACGGGATATCTACGACCACCAAAGCCCGTTTCACTCCCTTTACAACCGAAGTGCCATGATAGATCATTTGATCCAAAGTTATGGGAAGTGTAGTCTCATGACCTGCCATCACATTGGAGGCAGAGTCCCCCACGAGAATAATGTCCACTCCTGCAGCATCTATAATTTCTGCCATGGAATAGTCATAGGCGGTCAACATGGAGATTTTTTCCCCACGGATTTTCATTTCCTGAAGGATATGGGTAGTGATTCTTTTGATATTGGTTGATTGATGAACAGACATATGTTCAGGTTTAGTGTAGATGTACGGATGAAGCAAGAGGATCCAAAGTGACGATAATATGCTCACTTAAGGTGGTGGACAGCTCATAGCCTGTATAATCAGGGGTAACAGGAAATAATTTATGACTTCTGTTCACCAACACGGCGACCTCCATTTTCTTTATCGCCTCCTCTAAAAATGGCCGCATGGCATAAGTTAAAGTTCTTCCGGTATTTAAGACATCATCCACGATGATCAGGCATTTGCCCTGAAAGGATAGTTTTTCCGAAAGCTTGACGTCCCCTATCACCATGGAAGATTTATCCAAAATAATTTCTATTTGATTCACTTTCAGAGGAGAGATTTCCTTTAGCTTTTCAACCAGCAAGCCTGACAGCAAAAAACCCATTCCGGTGATCCCGGCAAAGATCATCCCTTCTTCCCCTGCATTCCGCTCATAGATCTCAAAAGCTATTCGGGTAATTTTTTGCTGAATTTGTTTGTGATTCAACACCAAGGTCCTTGTCTGGTCCATCATTTTTTTGGTCGATCAATTGTTATTGAAAGTGAAAATTAAAGCAATTGAATATAGATTCAAAGATAAGATTTTAAAATATGATAATCTTTGGTTATACCAGGAAAGTCTTTTGATGTCCACAGTAAGTCAATATTCAAAACCTTGACATGATCATCGTCTATTTTAAAACAATCATTATGCTTGAGGAAGAGCATCGAATATAAATTGGGATCACCGATAAGTATCTACCTCATTCAGGATACGTACATAACTATCATATCGGTAGGGATGGATATAGCCTTGTTCCAAGACTTCCAAAACCTTACAGCCCGGTTCATGGGTATGCTGGCAATTATTATACTTACACTGCCCCAGATATTTCCTCATCTCAACAAAATAATGAGAAAGCTCTTCGTCATCGATATCCAAAATTCCAAACTCCTTGATCCCCGGTGTATCTATTACATAGCCACCTCCTTCAAAATCAAACATTTCAGCAAAGGTGGTGGTATGAACTCCCTTTGTGGTAAATGTGGAAACATCCTTCGTTGCTTGGCTGGCACCAGGAATCAGCTTATTCAATAAAGTGGATTTGCCCACTCCCGAATGGCCCGATAAAAGCGTTGTTTTCCCCTTGAAAAGTGGCCCTGATTTTTTATCCAAATCCTCCTCCTGCAAGGCAGAAATCTCTATGACCGGATAACCCAAAGGTTCATAGATTTCCCTGATATCTTGTAGGTATTCCAAGTCTTTTTCTTTTTGAATTAAGTCAATCTTATTGATCACCAGGGTGGCCGGTATCCTAAAGCTTTCTGTGCTGACTAAAAACCGGTCTATAAAACCAAGAGAAGTGCGGGGGTTCCTCAATGTAATCATCAAAAATGCCTGATCGATATTGGAAGCCAGGATATGGGAAAAATTATTCTTTCGCGTAGATTTCCTGATAATATAATTCTCACGGGGGAGAATTTCAACAATGACGGCGGTTTCCTGTTCCTGCTCCATGGCCAATTCCACGTAATCCCCAACGGCAATGGGATTGGTTAATTTCAGTTCATCCTGTTTGAATTTCCCCCTTAATCTTGACTTGATAAGCTTCTCTCCGACTTTCACCATATACCAAGATCCTGTCGATTTGATTACTCTTCCCCTCATATCGCCTGCATTATTTTTTGAACGTGAAGCATGATTTTTCCTGCACTTCCGAGATTGTCTTCTACTAATTTGTCCGCGGCCTTACAAGCCAATTGATGCCTTTCCCCCTTTTCCAAACTTAGAACTACCTGCTGGAATTCCTCTGCATCCCCAACTTCAAAACCGCAACCATAAGTGCGACTGACCGCTGCTTCAGGAAATTTACCCCTTTTTTTCAATTGACCAAAAATCACCGGAATCCCAAAAGCCAATGGCTCAAGGATATTATGCAGCCCTTTTCCAAAAGCTCCTCCAACATAGGCAATTTTCGCATATTGGTAAAGGGAGGAAAGCATTCCAATATTATCAATAAAAATGACTTTCTCATTATTGACTTCCTTAGCTTCCAATTCCGAATATTTGATGGAGGGAAGGCTGATCCTGGTCTGCCAATCAGCTATTACCTTTTCATTAATATCATGTGGCGCAATGATAAATTTGTAAGAGGGCTTTGCATTTATAAAGGGAATGATCAATTCCATGTCCTCCTCCCAGGCACTTCCGACCACAATGACCGGTTTGGTTTTGATGAAGACTTTAATGTCGGGGAAAGATTTGGGATTTTGGCTGATGGCCTTTACATTATCATACCTGGTGTCTCCTGTCAAGGTAGCCTTATTATAGTGAATGCTTTTCAACAGGTTCAATGTTTGTTGGTTCTGGGTGAAAATATGATCAAAGGATTTAAGCACTTTGCTAAAAAAGCGCCCATAACTTTTAAAATAAATTTGATCTCTCCTCAGGGAAGCTGAGAAAAGAAAAAGCGGAACATTCTTCTCTTTAAGGATTAAAATAAAATTGGCCCAAAGGTCATATTTTACAAAAAAGGCCATTTTAGGATTTAGCAAATCTACAAATTTCCCTGCGTTGCCTGCGGTATCAAAAGGTAAATAGGTAATAAAATCAATGTGGGGCTGGGCTTTTTTGATCACATGCCCATAGCCGGAGGGGCTAAAGAACGTGAGGACCACGGCACAATTGGGGTATATCCTTTTCAACTCGCGGATCACCGGTTTGGCTTGCTCATATTCCCCCAGGGAGGCGATATGAAACCAGGCAATCCCCTTATTATTATTTTCAACAAAGTTCTTTAGGGAGGGAAAAACTGATTTCCTGCCCTCCACTAATTTTTTCAATTTTGGGGACACTCCACTAAAGAGCCGGAGCAAGGCCGTAAAAGTCAGTAACGAAAAATTATAAATACTTTTCATGAAAAGCAAAATTATAAAGATCCCATTGATATCTACGGGTTTTAATTAAATTGATTGGAAACAACTTCAGAACCTGACTTAACCACTCTTACATAATATCTTCGTGGCAAAAATATTTACGACATGGGTAAATAGTCTTTCCCCAATTTGATCAAAAAAAAAGCCTTACCATGATGGCAAGGCCCTTTATCAATTAACTTTATCGGAGATTTTAGCTTTTGCTTAAATAAGAGGATACACCTTCTTTTGTTGCTTCCATGGCTTCTTTTCCTTCTTCCCAGTTCGCTGGACATACTTCCCCAAACTTCTCTACATGCCTTAAGGCATCCACTAATCTTAACATTTCGTCGATATTTCTTCCTAAAGGTAAGTCGTTAACGGTTTCATGTCTTACTACACCTTCTTTGTCGATCAAGAAAGTAGCCCGGTAAGCCACTGGCAGTCCCTGATAAGACAGTTCGCCTTCTTCATTGTAATTCCAGTCTCCTGCAAGAACGCCGAAATTATGGGCAATGGTCTTAGCTGGATCTGCTACTATTGGATAGGTAATACCGCTTATGCCACCTTGGTCTCTTGGAGTGCCCAACCAGGCAAGGTGAGATTCTTCAGTATCACATGAAGCTCCTACAACGGCAACCCCTCTTTTTTCGAATTCCTCCAATTTCTCTTGGAAAGCAATAATTTCTGTAGGACACACAAAAGTGAAATCCTTTGGATAAAAAAAGAAAATAACATCCTTATTACCAATGTACTGGTCCAATGAGAAGTTTTCTACAATTTCCTCTCCGTCGATTACTGCTGGTGCATTGATTAAGGGAGCTTTTTTTCCTACTAGTGACATAATTTTAAATTTTATTGTTTATATAAATTGAATTGAATAATTACTTATGCTGGCCCCGGATCACGATTGATATTTCATCTACTTCAAAATCTTCGATATGGTGCTTTTCAAAGAAACCTTTGAGCAAAGATTCCAGTTCTTCATTCCTATAATCACGGATTTCATTGGTTTTTTTGCAATAAAGGTGACTGTGCGTTTCAAGTATCGCATCAAATCTCATCACGCCATTATTATCCATGAACTTTTGAATAATCCCAGAATTTACAAAAGTGTCCAAAGTCTTGTAAACGGTCCCTAATGAAACGGAAGGATTGGAATCTTTGATTTGCTCAAAAACATTTTCCGCCGTGGGGTGATTGTCCGCATCATAAATGGCTCTGTATATCACCATTCTTTGATGGGTGAATTTTAAGCGCCCTTCTGAAATTTTATTTTTTATCCCTTCTATATTCATTACGTACCAAGAATCATTCTCAACAAAGAATAGTTCCGAAAAGCTATAAAAGAATTTCTTCCTTTCAAAAAAAGATTAATTTTTATTCGAATTCCTATGGGCTGGTTCCTATATATTTCAATAACTTTATCCCGCATTAACCAGCTATGTAGATGAAGAAAACATTATGGTTTTGTTTTTCCTTTATATTAGGATGGCAAATACAGGCAATTGGGCAAAACAGAGGTGATATTGAGCGCATTTTGAAAGCAGGGACTGCGGATTTAAACACCTATATGAAAGGCTACATTGAACCAGCTGCTAAGGGTTTTGCCTACAGCATGGGGGCTGGTTGGATGCAAACGGCCGAAACGCATTCGACCTTTGGTTTTCATATTAAAGCTTCTGTGAGTGCGGCCAAAGTTCCTTCTTATCATAATACTTTCACTTTTAACCCTGCAGATTATAACAATATCAGGGTAAAGGGGACAACCGACAATAGGGCGTTGCCTACTTTGTTTGGTCCATCAGAAAGTGATGCAACCTTGCAAATCTATGACAGGGACCTGCTTATCGCTGATGTAACAGTTCCGCCGGGAACGGGATTACAGTTCAACTATATACCTGTTCCTTCCTTTCAAGCTGGCTTCGGGCTTCCTGCAGGGACAGAAGTTTTACTTAAGGTGATTCCTAAATCTGCCATAGAGGATGTCAAAATATCCCAGTTGGGTTTCGGACTAAAGCACAATATCAAACAACATATTCCTGTAATAAAACAGCTTCCTTTCAGCTTTTCAGGTCTTGTTGCGTATAATTCCCTCAATGTCAGCTATTATTTTGACCAGGGAGCTGGCCAATATGGAGAGCTTCAGGTCAGTGGTTGGACATTTCAGGCATTGGCAAGTAAAAAATTAGCTTTTCTTACTGTTTATGGCACTCTGGGATACAATTCAGGAAAATCCGACTTTGAACTGATGGGAACCTATAAATTGGAAGGCCCTCAGGAAACAGAGCCTATCAGCATTCCTGTATCTTTATCCTATGAAGCAAGTGGCCCTTTGGCCAGTTTGGGAGCGCGCCTAAAACTTGGGCCCATTTTTATTAATGGTGATTATACTTTCCAGGAATTTAACACCATTACTGTGGGACTAGGTTTATCAATAAAATAATTATGATTAAAGTCCTGTTCAATGGAGAAAAAGATGGTTTTGAGAAGGTATATGGGATTTTGGATGAATCTTTGGATAACTACATTGCTGTTTTGCCACAGGTCAACAAGGAATGTGAGCTTTCTTCCATTCCTATTGCTTTCACCCTTCAATCTTGATTTTTATATTGGCTTTTTAGCTTGACTTTCAGGATTTGTCTATCCACCAAGGCTTCGGTTAAATCTTTGCACAGGTATTCCGGGTTGCTTTTCTGAAGGATGTGTTTTAATTTTTCTTCCCCTAAATCTATCCTGTAGCAAATCTGTAACAGTTTTTCAAAATTCCGATCGAGAAGGCTTCGGATTTCCGGTTCCAGCATATCAATCAGGCCTTCCCTGGAAAGCTCACGCTTTTCCCCAGGCAGATCAAATGCTTTGTGGATTAAAACAGCACAATCTTCGAAAATATTATTTTTCATAAACCAAAAGCTACTCCTCGTGTTCCATTGCCGGCTTCAGTCAGTTCCTTAATTTAACTTGAAGCCTTCCGTAGCGGTGAAGTACCAAGTAAAAGGTACAAAGACTTGTCTCGTCGTGAATTTAGTTGGCTCTTGCGAAATCCAAAAGTCTCCGTATACCTAAGTCTCTTGTCACGTCCTAATTTAAGTTGACACTTTTCTAATGTTGCACCTAATTTTTCCACGCCCGCCTCACGGAGGGCAGGCAACGATCGCGGCGAAATGTGCAGCGACCGCAGCGAGGAATCTGTGGTATTAAAACGCTGCGTTCACCGCGTATTCTTTGCGCCCGCAGCGTGAAATCTGGTTCTTTGTCCGTATTCCAGCCTTGTGTTTTCATCCGACTTTGGACATCTGACCCTTCTTCGACCTCCAGCCGGGGACATGATACTCGATACTCTTAATTTACTTCAAACTCGGTCTTCGCACTTACCCATTAATTATCAGATTCCTTGTCATCCTCTTCATTGGATTCCGCATTCTGGCCCCGTAGTACCTCAGGTTCATGTTGATGGATGATCTTATACCAGCTGATCAATTTCTTAATATCAGAAGTATATACCCTCCCTTCATCATATTCCGGCAAGACATGCTTCAGAAAAGCTTTGTATTCATCATTCTCGGCATCATTGGCCAAGCCCGTATCTCCTTCAAATTCTTTCTCCATGGTTTTCATAACATCCTCCAAAGGAACGGCCCCTTCTTCTGTCAAAGTATAAATGGAGATCTCACTTAAGACCGAAACCCGGTGATTGGCCCCAACTACCATTTTACTTTTCTTCTCATCCATGGATTCCAAAATCACACCGCTCCGGCTAGGCTTTAATATCTTGTATAATCCCGGCTTACCTGATACCGTTGCTATTTCTTTAAATTCCGTCATGCTTTATGTTTTTAAAGTCAGGTTGCAAATATAGGTCTTAAGCCCAAAAGCCCAAGAAACCTTTAATGTCCATTATAAAATTCTTCCGCATTTTCTTCAATGAAAGCCGTCAATTCCTCCCTTCCTTGCATTTTTTCAGCGGAAGTGATAAAGTACAAAGGCACTTCTTCAAAAATCTCTTCAGAGGCTTTTAGAAATTTGGCCACATTTCCCTGCACTTTGCTTTTGGTGAGTTTATCGGCTTTGGTAAACACCAATACGAGGGGCACTTCATTTTGGGCACACCAAAGTATAAATTCGAGGTCTATTTTTTGGGGTTCTAATCTGCTGTCAATTAACACAAAGGTCGCCAGAAGGTTCTCACGGTGGGTCAAATATTCCTTGATCATTTTATCCCAACCTGATTTTATGTTTTTGCTGACTTTAGCAAAACCATACCCCGGCAAATCCACCATATACCATCGGTCGTCAATCCCAAAATGATTGATCAATTGTGTTTTACCTGGTGTTCCCGATATTTTGGCCAAATGCTTATTTTGGGTAAGCATATTGATAAGTGAACTCTTGCCTACATTGGAACGGCCAATAAATGCAAATTCCGGTTTATGGGGGGAGGGGCATTTTTTGTAATCGGTATTGCTAATTAAAAATTCAGCCTTTTTGATCATGTTGGTCGATTTTAAGCAAAGATAAGGCTTTCCCCTGGAAAACTGCTCTCCAATAAATCTTTAACATCTTTCCTTTGCTCAGCTTTAGTTAGTAATATTGTACAATCATAAAAGGATCCTCAATGGCAGTAGTACCCTATAAAGACAGAAACGAAGGCAAAAAGGAGCAGGTTGCCACAATGTTCAATAACATTAGCAAGAATTATGATCTATTGAATCATGTGCTTAGCTTGGGTATAGATATTATATGGAGAAAAAAAGCCATAAAAATGCTTCAAAAGGACCAGCCAAAGTTGATCCTTGATATCGCGACGGGAACCGGTGACTTTGCCATAGAAGCCCTCGCATTGAAACCGGATAAGGTAATCGGAGTGGACATATCCGAAGGCATGCTCCAGGAAGGGAAAAAGAAAATGGTGAAGAGAAAGTTAGACGACCTTATAGAGCTTCAACTGGGCGATTCGGAAAAGTTGCTGTTCCCGGAAAATAAATTTGATGCGGTTATCGTTTCTTTTGGTGTAAGAAACTTTGAAAACCTTGAGAAAGGGTTGGCGGAAATGTACCGGGTGCTAAAACCCGGAGGCAAAACAGTAATCGTTGAGTTCTCCAAGCCAGAAAAATTTCCTATGAAACAAGGGTATAACTTTTACTTTAAATATATTCTGCCTCAAATAGGAAAAATGGTTTCAAAAGATAATGATGCTTATACTTATTTACCGGAATCTGTACAGGATTTCCCTTTTGGAAGTGACTTCCTGAGTATATTGGAAAAAGTTGGCTTTAAAAATACAAAATGCAAACCATTGACCTTTGGAATAAGCTCCATATATATGGGCGAAAAGTAGGACTCACCTTGCTTTTCAGCTTTTTGATTTTTGAGGGCTTTGCACAAAAGCAATGGAGTATCCTCAATAAATCCGGCGGGGATGACCAGGCCTTCTCCTACGGGTTCTTTTTGGCTGGGCACACCAGCTCCTTTCGGCTAAAATACTCAGAAGCTTTTCTGGATCCTGAAGCACCTTCGATAGGAGATGTTCGTTCCATTATGCCTACTTACTCTCCTGGTTTTGATTTGGGCTTTTTATTGAGCACCAGACTCCACGACCAGATAAATATCTTATTTACCCCAAAGGTGGGTTTTTATGAATACAGAACAGAGGTAGATTTTTTTTCAGGCGTAGATGATCACCGAATTGATACTCCACAGCTCGTATTTTTAACGGAAGAAACCATGGTGGAATTTCCCGTTTTGCTGAAATACAAATCCCGGCGGTTTAACAATACCAGGATGTTTTTTGTGGCGGGAATCAACCCCCAAATAAGGACCAAAAAACAGGATGAGGCAGATGAGGATGACATTGTTTTGACCGGTAAGGATCTGGCATTGGAAATGGGCATGGGGTTCGATCTATATTTTAAGTATTTTAAATTCTCACCGGAAATCAGGTTTTCCCACGGACTTAGAAATCTTTACCAGGAGGATGCGACTGATCCCCGAATTGCGGGAGCTATTTCAGAGATCAGGAAAAAATCCATAACGATTTATTTGAACTTTCAATAACTGGGATGATATTAAAAAGCCAGCTTAATTAGTGACTCCACTTAAAGTGGCATCTTATATTCTGAAAATCGGTTTTCATGGACTACTAGAATGCTGTATTCATTCTTGCTTCCCGAGTATTTTACTTCCACATTTTGGTAGCCATTGATAGGCATGGTATTGAGGAGCTCCCCCTGAAGGTCATAGAGGTAAATAAACTCCTGCACCTTGTCTATTACTAAGAAAATATTCTTGTCCCCGCCAAAAGAGAAAAACTGAAAGGAGAGGTTATCGGAAAACATTTCTTTTTCAAATAGAGGTGCGGCTTCAGCATTCAAAACAGAAACCTTATTGTACTCATGCAGAACGAACAGGTAGCGGTTGTTGGACTGGTCCTTTACCAAATGGAACTTAGTGTCCCTATCTGGACGAAGCAGTTGATTCCTGTATGTCAGTTCACCATTAAAATTGACCCGAACCACTTCGCCCTCCTCATTGATCGTGACCAGCTGGGTCTCTGATGCGCTACCTTTTTCTATCAATGCATAATCCGTGGAAACACCGTCTCCCAATTTGATCGGATTGCCCGTTTGTAAATTCCCTTTACGGTTCATTAAAAAAAGTTCTCCTGAAGAATTAATGGCCACCATAAAATCCCCTGCACCAGGTAACTTATGATGAGCTGGTTTGGTGGCGAGCGCGCCTGAAATATTTCTGGGTGTCCAACCTTCCAGATTGTTCCCATTTTTGTCAAAAAGATATAATTCGCCATTTTCCGTTCCAACAAAATACCGATAATCCCGCGTATGGTCATAATCCACTAAATTCAAGTGGGTGATAACTGAACCGGAAGGTAAACGGACAGGATAACCAGGCAAGGGATTTCCCAGCCTGTCATAGGCATAAATAAAGTTGTTTGTCGCAAACAGAACTTGCAATTTGCCATTTTTGTAAAAGTCTATTTGAAAAACATCGCCCACAATTTTCCCATCCACTGGTTGACTAAAGATAATATTCCCTTCATCGGTGACCAGATGGATTTCATGTAGTTCATCCTGTACAAGGTAATCTGAACTTCTATCATTGAAGTTTTGTATTGCCTTGGGTCCATAGGTTAATTTCTCATTGAACTCAACCCTCATATCTTCTGCCAAAATAACGTCTTTTACCGGTTTGATTGGGTCCATATTATATTCAAATTCAATGTGGGTGGTTTGTTCCTTGAGCTGAAAGATCATCCAATCAATGGATTTAAACTGTGGGGCATATTTTTGGAACAGCACTTTCCAATCAGGTGAACTTATGTCTACCACGCTGCCCCAAAATCTTGGAACATTTAGCACAAAGCTATAGCCGGCACCATCGGCAATCCTTTCCAAAATGCGCTTATGATGAATGGATTTGCCCCAGGTATTGTCATTATATACATCATCCAAAAAGACTTTTACCGCATTCATGTTGTTCCCCATTACCAGTATGTCATCATATGCCACTATGTAGGTATTCCGAAATCCTACAAATTGACCTTCAAAAATATGGGCTGGAAAATCCTCTGCACCAATCACAAAAATTTCCTTGCCCATATAATAGTCATGACCCAGCCGATTGCGATCACCTTCAGCTAAACTTAAATTCAATTCTTCAAGTAAGGCCACCTGTTGATCGATCTCTCCAGTTTTCAATAACAAAATCCTATCCGTTTCCAGTAAGCCACTTTCCTCCAGCACCATATAACCAACTTCCCCTGTCAATCTCTCAAAAAACAATTCTTCCTGAAAGCTTTTTTCCATCTCTCCTTTAAGCGTAGGTTTAATTTCAAACGCTTCGTTGGGAATCTCCCGGACTTGCAAAATATCAGGGACATCATAGTGATGGTAAATTGCTGTTCTATTGGAAATATAATTGGCAAAAGAACTGGATTTCCCAGCTTCTTCCCAAGACAAACCCACATTTTCTCCGCCCCCGAAAAACGAAACGCCATCCAAAATAATTTTGCTATTGGAAAACTTCAACTCCAGGTTCGCCGACAATTTATTTTTCAAGAAATCATCCACAACTTTCAAGTCCCTTACCCTACTGATCCCTTGGATGAATTTTGCCACACCGGCACTGCCCAATCTCAAAACCCCTAATCCTTCTGGCTCAGGACTCGACTGAAAAAGCTCGGAAAAAGCAGCTTTAAAATTATTGGGTCCATCGGTTTTGGAATACCTGATAGCATCTTCTATCAAAAAGGAAGAATAACTGGCAATTACTAAATTCTCTACCAAGGCATAAGAAAGGATAGGTGTGCCTGGTTGATTATAATATTCGTAGATCCTGACCCCACTATAATTTCTGTAGTGGATGCTTTTCGGGTTGATCTTCCCCGCCAGTGATTGGATGAAATCATGGTGAGCCTCACCGGAGAAAGCTATGGAAAACAAAAAGCCAAACTCTTCTTTTCCAGTCTGGTGAAGTGATACAACGAACCTATTGCCCTTAAGGTTATTTTCGAGATTTCCTGATTTGCCGGCCAAACTATCCAAGCTTAAAAGCTGATCCTCCAACTGCTTTAAAGAAGGAATGTCAACAAGCCTTTCCCATATGGGCTGGCTAACCAGCTGATTCCATACCATAACAGGCTCGGTGGTTTCAAATACAAATACAGCTTCCCCAGAAACCACATCTATCGGGTGGAGAGGCTTATTAAATAGGGAGGTTGTAGAAAAGAAATATGCGGCCAACCCCATAAAAAGTATAAAAAAGATGATCAAGAAGCGTTTTATTAGGTTCACTGGGTAAATCTGTTTATTACCTTATGTAGGTAAAGTACTATACTGAAGCTAAAATAGAAAGAAAAAGCCGGAAGTCAGAAAAAAATCAGGCTTCTGATTTCCGACTAAATAATCCTTTCAAATTAGATAAAAAATGTGGGAAATTATTTATTTGAAATGTTGTCCAATACCGACATGACTTCTTTCACATGCGACCTGGATACTTCCAATAATTCTTTCTCCTCCCCATTAAGATCAAGTTCTATAACTCTTTCTATACCGTTTTTACCTAAAATGACCGGCACACCTAAGTAACAATCATCAATGCCATATTCCCCTTCAAGTTTAATGCAAACCGGTAAAACCCTCTTTTGGTTTTTCACAATGGCTTCGACCATCTGTGCAGCAGCAGATCCTGGGGCATACCATGCCGATGTCCCCATCAATTTCACCAACTCACCGCCTCCGAATTTAGTCCTTTCAATGATTGCATCCAGTTTATCCTTATCCATCAATTCTGTAACGGGAATACCTGCCACCGTAGTATATCTAGGTAAAGGAACCATGGTATCCCCATGGCCACCCATTAATATGGCTTGGATTTCTTTGGGGGAAACATTCAATTCCTCTGCTATAAATGCCCTGTAACGTGCGGTATCAAGTATTCCCGCCATACCAATAATCTTGTTTCTTGAAAATTGGGAGGTAATGTGGGCCTGATAAGTCATTACATCCAAGGGATTGGAAACTATAATGATAATGGCATCCGGGGAATGTTTTACTACATTTTCAGTAACTGACTTCACAATTCCAGCATTGGTTTCAATCAAATCGTCCCTTGTCATCCCCGGCTTACGCGGAAGACCTGAAGTGATGACCACTACATCAGAATTAGCCGTTTTAGTATAATCATTGGTACTGCCAATAGTCCTGCTGTCATAGGAATTTATCGGCGCCTTCTGCCAAATATCGAGTGCCTTACCTTCTGCCACTCCTTCTTTGATATCTACCAATACAATTTCTTCGGCAATTTCCTTATAGGCCAAAACGTCAGCGCAAGTAGCCCCTACATTACCGGCTCCCACTACGGTTACTTTAGTCATGATTTATGAATTTAGATATTTTTTAAAAACTCCGCAAAGATATTAAACTAAGGCTGTTTTATAAAGTAAACAATTGATTACTTGTTCAGTAAATTCTGGAAGCGGAAATAAGCCCAATCTCGCAAAAACAAACAGTGCTTCTGTATTTTGCCCATACCCATAAATGAAAACTTACCCACTCCACTATTGTTCAAACATCTGCCCAAGATTAAAAAACCCAAAAGAACTCTGGTAAGAATTAAACAGTCTTTTATTATTGGAATTGTAAAATTCCGCCAGTGAAGTCATCATTTTGGCCTTGATCTTGGGATTACTGTTAAAAACTTCCTGTATAACATAATTGGGGATCACCATCAGGTTAGCTTCCTCCGATTGTACAATGGCCGTATAGATGCGGTAAGTACTCTTCAACAATGAATTCTCCCCAAAAGCCTCCCCTTGATGCACTTCCAAAATGGTTTCGAAATTCTCTTTGATATCAATATTAAGTGTTACAAGGCCTTTTTGCAAAATATATAGGGCCTGACTTGGGTCGTTCCTGAAAAAAACCACTTCATCTTTGAGGTATTTTCTGAAATGAATGCCTGGCAAAAACCTCACCATCTCCGCATTTTTTAAAGATTCAAAAAATTGAACCTTAAACAATGATTGGAAAAGATCCAGTTCATTTTCAGTATAGGTCCTTCTGAAAGGATTGCGCATATCTTATCTTTTTTTAAAATGAATGGCAGATTTTGTAAACTGGGAAAGCTTATAGCGGTCATCAATCCTGATCCCAATTACCCACACAATATCATCGCCCGAACATAGCACTTTGATATTCCTTTTAAGGATCAAAGGCACCTTCAAATCTATCAATAAATCACTGACTTTCTTAAATCTTTTCATCCCTAAAGGCCGGAATTTATCCCCGGGTTCCCATTTCCTGACCTTTAATGGAAAATTGAGGATATCCCTGTCCAATATGGCATTAGCAGAGGCCCGATCTGGCAAAAAATCACCTCCCAAGGCAAGTATATCATAATGATCCTTCCCTACTTGAAGATCTATATCTGATTCTTCAATCCAGCCTTCATGATATTCAGCTTCCATGGGTCCCAAGATAAGGTGTTCCCGGTCCACGTTGAGGGTATATTCTTTTGAGTGGAATGTTTTACCGGATTCCTGCTTATCCATGGACTTCATTATATCCTCCATCTGAAAATGGTTGAAGCCATATGTCCTAAGCCAGTAAAAAAGTAAAGTCTTCTTGCCAGTAGCTTTGTTTAACCGATTGATTTCCAGATATTGAAAGTCCTCTTCTTTTTGAATATGATTGCCGAGCCATGCATCATGGAGATAAAAGAAAGCTTTTCCAGTATCCTTGATCCGATCAAAACTAAACTGCAAAAGGGATAAGGCAGCGGCATCAAATTCACGTAAACGGGGCACTATCTGATGCCTGAGGAAATTTCTTTTGTAATCACAGCTTATATTGGAGCTGTCTTCCCTCCATTCGTACTTTTCATTCCCTGCAAAAGCCTGCAATTCTGCTCTGCTATAGGGCAGAAGTGGCCGTATGATTTTCTCCCTGGTTTCGGACATGCCATAAATCCCCTCTATGCCTGTGCCTCTGAGCAGGTTCAGTAAAACTGTCTCGATCTGGTCATCCGCATGATGAGCCACCAATATCCCTGCAAAACCAAGTTGCTCAGAGAGTTCTTTAAACCATTCATAGCGCAGTTCCCGGGCTGCCATTTGCGTGGAGATTCCTTTGCCTTGTCCATACGACTTGGTTTCAAACTTTTTCACACATACCTTTACGGCGAGACGGTTTGCCAGTTCCCTTATAAAAATTTCATCCCCATCACTTTCCTCCCCCCTTAATCCAAAATTACAATGTGCCATAGTAAATGAAAACCCCGACAAGTGCAGAAGATGGGCAAGTACTGTACTGTCCAGTCCTCCACTTATGGCAAGGAGATAATGTTGATCAAAATCCAAAAGGTTTTTTTCCCGTATATGACGGATAAATTTGTCAAGCATAAACCAAAAATACCATTTTCTGTTAATTTTGTCGTTGATATAACTAAGAATGCAAAAAAACAATTTTCTAACTATTCTCTTGTTCTTTCTTGGATCGTTCAGTATGCTGATGGCCCAGACCAATACCGGTGCAGGTTCCCGGTTGGAAATCATCCAGGCCGACCGCCTCTTGGGGGGAAAGGGATTTGAAAGATTGCTGGATGATGTGGTCCTGAAACATCAAAACTCCTTGATCTACTGCGATTCTGCCCATTTCTACAGTCAGGAAAATCTGGCCAAGCTTTTTGGAAATGTAAGGATAATGGATCAGAAAGACTCCGTGGAAACTTTCAGTACCTATGGGGAATATGATGGAAACAGCCAAATTGCCAAATTGAGGAACGATGTGGTCTTTAAAAACAAGGAAACCACACTGTACACGGATTTCTTGGATTACAACCGCTCCACAGGCGAGGCCAACTACTTCAATTCCGGAAGGGTCGTAGATAGTACCAATGTGCTTACCAGCGAAAAAGGCCTCTACGAAACCCTGCTCGAAAAAATCACCTTTACCGATCTGGTCGTGTTGGTAAATCCAGATTACACCCTGAAATCCAACCTCCTTTTTTATAACACCAATTTAAGAACAGCTGAAACAAAAGGGATCACTAATATCCAATCCAAAGAAGGCACTAAACTTAATGCCAAAAGAGGGAGTTTTTATAATACGGAAGCTAAGGTTTTCACCTTCTATGACGGGGATGTAGAAACAGAGAACAGTAAGATTTCCGCAGAAATTCTTTATTACGACGAAAAACAGCAATACTATGAGGCATTGGAAAATGTGAGCGTATTCAATAAAGAAAGGAACGTGGAAGTCTTTGGAGAAGAAGGAAAATATTGGGAAGACCGAAAATATTCCAAAGTGTATGGCAATGCTTTAGTGCGAAAATATTTTGAAAAAGACACGCTCTACATGATCGCGGATACCCTGATCTCCCAAGACAGCGAAGATGCCTCCAATAGGTACTTACAGGCGTTTTCCAATATGCGGATGATAAAATCAGATATTGCCGGCAGGTCGGATTCGATGGTGTATATCTATTCGGATTCTACCATTTACCTTATTGGAGATCCTGTTATATGGAACAACAAGAGCCAGATTACAGCGGATAGTATCCGATTCCTGATTGCCAACGAAGAAATAGACAAGGCTTATTTAAAGGAAAATACTTTTGCAGTAACCAAGGATACCATCTCAAATTATAACCAAATCAGGGGCAGAAAAATGACAGGCTACTTTTTGGAGGGGCAGATGAGTAAATTAGATGTGGAAGGCAATGGAGAATCCTTGTACTTCGCCTTAGAAAACGACACCACCATACGTGGAGTAAACAAGTTGTTGTGTGGAAGGATTCTAATGCATTTTGAGGAAGGTCAGGTCAGCAGCATCAATCATACCATCAAGCCGGAAGCTACCTTTACCCCTCCCCATTTATTGGAGGAAGAGAATATGGCATTGAGCGGATTTGAATGGAGAGAGGAAGAACAACCTACTATGGCGATGATCAATGACTGGAGAACGCCCAAAATAAGAAAAGAAAAAGAATTTAATTTTTTCAACGAACCAAATGTTCGGTTACCTTATCCTGACTCGGATGAAATACTGAAAATCTTGAACAAAGGGGCCAATCCGGTACCCAAAGAGTAATTATTGGAGGATCAAAGATTACCATCCCTGTATCATCAGCAAAATTTAACGGATGATTTAAAATAAAATTTTATACTGCTTAACATTTTTTAACCCTTAAACCTTTAAAAGTCGAAACCTTATCTGTATTTTTATAGTATATCTTAATAACGTTTAAAAACCATCTACAGGCTTATTGATAAACATTTTACATGAAACCAATTTTATCGCTGTTCATTATATTTTTCTTGCTTCTTCATTTAAATACTGAAGGTCAGGTGCGTGTGTTAAATGAAGCTGTGGAATTTAATGGCAAGATCAATACTTCACAAAGGAAATCCCTCATTCTTCAAAACGACTCCGATATAGCCAAAGAATATATATTGAAATTTATGCGTGGAAATATTGCTTCCTCTCAAAATATTAAAATCTGTCTGGACAATACCTGCTTTGATCCTAAAAAGGATTTGGCAAAGGTTAATTTAAAATTGAAACCAGGGGAAATCTTCACGGATTTGTACCTTGAATTTGATTTAGGAATCACCGAGGCAAAGGGGACTTTTGACCTACATTTTGCCAATACAGAAAATCTTCGGGACGTTTTCATTATAGAAAGTGTTTATAATGTGGAAAATCCCAACAGTGATGGCAATGAAGTCCATCACAAAGACATCCAATTAGGAAGTGTTTATCCCAATCCTAGTACCAGGATAGCACAATTGGATTATGAAATTAAAAACCCAAGAATAAACGCCAGGATAGTCATAAACAGCTTTATTGGCAATCCCGTGTTCGACTTTAACCTTGATCCTAATCAGAAATCCATAGTAATTAATGTAACTGACCTTAATCCTGGAATATATTTTTATACATTAATTGTGGACAACAAAAATATAGTCACCAAAAAGCTCGTTGTCAAAAGATAATCCCCCAAACGGCCAAGCGCGCATATTGTTTGATGGGGAATTTTAATCCCTTATATTTGCATTTTGAAAAAAGATGAGAAAATTCGCTTTCCATATAATAGTATCAATTATCACCCTATCGCTTAGTTCATGTGGGGAATTCTACAAGTTGGAGAAAAGCACCAACTGGGATGAACTGTACGAAGCATCCAATAGGTATTACCAGAATGAAGATTACAACAAAGCTATCATTCTTTATGACAAGGTCCTACCGGTAATCCGCGGTAGTGAAAAGTCAGAATTGGCAGAATTCAATTATGCTTATGCCCATTTCCAAACTAAAAGATATATTGAGGCTGCAGGTTATTTCAAAAGCTTTTATGACACCTACAATAGAAGCCCCATGGCCGAAGAAGCATTGTTTATGCATGCCTATTCATTATACCTGGATGCCCCGGATTATAACCTGGACCAGAGAAGTAGCAAAGAGGCAGTGAATGCAATTCAGATGTTTATCAACAGGTTTCCAGACTCGGACTCCTACGAAAGGGCGATGGGGATGATAGATAACCTTCAAAAAAGATTTGAAGAGAAAGCTTATCGGGAGTCGAAAATGTATTACCGGCTCACAGAAGGTTTGTTTCCTGGCGATTTCTACAGGGCCTGCATCGTGAATTTTCAGAATTTCGCCAAAAATTATCCAGATAGCGAATACAATGAAGAGTTGGCTTTCCGATTGGTTGAAGTGAGCTATACCTATGCTGATAACAGCATCTTTAGCAAAAAAGAAGAAAGATTGAACCAATCGCTTGAATTTGGCAATGATTTTATGAGAAAGTATCCAGAAAGTTCATTCACCAATAATGTCGGCAATATTATCACACAAGCTAAATCCACTTTAGCTTCCCATAATAAGGTCAAGAAAGAATATGATGAAAGGTCAGCAGAGGCCAAAAGAGCAGCGGAAGAGGAGGAATCTAGAAACAGGGAAGCCACCGAGGCATTGAAAGAGGTAGAAAACAATTAGAATATAAATAAAATATAATATAATGGCAGTTAACCCGTCCATCGTCACAAGGGATTTAGATAAGATCGCAACTAAATCCGGCAATCTTTACGAATCACTTCACATCATTTCCCAAAGGGCAAAGCAGATTTCTTCTACCATGAAAGAAGATCTGAACAACAAGTTGTCAGAGTTTGCCTCTACTGTGGATAATTTAGAGGAAGTTTTTGAAAATAAAGAACAGATAGAAATTTCCAAGTTTTATGAAAGGATGCCTAAGCCAACTACATTGGCCATGGAAGAATTCATGGAAGATAAGATCATGTTCCGTCATCCAGAAGTAGAAAGCGAAGAATAAAATTAATGCTACTGCAGGGAAAGCGCATATTGCTTGGCATAACCGGTAGTATTGCTGCCTACAAGGCAGCACATTTAACCAGATTATTAGTCAAAGAAGGAGCAGAAGTACAGATTATTATGAGTACTTCTGCTCTTGACTTTATTACCCCCCTCACCCTAGCCACCCTCTCCAAAAAGCCGGTCTTATGTGAATTTCAAGATTCGAAAAACGGGGAATGGAACAATCATGTGGAACTGGGACTTTGGGCGGATCTTTTTTTAATTGCCCCCATTAGTGCCAATACCCTGGCCAAATTTGCCAATGGGTCCTGCGATAACCTGCTAACGGCCACCTACCTCTCTGCCAAATGTCCGGTAATGATTGCCCCGGCCATGGACCTGGACATGTACCAACATCCTTCTGTAAAAGTTAACCTGAGCAAGGTCAGTAAGTTTGGCAATATTATATTGGAAGCAGAAGAAGGCGAACTGGCAAGTGGGCTTTTGGGACAAGGCAGATTAATGGAACCGGAACACATCCTTGAAAAAGTTTTGGCACATTTTGAGTCCGGGAACCATCTTTATGGAAAAAAGTTTTTAATCACGGCAGGGCCTACTTATGAGGCAATAGATCCAGTTAGGTTTATTGGGAACCATTCCAGTGGAAAAATGGGTGTGGCCATTGCGGAAGAAGTGGCACGTAAAGGGGCTCATATTATTTTGGTCCTGGGACCAAGTTCCGTCGAGGCTTCCCATCCTAATATCAATACCATCAGGATCAACAGTGCCGCGGAGATGTATGAAACTGCCAGTTCATATCACCAAAACATGGATTGTTGCATATTTGCCGCTGCAGTGGCCGATTATGCCCCCGTGCATCCTGCTAAAAAGAAAATCAAGAAGAAAACAGGGGAAATGAGCATTCCTTTAAAGAAGAACATAGACATTGCATGCACCTTGGGTGCTTTGAAAAAAGACCACCAGGTCCATATAGGATTTGCTCTCGAGACCCATGATGAAGAAATAAACGCCAAAGAAAAGCTTGAAAAAAAGAACTTTGATATAATCGTGCTCAATTCATTGAAGGATGCAGGTGCAGGTTTTAAACATAACACCAACAAAGTCACCTTTTTCTATAAAAATGGAGAAAAAGAAGTCTCTGAACTACTTCCTAAGAATCAAATTGCTGCTTTGATTGTTGAGAATATCAAAAAAGTCCTTAAGCAATAATGGATTGCACATTATTCCTTATCTTTAACATCAATGAACATTCTCAATTAATCCTCATGGGACTGCTTTAGAAAGAAAGATCTGCGATATTTAACCTAAGACAAAAGCAGATTTCCCTCTGTTTGGGGCAGATTCAGGACAAGTAAGGACCAATTCCCAGCCTATGAAAACCATTTGTTTTATATTCTTTGCTTTCCTGGCCAGCACTGTTTCAGCCCAACAGCTTAATTTTACCGTTACCATTAACAGTGACCGGGCCAATACGCAGGAAAGGGATATTTTTGAAAACATGAAGGCATCTTTCGAACAATTTCTAAATGGCAGAAACTGGATAGAGGACGAATTCAGCCCCGAGGAAAGGATCAAAGGAAATCTCCTGATTACGATCAATGAAATGCCCAAAGTGGGCCTTTTTAATGCTACCGTTCAAGTTCAAACCGTGCGCCCAATATATGGTTCCAACTACGAGAGCATCCTCCTTAATTTTGCCGACAGGAATTGGACCTTTGAATATGTAGAATCTCAACCCTTGGAATTCAACAGGTTTAGCTTTATCGACAATATTTCCTCTTTATTGGCTTTCTATGCTTATGTTGCTATCGGCATTGATTATGATTCTTTTTCCTTAAGGGGAGGGGATTCCTCCTTCGAAGTTGTCAATAATATTGTATTGAATGCCCAGCGGTCCTCCAGGCCGGGATGGAGCCAAAATCCATCGGACAGAAGGAACCGATATTGGCTCGCCAATGACTTGTATGGTTCCCAGGTCATGGTCTCCATAAGAGATGCCTACTACCTTTATCACAGACGGGGCATGGACCTTCTTGCCACTAAACCCGAAGAGGCCTACGGGAACATTGTAGAGGCTCTAAAAAAGGTTTCAGAAGCAAATAAATCCCAGCCAAACAGTATCCTGGCCATTACGTTTATGGATGCTAAATCTGATGAAATCAGCAAAATCCTTAAAAACGCCTCCCTGGAAATAAGGACGGAAGCAGTGGAGTTGCTTCTACAATTAGATCCCAACAATTCGAGAAAATACAATGAAATCCTTAAAGGCTAAGAAGATATTTCTCCAGGTTTCGATCAGATTACCTTAACCGATTTAACCTATGCTAAAAAACCTAAGCATTTCCAATTATGCGCTTATAGAAACTTTGGAAATGGAACCCTCCAAAGCCCTGAATATAATCACCGGTGAAACAGGTGCCGGTAAATCCATCATGCTCGGCGCAGTGGGTCTTTTACTGGGAAATAGGGCAGATACCAAAGCTTTATTCGATGAAAACAAAAAATGTATCATTGAGGGGCTTTTTAACATCAGCTCTTATGGGTTGGAATCATTTTTTGATGCTGAAGATCTTGATTTTGAGCCACAATGCATCATAAGAAGGGAAATATTGCCTTCAGGTAAATCCCGGGCTTTTATCAATGACTCCCCCGTAAAGTTGGAAACCCTGAAAATACTGGCCAAATCATTGGTAGATATCCATTCTCAGCACGACACTTTACTTTTAGGCGCTTCCGATTATCAATTGAACCTCATTGATGCTTTTGCTGAAAGTGATGCTGAGTTCAACGCCTTTTCCGCGGAATACAAGCATTTCCGAAAGGCAAAAAAAGCACATGACCAACTGTCCAAAGAAGCCTTTGAGTTAAAAAAGGAAGCAGACTATAACAAATTCCAACTTGAAGAACTTTCTGTCATTAAGCTGATAAAAGGTGAACAGATAGAATTGGAAGAACAACAGGAAATACTTGATAATGCCGAAGAGATAAAAGCCAAGATCAATGAAGCCCTTCATCATCTGAACGCAGAACAATTTGGTGCGATGATCCTGTTCAGCCAGGTCCATCAAAACCTGAACCAGCTTTCCCGGTATGGGCAAAAATTCACAGAACTTAAGGATCGGTTCAACAGCATTTTAATAGAAATAACGGATATTTCTGCAACTTTGGAAGACGAAGACCGTGGGCTGGAAGTTGACTACGAAAAATTGAACATAGTGAGGGAAAGGTTGAGCAAAATCTATCAACTACAACAAAAACATGGTGTAGATACGGTAGCAGCTTTAATGCAAATAGAATCCGACCTTTCGGATAAGGTTTTTCAGATTGATCACTTGGATGAGAAAATGGAAGAACTACGGCTCGAAATGGAAGCTGCATGGGAGGATTTGCATAAAAAAGGAACTCTGTTGTCTGAGAAAAGAACGGCATCTTTTGAAACCTTCAGCAGAAACATCACCAAATTACTGGCTCAATTGGGCATGGAAAATGCGGTTATTCAAGTGGAAAGAAAAGCAATGGATCCAATCAATTCTGGATTGGATGAAATAGAAATATTGTTTTCTGCCAACAAGGGGGTCAAACCTCAACCTATTCGCCAAATTGCTTCAGGGGGTGAATTTTCCAGGTTAATGTTTGCTATTAAGTATATCATGGCCGATAAGATGGCACTTCCCACATTGATCTTTGACGAAATTGATAGCGGGATATCAGGGGAAGTAGCCTTTAAAATGGTCAGCATGATGCAGGAAATAGCCAAAAATCACCAGGTTATCTGTATTAGCCACTTGCCCCAAGTAGCCGCAAAGGGAGAAAAGCATTATTTTGTTTATAAGGATAACAGTACAGAAAGGACCATCAGTAAAATCCGTTTGCTGTCCCAGCAAGAAAGGGAGACAGAAATTGCCAAAATGCTTGCTGGATCAAATCCTTCAGCCACGGCATTTGAAAGTGCCCGGGAGCTTTTAAATCAATAAAAATTGAATGTTTCTATTCTTTCTGTAGGATTAAACTAAAAACCCTTATTTTTATGCGCATAAATTTGAACCAATATAAAAAGATATAGTATGTCCAATAATTTATTAACCGGGAAAAGAGGCATTATTACAGGTGCTTTGGATGAAAACTCAATAGCTTGGCAGACAGCACTAAAAGCCAAAGAAGAAGGTGCCAAATTTGTCTTGACCAATGCTCCTATTGCCATGAGGATGGGAGCCATTCAGGATTTAGCAAAAGAATGTGAAACAATCGTTATTCCTGCAGATGCCACCTCATTGGAAGACATAGAAAAACTTTATGATGAAGCCAAAGAGTTTTTAGGTGGCAACTTCGACTTCATCCTTCATTCCATTGGAATGTCGCCTAATGTAAGAAAAGGGCGCCCCTACGGGGACCTTAATTATGAATGGGTGCAAAAGACCTATGATGTATCGGCCACCTCTTTCCATAAGATGATGCAGGTAGCAGAAAAGAAAGATGTCATTAATGAGTGGGGATCTGTAGTCGGCCTCTCCTATATAGCTTCTCAACGGGTATTTCCATTCTATAATGATATGGGAGAAGCAAAAGCTTTATTAGAAAGTATCGCCAGAAGCTACGGTTATCGGTATGGAAAGCATAAAAAAGTGAGGGTAAATACCATATCCCAATCTCCAACCAAAACTACAGCCGGAACGGGTATCGATGGATTTAACGCCTTCTATAATTTTTCAGATTCCATGTCTCCCTTGGGCAATGCTTCCGCTGAATCCTGTGCAAACTTTATAGTGTCCCTCTTCTCCGATTATACCAGAATGGTAACGATGCAGAACCTTTTCCATGATGGGGGCTATTCTTTTACCGGGATTTCCGAAGAAATCATTGAGCGATATAGTGATAAAAAATAGCACAAAAGCCCCAGAATCCGGGGCTTTTGTGATGGTCCTCCATCTTTCATCGGAGGGATGATTTGGAAACCTTCTGATTCACCTGCTCGCCACCAAAAGCTCCTTTATTCCAAAGGCTGGTGCAGCTTGTGCCTATCTTCTTTGGGGCGGGGTGTCAAATGATGCTTTTCTATGGTTCTAAAACAAGCATTCCACCGCAATTTAGCGTCATTATTGTCAGCTGGTCTTAACGAATCAGCTCTTTCAAATGCTTCCATAGCATCCTTCAGCCATTCGTAAGCATCATGTTTGCTGTCGGGGAATTCCCGTAATAAAGCTGCTTTCCCCTCCCTTTCAAGAATAATACCAGAATAGTATTCACGCTTATAATCATCCTTTAATTGGGACCTGAGAGAATTGGCTTCCTGGATTGTGGTTCCTTTGTTGAACTGATCGGTCAGTGTCAGGATGAGCGATACCAAAGCTTCCTGATTCCCAGGATCAATGGTCAGAATGTCACGGCAAATACTTTCAGCTTCTGCAGGATCATTTAATAACCTATAGCGGTCCACTTTCTCAAGAGCTCTTGGAATGGCTTCTTTGTTAATGGTTTTGAGTTCAGACATGGCCTTTAATTTTGCTTTATAATCAATACAAGTTAACATTCCGCATGCCAATATCCAAGTCCAACCTTTTTGGAACAAACAAGACCAAAATAGCTCCACAAAAATCGCCACTTTATTTAATAATTTTAGTATTAATCAATTTAAGTTCTAATTTAGTGCTTTCGTAAAAAAGATATTTACCTAATCAGCATTGAATATTCACAAAGGACTCCCAAAATAAAGCAAAATCCGGTATGGCAGATACAAAAGAGTGGAAAGGAAAAACATCAATTAATCCAGTAACTGATGAAATTGCCAAACCGAAGCCTTCTTTGGGCCCAGTCGATGTAATTGCTTTGATTGTGGGTATCGTCATTGGGGCAGGTATTTTCCGTACCCCTTCATTGGTCGCCGCCAATGTGGAAAGTGCCAGCCTGATGTTGACTGCTTGGTTTTTAGGCGGTATTGTTTCGCTGATAGGTGCCCTTTGTTATGCCGAGCTTACCACGGCTTTTCCCAATACAGGCGGAGATTATTATTTTCTGAAGAGAGCTTTCGGAAAGCGTACCGCCTTTCTTTTTGCTTGGGCGCGTATGAGCGTGATCCAGTCCGGTTCCGTAGCATTGCTGGCTTTTATTTTTGGTGATTATGCTTCTCAAGTATACAGCTTGGGTGATCATTCATCGGTTATTTATGCCGCAATTGTAGTGGGCATTCTTACGGGAATCAACATCCTCGGCGTAAATATGGGAACAGCAGCCCAGAAATTATTAACTACTGTGGAAGTTGTGGGAATAATAATCGTTATAGTGGTAGGGTTTTTCTTTGTCCCGTCTACAACAGAAGTGGTTAATAGCACCACACCAATGGGTTCAGGGACTATTAGTTCTTTGGGGTTGGCCATGGTTTTTGTGCTTTTGACTTTCGGAGGCTGGAACGAAGCCGCTTATATTTCTGCTGAACTGCGTTCTGGCCGTAAACATATGGTAAAAGCACTGATCATTAGTATAATAATTATCACCGCCGTTTATTTACTGGTTAACCTCGCCTATCTTCGAGGGCTTGGCCTTAGTGGTATGGCACAATCCAATGCGGTCGCTGGCGATCTAATGGGCAATGCTTTCGGGGAAAGAGGTTTGGTATTAATGGCCATTTTAGTGGCCGTGTCCGCACTGACTTCTGCCAATGCAACCATTTTTACGGGTGCCAGGTCAAACTATGCCTTGGGCCGGGACTTTCCGGTTTTTGCCGTCCTCGGCAAGTGGGACATGCGCACTTCAGGGCCAGTCAATGCCTTTATCATTCAGGGATTGATTTCCCTTGTCCTGGTCAGTTTAGGGTTGTTTTCACGCAACGGATTTGAGACAATGATTGAATACACCGCACCGGTCTTTTGGTTTTTCTTTTTGCTTGTGGGTATTTCCCTCTTCATATTGCGGTCTAAGGAACCCAATGTCGAGCGTCCCTTTCGGGTTCCCTTATATCCTTTGACACCGATTATTTTTTGTCTGACCAGTGCTTATTTGCTCTATTCAAGCATTGTTTACACCGGCTGGGGCTCCCTTGTCGGAATCGGGGTACTATTGGCAGGTGTTTTGCTACAATTGTCTTTACCTTCCATGAAAAAAAACCTCTAACAAAAACCCATGAAGGAGAGATAAGGCAGAGATTATTATTTGAAAAACTTCCCAATCCGGTAAATCAATTTTCAGCCATTTAAGGTTAAAAGATGAACACAAGAATGATTTTACTAGGTATCCTCCTCATCTCCATTAGTGCCAACCCTTCTGTAATGGCACAGGAAAATCCAGCTTTTACGCTTGACGTGCCGTATGTTCCTACGCCTGAGATAATCGTGGATGAAATGCTGGAAATGGCCCAGGTCAACGGGGAGGATGTGCTTTATGATTTGGGTTCGGGCGACGGTCGTATTCCAATCACCGCCGCACAGCGATTTGACACCAGGGGAGTTGGAATAGACTTGAATCCTGCACGGGTGAGAGAAGCGAAAGAGAATGCAAAAAAAGCCAAGGTAACGGATAAAGTGGAATTTTTGGAAGGCAATTTATTTGAAATGGATTTCAGTAACGCCACAGTAATTTCCCTGTATTTATTTCCTCAGGTAAATATGAAACTCCGTCCCATAATCCTTCGTATGAAGCCGGGAACAAGGGTGGTCTCCCATAATTACGATATGGGAGATTGGGAGCCGGATCAAACGAAGAAAATAAAAGGCTCTAATGGCTCAGAGCATACGATATATTTATGGCACGTCCCTCCCCATGAGAAGGGAGTAAAATAATCTGAAATCGAGCATGATAAAAGCTATCACGCACCGGGATGATTATTTCAGCGAAACAAGTCGTGGCCATTGGAAAACAAATCATAAACACATAACACTAACCAAATTCCCTAATCAAGTCCTAACTATTAAAAGGTAAAAAAGATGAAAATGTTTAAGATTTTACTCAGTACACTTATCATCACCATTTGTGCTACTTCCTTGGGCATAGCCCAAGACGTTCATTATGTTCCGACCAGACAAGCGGTTGTTGACGCTATGCTTGACCTGGCAAAAGTAACAGAAAATGATGTGGTTTATGACCTCGGCTGCGGGGACGGACGCATTGTAGTCACTGCTGCCAAACAGTATGGGGCCACTGGCACGGGGATAGATATAGATCCTCAGCGAATTAAGGAAGCTAACGAAAATGCAACCAATGCCGGGGTAAACGATAAAGTAGAATTTGTTCAAGCTAATTTATTTGAATCTGATGTCAGTGAAGCTTCCGTAGTAACGCTGTACTTGTTGAATTCCCTAAACATGAAGCTGCGACCAATTCTACTCGAACAGTTAAAGCCAGGAACACGCATTGTCTCCCATGCTTTCAATATGGGGGATTGGGAACCTGACAAAACCATTAAGGTAGATGGCTCTACCATCCATCTATGGACAGTGCCTGAAAAATAAGAGTGAGATGGTATTCTTATAATCGATTTCACTATGCACACACACAAATGGGGCCTAAGAAGGCCCCATTTTTTATAAAGAATAATCTCTTTTTTTATGACAAAATCTGCTTAACCAACCATTCGCCGACTTCTGATGTTTTGTAGGGTTTACTTCCTTCGGCGATGTCTTCTGTGACGATCCCTTCTTCCAAAGAAAGATTGACTGCATCGGAGATAGCCTTGGCTTCGTCCATAAGCTCAAAGGCATATTCAAACATCATGGCCGCAGAAAGTACAGTGGCCAAAGGGTTGGCAATATCTTTTCCCGCTGCCTGCGGATAGGATCCATGAATGGGTTCAAAAAGTTTGGTGGTCAAGCCAAGAGAAGCGGAAGGCATCAATCCCATAGAGCCGCTAATGACACTGGCCTCATCTGTCAATATATCCCCAAAAAGGTTTTCGGTGATCAATACATCATATGACTTGGGCCACTGTACCAAACGCATGGCCACAGCATCCACAAACTCATATTCCACAGTTACATCAGGATATTCCGGTGCCAATCTTTGTACCGTTTCCCTCCACAATCTAGAAGTGGCCATCACATTGGCTTTGTCCACACAGGTCAGCAGTTTTCTTCTTTTCTGGGCAAATTCAAAACCCATCCTGGCCAGCCTTTCTATTTCCTCCACCGAATACACATTGGTATCAAAAGCTTTGGTCCCCTGCTCATTTCTGCCCCTGGGCTCTCCAAAATAAATCCCACCGGTCAATTCCCTTAAAAAAACTAAATCAGTACCTTCTATTCTCTCCCGCTTAAGGGGGGACTTGTGTAGCAGTGAAGGAAAGGTAAAGGTAGGCCGGACATTGCAGAACAGCCCCAATTTTTTCCTCATTTCCAAAAGGCCTTGTTCGGGCCTTACTTTGGCTTTGGGATCATTGTCGTATTTTGGATCCCCAATAGCCCCGAAAAGTACCGCATCCGATTTCAAACAAATTTCGTGGGTCTCATCCGGATAAGGATTGCCTACTTGATCGATGGCGGTGGCTCCGACAATGGCTTCCGAAAAAGTTATTTGATGACCAAATTTTTGTCCTATAGCTTTGACAACTTTAACAGCTTGATTGATCACTTCCGGTCCTATGCCATCACCTGGCAATAGTGCTATATTCATTTCCATAGGGATTCTTATTTTCTGGGTTGGTTTTATTTAGTTGTTCGATTATATTAAGCATTTTCTCTGTAGCTTTCATCGCCGCGATGGTTTGATCACTGTCCAGGCCCTTTGTCTTGAAAATCTTTCCATAGTCCCAAGTAATGATACATTCCACGAAGGCATCTGTTTTGCCCCCCGGAGGGATACTCACATGAAAATCTGTCAATTTTGGAAGTTGCTTATTAAGGGACTTGTAAATTTTCTTAAGGGCCTTCATAAAGGAATCATACTGGCCGTCCCCAGAGGCATTTTCTTCGTAATATTTATCATGAATCTTCATCCTGAGCTGGACGGAAGGCTTTAACCCCTTAGAATGCACCATATGGTAACCATCGATAAGGATGTCCATATTGATGGAGTTATTTTGCAATACATCAGAAATGATATAAGGTAAATCCTCAGTGGTCACCCTTTCCTTTCTATCCCCCAACTCAATGATCCTTTGGGTCACTTTTGTCAGTTCATCCTTCTCCAAAGAGATCCCCAGTTCCATCAGGTTTTTCAGGATATTTGCTTTTCCGGATGTTTTGCCCAAGGCATATTTCCGGGTTCTTCCAAAACGTTCCGGCAGCAGGTCACTAAAATAAAGATCTTTCTTATTGTCTCCATCTGCATGGATTCCGGCCGTCTGGGTGAAGACGTTCTCCCCAACTACAGGCTTATTGGAGGGTATATGTAAGCCTGAAAACTGCTCTATCAATTTACTGATACGGTAGATTTTATTTTCTTGAACGGAAAGATCATAATCTGTAAAATCCGTTATGACAGCCACTACACTTTCCAGTGGGGCATTTCCAGCTCTTTCACCCAGACCATTAACGGTTGTGTGTATTCCTTTCACCCCATTTCTCACTGACTGAAGCACATTGGCTATGGAAAGATCGTAGTCATTGTGGGCGTGAAAATCAAAGTGAACGGCAGGATATTTATATGTGATTAGGGAAATGAACTCCGAAACTTCATCAGGTTGTAAAAGGCCCAAGGTATCGGGAAGCATGATCCTTTTTACATTTAACTTTGACAAAAATTCCACAAGTTCCAGCGTATAACTTTGGGAGTTGCGCATTCCATTGCTCCAATCTTCCAAATACACATTTACCTCGATGCCTTTACCTATGGCATAATCTATACAATTGCTTATCTCCTCAAAATGGACTTCTGGGGTTTTCTTCAATTGATGTGTAAGATGATTTAGAGATCCTTTGGTCAGTAAATTCATCACTTTGGCTCCCGCCTGAATCAGCCAGTCCACAGATTTGGGGGTATCCACAAAACCTAACACCTCTACTCTGTCGAGATAGCCCTTTTCCCTGGCCCAGTGCGTTATCTTCTTCACCCCTTCCAGTTCCCCGTCAGAAACCCTGGCAGAAGCCACTTCTATCCTGTCCACTTTCAGTTCTTCCAATAGCAATTTGGCGATCTGAAGTTTCTCGGAAGGAAGAAAGGATACCCCTGAAGTCTGTTCCCCATCCCTAAGGGTGGTATCCATGATTTCTATTTTCTTTTGAAGACTCATTCTGTATATCTTATAGTACTCGTAATGCTATCCTGTTTGATACAAAGGTATCATCTCTTCTCATCAAAAGCCGCTATCTCCTCCTTCAAATTCAACAAATAGTCAATGTCGTCAAATCCATTTTTCATATTTCCCTTTTTATAGGAACTGATATCAAAAGATTCCGACTTTCCGGTAGCCAATAGGGTGATCGTCTGCTTATCAATATCTATTTCCACCTCGGCTTTGGGATCTGCTTCCACCACAGAGAAGATTTCATCTGCAAATTGAGGGGTAACCGTAACCGGGAGTACACCAATATTCAAGCAGTTATTTTTAAAGATATCCGCAAAAAAGCTGGAGACGACACATCTGAAACCATAATCATAGATGGCCCATACCGCATGCTCCCTACTGGATCCGGAACCGAAGTTTTTGCCTGCTACCAGGATTTTCCCGCTATAGGTTGGATCGTTAAGGACAAAATCAGCTTTAGGATTGCCATCTTTGTCGTATCTCCAATCCCTGAACAAATTGTCCCCAAACCCCTCCCTTTCGGTAGCTTTGAGGAACCTTGCCGGGATGATCTGATCTGTATCCACATTTTCTGTAGGCAGAGGGACCACTGTACTGGTCAATACATTAAATTTATCGTAAGCCATTTTTTCTCTTTTAATATTAAAATATATCACGCGGATCTGATATCTCCCCTGTAATCGCCACGGCCGCCACCGTCAAAGGACTGGCCAGGAGTGTTCTGGATCCTGGTCCCTGCCGGCCCTCAAAATTCCGATTGGAAGTGGATACCGCATATTTACCTGAAGGGATCTTGTCGTCGTTCATTGCAAGACAAGCAGAACATCCAGGCTGCCTTAATTTAAATCCAGCTTCCTCTAGAATCGTCACCAAACCTTCTTCAATTGCTTTCTTTTCCACTTCCCTGGATCCTGGAACTATCCAGGCAGTGATATTATCCGCTTTCTTTTTGCCTTTAACAAACGCTGCTACTGAGCGGATATCCTCAATCCGGCCATTGGTACAGCTGCCGACAAAAACATAATCTATCTTTTTGCCTCTCATCGAATCCCCAGGCTGGAACCCCATGTACTCCAAAGATTTTATATAAGTCTTTTTGTTACTGCCTTCCATGCCCTCTGTAGTCGGAATATTATCCCTGACCTTCACGCCCATTCCTGGATTGGTGCCATAGGTGATCATAGGCTCGATATCAGCAGCATCATAGGTATATTCAAGATCAAATTCTGCACCCTCATCGGATTTCAATGTTTTCCAATGTGCTACTGTTTTGTCCCAATCTTCCCCTTTAGGTGCATATCTTTTGCCTTTAAGATAGTTAAAGGTGGTTTCATCAGGTGCTATCAGACCACCTCGTGCTCCCATTTCGATGCTCATATTACAAATGGTCATACGGGCTTCCATACTTAAATTTTCGATGGCTGTACCTGCGTATTCTAAAAAGTAACCTGTACCCCCACTGGCGGATATTTTGGAAATGATATATAGAATGACATCTTTGGACGTAACTCCTTTACCCAATTCTCCGTCCACCGTAATCCTCATCTTTTTGGGCTTGGACTGCATGATGCACTGGGTGGCAAAAACCATTTCCACTTCTGAGGTCCCAATTCCAAATGCTATGGCACCAAAGGCACCGTGCGTGGAAGTATGGCTGTCTCCACAAACGATGGTCATTCCCGGTTGGGTAATGCCAAGTTCCGGACCGATCACATGGACGATGCCGTGATGGTCCGAACCCAAATCATGAAGTTCTATCCCGTATTTTGCACAATTCTGGCGCAGCCTTTCTACCTGCATCCTGGAGAGCTTATCCTTAATGGTTTTATCCTGGTCAATGGTGGGTACGTTATGATCAGGTGTGGCCACTGTCCTTTCCGGGAATAAAACTGTATTCCCCCTTTTCTCAAGATTAAGAAAGGCTACCGGACTTGTAACTTCATGGATAAAATGCTTATCTATGAAAAATACATCCGGACCGTCCGGAACAGACTTCACAACGTGAGCGTTCCATATCTTATCAAATAATGTTTTCTTTTCCATTAATTGCCAACTTTTGTTTTGACTGGTATTTTATTTAAGGCATCCACAAATGCCTGAGCAGATGCCATTACAATGTCTGTATTAGAAGCAAATCCATGATAAGGCTTCCCCTCATGCATCAATCTCATGTGCGTCTTGCAAGTATCATCACTCCCTTTGGTCATCGCCTGAATAAGGAATTCATCCAAGTAAACTTCATGATCTATAAGCTTCTTAATAGATCTTATAACTGCATCAACTGGTCCATTGCCCTCAGAAGTTCCCTGAAGCAATGTATTTCCTTTCATTAGAGATACTTCCGCCTGCACCACATCTCCTCGGCTATAGGCCACTTTATCCAAGGTGATCAAGGAATTATCCTCCGTAAATTCACCTATAAGTGTCAATAAATCCTTTTTACCAATATCCCGTTTGGAATCCGCTAGCACAAGAAATTCCTCATAGACCTTATTCAGCCCATCTCCTTCAAAATCGTAACCTAAGAGGAGCAGATGATGCTTTAGGGCCGCCCTTCCACTTCTGGCAGTAAGAACAATCGTTGATTCCTCCACACCAACATCCTTAGGGTCAATAATTTCATAATTTTCCCTATGTTTCAAGACTCCATCCTGATGTATTCCGGAAGAGTGGGCAAAAGCATTCCGACCTACAATAGCCTTGTTGGGCTGAATAGGCATGTTCATGAGCTTGGATACTAACCGGCTGGTTTCATAGATCTTTCGGGTATTGATCTGAGTTTCGACAAGAATATCCTTATGGCTTTTTATAGCCATGACCACCTCTTCCAAAGAAGAATTCCCGGCCCTTTCGCCAATTCCATTGATGGTGACCTCCACCTGCCTGGCCCCATGCTGTACCCCAGCAATAGTATTGGCCGTGGCCATACCCAGATCATTGTGACAATGAGTGGCAATAATGGCTTTGTCAATATTGGGTACATTTTCTTTAAGAAAACGTATTTTATCGGCATATTGGTCTGGCAGGCAATAGCCGGTAGTATCGGGGATGTTGATTACTGTGGCCCCTGCTTTGATGGCCGCTTCCACAATCTGGGCCAAGTACACATCTTCCGCCCGACCAGCATCTTCCGCATAAAACTCCACATCCTCTACAAATCCTTTGGCATATTTCACTGCTTTTACCGCCCGTTCAATGACATTTTCCGGAGAGGATCTCAACTTATGCAAAATATGATATGATGAGACCCCTATTCCGGTATGTATTCTACTTCTCTTTGAGAATTTTAAGGAGTCAGCTGCTACTTCAATATCCTTTTCTACCGCTCTGGACAGCGCACAGATAATAGGTTCGGACACGGCTTTGGAAATCTCTCTTACTGAATTGAAATCACCGGGACTGGATATGGGAAAACCAGCTTCAATGATGTCCACTCCCAAAGCTTCCAGGGCCTGGGCTACTATTATTTTTTCCCGGGTATCCAATTGACACCCGGGAACCTGTTCACCGTCCCTGAGTGTAGTATCGAAAACCCATAGCTTTTCTGACATACCTTTGATTAGTTATTTTCAGGTCTCAACTTGCGGACGACAGCACCTGCCTGCCACATTTCAGACTCTCTTAATTCTTTAAGCTCCTCTTCCAACTTCACTCTGTAATCTGACTTACTGTTGGATTCAATTGATTTATTTGCTTCTTTACCACTTTTCACACTTCCATAAAGTTCTTCAAAGACTGGCTTGGTAGCATCCCTGAATGGTTTCCACCAATCCAATGCGCCTCTTTGTGCCGTAGTAGAGCAGTTGGCATACATCCAATCCATTCCATTCTCCGCTACCAAAGGCATCAAACTTTGAGTTAATTCTTCTACTGTTTCATTAAATGCCTCGGAAGGCGAGTGGCCATTGGCCCTTAATACTTCATACTGAGCGGCAAAGATCCCCTGTATGGCACCCATTAAAGTCCCCCTTTCCCCGGTAAGATCGGAAGTTACTTCTTTGTAAAAATCAGTCTCAAACAAATAACCGGAACCAACACCTATTCCTAAGGATACCACTCTGTCTTTTGCTTTTCCTGTTGCATCCTGGAAAATGGCATAGGATGAATTCAAACCTCTTCCTTCCACAAACATCCTTCTTAGAGAAGTGCCCGAACCTTTAGGGGCTACCAATATGACATCCACATCTTTAGGGGGAACTATGCCGGTTTTATCCTTGTAAGTAATGCCAAATCCATGGGAAAAATAAAGTGCCTTTCCAGGGGTTAAGTGTTGCTTAACCGTTGGCCAAAGCGCAATCTGGCCCGCATCGGAAAGTAGAAACTGAAGTATAGTGCCTTTTTCACATGCTTCCTCCAATTCAAAAAGCGTTTCTCCCGGAACCCAGCCATCTGCTACTGCTTTATCCCAGGTTTTTGAGTCTTTTCGTTGGCCTACAATCACGTTGAATCCATTATCCTTGAGATTCAGTGCCTGACCAGGACCTTGCACCCCATAACCCAATATGGCGATAACCTCATCCTTTAAAGTTTCTTTAGCTTTTTCAAGAGGAAATTCTTCTCTTGTTACTACATTTTCTTCAACTGTACCGAACTTCAGTTTCATAGTTTTTACGATTTGATAATTGTTTTTTTTATAAATACTTGTCTAATGTTTCCATTGGTTTGGCCACTGCCACCCTTCCTGACCGGACAAATTCCAGGATATTAAAGTCCTTTAAAATTTCAAGTAATTCCTGGGTATCTTCTTTATGGCCCGTCAATTCGATAACCACAAAATCTTTTTCCGCAGATATTATACTTGCATTATATTGTCTGATTACTTTTTCCAAACCTGGATCCAAGCTACTAACAGGGATTTTATATAAAGCAATTTCCTGAAACACCACCTCATCATCCAAATAATAAAAGGCTTTGATCACATCGATAATCTTTTCGATCTGCCGTGCCAGTTGAATGACCTGCTCTTCTGTAGTGGTCACCTCTATGGTAATCCTGTAAATCCCCTCTTCCTTACTCTCGGAAGCGGTAAAACCATCTATATTGATCCCTCTTCTGGTAAATATCAGTGTAATTCGACTGAGGATCCCAATGAAATTTTCAGTGAAAACTGAAATAGTGTATCTATTCATGTGTATAATTTGTCTTTTAAAAGCCATCCACTCCCACTAGGAAGCGATGAGAAATTATATTTGTATTAGGAGATGGATCAGGTCCCCTCATCTTAATTCAAGTTCATCCCACTAGCTAAGCCTAACTTCCTCTACTGAACAGCCACTGGCTATCATAGGAAATACATTGTCTTCCTTTTCTACTACCACTTCCAAAAAATAAGGGCCATCATGAATAAACATTTCTGCCACGGCTTCCCCAAGGCCATCCCTGTCTTGTACTTTTGCGGTTTTGATACTATATGCTTCGGCTATTTTCTGAAAATCAGGATTATGAAGTTCCGTAAAGGAATACCTCTTTTTATAGAACAGCTGTTGCCATTGCCTTACCATACCCAGGAAATTGTTGTTCAACAATACTATTTTCACCGGTGCCTTGGTTTGCATGATCGTTCCCAATTCCTGGATGGTCATCTGGATGCCTCCGTCCCCCAACACACAGATCACCTGCCTGTTATAGTCATAAAGTTGGGCGCCCAAAGCAGCAGGAAGCCCAAAGCCCATAGTTCCCAACCCTCCTGAAGTCACCTGTGTCCTGGTGGTCTTGTAATCAAAATACCTCCAGGCAACCATCTGATGCTGTCCCACATCGGTAACGAGGATAGCATCGTCAGCTTTAAATTCGTTAATGAAACGGATAACCTCACCCATGGTGAGGCCTACTTTAGTAGGGGATATATCATTGGCGACCACCACGCTTTTTTCTTCCGCATACAATTCCCTGAATCGGTTTATCCATTCCGGGTGAGTGTTTTCATTTACCTCTTCAGTTAATTTCTGAAGACTTTCTTTACAATCCCCCAGAACGGCCACTTCACATTTAACATTCTTGTTGATCTCGGCCGGATCCAATTCCAAATGAACCACTTTGGCCTGTTTAGCATACCTCTTCAGATCCCCGGTTACCCGATCATCAAAGCGCATGCCTATGGCAATCAGTACATCGCTTTGATTGGTAAGTAAGTTAGGAGCATAATTTCCATGCATGCCCAGTTTTCCTGCATATTGGGGGTGGTCCTCTGGGAGGGCACCTGTTCCCAACAGGGTACTGGCGGCCGGAATACCCGTCTTCTCCAGAAATTTAGCAAGCTCTTCCTCCGCTTTCCCAATAATCACTCCTTGACCATAAAGGACATAAGGTCTTTTGGCGTTGTTAATTATCTCAGCGGCTTTGGATATGGCTTCGGGCTCCACTTTGGGATAAGGTTTATAAGATCGTATATTCAAGCAAGGCACGTAATTGAATTCACCTAAGGCTACCTGGGCATCCTTGGTGATATCGACCAATACGGGACCAGGTCTCCCTGTCCGGGCTATGTGAAAAGCCTTAGCAATACCTGGTGCAATATCTTCCACCCTCCTGACCTGAATATTCCATTTGGTCCCAGGCATGGAGAATCCCACCACATCGGTTTCCTGAAAAGCATCTGTTCCCAATAAATTGGAAGCCACCTGGCCGGTAATACATACTAAAGGCGTACTATCGATCATGGCGTCAGCCAGGCCTGTGATCAAGTTGGTGGCTCCTGGCCCTGATGTAACCATACAGACTCCCACTTTGCCAGAAACCCTCGCATACCCTTGGGCCGCGTGGATAGCTCCCTGCTCATGGCGTGTTAGGATATGCTTAATTTGATCGACATAATCGTAAAGTGCATCATACACCGGCATAATGGCTCCTCCAGGGTAGCCGAAAATGTATTTGGAATTTTCGGCCACTAACGATTTAATTACCATTTCAGCTCCCCTTATTCTTGAATCTTTCATAACTATTAGGCATTATCAGTGATACATCCTTCTGATGCTGTAGATACTAACTGCATATACTTTTTCAACGTTCCTTTTAGCTGGCTTAAATCTTTGTTTTTCCAGTTTTTCTTTCTTTCTGCAAATTCTTCCTCAGAGACATTGCAGTTGATCTCCAGCGTATCGGCATTTATGGTGATTATATCCCCATCTTTTATTAATCCTATTGGACCACCGGCATAGGCCTCCGGTGTCACGTGGCCCACAACAAAACCATGGGTACCACCTGAAAACCTCCCGTCAGTGATAAAAGCCACCTCAGAACCCAAACCAGCTCCAATGATAATAGAGGTGGGCTTCAACATTTCCGGCATTCCCGGCCCGCCTTTAGGACCTACATATCTAATAACGATCACATCCCCTTTTTTGACTTGATTGTTTTTCATCGCATCATTCGCCTCAGTTTCACTGTCAAAGATTTTTGCGCTCCCAGTAAACGATTTCCCTTCTTTACCGGATATCTTAGCAACAGATCCTTCCGGTGCAAGATTTCCATGAAGGATACATAAGTGGCCGGTCTCTTTAATAGGCTTCTCCAGGGGATGAATGACATTGATGGATGAAGGAATGATTGGGTCTATATCGGCCAGATTCTCAGCTAAAGTCTTCCCTGTCACGGTAAGACAATCTCCATGAAGCAATCCCTTGTCCAAAAAATATCTCATAAAGGCAGGAAGTCCCCCCTGTTCGTGCAAGTCTTCCATCAGGAACTTTCCACTTGGCTTGAAATCCCCAAGTAGGGGGGTTTCATGGTTGATCCTTTTGAAGTCTTCCAAAGTGAAATCAACCTCTGCAGTCTTTGCAATAGCTAATATGTGAAGAACAGCATTGGTACTTCCGCCCAAAGCAACTGCCACCCTTACTGCATTTTCCAGGCTTTTCCTGGTAACAATGTCTTTTGGTTTGATATCCTCAGCCAAAAGATGCTTAATATATTCCCCTGCCTCCAGACATTCTTTTTGCTTTTCAGCCGAGGTGGCCGGGTTGGAAGAGCTGTAGGGAAGGGATAGTCCCAGGGCTTCTATTGCCGAGGACATGGTATTGGCCGTGTACATACCCCCACAAGCACCTGCTCCAGGGCAGGCATTCTTAATTACTCCATCAAAATCCTCGTCCGTCACCTCACATGCAATCCTCTTACCATAAGCTTCAAAGGCTGAAACAATGTTCAATTTTTCCCCTTTATATTTCCCTGAACGGATAGTGCCACCATACACCATTATCGCTGGCCTGTTTATCCTCAACATACCCATAACCGCTCCAGGCATGTTCTTGTCGCATCCAGCTACAGCTATAACTCCATCAAAAGAATGACCCAAAATAAATGATTCTATGGAATCAGCTATAATTTCCCGTGAAGGAAGACTATACCTCATCCCTGCCGTACCCATTGAAATACCATCGCTTATCCCGATGGTATTAAAAACCAGTCCAGTGAGTTCGGATTTTACAGTAGCTTTTTTTATCTCCTGTGCCAAATCGTTCAAGTGCATATTACAGGGATTGCTTTCATAACCGCAACTAGCCACTCCGACAAAGGGCTGCTTCAATTTTTCTTCAGACAATCCCGTGGCATACAACATGGCCATTGCGGCAGGATTTTCTTCATTTGAACTTATTTCCCAACTGTATTTTTTTAGCTCGCTCATCTGGTTCTAGGGACTGGTTTAGAAATGGATTAATAAAAAAAAGTGCTTCATCTTATGAAGCACTTTATTGTTTAGCAAATTTATATACAATAGTCTAGCGCTTCATCTAATTTTAAATGACAAGGACAATTAGGCTAATAATGCTGACTATTCTGAACATCTTTTTTGTATAAAATTGATTCTTTAATGGTTTCTTTAAATTTGATCTTACAATATTAAAACCCAATTTCCATACTTACAATATTTTATTTCTTTTTTTTATTTATTATGAAAATTAAAATAGTCCTTTATATTGTTAAACACGAACATTAAACTTTATATTTTAGAAAGATCCAATCGTATTTTACTAAAAAAATTAAATATTATTAAAATTCGAAATTTTATTCTGATTTCATTAGTTGAAAAGTAGAGGGCTTAAATCAGCAGCTTATGGGATTCAAAGTTACCTTGAGTGTCCATTAATAAAATAAAAACAATTTTTTGAAAACAACTCATTTTGATTTTAATGATCCTTTCTCCCTTTTTTATAATTTTACGGAACGCTAACCTAATGCCAGTATGATCCAATTCCCAAACGCAAAGATAAACCTTGGGCTCCATATAACAGCTAAAAGAAAAGATGGCTATCATGAGATCGAAAGCGGTATGTTTCCTATTCCCCTTTACGATGCCCTGGAAATAATCTTGTCCAATAAAACAACTTTCGCCTCCACTGGATTAAAAATACCTGGTGTTGAAAAGGACAATTTAATATTAAAGGCCTTCCAATTGCTGAAAAAGGACTTTAATGAATTGCCTCCCATTGCCATTCATTTGCACAAAGCCATACCCATGGGGGCAGGATTGGGGGGAGGATCGGCTGACGCTGCTTTTGCGTTAAAGTTGATGAACAACTTATTTGACCTTCATCTGGAAGATTGGTTTTTGGAAGATTATGCCGCAGTACTCGGCAGTGACTGCCCCTTTTTTGTTGAGAACAAACCAAAAATCGCCAAGGGAAGGGGGGAAATCCTTGAGAAAATAGATATTGATCTTAAAGGTAAATGGATTGTTTTGGTCAATCCCCAGATCCATATAGGTACCAAGGACGCCTATGCGGGAGTCATGCCAAAGCAATCCCCATACAATCTAAGGGAAACGCTCGCCGACCGTACACTGTGGAAGGATCGGTTGACCAATGATTTTGAAGAGAGTGTTTTCAAGATCCATCCAGAAATCACTGCCATCAAAACCAGGTTATATGAAGCCGGCGCTTTCTATGCCGCCATGTCCGGATCCGGTTCCACGGTGTTTGGGCTGTTCGACCGAGAACCTGAACTGGAAATTTGGCCGAAGGAGTATTTTATTTTTAAAGGGGAATTGTAAGAAGGATGGTGGTTATTCTGTGGCTTCTCAATTGTTATTCATTTTTTTCCTTTGCCCCTTTGTTGTTATTTAAATTATTACTGCACCCTCAACAGCTGCTTGGCCTTCCTCCTCTTGTAGAAAAAATTGAACAACGGATAAAGGCATACAGAAAACAAAATAACCAAAGTCCCCAGATAAAACCCTCCGGTCATTTTTTCCTTTTCCCCAAAGATCAAAACTGCTAAAACAATCCCATAAACAGGTTCTAAATTAACTGTCAAATTCACAGCAAAAGCAGTCAATCTTTTCATCAATTCCACAGAAACAGAAAAAGCATATACGGTACAAATCCCTGCCAGTAGGAAAAGCCAAAGCCAATCCATGGCCGAAGGCACAAGCTGTAACCCATCTACTGCAAAGAAATAAGCATATACGGGCATAAACAGCACGGAAAACAAACAGGCCCCCACCATCTCATAAAAGGTAATGACGTACGGACTCCCTCTTTTGGTCAAGCGCCCATTGATCACCATAAAGCAGGCACCCAATAAAGCTGAAATCACGGCCATGACCAAGCCAAGCCAGTAGTCAAATTCAAAACTGAAAATGATAAATAGCCCAAAAATGACCAATACTCCTAACATAACCTCGTACCATTTCACCTTTGATTGATTGACCATTGGCTCGATCAGGGCTGTCCAAAAAGACGCGGTGGCCATTCCAGCGAGGCAAACAGAAATATTGGACACTCTGGCAGCTCCAAAAAACAAAATCCAGTGCAGGGCAATCAAAACTCCCGTTCCAACAATTTTCAGCAGTTCTTTTTGGGGCAACCGGACTTTGCTTTTTTTCCACCAAAAAATCAGCCCTAAAGAAATTGCTGCCATCAAGGTCCTGTAAAACACGATTTCTACAGATGGAATACTGATCAAAATGCCCAGAATAGCAGTAAAGCCCCAAATCAACACAATAATATGGAGCATCAAATAATCTTTGACGGAAGAAGAAACTGGCATAAATTTATCTGGGAACGGTTTTATACATGATCAAGCCGGTTGCAGCAAAAACAATATTGGGAATCCAAACGGAGAGCACAGGATAGGCCGCCCCTGCTTCAGCAAAGGTCCTGGACAACAAGAACAGAATAATATACACAAAGGCAAGCAAAAAGCCCAATGCTATCTTAAATCCTGAACCTCCCCGCGTTTTTTTGGAAGAAACAATCACCCCTATGAATGTCAGTATAATCGCCGCAAAAGGAGACATGTACCTTACATACTTTTCGATCCTGTAAAAAACGATGTTATCCGCACCTCTGTTTTCAAGGATTTCTATTTGCTGGGTAAGTTTGGGCAAGGTCAAGGTCTCATGGTGATTTTCCGGCAAGTCAAAATCATTGGGCGTTATAGAAAGTGCCGTATCCAGGGATTCACCTACCGTATAATTTTCCCCCATATCTTCCAACTCCCTCAGCCTCCAATTTTTCACATTCCATACATTTTTGGCCGTATCCCATACGATCCGGTCGGCAGACAGTTTGGCGATCAATTTCCCCTCTTCTATTTGCTCCAAAGTAAAGGAATAACCTGTATTCCCAGCTGTATAATACCTGGAAAGATAAGCGTAAGTATCCGGGGCCACTTGTATATGGATGTTCTGTTGGCTAAAATTATTTTGGTCTTCCAAATATTCCACCTTAAACTCAGATACCCCTGCGGTGGCCAATGGAAGGATCCAGCCGTTCAGGAAGAAACTCACAATGGCGATCATCACCGCAGCTGTAATAAAAGGCGCCAACATCCTAAGAAAACTGACCCCGCTGCTTAAAATAGCAACAATCTCTGTTCTTCCCGCCATCTTGGAAGTAATGAATATCACAGAGATGAATACCGTGATGGGCGTCAACAGGTTATTTAAATACAGGCCATAGTTGAACATGTACATTAAAATCTCACTCGCCGGCACATTATTCCTGATAAACGCATCATTCTTTTCTGTAAAATCCAGTACCAGTACAATCAGAATCAACATCAAAACCACAAAAAAGTAGGTCTTGATAAAATCCTTAATGATCAGTTTATCCAGTATTTTCATTTAATAGCTATTAATGCTTAATTTTCAACATATTGCATTTATAAACTTTTTGGTATGCGGAAAGTAATTAAACACTTTTTGCAATTTGTGAATATTTATCCGGAAGTTAAAGCTATTAGGATTATGACGAGATGTAAGAAAGTGTTACTCCCTTTATTTTAATTCCAAATTTAATTATCTGCTCAAATATTAAAAGAAATTGCCAATTTTAATTCGAAAAAACACCTCTTCAATTCATTTTATTTCTTCTCCTTGCCATTCTTTGCTAAAGGGATCAGGATCAATATAAACTCTGGCAGAATTTGCTAATTTCTGTACTTTGTGTTGAAACTCAGCAGGAAGAGGTTCTCCTTTTATTGGTGCATATCCAATTTTTATATCACCATGATACGGATTGTAGAATTCGATTGGGGATTTGATGGGTGAATAGATAATATTTGCATTTAAATTCCTTATTTCGAATGCATTCAATACTGCTAGACCGCAATAAATTTTGTTATTTAGTTCATCTTGAATCTTCCTACTAAAAGATTTGCAAAAATTAGAATCGTTAAAACTATATCTTATTACGGATACTTCATCTTTTCCCGCAGGAGATTTGAAAGCATTACTTTTCAATTTATTAGTTTTAAGATTAATATTAAGAGGAGAAAAAATCGATCGAACAATTTTTTCATCATCAGAAACATGTTCAGGCAATGAAATTTCTTCCCCTGATGGTTTCTTATTATAATATCCTACTAATAAATTCAGAAATCTTTTTACCTTCTTGATCATTTATTTCAATATTATCAAAAAACAAGGGATCGCTTCCATAAATATCCACGAAATAAGACATTGACTCATTGCCAATCTCTGCAGATATGATATCTCCTAATTTATTATCCCACGTTAGCGTTATCGTTCCATTAGGATTTGGGTAGAAATCCGTGACTGCACAAAAAGTGTCTTCACCAATTAATTCAATTAGCACTATTGTATTAGCGGCACTTTTGATTTCCAAAGGAATAGCACCATAGCCATCCCAATTATTTGATAAAGCCTTAAATGATAATATTTCATAAATAATCTCTTTTTTAGTAAAATTTTTAAAGAAATAACTATTTACCTCATTTAAATATGTTGTAATATCTGCATCCACATTTAAATATTCACCAATTTGATTTTCTACCAACCTGAACTCTTCAAATTGAATAGCTGAGGGATTAGCAACAGATTCTTTGCAGGGAAGCATAAGAATCCCTGTAACCAGACTTATTGTAGCCACGTTATAGACGCTATAGTTGTTCCTATTTGATAATTCCAGTAGACCTGGCGAAGAAGTTTCGCTGTTATCAATATTTTCAAAGAGATCCATGCTGGACAATTCTTCGTTTTCAAGTATTTCGAAATCACTCATTATTTAATAGATTAATTGTATTTTGACTAATTACCCAATTAAATACATTGTAAATCTCTGAATTTATAACATCGGAAATCTTAAATATCTCTGAAGTCGGATTACTCTCTAAGTTAAATAAATCAATATCTATAATTACTTGCCCCGAATTATTATCAGGTTTTTGCGAAGGAAGCATATTCAGCCCATACTTTAAATTCATGTAGAAATTACCACTTTTATAATTTATTGATTGAATATTTTGATTTATTAAGTTTGAATTTGGAAAATAGGATAAATTAGCCAATAGATTTTGATTCATTAAATAACTCAAGATCGAAATAGGATTGTCTTCTGGCCTAAACTCGATAATATTCAATTTTCTTATAGCAATTCTGTTGATTTGTTTAATTTGAAATGAATCCAAGAATTTATTTAACAAGCTTAAATCATTTTTGAGTCCATCATAATTTTTATAAGCTTTTCCGGTTATTGTTAATGAAAAGGAGTTTTCAATGATATTCAATATTTTTTGTCCATCTTCAGACCTTAGTTCAACCCCTTTTTCTTCTTTTACGTGTTGTACAATTGGTGTTTTAGTATTATCAAATTTAATTTCAATCCCTCCATTTGTTTGAATTCTTCTTCTAGGATATTCGCTCTTAAATATTTCAATAATTCTTTCCTTATTAGTTTCTATTGAACTATTGTTGTCATATTTAATTTGAAAAGTTACTGATTTTAAAAAGTTTCTGTTGAAACTTTTATGATCTATATTATTAAATCCAAACATTTTAGAAACATTAATTCAGTGACAAATGTATAATTAATTTGATTTTCTGAATGCAAGAAGGACAATTTATTCTCTTATTGCTAATAACGTGGTTCTGAATTTTTTGATGGGTTTTTAACAAAAGTTTAATGATTTTGCAGAAAATCATAACCTAAATAAGTGTAATACTTTAAAGGGTTAGGTTCATAACCTTACACCCACTTTCTTTACCATCGCATCTTTCCAAGAAGAAAATTCCCCGGACTTAATCTTTTCCCTGGCCTGTCCTACCAGCCAAAGATAGAAGGACAAGTTGTGAATGCTAGCAATCTGTGCAGCCAATATTTCCTTACTGATCGTCAAATGTCTTAAATAAGCCTTGGAGTAAAAACTGCTCACATGGCTGTTGATGGTGGTATCTATCGGTGAAAAGTCATCTTTCCACTTTTCATTTCTGATATTGATGATCCCTTCACTGGTAAACAACATGCCGTTCCGGGCATTCCGGGTGGGCATCACACAATCAAACATATCTATCCCCAAAGCAATCCCTTCCAGGATGTTTGCCGGAGTACCTACCCCCATTAAATATCTGGGCCTGTCCGATGGCAAAATATCGGTGATAATATCAGTCATTTCATACATGAGTTCCGCAGGCTCTCCCACGGAAAGCCCGCCGATGGCATTGCCCTCCATGTCACAGGAGGCAATAAACTCCGCAGACTGCTTTCTCAGGTCTTTGTACATGCTTCCCTGAACTATCGGAAAAAGGGTTTGGCCATAACCGTATTTAGCCTCCGTCCTCTCAAAACGGTCAATACACCGCTTCAGCCACCTGTGGGTCCTTTCCATGGATATACGGGCATAGTCATATTCACAGGGAAAAGAGGTGCATTCATCAAAAGCCATAACAATGTCTGCCCCGATTACCTTCTGAATATCCATCACGTTTTCGGGAGTGAAATGATGCTTTGATCCATCAATGTGGGACCGGAACATCACTCCCTCTTCGGTAATCTTCCGGTTGTCTTCCATAGAAAAAACCTGGTACCCGCCACTGTCTGTCAGAATAGGTTTGGACCAGCCATTGAATTTATGCAATCCCCCTGCTTTTTCCAGGATATCCAGCCCGGGCCTTAAAAACAGATGATAAGTATTCCCCAATATGATCTGTGCTTTAACGTCATAAGTCAGTTCTCTTTGATGCACTGCTTTAACGGATCCAGCAGTACCCACAGGCATAAAAATGGGGGTTTCGATATCTCCATGGTCTGTTTTGATCAGCCCTGTCCTTGCTTTGCTTTTAGGATCTTTATCTTCGGAAATAAATTTCATTGGCACAAAAATAGAAGCTTATCCTCAAAAGAATTGCTGATTTTGATTTTATCTTTACGCCTCAACTCAAACAGCATGCTCTTACCTATCTTATGGATTGCTTTTTTTTCTTCGGTGACCATACAGTTCATTTACCTTTTGTTGATTTTTGGCCGGTTTGCCTATTTTTACAAATCTACAAAATCCCAACAATCCCAACAGGAAGAGGGAGTTTCTATCGTGATAGCGGCAAGAAACGAGAAAAATAACCTGAAAACCCTTATTCCTGCTTTAGCCGTCCAGGATTATTCCAATTATGAAATTTTGATTGTCAATGACCGATCCAGTGATGGCACTCCTGCTTTATTGGGGGAAATGATGGCCATATATCCCCAATTAAGAACGGTAACTGTCGGGCATACGCCCGGGCATGTAACGCCAAAAAAATACGCCCTGACCCTAGGAATAAAAGCTGCCAAAAATGACATTATCCTGCTCACTGATGCGGATTGCCAACCTGTTTCCAAAAACTGGATCCAATTAATGAGCAATCCATTAAGCGCCAATGAAAAAACTTTTTCCTTAGGCTATGGCGCTTACCATTTGCTCCCTGGCTTTCTAAACAAACTTATACAATATGAGACTTTATTAACTGCCATAAATTATTTTTCCTTTGCACTTTGGAAGGCGCCCTTAATGGGAGTGGGAAGAAATCTTTGTTATCGAAAAAGTTTTTTTATGGAAAAAAAAGCGTTCAATCACCTATGGCATATCAATGGTGGTGACGATGACCTTTTTATCAACCGATATGCCAACGGGGACAATACCGCTGTCGTCATCAACCCGGAAAGTATCACTGTTTCCCATCCTAAAACCACTTTTAAAGGATATTTATCACAAAAGAAGAGGCATTTCCATGCCGGAAAATATTATGGGGCAAAGAATAAGCTAAAATTAGGGATATTTGCGTTTACCCATTTGATATTTTGGGTTGCCGCTTTTCTGTTATTATTTCTTGTTAAAAGTTGGGAACCAATTATTACGGTCGCAGGGTTAGTAATTTTAAGGGCGCTCATACAGGTGACTGTAATTAGCGCAGCCAAAAAGAAGATGGAAGGGGTAGGAAATGTCTATTGGACTATGTTTTTCGATTTGGTGTATTTAAGCTATTTTTGGGTTATTGGGACAAAAGGGTACCTATCAAAAGAAATTAAATGGAAATAAACGAGCGAGGGTTTTCTGATAAAGCGATAGAAGATTTTGAGTTGATTGACAGGGCGGTTAATGAAAAAGACCAGCAGGCGTATGCAACTTTGATGAAACGGTACAAGAAAGCTGTTTATTTTATGATTCTAAAAATGATCAGGGATGCGGATGATGCCGAAGATTTAACAATGGAAGCTTTTGCCAAAGCCTTTAGGAATTTACACAAGTTCAAAAAAGACTATACTTTTAGTACCTGGCTTTTTCGAATCGCCACCAATAATGCCATTGACTTTATCCGTAAGAAAAAACTCAAAACCATGAGCCTCAATAATACACTCACCGATGATGGGGGCAATGCGGTTAACATTGATATTGAAGATGATGATAACAATCCCCAAGATGAATTCATCAGGTCCCAGCGCATCGAAATGGTAAGGATATTTGTGAATAAACTTCCTGCCAAATACAGGAAATTGGTCAAGCTCCGCTATTTTGACGAATTGTCTTATGATGAGATAGCCAAAGAACTGGATAAACCCCTGGGTACGGTAAAAGCCCAACTTCATCGTTCCAGGGAATTGCTTTATGAAATTGCCCAAGGTAAAAACAAGCACATCTAAAATGAACCAAGGAATTGAATTGATTTTAAATAATTTCCCCCACCTGACCGAAAAACAAAAGGAGCAATTTAGGAAACTTGGCCCTTTATATTCCGAATGGAATGAAAAGATCAATGTAATTAGCCGAAAGGACATGGAGAATTTCTATACCCATCACGTCTTACATTCCCTTGGAATCGCCAAAGTGATGGAATTTGAGCCAGGCACTCAAGTTTTGGATATAGGAACGGGCGGAGGATTTCCAGGGATCCCATTGGCCATACTTTACCCTAAAGTCTCTTTTCACTTAGTTGATTCCATTGGAAAGAAGATGAATGTGGTCAAGGATGTCTATAAACAATTGGGGCTACAAAACGTGGAAGCCCAACAAGTAAGGGCCGAAGAACTGGTCAGACGATATGATTTTATTATCAGCCGGGCGGTAACACAAATGTCCAAGTTTTATCCCTGGGTAAAGAACAAATTCAAAAAAGAGGATATCAATGAATTCCCAAATGGGATATTTTACCTGAAAGGAGGCGATATAGATGAAGAAATGGAAGAAATGAACATCTCATATGTGACCTATCATCTGGAGGATTACTTTAATGAACCCTACTTCGATATGAAAAAAGTGATCTACATCCCTTATGAAGGGAAAAGGTAATCATTCCATCTTCCGCCGAATAATAAATTTTGCCTTGACCAATTGGTTTTTTACCGTATTCTTTGAAATCATCAATGCTTCTGAAATTTCATGATAGGACTTTCTCTCGAAGTAGCTCATTTCCAATATTCTCCTCCTTTTGGGAGAAAGTGTTTTAACAATGTTTTCCAACTGGTTGAGGGCTTCTTCTTTATTCTCCTCCTCGTCTTGATAACTTTGAACCTTTTCCCACAACCTTTCTTTCAGGATCTGGCTTTTCTTCATCTCTTTTAGGTAGTCGAACACCTCATTTTTTACTGCCGTAAAAATATATGAGTTGAAATTCAGTTCAGGTTTTATATCCCCCCTTCTTTTAAGGATTTTCATGAAGACCTCATGATAAATATTTTCCGCCTCCTGCTCGTCTTTGATAATCGAAATAGTGAATCTGATAATAGGAATCCGGTAATATTCATAAATCTGGTCAAGGGCATAATTATCCCCCTTCCGAAAATTCTCCAATAAAACTTTATCAGGTTGATCCATATCAATTACATTTGTTTTCCAGATTTTTTCTTTTTCAATCCTTACAAGGTTCAATATCAAAAAATATTAACATAAAATCTGCGTAAATCACGTATAATAAGCCTCATTTTACGAAAATATTTGCGCCTGATTACTTCCTGATCGATAAGGATTAACCTGAAAAAGTCAATCGAAAAGTAAAGGAATAAATATCCATTATAATGTGTCCCTGTTAAATAGCCCTATTGATATTACTTACAGTACTAATACTACTTGAAGTATCAATGAGCCTATTGATAAACCACCATTATATAAATATAGATTATGAACCTTCAAAATGTCCGGCTCACCTCCTTGGATGCCATGCGGGGATTTACCATAGCAGCCATGATAATGGTGAATTATCCGGGAACTTGGGATTATGCGTATCCTCCCTTACTTCATGCAGCTTGGAATGGCTTTACCCCTACTGATATAATCTTTCCCTTTTTTCTTTTTATTGTGGGGATATCCATTGCTTTGGCCTATACCAAAAGATTGGAAAGCGGAACACCGAAAAAGGAGATATACCGTAAAATAATCATCAGGTCACTAAAGATTTTTGGAGTGGGGATGCTCCTGAACCTGATCCCTGACTTTAATTTCACCGACCTTCGCTGGACAGGTGTACTACATAGGATCGCTATAGTCTTTTTTGTGTGCGCCTTCCTGTTTTTGAATACCGGCTGGAAAACGCAAGCGTGGGTCGGTGGAATGATCCTAGTCGTCTATTGGCTGGCGATGACCCTAATTCCAACACCTGGAATAGGAAAAGTAATGATGGAGCCTGGAGCTAATCTTGCCGCATGGTTTGACAGCCAATTTTTACCTGGAAAAAAATGGCAGGGAACCTGGGATCCTGAGGGGCTTCTTAGCACATTCCCAGCCATTGTAACCGGCATAACGGGTTTATTGGCAGGAAAGCTTTTTCTCAGTGAATATTCACCCAATGAAAAATCAAACTACCTGATGGTCTTTGGCCTGTTTTCGGTAGCCTTTGGCTATTTCTGGGGATTGGATTTTCCGATCAACAAAAACCTATGGAGCAGTTCTTTTGTTCTTGTCACCTCAGGTTTGGCTGCTTGGGTGATGGGGGCCATTTATTTCTTAGTGGATATCCTGGATAAAAAGAAAGGCACTGCCGTAGGGGTCATATTTGGTGCCAATGCCATTTCGGTGTACGTCCTAGCTGACATTCTATCTCTGATCTTTTATCAATTGAACCTCGGCGGCCAATCATTAAACCAGCATTTTGTCACTGGATCGACCTCTGCTGGCCTGCAGCCAGAACTGGCCAGTCTGCTATATGCCCTGCTGTTTGTTGCGGTAAATTTTATACCGGCCTATATCCTTTTCAAGAAAAATATCTTTATTAAATTATAGGACAAAATCTCCTAAAATTAATTATCTATGCTATATGGCAAAAAAAAGGAGCGGTCAGGCAGAATTCGTAAAATGGTTTGGGCCTCTTCTTGATGCATTAAGACAACTTGGTGGATCAGGAAAACCCAGGGAAGTATCTGAAAAAATTTCCAAAAATTTAAATTTACCTGATGAACAATTAGAAGAGACTTTAACCTCTGGCCAAAGAAAATTTCATAATCAGGTGGCATGGGCTAGACAATACCTAGTTTGGGAGGGGTTATTGGACTCTTCAAAACATGGAATTTGGGCATTGACCCCTAAAGGAGAAGCTACTCAACTAAACAATAAGGAAAGTCGGGAAGTTTTCCTTAAATGGGTGGAAATCCACAGAAAAGCCCGCCATGATAAAACTGATAAGGAAATAATAGAAGAGCAAGAAGAAGCAGAGCCAGATGAAGCACAGACAAAGAACAAGACGGACCTACTTGAAGTTTTACAAAGTCTTACGCCTCATGGATTTGAAAAAATATGCCAAAGATTATTACGTGAATCTGGATTTGAAAATGTTGTGGTAACAGGCCAATCTCATGATGGAGGAATTGATGGCTATGGTACCTTGGAGCTGAATCCATTTGTTAGTTTTAAAGTCCTCTTTCAGTGTAAGAGATATAAAGGAACAGTGTCGAGAGCTCAAGTGGGTGATTTCAGGAATGCAATGATTGGCAGAGCAGAAAAAGGAATTATCATGACCACAGGAACCTACTCCACAGACGCTATAAGGGAGGCTAACCGGGATGGGGCACCACAGGTAGAGCTGGTTGATGGAGAAAAATTAGTTGAAATGTTCCAGAAAGTTGAATTAGGGGTAAGGCCAAAAACAATCTTCGAAGTTGACCTGCCATTTTTTGAGCCTTATATGGATAAAACCGACAAATAAATAAAAAAACAATTACCCGAAAAAAAATTTTGCAGGAATTAACCTTACATTGATTTATCCTAACGGTAATAATCCTCCATTACCTCTGGGTCCCCTGTGGTTAAGAAATATTATCAATCTTCAGGCCCTCCAATCACCCCCAGATACCTGCCCATCCAATAGGGCAGCAGCCAAATATCCCCTGCGCTGTACTCAGATCTCCCGTCATTTCCCCCATCCAGCACAAACCTGTTGGCATTGTGCCGGGAAATCTTCAACTCGTCCGGAGGAAGGACTTCTTTGATCGTCTGTCTTCTAAAATTATCCGCTATGGGTTCAATGTCCTTCCGATGACTATTGGTCATGGTCCAATTGATCAGATCCAAAGGATATTCCTGCAGATACCAGATGGCTTCTTCCAGATCAAAATTATCCGCATCCACCATAGCGGTAAAAATATTCCACGCCCCCTCCTTTTCGGGCCTTTCGGCTTCCCAGTGGTCCAATATGCTTTCCCTGTATTTGTTTTTTAAAGAATCATTAAAGGCATAGCGGTATAATCCCCAATACCCCAAAAAGTACATCTCATCATCGGAATGGTTCCAGGATTCAGATAACATCCGGCCCCATTCATCCGAGTCTTCGGGTGCCCTCCCTATCTGTTCCATAGGTACCATCAGATTATCCAGGTATCCATGGTCATTGATCAGTTCAAAGGCTTTTTCTTGATAAATTTCCTTTTTGGTAAAATGATAAGCTGTTTGCAACATGGCCAGAATATTGGAGGAATTCAGTTTTCTATCCCCCACTTCCTTCGGAAAACCATTGACATATTCCGGGTTCCATCTGCCCCAGGTGGTCGGCTTTCCGTTATAATCAATCAAATACAAATCATTGTCCACGATATGCTGCATCAGCGTATCGATCAATTCGACGGATTTATCCCTTAGCTCCTCATCATCGACCAAATCTGCCACCACACTAAAAGCAAATATATGTCCGATGGCTTCATCGCTGCTGGTGGTAGCCTTCCAGTCCCATTCAGGGTCCTCCGCATGCTGCCATCGCTCAGGGTCTGCTAGCCTTTCAATGTAACCGCTCCGTTCAAAAGACCGGGAAGGAAAACCCGGGACCGGATTGATGGTGTACAGCCTTTCCATGGCCGCCAATGATTCCCTAATATGCTGAAGGGCTTCCTCAGATGGCTCTACCGCATACCTGAATGCCTGCCCGCCCAAATACATGCCAGTCCACAAACCGTCATTATCAGAATCCCCCAACCTTCCTGTATCAAAATTACCTGTTTCCATGTCCACCAAAGTGGCATTAAATCCATAACGGATATGCCGCTCCCGGACCTGCTTTTCATAAAACAGGGCTTTATCATATAAAGTCATTTCTTCAAATACAATTTCCGCCATTCCCTTATCAGACAGTAAAAGCACTGAATTTTCTTTTCCTTCTGCTATGTCTCTTATTTCCTCGCCCGGCAGCCATCTCTCTCCAAAGTAGTAGTTAAATTTCCCGTCTTCCCCCAACATAAAGGCTCCTTTTTCGGAACCAAACCAGACATTCCCCCGGATTTCTTTGATGACCGTAATATGGGGCCAGGGTAAAGCCCTATGGATGTTCCCCCTCTGATTAAAAGAATCCGCATCCAATTCAAGATAACCGTCCTCTGTTCCTATCAGTACGCTTTCCCCCTTGTCTGTAAATTCAAAGCAGGTAAAATCCTGTCCTGTAAAAATTTCTTTCAAGGATTGATCCTGTACTGCAAAAGTATGTAAAGTACTTGGTGTCAAAATCCAATAAGCATTGGAAAGAGGGTGGAACTTGATTTCCACTATTTCCAGTCCACCCAAATCCCCCCTCCACAAGGACCTGGAATCAGCCAGATATTCAAGGGATCGGCCGTCGGAAATCAAAAAGTCAAAACTTTGGCCGCTGGCCATATAAACGGGTCTTGTCAATTGATGTTCCATAAATAGAGAGCCGGCCCAGGCATTACCAAAGAGTGCCTCATCGTCCAAATAAACAAATTGGTTTTGGAACATGCCCATTCCCGATAAGTTTTTATCTGCCATGGGAAGATAGCTTCTATCCGGAATTAACTTTCCGGGGTAAAGAAACGCTCCGGCATGAGGCCTGTACAAGCCACTATTGGAGATGATTTGAATGGTGCCATTTCTGTCCTCAAAGACTTTCATCCATTCGACCGAGTCCTCCACCTCAAACTTCACACTGTAATCCTGCAAAAAAGGTTGATCTACATGAGTAGAGACCGAAGATTTGCTCCCCCTGTTTTCCGGCTCCCGGCAGGAAAGAAAAGCAAAAGACAATATCCCCATTAGAAAATAAACAGTATTCTTCATTTTTCCGCCTAATTATCAGTGATTAATGATCGCAATGGTACTACGGGAAAGGAGGCATTTTGTACCATTGATTTTATTGAAAAAGAATTTTATTTAAATTTAATCTAAATAAAACTTTTAACCTTTCCCTCTACAGATTATATTTGCATCTAATTATAATAAATCTAAATAAGCGCATTTATGAAAACCAAAATTTTATCCCTCCTAGGTATTATCATATTTCTTAACTCCTGTATAGATGATGAACAGGAAAAATTACCGGAATTTACCATTCCTACCACCTATGAATTTGAAAGGGACGGCGCTTCAACTGTTAACTTTCAAGGCCAAACCGATAGGTTAAACATGTTATCTGAACTGAAGGCTTATTTGGTTTCCGGTGATCAGGGCACCAATCTTTCCTCTCAGAAATTATTGGAGATGTATGCCAATGAAAATGCTCCTTTTGAAGATGCAACGCTTAATTCTTCCTCCAAACAACTGGAAGATAAAACCAATCCGTCTGAAGTTGGTTTTGTCAAAGAATTACTGGTCCAGGCAGCCGAAGTAAGTGCTGATGTAGCTGAAAACAATACTTTGGCCACTGAAGGGGTGGCAGGTAAAATTGAAAGAGGCACATCCGGTAATTTTATCAATATTAATGAAAAGGGATGGGAATTCACCCAATTCATCGAAAAAGGACTAATGGGTTCCGTATTTTATCATCAAATATTCAATGTTTATTTATCAGATTCCAAAATCGGCAGTGAAGTAGACAACGAAAATTTGGTGGAAGGAGAAAATTACACGCAGATGGAGCATCATTGGGATGAGGCATTCGGCTATTTGGGAGTGCCAGTAGATTTTCCAAATGTAAACCCGGTTCTACCTGATGAATATAAGCGTTTTTGGGCCAATTATACCAACGGTAGAGATCCTCTTTTGGGCACAAACAAGATGTTGGTTGATGCTTATATCACCGGTAGAGCGGCTATTACAGCACAAAATTATCCCCTAAAAAATGCGCAGAGGGAAATAATTATCGATGCCCATGAACTGGTATCTGCCGCGACCGCTGTTCATTACATCAATAGTTCGATGAACAGCTTAAATGCGGGTGATCAGGGCAGTTTATTTCATTCTTTGTCAGAAGCTTATGCTTTTGTAAAAGCTTTGCAATTCAGTCCCCGTAAAAAAATTGACCAGGCCCAGATTAACGAAATCCTTCAGGAAGATTTTGGGTCAGACGGGGATTTTTGGACCATTACCATGGAAGGTTTGGAAAATGTTAAAAACAAACTGACTACTGCTTACCCGGTACTAAAAGATGTTAAAGATGAAATTTAAATATTTATTTTTTTTACTTTTAATGGTAACAGGTTTTATATGCCTGTTACCTTCCTGTGTTGAAGATGAGAAAAATGAAAAAATAACCCTAGATAGAAGCCCCCTTCTTCAAAGTATTGCTGATAATGTCATTTTACCAGGGTATGAAAATTTACATATAGATGTAACCGAAATGGAGGCTTCCATTGAGCAATTTTTGGAAAATCCAGCTCCAAACACACTGGATCAGACCAGAAGTGATTTCGAAAAAGCTTACCATTCCTGGCAAGTGGTGGCATTTTTTGAATTTGGACCTGCTTTCACCGAAACGTTGAGGGCAAACGTCAATACCTTCCCTACAGATTACTTTTCCATAGAAAATGCAGTACAATCCGGTGAAATAGATCTTAATAAATTGAGCAGCCAAAACAAGAAAGGTTTTCCTGCTTTGGATTATTTCTTTTATGGAGTGGGTGACACTGATGAGACCATTTTGGAAAAATTTACCACCGATCCATATTCGGACCATCGGAAAGCTTACCTAGCCGCAGTCAGTGAGGATTTATTTGCCAAAGTGGATAAGGTATATAAAGAATGGATGGCTTCTGGTGGAAATTTTAGACAAACCTTTATTGACAAGGATGGAACAGATGTCGGTTCTTCTATGGGCCTGATGGTCAATGCACTTTCTGAATATTACGAGAGGATAACCAGAGATGCCAGAATAGGTATTCCTTTGGGGAAACGATCCCAAGGAGTTATTATTCCTCAAAACGCAGAGGCGTATTACAGTGGTACTTCTGTTTCATTGGCCACAAAAAACCTGGATGGAATCATTGATTTTTTCTTGGGCAAAAACGGTCAGCAGGATGGAGAAGGGTTATATGATTACCTGAAATCCTTGAACCATGAATACGAGGGAGAGCTTTTGGCCGATGTTCTTATCAACAACCTCGAAGAAGCAAAAAGCAAGGTAGCGGACATTCCCTCTCCTTTCTCAGAGTCGGTAAAAACCAATCCGCAACCTGCTGAAATCGCTCATTCCCAGCTTCAAAAAACCTTGATTTTAATCAAAGTAGATATGGCTTCTGCCTTGGGGATCTTAATCTCCTATCAGGATAATGATGGTGACTAAAGCAAATATAAAAGGAATCATATACCACCCCGCCTCCATCGCACCCTTAATAAATTTTCGGGTGCTTTTCGGCCTTATCTTATTGATAAGCTTAGGCCGATTTGCATGGTATGACTGGATAGAAGCACAATACCTCAGCCCGCAGTTTCATTTTTCCTATTTTGGATTTAACTGGGTAAAACCTCTGGGAACAGGTATGTATCTCCTTTTTGGAATAATGGCGCTGGCGTCAATAGGTATAATTTTAGGTTTCCTTTACAGAATTTCAGCCCTGGTCTTTTTTCTTTCCTTCACTTATGTTGAGCTGATTGACGTATCCAATTATCTCAATCATTATTATTTCGTCAGTATAATGGCATTGCTATTGGCTTTTCTTCCTGCCCATCGGGAATTTTCAATAGATGCCTGGAGGAAACCAAAGCTACATGCTTCCCACATTCCAAATGGATTCCTCCTGGTACTCCAGGTTATGATTGGGTTGGTGTATTTCTATGCGGGATTGGCCAAATTAAACACAGACTGGCTGTTTCATGCGCTTCCTTTACGCATCTGGCTTCCTCCCTATACAGGATTACCTTTGGTGGGTTCTTTGATGGATGAACTATGGGTGGCCTATGCATTTAGCTGGTTCGGAGCGATTTATGACCTGACCATCCCATTTTTCCTTTTCTACCGCAAAACCAGGCCCTATGCCTTTATCGCTGTTATTATTTTTCATATGGTTACCTGGATTCTTTTTCCTATAGGAATGTTCCCTTTTATTATGATTTTTTCTGCCACTGTTTTCTTTTCAGCAGATTTCCACGATAGGATACTCAGGTCCTTTCAATCAGTTCTTAAAAAACTCCGTCTCAAAGTTAAAACAAATTCTGTTGCTTCCTATTATCAACCCAGTTACCCCGAGTGGGTATGGGGTTTTTTAGGAATTTTTCTGTTCATACAGATCCTGCTGCCCTGGAGGTTTATGGCTTATCCAGGAAATCTGTATTGGACTGAACAAGGATACAGATTTTCCTGGCGCGTGATGTTGATGGAAAAAGCGGGATATGCCATTTTCCATATTAAAGACCCTGACACAGGAAAAGAATGGGAGGAATATGCCCATGATTATCTGACACCTGTGCAGGAAAAGCAAATGTCCACCCAACCGGATATGATTCTCCAATTTGCCCATTTTCTGGAGAAGCAGCTGGTTCAGCAGGGGATTACTGATCCAGAAGTTCGGGCCGAAGTTTATGTATCCCTTAATGGTAGAGGTAGCCGCTTATTTCTGGACCCGAAGGTGGACTTGACTCTAATCAAAGAAGGTTTTCATCATAAATCATGGGTTTTGCCCTACAAAAATCAATGAAAAATTATTTGCTCATTATCCTTTTTTGTTGCCTTACCTCTGTTTATGTACAAGCCCAGGTAAATGTTTCTGGCGTTGTAATGACAAATGAAAAACCTCTTCCTGGGGCAATCATATACCTTCAGAACACTTCACACAAAGCGGTCACCGATTTAAATGGTAAATACAGCCTCCAGAATTTGCCTTATGGAGAATATATGATAGTCACCTTTTCCATTGGAAAAAAGACACTTTACCAGCCATTGAAACTTTCCTCTGATACTCAGTCCATTGCCCTTAATTTTGAAATGAAGGATATCAGTGGTGATCTGGAAAATGTGGTGGTAGAGGGGCAAAAGGGCGAAACCAACGGCATCAGAAGATTAAGAGCTGTGGAAGGGGAAGCCATTTATGAAGCTAAAAAAAATGAAGTGATAGAAATGCGGGACATCACTGCAAACCTTGCCACTAACAACAGCCGTCAGGTGTATGCAAAAGTACCAGGCCTGAATATCTATGAAAGTGATGGAGCAGGTCTTCAACTGGGAATTGGGGCAAGAGGTCTTGATCCAAATAGAACTTCCCATTTCAACGTAAGACAAAACGGCTATGATATCAGTGCAGATGCCCTGGGATACCCCGAAAGCTATTACACTCCGGCTACAGAGGCAGTGGAAAGAATTGAAGTGGTCCGTGGTGCCGCTTCCTTACAATACGGGACCCAATTCGGAGGTCTGTTGAATTTTGTGATGAAAGAAGGTCCAAAGGATAAAAAATCAACCGTCACCGTAAAAAACACCATTGGGTCTTATGGTTTTTACAACTCTTTTACCAGTGTTGGAGGCACTCTAAGTGATTGGAATTATTATTCATTTTTTCAATATAAAAAGGGCAATGGTTGGAGAGAAAATAGTCAGTTTAATTCTAAAACGGCTTATTCTTCCTTGTCTTACTCCCCTAATGAAAGGTTCAAGATAGCCTTCCAATATACTTATATGGATTACCTAGCCCAACAGGCGGGAGGTTTGACGGACGCCTTATTTGCCAATGATCCCAGTCAATCCATCCGGTCCAGAAATTGGTTTCAGGTAAACTGGAACCTGTTCGGAAATTTGATTTATTACAAATTTTCTGACCGTTTAAGGTTAAACATCAGAAATTTTGCCCTGATCGGGGGCCGGGATGCTTTGGGAAACTTAGGAAGAATAGACCGGATAGACGATCAGCAGGAAAGGAATCTTTTTGTGGATGATTTTAAAAATTTCGGGTCTGAAGGCAGGTTGATCTATAACTACAAATTATTCCACCAAACCAATGTTGTTCTGTTAGGTACCAGATATTATCAAGGTCTCACGGACAGAAAACAAGGACTGGGAAGTGATGGCAAAGATCCCGACTTCCGCTTTCTCCATCCCAATAGGTTGGAAGATTCCGATTATGACTTCCCTGGAAGAAATTTGTCTTTTTTTGCAGAAAATATATTTAACCTATCCAGTAAATTCAGTGTGACACCCGGTGCAAGGTTTGAATATATCCAAACAGCTGGAAAAGGATACTATAACCGGACCACCTTAGTTCCAGATCCGGAGACAGGTTTTGCCACTGATTCTACTTACCAAGTTTGGGAAGACCGGGAAAGAAGCCGGTCGTTTGCCTTCTTTGGGTTGGGATTGAGTTATAAATTGAATGATTCTCCTGAACTGTACGCCAACTACTCCCAAAACTACCGCTCCATCAACTTCAATGATATCCGGGTCAACAACCCCAATCTGGTGGTAGATGAAAACATCCAGGATGAAAGCGGATACAATTTTGACCTGGGAATCCGGGGCAGCAAAAGTGTCGCATTCAATTATGATATAAGTTTATTTTATCTCCGATATGCAGACAGGATCGGCGCCATCTTAAGAACAGATCCTGAAAATTATAGAATTTACCGCTACAGGACCAATATAGCCGATGCCTACAGCATGGGAGTGGAGGCATTTGGCGAAATGGACCTCATTGAGTTGTTGGATCAAAACGAAAAATATAAGGTGAATTTATTTACCAATCTTTCTGCGATCAATGCTCATTACATCAATTCTGATGAAACTGCAGTTCAGGATAATAAAGTGGAACTGGTACCTCCTTTAAGTATCCGTTCAGGCGCATCTTTGGGTCTGGGCACCTTTAATATGACTTTCCAGTATTCCTATGTTCATGAGCATTTTACCGATGCCTCAAATGCCACTCTGACGCCCTCGGCAGTGGAAGGGATTATCCCAAGTTACCAGGTGATGGATCTGTCTATGAGCTATGTTTTTCGGAATGTTAAACTTGGGGCCAGTGTCAACAATCTGGCAGATCATACTTATTTTACCCGAAGGTCCTCTGGGTATCCAGGACCAGGGATTATTCCCGCAGAAGGAAGATCTTTCTTTTTATCCTTGGAACTAAAATTCTAATCCAACCTGTGCAAAGGTGGACTGATGGTATAATCTGAAGCCTTTTAAATGTGGAAAAGGGTGGACAGGCATATATTGGTCATCAATCATATATTCATCTTGCCTGGGCTTTGCTACAGCTAATCCCCGTTTTTTTTTGATAGTCCGGCTTCTGCAACCGCCAGTGGGGCTTTACATTGCCGTTCGGCTTCAGCCAACGGAAAAGTGGCAGTATCGTAAATTCTTGGTTTTAGCCCCATCTTTCCAGCATTAAAATTTAGCTCAACAGTCTTGGGAATGGGTTATGCGGAAGCTGAAGCAGATAAAATTGTTGCCTCAAATCCCATCCTATTTTTCACCTAAAATTTTTTCCGGATCCAGGGAAATGTATTTGATGGACTTCTGCTTATTGTCAAGATGATAGGAATAAGTCAAATGCAGTAAACCCTCTTGGGATTGGATCAGGCTGGGGTACGAAAAGCGGCCACTGCTCCTTTCCTCATCTTCCAGATAGACTTTCCACTTCCAGGTCTCCCCTTCATCGTCGGAAAGATATAAGGCCATGCGGTACCTTCCATCTGACACATCATTCCCTAGAAAAGCCCAGTGGCCATTCTCCAACACCAATAATTCCAAACTGGCCGTATTGGGTATGTCGGTCTTCACAGTTGCACTCCAAGTGGTCCCTTGATCCTTGGAAATGCTCTTTTGTACCCTCGTGGGGGCATCCCCGCTGTCCCGCATCAACGCCACGATATCACCGTTCTTCTTCAATCCCAAAGCAGGCTGAATAGGGCCCCTCCCCACAATGGGGAGGCTGGGCAACCAAGTGTCCCCACCATCTTCAGAGAGGGCCACCATGGACAGGTTAAAACCATCAGAATAAAGGGGCAACAGTATTTTCCCCTCATCCAGGAGGAGCGGTTTAATCCTGGTCATCCAGCCCGTACTCCGTTTGCCGGGGTCCTTACTGGCAGCAATAATCATGTCGTCATACCGGGGGGCATATTCCGCCCAACCGGCAGAAAGCCTGGGCAAATCTTTAAATTTTGACGCTACTTCTTCGGCAAAACGGTCATCCGGCTTGAGCAGGATATTATCCTGCCAATTCCATACAGGGGCACTTGGGCACGAATAATCCCTAGAGGTCCTGAATTTCAAAATGGAATGTTCCCAGCGGTTGGCCTGAACAGCTATCCAGACCAAAAATAATTTGCCTTGTTCATTTAAAAATAGAACCGGATTGCAGTCAGGAAGATGGGGGGTATCCGCCATAGCGAAAGGTTGGCTCCATTCTCTCTCCCCTTTGGCAAGTCTGGCCCCCATGATTTTCACATCATCTGCCGTACGTTCCCCCGAACCCTGAAACCAGGCCACCAGAAAGTCTCCATTGGGAAGGCTGACCATGCTGCTGCCATGTACATGCTGCTCCTGCAAAGGGAATATTAACTTTTCTTTTAGGATGACCTGTTCTTTGGGAACGGTCTGTGCCCATGTAACCCATACCACCAACTGACACAGTAAATAGATATAGAAGGACTTTCTCATTTTTTGATAAACTCCATTTATTGACTTTTCGATTAATAAAATTCCATTTCACCCATGAGTCAATCTTACACCCATCACTTCACCTGCTGCCTTCTTTCCATCACTTCTCTCCAAGTAGTCAGGATAATCCCTTCCTTTTCTATAAATTGTTGTAAACCAGGGTCGGTCATGGCCAACATGTCCGCATATCTCGATCCGCCTGAGCCACTGATATACTGGAAGGTTTCTGTCTTTTCACTACTGTGCACAATGATTATGGCCAATCCTGGTTCCATCTGGCGCAGTAATTCTTTGCATTGTTCCGCTTTATGCTTTCCCCACTCTTCATCCGAAGCCTCCCCCTTTTCCGGTTTCCAACTTCCGCTGATCGTATGCAGATCGTCCAACACCGGCAGACCTGCATCCCAGATCATTTTTCCCACTTCCCCTGTTTTCTTTAAATTTTCGGGCCTGGGCAGTTCCATTCCCTCCTCATACTTGCCTTCAGCTTTTAATTTATTCACCAATGGAAGGTTTTGGGAAATCGCCAACAGCTTATTATTCCCCCCCGGAAACATTACAGGAATATTATAGTCCAAGCCGACTTTGATATACTTTTCCAAAAACTGGTCAGAGGCAAACAAGGTCCCCATGTGGGAATCCAGGTGGGTTGGTTTTAAGCCAATGGAAAGGGCCCGTTCTATTTGTGCCCTAATCTCCATTTCCACCTCATCAGGTGAGGCATTCTTCACCACTTCCTCCACCGAACTCCAGAGGTTGCCCTCTTGATCGACCAGACCAGGCACTTGCTTACTTCCTGATAAAGGCCCCCAGCGGTAAGCCTTCCATTCCGAAGTCAGGACGAGATGAAGTCCTGCGTCCATTTCAGGATGGGCTATCGAATATTTGGCCATGTCCGCAGACCAGGGACATGTCATCATAATACTGCAGGAAGTAGCTATTCCATTTTCTATGGAAATTTTAGCCCCTTGATTGGATTCATAGGACATACCAGCATCATCCACATGAAATATGACCACTTTGGACCCTTTTGGATAACCGAGTTTTTCTGCATAGGTAATATTATCTTGTGAAGCAGCTATCCTAACCTGTGACATAAGCAATAATCCAAGTATAATAAACTTTATTGTCATATTTTTGATCAGTAAAACATTAGCTCAAATTCGAGAATTTTTTTTATACCATGGGATGGTTAATCACCTTGGCTTAAATTATTAAAGTTAATTAATATCCGCCTATTCAATAGACAATTTACCTTTCCAAAAAGCTATCCTTTCCCTGTTCCAGGTGTAACAGGCCACCAAATTCCCCTCCTCATAAAATATAGCAGGATACGACAGCTCATCATCTCCCTCCCCTTTTTCAATATCGTATTTAACGGGCCATGTTTTCCCGTTATCATTGGACAAGGCCACGGTGATGGGGTATCTTTTACCCCAATTCTCCCCAACAGGATTATAAATAAGGGCCAGGGATTCCCCTGAGATGTGGGCCACATCGATTCCACTATTGTTATTGGGAAGGTCCGTTTCAACAATAGGACTCCAGGTTTTGCCATAGTCTTCAGAATCGCTTCTGCATATCTTTCCCGAGGAACTGCGCATCAGCATATGCACATGCCCTGGTTTTGACTCCCATAAAGCAGGTTGGATCACTCCTTCCCCTTTGATCACATTCCTGTCCAGCTCCAATTTATCAGTGGCCGTCCAGGTAAGTCCCGCATCGTCGCTCCGATCCACAAATACATCCCAAACTCTATTTCGTTCCGTGGAAGCAGGCGCCAACCAAGTCCCATCAGACAAAACAATGGGCCGGTTTCTTACAGGCCCTCTTCCCCCTTTGTCCCCAGCTACTAACTCCTGTGGCTTAGACCACGTTTGGCCCATATCATCCGTATATTGAACCCAAGTCTCCCAATCATCTATTTCCTTGCCCACTTTAAAATATAAATAGATCCTATCCTCCGGTGCATGGAACAATACCGGATTCCAATGGGGATCATTTCTTACTTTCACGGCCAGATAAGGGGCTGACCAGGCACCTGGTTTACCCTTGGCCATCCAAATCCCCACATCATCGTTTTTTTCATGGGACCCGGCAAACCAAGCCAACAGGTATGTTCCGTCTATACCAATTATGGTAGAAGCATGGCTCTGGGAGAAAGGCCTTTCGTCTTCAAAAACATGCTCATACTCAACCGTAGAAACCCCAACTACTGGAGATAAATCCCCTGTTTGTTGAAAATCCCCTTCCTGGCTATTCCCCGAGGAACAGGAAATAACCCCTAAGATCCAGGTGAAGAAACAGCTTATTAAGATAATTTTTTTCATAAGGACTTTATTAATTTTCAGTTCATTGAACCTTTATAGTTAATTACATATATACGATAAGTTTCTCAAATAGGCCATGCCTTTCATTTTGAAATTTTAGACCGTACGGCTCTAAACATATCGCCCAAGGATGGCCTGAAGAAGACCTTGCGCGATTTGAGGCAATTAATTCGCAAAAACCTGCTTTAAGATAGTTATTCCTAAAATATCTTTGTAAAATTATTTTTTTATTTATATCCAAATATTGATAAATGAACATAGGGATAGATTTAGGCGGGACAAAAATTAAAGTGGGCATAGAAGACAACGGAGAAATTATCCATCAAAAGAAAGCGTTTCTTAAAGAAAAGGACTCCTTCACCTCTACTATTGATCAGGTTTTTAATTTAATAAGCCCCTTAACCAAGCATAAAGTAGCAGGAATTGGTATAGGTGTCCCTTCTGTGGTAGATGTGGAAAGGGGAATAGTTTACAATGTGACCAATATTCCCTCTTGGAAAAAGGTGGATTTAAAGTGTATCCTGGAAAAAGAATATAACCTGCCGGTGTTTGTAAACAATGATGTGAATTGCTTTACGCTAGGGGAATATAAATTTGGTTTGGCCAAAGAATATAGCTCCATCGTCGGAATGTCAATAGGCACAGGTTTGGGATCGGGTATAATCATCAAAAACAATCTCTATACCGGCAACAATTGTGGTGCAGGGGAAATAGGACTCTTGCCTTACAAGGACCAAAATATCGAATACTATGCCAGTGGCAACTTTTTTAAAAGCTTTCATGGTACCACTGCATTAGAGGCCTACAAAGCTGCCCTTACCGGAAATAAACAAGCACTGGATCAATGGGAAGAATTTGGATATCACTTTGGTGCCGCTGTTCAGGGGGTCTTGTATGCCTATGATCCCCAGGCGATTGTTATAGGAGGATCAGTTTCCAAAGCTTTTGAATTTTTTAAATCCTCCATGCATAAAAGCTTCAAGGATTTTATTTACCCTGAATCCATCAAACGCCTAAGAATTTTCATCTCCGAAAATGAGAATATCGCCTTACTTGGGGCAGCTGCTTTGGTGGACATCAACAATTGATTTTGTTAGTAAGAGTAGCCTTTTGGCTTAAAAAGAAATACTATAGTAAACCAGGTACTGTATGAAGTATGATGTGATTATTATTGGTGGAGGACAAAGTGGTCTGGCTTCTGCCTATTTTTTAAGGAGAAGTAAATTAAAATATGTAATTCTTGATAGCGAGAAAACTTGTGGAGGGTCCTGGCAACATGCGTGGGATTCCCTGACTTTATTCTCCCCTTCGGAATACAGTTCTCTTCCAGGTTGGCTTATGCCAAAATCGGATAATATGTTTCCTGCCCGAAACGAAGTGATTGATTATTTGTGCCGATATGAAGAGCGGTACAAATTTCCTGTTGAACGTCCTGTTGAGGTGAAGGAAGTAAAGAAAGTAGGAGGCAGTTTCCAAATTATAGCCACGGAAAAAACATACGTAAGCAGGTCGGTGATCTCTGCCACCGGAACCTGGAATAAACCTAATATTCCTAATATTCTGGGTAAAGAACTTTTTAAAGGGAAACAATTTCATTCTGCCAATTACAAAATTCCCGCAGTATTTCAGGATCAAAAAGTACTGATCGTAGGAGAAGGCAATTCCGGAGCCCAGATACTTGCGGAGGTATCAAAAGTTGCAAAAACAGTATGGTCTACCCTAAAAGCGCCTGAGTTCCTTTCTGATGATGTAGATGGCAGAGTGCTTTTTGATGTAGCCTCTGACAAATATTATGCAGAGCAAAAAGGCGAAAAATTTAATGCTTCTCAATACAATTTGGGAAATATTGTGATGGTGCCTTCTGTGAAAGAAGCCCGGGCACGCGGTGTTTTAACAAGCAAAGGGCACTTTACCCGTATTTATAAAGACGGTGTGATTTGGGAAGATGGCACTAAAGAAGCCTTTGATAGCATTATTTGGTGTACGGGTTTTGGTTATTCAACAGCATATCTTAGCACTATTGTTTCGGAAGACGAAAAGGGAAAAATCAGAACTAATGGAACACGTGCTGTTGAAGTCGATGGACTATGGCTGGTAGGTTATGGAGGTTGGACCGGCTATGCCTCTGCTACCTTAATTGGTGTAGGTCGATCAGCCAAACACACTGTAAAAGAAGTTGAAGAATACTTAAAAAACTAATACATTCACGATAATCTTCCCCCTTTAGAAGTGATGCTGGCAGATATTGATTTTTCTTTACCAAAGCAATGAGCCCCGAATATGACAAAACAACTTCCATAGCCTCTACCGTGTAAGCTTCCCCAAAAATGGGACAGTTTAAAAAGCGACAAAATGTAACTTTAAGACTGTATGAAAAAGACCAGATTTACCGAGAGTCATATCGTTAAAGCCCTCAAGGAACAGGAAGCGGGCCGTGACGTGAATGAATTATGCTGTGAACTTGGCATCCACAGGGCCACTTTTTATGCCTGGAAAAAAATACGGAGGTATGGAAGTCAGAGAACTTGTAAGGATGATCTTTCTTTATTATCTTTTGCGTAACGCTCATAATTTCAAATTTCCTGGAAAAATCAGTTTCGGGTCGTCCGCCTGTTTAGCCTTTTCTAAGCATTTCAGCATATTCATTGGGCAGAGGACTTTCTTCCACAGCTTTTGCAGCCTTTTCTACATCATAGTCTAATCGGATAAACTCTACTTCAAAGGAGGAGGGATTGAGCCTGCTGGCATTGTGGTCAATATGGAGCATTACATATCCTGCTCTTGGGTCTCCATCTTTAGGTTTTCCAACGGATCCAATATTGATTGCATGTCGGTAAAAGGATCCTCCATCTACTTCGTAAGCAAGTTTTCGGTGGTAAGGCTTATGGGTATGTCCGAAAAACATTAGGTCAGCATTAGCCTCTTCCATAATTCGCAGCATGCTTTTCTCCTGCCGGTCTTCAAAGAGATACTCATTGATTTTACGTGGACTGCCGTGAACCATTAATACCTGTAGTTTCTCCGGTTGAGCCTCAAACTCCAACCGGATGTGCCGGGGAAGTGATCTTAGGTAGTCTCTCTCTTCGTCTTTCACCAGTTCATTGGTATAAGAGATAGAGATTCCCCCCATGGATTTCTCTTTATCTGCTTTGTAGGCGCAGCCACATTCGTTACTACCTAATCCTATGCCTTCATCGTAATTGCCTGCAATGGTAGGGATATGTCTTTTCCTTATTAAATTGATAACCTCATTAGGCCAGGGGGCATACCCAACAAGATCACCTAAGCAATAAACAGCATCTGGTTGGCGGCTGTCCATATCTGCCAATACAGCTTCCAGTGCCGGTAGATTGGCATGAATGTCGGAGAATAGAGCTATTTTCATATGACTGTAAGTATATAATATCCTGAGCAGGTGTACAGATAGTGGATTTTACCTAATAATTTTTACTTCCTGCGTTTTAATTTTAGTGGGTAAAGAAATCAGGACTGGCTACATTATTAAAGATAACTATTACTTCAATGAAAGCTTCTATAAGATAAAGCCAATCAATATAATTATTAGGATAAGAAGGAGATAATACCCCCTGGATTTTCTAGGGGGCATGCCAAACAACCAGTTATTGATGGAATACCTATATCTCTTTTCCCAAGGTGTCTTCATATCATCTCTCTTCTCATCTTTTGAAAATCATTTCCAGATATTCAGTGACAGGAGTTCCTGTAGTGCCATTGGGCATGCCGATGCCCAGCATCAAGCTCAAGGTTGGGGCTACGTCCCTCAGATGCACTTCCCTGAAAAGGATACCGGGTTGGGTACCTGCACCGTACCAGATCAGGGGAACATGTGTGTCATATGGAAATGGGCTTCCATGCGTGGTCCCACCCCTTTTATTGGACCCGCCAATCCATCCAGGGGCTTTGATAAAAGAAATATCACCGCTTCTTCCGGGATGGTGCCCATTATATATTTTTTCACAAATGCTTTTATCTGTAAGGCATATGGATTCGATAGGGTCCACTACCCCAATGACTCCCTCATAATTAAACAGTTCATCCCTGATAAGCTGTTTCAGTTCCAGGATGTCCACACCGTTTTTACTGATCAGATCATTTGCCAGGTAAACCTGGTCATTGGTTATGTTTTCTATGAGGTCCAGTCCAAAGTTTTCAACAATTGTTTTACGCAGACCGTTTTCCAGCGCCCCATCATTAAAATAGCCGGTATTTCCTTTTACAAAAGCAGGGACATCGGCAGCTCCATGATCAGAGGTAAGGAAAATCAGGTAATTATCCTTTCCGACATTTTCTTCCAGGAACTTTAAGAAATCTGCCAATTCTATGTCCAGGCGTAAATAGTTATCCTCTACCTCAATTGAATGGGGACCATACTGGTGGCCGATATAGTCCGGTGAGGAAAAACTTACACTCAGAAAATCAGTGATGGCATCCTCTCCCAAAGCTTCGTTTGTGATAGCTTCTCGGGCTAAATCAAATGTAATTGTATTTCCGAAGGGGGTTTGGCGTATGATGCCCAAGCCGTTTTCTTTTGCCAACTCAGGAAGATTATGGGGGAAAACAGGATTGTCCTCTCCTTTAAACAACCCTTCAAAAGGGACATTATCATCTGTGGATGCCGTATACTCCGCAATTGGATTGACCGTGTTCCATTCAGAGGAAAGGTATTTTTCCACATAAGCTTTTTTATTGAAATTCTCTACCCAGGCAGGCAGTTCCTCCATGTAGTAATCACTGGTTACAAAGTGTCCGTTTTCGGGATCGAACCAGTAGGCGGCGTCTGCCTGATGACCGACAGGCAAGATCGCCCCCCTGTCTTTAAGGGCAATTCCGATTACTTTACTTTCCTTGGAAAAAACTTTGAGCTGGTCTGTGACGGTGTTGGTTTTTAAATTCTTTGGTGAAAACTTTCCGGCATCTGAGCTGGAACCGACTGTCCTTACAGAATTGTCTTCCACACAGTACACGCTCCTCTTTTCCTCCTTACTGTACCAGTTGTTTCCTGCTATGCCATGAATTGCCGGTGAAGTACCCGTAAAAACAGTGGCGTGTCCTACTCCTGTATAGGTAGGTGCATAGTTGTAATGCGTGTTTGCCATCACGTATCCTTCTCCTACAAGTTTTTTAAAACCATCCTCTGAATACTTATCCCAATATCGGGTTAAATAATCATAGCGCATCTGGTCCACGGTAATTCCGATCACCAGCTTGGGTTGTTTGGACATCTGTCCATAAAGAACCTGGCTGAAGAGAAAAAGAGAGAACAGGATCATCGATTTTTTCATAAGATTATTTTTTTTTGGAATATTTCTAATTTGTTTACGGCAGTAATTTAAATCCTTAATTGTTGTTCCATAATCATTAATGAAACAGATTTTCAAAGAATAAGATTATTTCCACTTTGATGGCAGGGTTTGCACCCGCAGCCAAAGCAACCGAGATAATCAAGCCTATCAATGCGTAGCCAAAGTCCTTAAGTGTCATTCTTAAGGCTCTGAATCTGTGTTTCCTGCCTTTTTTCCTACGTGCAAGATTAATTGCGATTTCCCGGCCTCCCATTACACCTAAGAATACCCAGGTGGTACTCATAGGTACGGTGCTGATAAACAGCTTATAGATTAATAGAATTACATAAGTGAAATCAACCAATGTGGCAGCTCGTATATCGGCAATTCTTACTTTTTCACTCACTACTTTTTGAATTTTATCACCACGTAAATAATATAACAGGCCCAGACCTGCGAAAATCGTTAGCGTGAAGATCAGGAATTGCACTAAATTTAACTGGCGGGGAAGAAACACCGCAATATTTGCACCGTCCTGCATTACCCACACAGCCCAAAGTGAGCCGCTGACTGCCCATTGGACCACAGTCCATCCGATATGCATTTTTCTCTTCTTAAAATATTTTTTGATAAAACTGTAGCCGGTATACCAGACAAAAAAAGATAGTAAAAAAGCCATTACATAACCGGAAAGGCTTTTTCCGATCATCTGTGTAATTCCCTCTGAGCTAGCACTAAAAACGCTCAGCATTAAAAACGTAGTGGAAACGGGCATCCGTAACCTTGTCAGAATCAACAGAACCAGTGGGGCAATGATCTGAAAAAAGCTGAAATTTTCCGGATGGGGATAATCAGTAGTCCCGTCAGAATTTAACAGGCGCTGGTAGGTGACATCACCGTCAAAATATACCCAGCTAAAGGTGACTGTGGCAATAAAAATCGTCCCTGTGAAAAGCCATAGGATCCACCATTTCTTTTCCTTGTTACTTTCAATAAATGTGCCTAATGATTGAATACTATCGTTTGCAACAGCAGCATAAGCAGCAAATAAAAAGCCCAGCCACATAGCAGCCCTGCCATATCCGATTATCACAGCAGATGCTAGAAAACCAATTAATACAATTAATAGGAATGTTCTTTCTTGGGTAAATCTTTCCAGTAAGTTTAAATAAACTCCTTTACGTTTAACTAAAACCTTTTTAGCCATGAAGACAATTTTATATTAGAGAGTGAGAAAATACTCTGTTTCACTATTTACTACAGCTTTTCTGTATAGTTTATATTGTATTATTATGATATTGTAATATTGCGTTATGTATGGATAAAAAAATTTTAGCAGCAGTTTTTCTTTGAAACGAACTTATCAAATAAATTAACAAAAATACCTTTTGCTTCGTCCCAAACCTGGTCATTAATGCAATAATTCACCTTTGGGCCTTCGATTTCACCTTTAATGAGGCCAATTTGTTTAAGCTCCCGTAAATGCTGGGTAATGGTCGATTGAGACAATGGAAGCTCATTTACCAAATCATTACATATGCAAGTCTCACGTTCCAGTAAGTATTCTATAATGGCAACTCTTGCCGGGTGCCCAATTACCTTAGCCAAGGTAGCCAATCTATTCTGACGTTCCGTAAATAATTCCGACTTTGTAATCCCCATCTTTAATCATTTATTGCAATATATGATTTAATAAATTAAGAAAGAATATTTCAGTGATTTTCTTCCTCTATCCTTTGAATAGAGGAAAGTACTTTGGGTAATACGGTGGCAGCGCTACAAGAAAGATTAACTCTTCAAAAAATCGGCACGATAACTCTGCAAGTTACAAGATGCTGTAAAAAAACTTGGCTATCTCCTAAAACGGCCGTTGTGTGATATCCTGTGATTTTTTTATTTTTGAGACAGGATTTTTAATACATCGCCAAACTGGAAATGTGTGGTTAAGTAAGAAAAGGTGGCCATCAAGCTGGTCTGTCAAAAAAGCCTTTATGGCTTTCGGCAATCATAACATAGAGGGTAACTTGGGCTTTCTGGGTCTGAACTTTATGTAATTTAGTTTAATATGATATTCAAAAAGAAAAATCCGTTCGCAATAAGTCCAATTCCCTTTCTTTTATTTAGAATTAACGGATAGGATTGAAGGAATTGCGCATTTTGAAGGTTATTATACGTAAATTACATCCATTAAATCTTTATCTTTATCAATATTTCTATTCCACATATAATTGAATGGATTAATGAAGCTTTGCGCACCTCGCCTATTTCAAAAGTCTTGTCCAAAGTTTTGAAATAAATTTTTAACCTTACATACCAATGAAAAGAAACACACTGATCGTAATCCTCATACTGCTCATTTTCTTTGTAATTTCCTTCTTGACCAATATCCTTGGACCAATTATTCCCGACATCATCAATAGTTTTGATCTAAGCATAGGATTGGCTGGGTTTTTACCATTTTCATTTTTTGTAGCCTACGGTATTATGTCCATTCCCTCCGGAATGCTGGTGGAAAGGTATAAGGAGAAAAAGATAATAATCGCTGCTTTTTTTATGGCATTCATTGGTGCGCTTCTTTTTGCCATAATCCCAAGTTTCTACATTGCCCTTTCTTCCTTGTTTATCATTGGGATGGGTATGGCCATGCTCCAAGTGGTCATCAATCCTTTACTGAGAACCGCCGGAGGAGAGGAACATTTTGCCTTTAATTCGGTACTTGCCCAATTGGCCTTTGGGGCAGCTTCTTTTTTAAGCCCACTTTTATACAGCTATCTGGTCTTAAATATCCACTCCGACAATTCCTCGGCTTTAATCAACCTATTTAATGACCTTGTCCCGGAAAATCTGAAGTGGGTTTCCCTCTATTGGGTTTTTGCTGCCATTGTGCTAGGCATGATCCTAATCATCTACTTTGTGAAATTCCCAAGGGTAAAGCTGAAGGAAGATGAAAAAATAGACACAGGAAAAGCCTTCAAAGAACTCGCGGACAACAAATATGTCATCCTTTTTTTTCTCGGCATCTTAAGCTATGTTGGAACAGAACAGGGCATTGCGAACTGGACCTCAAAATTTCTCCAGACCTATCATGGAGTGGATCCCGCCACCACCGGGGCGTCGGTAATCTCCTATTTCTGGGGGCTGCTCACCATAGGATGCTTACTCGGCCTGATTTTGCTAAAATTCCTGGACAGCCGGAAAGTTTTGATCTTTTTCACCTTGGGGGCGATAATTGCTTTATTGGTTGCGCTGTTTGGTAACAGGGAAATGTCAATCATCGCATTTCCCCTGACCGGATTTTTTTCTTCCGTGATGTGGTCGATAATATTTTCCCTTGCATTAAATTCCGTAAAATCACATTACGGAACCTTTTCAGGTATTTTGTGTACAGGGATAGCCGGGGGCGCATTGGTCCCCCTTATCATAGGCGGCCTCGGGGAGTTAGTAGGTTTACGATTTTCCATGCTGTTCTTGTTGATAACCCTGGGATACATTCTTAGTATTGGGATTTGGGCCCGTCCATTGGTCACCAATGCCACCGTGAGAAGCTTCAAGGATCTTCTCAAGTAATCCATCGTAAAATAAAAGGAGTATTACATGTATAAGATCATATTGTTACTTGATTTTGCGGAAGAATACAGCAAGAACCTGCTAAAGGGGATATCAAAGTATTCCGGGGAACATGGCCCTTGGACTTACTGCAGGATGCCTTTGTATTATCGCGAAACAATTGGGATGGAAGGCATTCTTCAATGGGCAAAAGAGTGGCGGGCGGATGGGGTCATAGGACAGCTTTACAATGATATGGATGTGGATAAAATTGTGGCCTCAGGAATCCCTGTCCTTGCCCAGGATTTCAAAGAACGCTTTAAGGAAATCCCCAACATCACCGGAGCCTACCGGGAGGCTGGTATAATGGGAGCGGAATATTTCCTGAAGAAAGGGTACAAAAATTTTGCCTTCTATGGGTTCAATGACATTGTCTGGTCCAGGGAGCGGGCAGAAGGTTTTGAAGAAAGAATCAATGCCTCTGGAAATGAGGTCCATTATTTCGAGCATAGGAAATCCCGTTCCACCGATCTTTGGTACTACAAGAGCAATTCCCTTAGCCAGTGGTTGGCGTCGCTTCCCAAGCCCATTGCCTTAATGGCCTGTGATGATAACCAGGGCCTCCATATCACAGAGGCTTGCCGGCAAAACAAAATAAGGATCCCTGAAGAAGTGGCCGTGTTGGGGGTGGACAATGATGAAATGCTCTGCGAGCTTTCGGATCCCCCTCTTTCCAGTATTGCTTTGGATATTGAAAAAGGTGGATATGACTCCGCCAAATTATTGGAAAATATGATCAGGGGAATGCATGGCCATTATGACATCGTTGTAAAACCCACCCAGGTTATCACCCGTCAATCCACTGATATTTATGCGACCAATGATGTCCATATTGCCTCCACATTAAGATTTATCCATAAAAACATTGAAAAAAACCTTCACGTGGATGAGATTGTAAAACAGGTCCCTCTTTCGAGACGCTCCTTGGAAAAAAGGTTTCTGCAAATTACGGGGTTACCAGTTTATAAGTATATTTTTAACCTGAGAATGGAAAAATTCACCCAGAAACTCCTGGAGACTGATCAAACCATTTTCGAAATCGCTTTGGACATGGGCCTTAACGACAGCAAAAACATCGCCCGTCAATTCAAACAGGTGAAAGGGTGCAACCCCATAGAATACCGGAAAAGATACCTTGCGGGGAAATAGGTTGTATAAGTGTCCATAGCAAAGCCATGATTCTGTGCCATCTTTACGGCTCTAACTCTGCGTGACGTACTAAAATGTCCACGGTCGACGGTCCACAGTGCATGTAAGGCTAATTTATCCACTTAGGAAATTCTGATCCAGCTTATTTTTCTGCGCCTTTGGGAAAAGCTTTGCCGGTCTTTGCACGAAACTATTTTTTCCATTGATATTCTTCAATACTGATCATCCACTTCTCAAATAAATTCCACCAATCCCTCCATTTTCATTCCCCTGCTTCCTTTGATCAAAATCAGATAATCTTTCAGGTGGGAATCCTGTAGCCAATTCCGCAAGGAAAAAGGATCCGGAAAATACAATGCCCGGGGAGCTTTGGCCAAGGCATATTGCATCAATTGTCCCGTGAAGCAAATCTTATCAATTTCCAGTTGGTTTACCAGTTCACCTATTTTCCGGTGCTCTTCTATTTCAGATTGACCCAATTCAAACATGTCTCCCAAAATGATCATTTTATACTTTTTACCTGTCATCTTACCAAAGGCCTTAATGGCCTCTTCCATACTGGAAGGATTGGCATTATAGGCATCCATTAGGATCAGATTGCTCCTTTTTTCGACAAGCTGGGAGCGCATATTACTGGGGATATACTGACAAACTGCCTCAACTGCCTGTTCCTCCTCTACCCCAAAAAACTTGCCCACTGCCAGGGATGCTGCTATATTTTCAAAATTATAAGCCCCAAGCATCTTTGTGGTGCGGATTTTTCCATCTGCCGTCCGAAATTTGACAAATGGATTGGCTTCCACTAAAGTGCAATGGTAGAAATCATTTTTCCCGGGATATAAGACCGGGTCCTTAACCCGTTTGGCCATATTGACTAATATAGGGTCACGGGAATTGATAAATATTTTTCTTTCCCGTGAAATCAAATATTGATAAAGCTCAGTTTTGGCCCTTAGTACCCCATTAAAATCCCCAAATCCTTCTAAATGAGCCTTGCCTATATTGGTGATCAACCCATGGGTAGGTTCCGCTATTTCACAAAGCTCCCGGATATCCCCTATTTTATTGGCCCCCATTTCCACAATTCCCACTTCTGTACCTTCACCCATTGCCAGCAAGGTCAAAGGCACCCCTATATGATTGTTTAAATTACCTATCGTAGCAGAAGTTTTAAATTTCCTACTCAGAATTATATTGATCAATTCCTTGGTGGTTGTTTTCCCATTCGTTCCTGTAATGGCAAAAAAAGGAATGTCGAATTGCTTTCTATGATAATTGGCAAGTTGTTGAAGTGCCTTTAGCCCATCTTCGGCCAAAAAGCAACGAGGATCATTCTTATTAAAACAATCAGGGTCGTCCACCACCACACCGGAAGCGCCCAGAGCCAAAGCATTGATCGCAAATTTATTGGCATTAAATGAAGGGCCTTTGAGGGAAAAGAAAAGGTTGCCTTTCTCTATTTTTCTCGTGTCAGTACTTACCCCAGTGGATTTTTTATACAATTTATAGAGCTGCTCGATATCCATAATTTAAAATTAACATAAAAACATGAGTCTTTTATTTCCACAAATCCCATTCCTCTTCTCTGCGCATGTAAGCGATTCCCATGATCCTTCCTTCCCTGACTCTTGTTCATTTCTTGGATGACAAAGTAAACAGGTCCAAAACCCCAGAATATTTCCAATTTTTCTGCCTTCTATCACTTCTCTAACTATTTAAAGAACTCTGTTCCAAAATAAACGAATACATTAGATCTTTGATCAAAAAGTTACGTTTTATTTAGCTTAAAAAGTAAGCTTTCACTTAACCATGTCCATGAAAAAGTTCCTAATTGCTACTGTCCTCAGTTTTTTCCTGCTCTTTCAGGTAGAAGCGCAAAAAGCTTTCCAGTTTGCAGCGACATTACCTGTAAATATTTCCGAAAGGAGCCTCCCTTTTCCATTTGCAGGAGGCATCAATTCGGCACAAATTCAGCAAGTGGATGTCAATGGAGATGGGCAGGAAGAGTTGGTAGTTTGGGACAGAAATGCTGACAATTTGCTGGTCTTTGAGAAAAACGAGGGCCAATTCATTCATAATCCTTTGTACACCTACTACTTTCCGGATGATATCAACGGCTTTTTAATATTGGCGGATTTTGACAAAGATGGAAAAAAGGACCTATTTACCAGCAGTCCTTTTGGGATCAAAGTTTATAAAAATATCACTGGGGACAGTACCTATATGCTCCAATGGAAAGTGGCGCAAAACTATTTGAAACTGGAAAACAATGCCAATTTTCAAACGAATAGCCTAGATATACCCGCCATTATGGATATTGATGGGGATGGAGATCTCGATATTGTTACTTTCAATTTTGCTTCAGGGGACTTTTTGGAATTTTATCAAAATACCAGCATTGAACGGAAAGGAGTGCCGGACATTGACGGCTTTGCTTCAGCGATCACCAGATGGGGCGGATTTGAATTTTGTGGCTGTGAGAATTTTTCTTTTGGGCAAACCTGCTCCAGTAGTCCCATCCTTAAGACCCGTCCTCTAGACGAAACCCTGAAAGTGGAACATGCAGGTGGACATTCCATATTATTGCATGACTTTAACGGGGATGGTGTTTTGGACATGTTGATGGGCCAGGATGAATGCAACAGTCTGTATTACCTGGTCAATGAAGGCAGCAATCTATCCCCTGATTTCAATTCTTTTTCCAGAAACCTACCTCAACTTGATCCGCTGCCGGAATTTCCTGTTTTTCATGCGGGCTATTTATTGGACCATGACCTGGTAATTACCACCAATTCTTCCCATACTGCTTCTCAATATAATTCGGATTATAGCCAAAGTTTATATCATTATCAAGAAGGTGCCAACCTTACCACCACCGCATTTCTCCAGGAAGATATGGTAGATTTGGGAGAAAACTCCAGGCCTTTTTTCAAAGGAAACGCCTCCATCGGTGAATTGGTAGTAACGGCAAATGGCCTTCATGAAAACAAAATAGTGGGCAAGGCTTATCATTTTGAGCTGTCTGCTGAGGGATTGACCCTGAATGATGAGAACTTTTTAAACCTTTCCTCACTAAATTTGACCGATTTGCAATATCAGGAATTTATTGCCACCGATAACCGCTCTTTTCTATTAATATCCGGTGTGGAGGTTGTCAATTTCACTTCGATCCGCAAGTTGTTTTGGTCCCCTTCCTTAGATGGTCAGGAATTACAGGAAATGTCGGTGCCGGGGGTCCAATTGAGGGGCAATGACCACTTGGAATTCATTCACCACGAAGGAGATGATTTTATGTTATTGGCTAGACAGACAGGTGAATTGATCCGCTTCAAGGTAAATTTTGGACAGGTTCCGGAAATAGAACTACTGGACAGGGATTACCTCGGTTTCTCGGATAACCCCGCCAATAGAAACCTGAATGTGCATGTGGTATACACTTCCAGCGACCAAATTGATCTGTACGCAGTGGACCAGCGGGGAATATTGATGCATATTCCTGACTTTCCCCATTCTTTTGACCCTAATACCGAAATACTCCAATGGGAAGAAAATGTGTTGATCGAAACAAGATTGGGAAAAAATACGTGGATTGCTTCCATCCCAGCAGCTTTTGGAGAAAAAATAGATTTGATTCTTGGCAATACCTCTGGAGGCTTAATCCATCTGGCAGACTTATCAATAGACGGTAACCTTCCCGGCGAAAGGAAACCTCAGATGAAAATTTATCCCAATCCCACCCCTGGTCCATTGGCCATTATTTCGTCCGCATCCGGTAAAATCAGCCTTTTCAACACTCTCGGCCAGAAAATTATGTCAGATATACCAATTGATCCAAATATTCCACTTGAAATCCATACACAGCATGTATCCAGTGGGATTTATTTTGTACAATTGATCAGCAGCTCTGGAAGGAGGATCACCAAGAAAATGATAGTGAATAAAATGTGATAGCGTTAAAAAAAGAAGGGAAATTTTTCATAGTTGCTTTTTCAAAACAAATGACACTGTAAGCTCCTCGGCTTCATTCATAGAGCTTCTGACTATCCTCAAATTGATCACTCTTCCCTCTTCGGAACGCAAAAGATCATTGATGTCAGACAATTTCCAAAAGTCAATGGGAATCTCGTTGATACTGACAATTTCGTCAAATTTCTGTACACCCCTCTTAAAAGCAGGAGAGTCTTTTCTCACTTGGCTGACATAAACCCTATTTTCATAACCAGATAAAAGCCTAACCGTAATTCCGCTCATATCATATTCAAAAGGCTCGCTGAAACTTGTCCCTTTCTTAAACAATATCCTTTCCCTGGGGTAATCCAAGATTATTTTCATGCGGCTTAATAGCTCGGATCCCAAGCTTCCAATCCTCCCCGTGCCAAGAATAATGTGGGAAAACTCCGTTTCATCGGGGTAAGAAGAGAGAACTTTCCTAAAGTTAAGCCCACCTAATTTTAATCTTCTTATCCTTCCTATAAAGCCGAATAAATCCCCACCCAGGGATCTACCCAATTCACTTTCCAAAGCAAGGGGAGGAAGTACAATTTCTTCAGAAGCTTCCCTGTTCAACAGCAGGCTATGATTGGCACCGGTATCAATAAGTAACTTGGCCTCCAGATCAGGTCCTTGAATTTGCTTTATTTGTGCAAAAATATAGGGTTTGTTGTCCTCGAGCTGAATGTCCATTTTCCTATATCCAAAAGGCCTCCATTTAAGAGCAGAAGTCCTGTAAAAAGTAATTGTATTGGTATCATAATCAATTTTTATGGGATTGTATTTAAAGAATTCATAGCCAATGACCCCATACACCGGAACTCCTATCACATTTTCCAGCTCCAAAAAATCCTCCTCCAATACCAGCATGGCCTGCATGCTCCCTTCAATCTCCTCTAAGTCAATCCGGTTATTGACCGAAACCAAAGCCGTCAAAACGGTTTGCCCATCGGCACCGACCAGGTTCAGCTTTCGTGTATAGGTAAGCCCTAGTTCATCCCCTATTGCTTTACTAAAAAGAATATTGGATTTTACACCAGTGTCAAAAAGAAAATTAATTGGGGGCCCGTCGTTAATTGAAACCGGTATGATGATGAGATTATGGGCCTCCACGAAAGGGATTACTATCTTCCTAGCGTCCTCCTTCATAAAGAACCCGGGCACTTGTGCATCAACGGAAAAACCCAACATTATAAAAAACACAAATAAAATACGTCTTACTTTTGGGTCCATAGTGCACATTAATTCAACCTCCCTTGGATTTTAATTTAAGGAATAAAATCAGGCCATATTTTATGATAATTTAATCTTTTATGTTAGCAATTGCTTAAATATTGGATTTTTTTATCAAATTAATTTAGAATGAAAGCAAATAAGATCATTGGACCATCTCTGAAACAAGATAGGTTGATAAACTCCATAATTTCCTCCATCTTTATCTTTAGAATAAGTAGAGATGGCAGGAAAGTCAATTATAGAAAAAGCAAAAAGGATTTTTGAGAATTTTCTGATTAGGCAAGGGAGCAGAAAAACTCCTGAACGCTTCTCAGTGATAGATGAATTGTACGCTTTGCCACAGGATGAACATATTGATGTAGAGGGTTTGTTTCTATTGATGAGGAATAAAGGGTATACCATCAGTAGGGCCACGATATATAATACCCTGGATTTGCTCGTAGAATGCGGCTTAGCTGTAAAGCACCAGTTCAAGGACAAAGTCGCTCTCTACGAGCAGGCGCTTACCTATAAGCATCATGATCATTATGTATGCAATCAATGCAGAAAGATCAAGGAATTCTCTGACGAAAGGATAAATGCAATTAAGGAAACTGCTGGAAAAGAATTTATTGCCAACATCACCAGTCATTCCCTGGTCTTGTATGGAGATTGCCAAATTATGGATTGTGATAATCTACGCCTTTCTTAATGTAGTTATTTGGTTATTGGATAATGGTTATTGCATGGTGGAAGTGGCCGTCGATGGTCCACAGTCATATGTCTCTTCGTCCCTAATCTCTAAGCCCTTCTGTATTCAACCGCAAGCCGTCAATTTTCAATGTGTCACGTCCTGATTAAGTTGACGCTTTTTTTATGTTGAACCTAATGAGGGTCGCAGCCGCAATGAAGAAATTGAAAAAGGAACACCTCCGCGTTCGCTGCGTCTTCTTTGCGCCCGCCGCGTGAACCTAATTGGGTTTCCCCTTGTCCTTCGGTCTC